>NZ_JAAOKO010000003.1:0-470000 GCF_018320795.1 Stenotrophomonas sp. PE591
AGCTCGGCGTCGTCCACCATGTCGGCCTTGTTCAGGAACACGACGATGTACGGCACGCCGACCTGACGCGACAGCAGGATGTGCTCGCGGGTCTGCGGCATCGGGCCGTCAGCGGCCGAGCACACCAGGATCGCGCCGTCCATCTGGGCGGCACCGGTGATCATGTTCTTGACGTAGTCAGCATGGCCCGGGCAATCGACGTGGGCGTAGTGACGGACCGGGGATTCGTATTCGACGTGCGCGGTCGAGATCGTGATACCACGAGCCTTTTCTTCCGGAGCGGCGTCGATCGAGGAGTANTCCTTGAACTCGCCACCGAAGCGCTCGGCACCGATCTTGGTCAGTGCGGCGGTCAGCGTGGTCTTGCCGTGGTCGACGTGACCGATGGTGCCGACGTTGACGTGCGGCTTGGTGCGCTCGAACTTACCCTTNGCCATGGCTGCTTATCTCGAATTCGTCTGAGAGGTGATGCTTAAGATGGTGCTCACGAAAGGAATCGAACCTTCGACCTCTTCCTTACCAAGGAAGTGCTCTACCGACTGAGCTACGTGAGCCGAGTTTTGCATTATGACATGAACTCGATAATATTCAAAGTTCATTCAATGGAGCGGGAGACGGGAATCGAACCCGCACCATCAGCTTGGAAGGCTGAGGTTCTACCATTGAACTACTCCCGCGCCGGGAATGTCACAACGTGAAACTGGTGGAGGGAGGTGGATTCGAACCACCGAAGGCGTAAGCCAGCAGATTTACAGTCTGCCCCCGTTGGCCGCTTGGGTATCCCTCCTTACCACCCCATTCCGTTGCCGCCGAAGCGTTGCGGTGTGTGGTGGTGAGCCGCTTATTCTGCTGATGGGACGGGGGGCTGTCAACGCTTTTTTCCATTTTTTTCACACGCTGTCGCAAACCCATTGATACGCAAGGTTATTGCCCTGGGACCGGCAGGGTCTCGTTGGCGAAAATTGCGACATGAGGGACGCCGTCGCCGCCGATCCAGCCCCGATACATGCCCTGGGTGTTGAACGGCGTGGCCATTTTTCCGTCTGCGCCGAGCACGATCGCACCGCCGTCGCCGCCCATCTGCGGAATCGTCTCGTTGATCACGCCCTTGCCGGCCTGCTCCGGGCTCTGCCCCTGGTAGCGCATGCGCGCGCAGATCTCGTGCGCGGCCGCAGTGCGGATGTAGTACTCGCCCCACCCGGTGCCGGACACCGCGCAGCGTGCGTCGGCCCAGGTGCCGGCACCGATGATCGGCGAGTCACCGACCCGGCCGTAACGCTTGTTGGTCATGCCCCCGGTGGAGGTGCCGGCGGCCAGATGCCCCTGCGCGTCCAATGCGACCGCACCAACGGTACCGAAGTGCTTTGCAGTCTCCAGGTCGGCATGCGCCTGGCCGCTGGCCTCTTCCTTCAGCGCGCGCTGCAGCTGCTGCCAGCGCTTCTCTGTACGGAAGTAGGAGGGATCGACCAGAGGAATGCCCTGCTCGGCTGCGAAGGTTTCGGCGCCCTGCCCGACCATCATCACGTGGCGCGATTTCTGCATCACGGTCTGCGCCAGCAGGATCGGGTTGCGCACTCGCTGCACGCCCGCCACCGCGCCCGCCGCCTGGTTCGCGCCATCCATGACCGCCGCATCCAGCTCGTTGCGGCCGTCGTGGGTGAACACTGCGCCCTTGCCGGCGTTGAAGGTGGGATCGTCCTCCAGCACGGTGATCGCGGCGGTGACTGCGGCCAGCGCGGGGCGCCCCGCCGCCAGTTCCGCATGGCCCTTCAGCAGTGCCGCCCGCAGCGCGTCACGTGCGGCCTTTTCCTCGGCCGGCGACAGGTCCTTGCGCTCGACGCCGGCGCCGCCGTGGATGACCAGCAGCGGTGAAGCGGCCGGTGCGGCCTGGGCAAGCATGGGCAGGGACAGCAGCGCAGACAGCGCCAGGCGCAGTTTCATCGGATACGTCTCCAGCAGTAACGGGGAATGGATTGCAGGATAGTGCCGGCCGCTGGCCGGCGGGGGGCGTACCAGAGAAGGTGGGTTGTCGGCGAGCGGCCGGCACTACCGAAGCGTGAACTCAAGCTCGCCGTCGCTGACGTCGGCCACGGCCTGGTAGTCGGCCTCGGCCTGGACGTCATCCAGGCGCATGCGGCTGCCGCTGGCGACCACCGTTACCGGCACCGCGCGGAAGCGCAGCGGCTCGCCCTCGACCAGGCGGTCGGCATCGCGACCGGGGCTGACCACCCAGACCTTGCCCTCGCCATCAGCGCTGTAGACCTGCGCCTGGCCATCGGGCTCCACGCACAGGGCGGTGTCCTCGTCGACGCCGATGCCGACGATGTCGGGGTCGCCACTGTCCTGTGCGGCGCGCGCCACGAACACGATCAGGCGACCGAGCCGGTCGCGCTTGTCGAAGTGGGTATCGGTGACTACGCGCTGCAGGTAGGGCATCTGCAGGAAGCCGCTGTCCATGGTCACCGCGCTGCCCATCGGGTCCGCCAGGGCACCGGCAGAGGTGATGCTGCCGCCGTCCATCGCGCCGTAGGCATAGCCACCGAGGATGGCGAGCCCCGCACTGGTACCGGCAATCGGCTTGCCAGCGCGCACGTGGGCGTTCAGCGCGCGGTTGAGCGCAGTGCCCTTCCAGAAGCGGATGTAGCGCGACTGGTCACCACCGGCAATGAAGATGGCGTCAGCTGCGGCAACCACGCGCAGCACGGCGGGATCGTCGGCGCCGCGGCGGCTGTCGAAGACCAGCGTCTGCACTGCGGTGGTACCGCCGATCTCGCGGTACAGGCGGTCCTGCAGCTCATCACTGCCAGAAGCGCGCAGGATCAGCACACGGCCATTGCCAGCCTGCTTCAGCCACCAGTGGAAGGCCTCCGGCACCCATTCGCCACCGCCCATCAGCATCATGGCCGGTGCGCGCGGACCGGGCCGGGGCGCGTCGAGATCGCCGGCTTCGTAGTAGGCGAAGCCCGGGCCCTGCAGGTCCTGCGCAAGGGCGACCAACGGCACGGCCAAGACCAGCAGCGCCAGCCAGGCGAAGGGGGCACGCAGGGTCCGATGGAGGCGTCGCATCTTGATCTCCCTGAACAAAATCGACTTGCAAGCGTTTCCACTCTTTGCCAGATAGGGACCCAGTAGTCAAGGACATGAAAAAGGCGTTAAATGCGCGCGCCCGTTCCGGAAATCTGAATGGGGGACAGGGCCCCTCCTCTGCGGGCCGGCTTCATTTCCGAGAATTCCTCATGCGTAGAAAGGCGATGGCGTGGTCGATCCAGCTGGCGTTGATGGGCGTGGCTGCTTCCGCGGCGGCCCAGGCACCGGCTTCCTCCTCGGTTCAACAACTGGATGCGGTGCAGGTCACCGGTTCGCGCATTCCGCGCGCCCAGGTGGAAGGCCCCGCCCCGATCACGGTGATCAACGCCGAACAGATCCGCTCCAGCGGCTTCACCAGCGTGCCGGACGTGCTGCGTGCAATGACCCAGAACGGCGGTGAGACCCAGAGCCAGCAGTCTTCCAGCGGCGCCGACTTCTCGCCGGGCGCCCAGCAGGTGGACCTGCGCGGCCTGGGCCCGAACCACACGCTGGTGCTGGTCAATGGCCGCCGCATCGCCGACTTCCCGATGCCGTTCAAGGGCCGCAGCAACTTCACCGATGTCTCCAACATCCCGCTGGGGATGATCGAGCGCATCGAAGTGCTGACCGGCAGCGCCTCGGCCATCTACGGCTCGGACGCGATCGCCGGCGTGGTCAACTTCATCCTGAAGAAGAAGGCCGACGGCACCACGATCGACATGCGCATGGGCACCACCAGCGAAGGCGGTGGCGAGTCGTTCGACATGAGCCTGGCCAGCGGCTTCAGCCGCGGCAACTTCAACGCCGTGTACAGCGTCGAGCTGCAGTCGCAGACCCCGCTGTGGGCCTATGAGCGCGACATCCAGGATTCGACCCAGGACGGCCCCACCGAGGGCTCGCGCATCGCCCGCCGCGCTTACCTGCGTACGGACTACAACGACGACTACCTGGATCCGGGCGCGGCCACCTGCGAAGCGCTGGCCGGGCAGAACCAGGGCAGCACCTACCGCGCCTACCGCCCGCGCTACGGTTACTACTGCGGCAGCGACAGCTCGATCGGCTACGGCACCATCCTCAGCAAGCGCCGCGGCGCCAATGGCTACGCCTCGCTGAGCTACGACTTCGACAACGGCCAGCAATGGTTCGCCGATGTGCAGCTGGGCTACCACACGATGTCGCTGATGCGCGACGTCACCAAGTGGGGCCGCATGGACGCCAATGGCGATGAGTCGGGCTATTTCAACAACCAGGCCACCGGCGAGATCGAGTTCTGGCAGCGCCAGTTCTCACCCGAGGAAATGGGGGGCCTGCGCAATGCGATGGTACGCAGCACGCAGAAGACCTTCAGCGTGACCACCGGCTTCAAGGGCAATCTGGCCGGCAACTGGGACTACGAAGCGGCGCTGAGCCATTCGCAGTACCAGTCGCGGATCAGCTGGGCGCAGATCATCGCCTCCAAGGCCAATGACCTGTTCCTGGGCCCGCAGCTGGGCGTGGACGACGACGGTTTCCCGATCTACAACGCGGACCCGTCGCGGCTGTACCGGCCGCTGACCCGCGCCGAGTACGATTCGATTGCCGCACGCACTACCTATTCGCCGAAGTCGCGCACCGAGACGGCTGCATTCACGCTGACCAATTCCGCGCTGTTCGGCCTGCCGGGCGGTGATGCCGGGTTCGCCGCGACCGTGGAAGTGGGCCAACAGGCCTATGCGCTGAATCCCGATCCGCTGGCCACCCAGTACTACTACTACAGCTGGAAGGATTCGGACGGCCAGGGCTCGCGCAACCGCTGGGCGACCGCCGCCGAACTGCGCATGCCGCTGCACGAGACGGTCAACCTGAGCGTGGCCGGCCGCTACGACCAGTACCGCTATTCCGGCCACACCATCGGCAAGGCGACCTGGAGCGGCGGTCTGGAATGGCGCCCGATCGACACGCTGCTGGTACGTGGTTCGTATGGCACCGCGTTCCGCGCGCCGGATCTGCACTACGTGTTCGCCGGACCGGGCAACGACGAGACCACCGCCGAAGACCTGTACAGCTGCCGCGCCGATGGCGCCAGCGACTGTTCCGACTACGAGCGCAACCTGATCCGCAGCCGCACCGGCAACCGCCAGCTCGACCCGGAAACCAGCACCTCGTGGAGCGCAGGCTTCGTCTGGTCGCCGGCGATCGGCCTGGACCTGTCGGTGGACTGGTTCGACATCGACATGCGCAAGCAGGTGCAGGACATGGATGTGCGCACCCTCCTGGCCAACGAAGCGAACTGCCGGCTCGGCAGTGCCGACATCAATTCGCCGACCTGCGTGGACGCGCTCGACCGCATCACCCGTACCAGCGACGGCCGCCTGTACGGCGTGCGCGTGGCGCCGATCAACGTCGCCCGCGAGTCGACCTCCGGCATCGACGTCGGCCTGCGCTACCGCCTGCAGACCGGTATCGGCGACTTCATCCTCAATGGTACCCACACCTGGGTGAAGAAGCACGATTTCCAGCGCTACCCCGGCGATCCGACCCTGGACCAGTTCGCGGTCAACAGCGGATTCGACATCCCGCGCACCAAGACCAGCCTGAGCGTGACCTGGGAGAAGGACGCGTGGTCGGCCACGGTCTACGGTTCGCGCCTGGGCAAGCTGCCGACCTCCGACAACTACGACCAGTCGTTCGACTGGGAAAGCGGTGACAGCCCCTACGTGAAGGCGACCTACCGCTACAACGCCTCGGTGCAGTATCGCTTCGACGACCATTCGCGCCTGTCGCTGTCGGTGGTCAACGTGTTCAACAAGATGCCGCCGAAGGATGCCACCTACACCGCGTATCCGTACTACGACGTGTCCTGGTTCGACAGCGTCGGCCGCACCATCAACCTGCAGTACACCCACAAGTTCGGTGGCAGCGCGCTGTAAGGCACACCGTATTGCAGATCGTGGACAACAAGGCCCGCCACTGGCGGGCCTTGTTGTTCATGCACACTGCACCCGGTAGATGCCCACCTTGGTGGGCATTCGTTGCCGCGCACCCGCCTTGGGTTTTCCACACCGCACGTGGAAAGCGATGGGGGTTTGGTGTGGACAAGTCCCTGCGAGCCACGCATTGCAATGGTTTCGAAGGGTGGCAATTTTTTGTCCAGACAGAATCCGGGTTTTCCACATGCGCCGTGGAAAGCGATGGGAACTAGGTGTGGACAAGTAGGTGGGAGTGTTGCCACGCAAGCGTTTCGAAGCATGGCGAAAATTTATCCACACTGCGCGGGCAATCCCTGCAGAGCCGAGCCCACGCTCGGCTCCTGCTGGCATCAGCCGAGCATGGGCTCGGCTCTGCAGCGATACGCAGGGTTTTCCACACCGCGCGTGGAAAGTGGTGGGGGTTTGGTGTGGACAAGTACTTGCGAGCCGTGTGCCGCAGGCGCTTCAGGGCATGATCAATTTTTGTCCACGCGTGCAACCGATGCCGGAAACGCGAACGCCCCGCACAGGGCGGGGCGTCCGGGGTCGATCCGATGCCGCTGGATCAGACGTTGAAGCGGAAGTGCAGGATGTCGCCTTCCTGCACGCGGTATTCCTTGCCTTCCAGACGCAGGCGACCGGCTTCCTTGGCGCCGGCTTCGCCCTTGTACTTGATGAAGTCGTCATACGCGATGGTTTCGGCGCGGATGAAACCCTTCTCGAAGTCGGTGTGGATGACGGCGGCAGCCTGCGGAGCGGTAGCGCCCTTGCGCACGGTCCACGCGCGGACTTCCTTCACGCCAGCGGTGAAGTAGGTCTGCAGGCCGAGCAGGCTGTAGGCCGCGTTGATCACGCGGTTCAGGCCCGGCTCGCTCAGGCCGAGGTCGGCCAGGAAGGTATCGCGGTCTTCATCGTCGAGCTGGGACAGCTCTTCTTCGATCGCGGCCGACACCGGCACCACCTGCGCGCCTTCGGCGGCAGCATGCGCACGCACGGCTTCCAGGTGCGGGTTGTTCTCGAAGCCGTCTTCCAGCACGTTGGCGATGTACATCACCGGCTTCAGGGTCAGCAGGAACAGGTCGCGCACCAGCGCCTTCTCTTCCTCGTCCAGGCCCACCGAACGACCGGCCTTGCCGTCCGACAGCGCAGCCTGCAGCTTGGCCAGCACCGGCTTGCGCGCCGCTGCGTCCTTGTCGCCGCCCTTGGCCGCACGCTCGGCACGGTTCAGCGCCTTCTCGACACTGTCCAAGTCAGCCAGCGCCAGCTCGGTGTCGATGGTTTCGATGTCCGAGATCGGATCGACCTTGCCAGCCACGTGCACGATGTCGCCGTGCTCGAAGCAGCGCACCACGTGGGTGATCGCGTCGACTTCGCGGATGTGCGCCAGGAACTTGTTGCCCAGGCCTTCACCGCTGGCGGCACCGGCCACCAGGCCGGCGATGTCGACGAACTCGACCGCGGTCGGGATGACCTTCTGGGGATTGATGATGCCCGCCAGCTCGTTCAGGCGCGGGTCCGGCACCGGCACGATGCCGACGTTCGGCTCGATGGTGCAGAACGGGAAGTTCGCCGCGGCGATACCCGCCTTGGTCAGCGCATTGAACAGGGTCGACTTACCGACGTTGGGCAGGCCGACGATGCCGCATTTGATACCCATGGGTGACAGCTCTCTGGGGTGAAAGTGATTGGGGAAACAGCGGCCTGGGCGCTGCTTTTCCAATCATTCTCCGTACCGACCAACGGTCGGTACCTACCGGATTGGTTGGTTCCGTACCGACCAACGGTCGGTACCTACCGGATTGGTTGGTTCCGTACCGACCAACGGTCGGTACCTACCGGATTGGTTGGTTCCGTACCGACCAACGGTCGGTACCTACAGCTTATTTCGGGGTGTGCAGCCGCTTCATCGCTTCGCTGAAATCGCCCTGTACCGCCAGCGGCATCACGTCGATCGCATCGTCGATGGCGCGTGCGATCAGCACGTCGTCCTCCTTGGACGGGCGACCCAGCACCCAACCCACCACGCGGTCCTTGTGGCCGGGATGGCCGATGCCCACGCGCAAGCGATGGAACTTGCCGTGGCCGAGCAGGCGGATGGTGTCGCGCAGGCCGTTCTGGCCGCCGTGGCCACCATCGAACTTCAGCCGCGCCACGCCGGGCGCCAGGTCCAGTTCGTCGTGTGCGAGCAGGGTTTCTTCCGGTTCGATCTTCCAGAACCGCTGTGCGGCGGTGACCGACTTGCCGCTGAGGTTCATGAAGGTGGCGGGCTTGAGCAGCCACACCGTCTGCCCGGCGATCTCGACCTTGGCGGTCTCACCGAACAGCTTGCTGTCCACATTCCATCGCGCACCGGCTTTCTCCGCCAGGGCCTCAACGAAATGAAACCCGGCATTGTGCCGGGTCCGGGCGTGTTCCGATCCGGGATTGCCCAGACCGACGATCAGTCGCAGTCCTGCCATGGTTCCTTCCAGTACGGTGCCTGCCCGGAGGCAGGCACCGTAACGGTATTACTCGGCGGCAGCCGCTTCTTCGTCAGCCTCGTCGGCCTTGCCGGCCTTGGCGGTGACGATGGCGTCGTCGTGGTCCTTGCCCAGCGCCAGGGCCGGGATTTCCACGCCCTTCGGCAGCTTGATGTCGGACAGGTACACCACGTCACCGGCCTTCAGCTCGCCCAGGTCGACTTCGATCGACTCCGGCAGGTCCTTCGGCAGGCAGGTGATGGTCACTTCCTTCAGTTCGTGGGTGACCACGACGTCGGCAGCCTTGCCGGCCGGCGAGGTGTCTTCGTTGACGAAGTGCAGCGGGACCGAAGCGGTCAGGGCTTCGTTCTCGTTCACGCGCTGGAAGTCCAGGTGCATGATCAGCTGCTTGTACGGGTGGCGCTGCATGTCACGCAGCAGGACCTTCTGCACCTGGCCATCCAGGTTCAGGTCCAGGATCGAGGCATAGAACCACTCGTTCTGCTGGGCCAGCCAGATTTCGTTGTGGTCCAGGCTGATGGCGACCGGCTCGGCGTTGCCGCCGTACACGATGGCCGGGATCACACCGGCGTGACGCAGGCGGCGGCTCGCACCCTTACGCTGCAGTTCACGCTTGGTGACCTTGATTTCATGGGTCTTCGACATTTTCGACTACTCAGGTTGTTGCCGCGCCCTGCGGCGTGGCGGTTGAAGATGCTTCCGCGACCAGAAGCATCCGGGTATGCCCCCGCCGTTGCCGGCAGGGGCGAAGAACTCAGTCGACGTACAGCGAGCTGACCGACTCGCCGAAGGCGATGCGGCGCATCGTTTCGGCCAGCATTTCCGCCACGCTCAGCTGGCGGATCTTGCTGCACACCCGCGCCGCGTCCTTCAGCGGGATGGTGTCGGTCACCACCAGCTCGTCGAGCTGGGAATTGGTGATGTTGTCCACCGCCGGGCCCGACAGCACCGCGTGGGTGCAGTAGGCGGCGACCTTGAGCGCACCGCGCGCCTTCAGGGCAGCAGCAGCGGCGCACAGGGTGCCGGCGGTGTCGACGATGTCATCGACCATCACGCAGGTCTTGCCTTCGACGTCACCGATGATGTTCATCACGGTGGAGACGTTGGCGCGCGGGCGGCGCTTGTCGATGATCGCCAGGTCGGCGTCATCCAGGCGCTTGGCCACGGCACGGGCGCGGACCACGCCGCCCACGTCCGGCGACACGACGATCAGGTTCTCGGTGCCGTAGGCGCGCCAGATGTCGGCCAGCAGCAGCGGGGACGCATACACGTTGTCCACCGGAATATCGAAGAAGCCCTGGATCTGGTCGGCGTGCAGGTCGACGGTCAGCACGCGATCAGCGCCAGCGGTGCTGAACATCTTCGCCGCCAGCTTGGCGGTGATCGGCACGCGCGAGGAACGCATGCGGCGATCCTGGCGCGAGTAGCCGAAGTACGGCACCACGGCGGTCACGCTGGCCACCGATGCGCGCTTGAGCGCGTCGATCAGCACCAGCAGTTCCATCAGGTTTTCCGCGCTCGGCGCGCAGGTCGGCTGGATCACGAACACGTCCTGCTTGCGGACGTTCTCTTCGATCTCCACCTGCACTTCACCATCGGAGAAGTGCGAGACCAGCGCCTTGCCCGGGCGAACCCCCAGTTCCTTGCAGATGTTCTGCGCCAGACGTTTGTTGGCGTTGCCGGAAAAGACCAGCAGGTTCGGGGACTCTTGCATCATGATTGTCTCGGGCGGGGACGAGTGGCGGGGATCCGGAGTCGGCAAGGACCCCGATGGACCCTTGCTGCTGACAACACCGCGGTTGTTTCCACGTCCCGCGCGGGCGATGCGCTGGAAGGCGCGGACACAGCCGCTATTGGCAGGGGCGGTAGGATTCGAACCTACGAATGCCAGGATCAAAACCTGGTGCCTTGGGCCTCTTGGCGACGCCCCTGCATTGATAAATCAGTGTTGCTCGAGTGCATCCAGCAGTGGCGAACGCGCAACGCCCGCTGCCACCCTTGCCCGCAACTCCTTCGGCAACTTCGACCGTCCCTGCTCTGCGGCAGACTGCGATGCGAACTCGACGAAACAACCACTTCCCGAACCGGTCAGCCGCGCCGTGCCGATGCCGCTCAACGCGGCGAACGCTGCCTCGACGGCAGGCTCACGGCGGCGCAGCACCGGTTCGAACGCGTTCCCGACCAGGGTCCCGGAAGCGAAGTCCTCTATTTTCGCCACTGGGCTGCCGCGCGTCAAATCCGGGTCTGCGAACAGAGCCGGGGTGGGAACATGAACACCCGGTTCAACCACCACATACCAGGCCGGCTCCAGCACGATCGGCTGCAGGCGCTCACCCACCCCTTCGGCCCAGGCATTGCGCCCGCGCACGAACACCGGCACGTCAGCGCCCAGGCGCAGTCCCAGCGCAGCAAGCGCGTCCTCGTCCAGACCGGCACGCCAGAGCCGGTTCAGCACCACCAGTACGGTGGCCGCGTCAGACGAACCGCCGCCAAAGCCACCACCTGCAGGAACGTGTTTTTCGACGATGATGTCTGCGCCTTGCACGATGTTGGCCGCATCTTTCAGAAGCCGCGCGGCGCGGACCGCCAGGTCATCCGCCTCGGCCACGCCAGCCAGCCCCTCGCCCTGCCGGCGCACCTGGCCGTCTTCGCGCAGGCGCAGACCGATGCGGTCGCCCCAGTCCAGCAGGCGGAACACGGTCTGCAACTCGTGGTAGCCATCGGCACGGCGGCCGGTGATGTGCAGGAACAGGTTCAGCTTGGCCGGGGCCGGCCACCAGGACCAGCCCGTGTCATCGCGCCCGGCACTCATGGGGTGCCCTGCCCCCATTGGTCGACCAGCAGGCGCACCTTGGCGTCCCCATTGCTGGCCTCGATCCGGCGCGGCAGCGCCGGGCGCCCGGCCTCGGCCGGGTACCAGTCCAGGTACTGCACCTGCCAGCCCATCTGCTGCATGCGACGCGGCCGGCCTTCACCATCACGCTCGACCTTCTCCGGACCGGCAGCATCACCGGCCACCAGGCCACGAATCCACGCCGGCAGCTGGTTGACCGGGATGTCCCAGCCGGTCGCTTCCAGCAGCAGTTGCTGCGCGTCCTCGCCGGCACGCGGCCCACCGGCCAGTCCCTCCAGGCGACCGGCTTCGGAATGGGTATCGCTGGTCAGCTTCCAGCTCTGCCGGGTCACCGGCGCGCTCAGCTCGACCACATAGCGGCGTCCTTCCTGCTTCCAGTCGATGCGTCCGCTGCCGCCATCCTTGCCCTTGCTGACTGCGACCCGGCCCTGGAAAGCCCAGTCCGGCTGTGCCTGCAGCGCGGCCACGCGCGCCGCCTCGGCCTGCGCCGCTTCGGCCGAAACAACCTCGACCACCGCCGGCGCCGGGGTCTTCTGCGTGCCCACGCTGGTACAGGCGGTCAGCGCCAGGGCCGCAGTTGCCAACAGCAGCGGCCGGATCAGGGAAACACTCATGGATTGAATTTCTCGCGGGCGCGCAGCAGCGCGCGGTTTTCAGGGTCGAGCTTGGCCGCTTCGTCGAAGAAATGGCGGGCCTCGTCATGCTTGCCCAGCACCCACAACACTTCGCCGACATGGGCGGCGATCTCAGGGTCCTTGGCCAGGGTCCAGGCACGGCGCAGCTGCACCAGTGCTTCTTCCTTGCGGCCCAGGCGATACAGCACCCAGCCATAGCTGTCGACGATGGCAGCGTTGTCCGGTTCGGCCACGCGGGCGCGATCGATCAGCTCCAGCGCTTCCTGCAGGCGACCGGTGCGATCGGCCAGGGTGTAACCCAGCGCGTTCAATGCCGGCACGTTCTCCGGGTCGGTCACCAGGATCTTGCGCAGGTCGGCCTCGGCGCGCGGGATGTCGTCGCGGCGTTCCCAGGTGAGCGCACGGGCGTACAGCAGGCCGTTGTCATCCGGGTAGGCGGCCAGGCCGCGGGCCAGCGCATCCAGCTCCCCGGCACTGTCGTCAGCACGCTGGCGCAGTTCGGCTTCCAGCAGGTAGGCATCGCGGCGCACATCGTCGTCGACCACCGCATCGGACTGGATCGCGTGCACTTCATCCAATGCCTGCGGCAGGCGCCCGGCCAGAGCCTGGGCGTTGGCCGCGCGCAGGCGCGCCTCGCTCAGTTCATCGCCACCGGGCACGCTGTGGTACCACTGCACCGCCTCGGGATAACGCTTCAGGTATTCGGCGATCTTGCCCAGCAGCAGGCGCTGCGCCGGGTCCGGCTTGGCCGCCTGCCGCGACAGTTCGTTGTAGAGGTTGGACAGCGCGGCCTTGTCGCCCTGCTTGGCCAGCAGCGAGGCGCGCATGCCCCAGGTCTGCACGTCCTGCGGGCCGAACGCCAGCACGCGCTCGGCGGCGGACGGCTGGCCGAGGCTGTCGTAGGCGATGGCCACTGCATTGCGCAGTTCCGGGTCCTGTCGGGTCTTCGGCTCCACATCGTGCAGCAGCGACAGCGCCTTGCCGGTCTCCCCGGCCTGCTGCAGCTGGCTGGCGCGCAGCAGCGCAACGCGCGGTTCTTCGGGGAAGCGCTTGACCACTTCATCGATCATGCGCCGCGCCAGCTCGGGCTTGTCCATGCGCAGGGCAAGGCGTCCGAACTCCTGCCACGCCTCGATCTTCGGCGGAATGGCGTTGGCGTCGACCAGCTCGCCCAGCACCTGCGCCGGCACTGCCGGGTCGCGGCCGCCGCCGATCAGGGCGGCCAGGGCGAACTTCCAGCCACGTTCATCCGGGTCGGCCAGCAAGGCCTGCAGATCGCCACGCGCTGCCTTCACATCGCCCTGGCGCATGGCCAGCGCGGCAGCGGCACTGCGCATGGTCAACGAGCTGGGCGCGCGCTGCTGCCACAGGGCCAGGCCCTTGGCGGCGCTGGCGTCATCGTTGGCGAGCATGGAAATGCGGGTCGCGCGCTCGGCCAGGCCGGCGTCGCCGTCGGTCTGCTGGGCGGCCTGCAGGTACCAGCGGGCCGCCTCGGCCAGCTTGCCAGCCTGCAGCGCGAACTCACCGGCCATCACCGGTTCCAGCGCCAGTTCCTCAGTGGCCGGGGCCCGTACGGGGGCCTTGGCTGGCACCGCCGCCAGGGCCTGGCTGCAGGCCAGGGACAGCAGCAGAACACTGGGGATGCGAATCAATGCGGGCATCGTCGGCATCGGGGCCTTAAAATGTCGTCCAATGGCCAGCAGCTTATCGCAAGCAACTGAACAATGACCCTGTGGGTGCTCGGACTGAATCACCAGACCGCACCGGTGGAGCTGCGCGAGCGCGCGGCCTTCGCCGGTGAGGCGTTGCCGCGCGCGCTCGGTTCGCTGCGCGACACTCCGCAGATCGCCGAGGCGGTGCTGCTGTCCACCTGCAACCGCACCGAGCTGTATGCCGTGGCCGATTCGGCACAGGCACTGGACCAGTGGCTGCAGGCCCAGGCCGGCGACCTGCAGGGCTACCTGTACCAGCATGCCGATGCAGAAGCCGTGCGCCACCTGTTCCGGGTCGCCACCGGCCTGGACTCGATGGTGCTGGGCGAACCGCAGATCCTCGGCCAGGTGAAGGACGCATGGTCGACGGCGCGTGACCACGGCCTGCTCGGCCAGCGCCTGGACCGCCTGTTCCAGCAGACCTTCTCGGTGGCCAAGCGTGCGCGCACCGATACCCAGGTCGGCGCCAACCCGGTATCGGTGGCGTCGGCGGCGGTGCGCCTGGCGCAGAACGCGTTCGCGCGGCTGGACGATTCCACCGTGCTGCTGGTCGGTGCCGGCGAGACCATCGAACTGGCTGCACGGCACCTGAGCGAAGGCAAGGTACGCCGGCTGCTGATCGCCAACCGCACCCTCGCCCACGCGCAGGAACTTGCCAGCCGCCATGGTGGCGTAGCCCTGCCGCTGACCGAACTGGACCGCCACCTGGGCGAGGCCGACGTGGTGTTCTCGGCCACCGCTGCGCGCGAACCGGTGATCCACCGCGAGATGGTGGCCAAGGCCCTGCGCGCGCGCCGGCACAAGCCTATGCTGCTGTTCGACCTGGCCGTGCCGCGTGACATTGAGGCGGAGGTCGGCACGCTCAACGACGCCTTCCTCTACACCGTCGACGACCTGGAGCGCGCGGTGGAAGACAACCGCCGCGGACGCCGCGAGGCGGCCGCCGAGGCCGAGGCGATCATCGACCTTCAGGTATCGCGTTTTATCGAGACCCAGCAGGCCAGCGCCCACCAGGCGCCGCTACGACAGCTGCGTGCGTTCGGCGAGGCCACCCGCACTGAACTGCTGGAACGCGCGCGCCAGCAGCTGGCCAACGGCAAGCCGGCCGACGAAGTGCTGGAACTGCTGGCCCACGGCCTGACCAATCGATTGCTGCATCCTCCTACCGCTGCCCTGCGCGCTGCCGCACTGAGCGGCGATGCCGACCTGACCCGCGCCGCCGAGCGCCTGTTCCCGGCTACGCCGGGTTACCGCCACCCACCCGTGAGACCCGATGACGCCGACCCTGCGCCGTAAGCTGGAAGCGCTGGCCGAGCGCCGCGAAGAACTGGAACGCCTGCTCGCCGAACCCGACGTGGTCGCCGACAACACCCGTTTCCGCGACCTTTCGCGCGAATTCGCCCAACTTGAACCGATCGCCATCGCCTTGGCCGATGAATCCCGTGCCAAGGCTGATCTGGCCGCCGCGGAAGGCATGCGCGCCGATCCCGACCTGCGCGAACTGGCCGACGAGGAGATCGCCGCCGCGCAGGCGCGCCTGCTGGAACTGGAGCAGGAGCTGGCGCTGCTGCTGGTACCGCGCGACCCGCGCGACGAAGGCAACCTGTTCCTGGAAGTGCGCGCGGGTACCGGCGGCGATGAAGCGGCGATCTTTGCCGGCGACCTGTTCCGCATGTACGCCCGCTATGCCGAGCGCCAGGGCTGGAAGGTCGAGATCGAATCGGACAATCCCGGCGAGCACGGTGGCTACAAGGAAGTGGTGGCACGGGTGGTCGGCCGTGGTGCGTTCTCGCGCCTGAAGTTCGAATCGGGCACGCACCGTGTGCAGCGCGTGCCGGCCACCGAATCGCAGGGCCGCATCCACACCTCGGCGGCCACCGTGGCGATCATCCCGGAGGCCGACGAAGTCGATGACATCGTCATCAACCCGGCCGACCTGAAGGTGGATACGTTCCGCTCCTCCGGCGCCGGTGGCCAGCACGTCAACAAGACCGAGTCGGCGATCCGCATCACCCACGTACCGACCGGCGTGGTGGTGGAATGCCAGACCGAACGCAGCCAGCACGCCAACCGCGACAAGGCGATGAAGCGCCTGAAAGCGCAGCTGCTCGACGCCGAGCGCCAACGCCAGGACGCGGCGCAGGCCGAGTCGAGGCGCCTGCAGGTCGGCAGTGGTGATCGCAGCCAGCGCATCCGCACCTACAACTTCCCGCAGGGGCGCATCACCGACCACCGCGTGGAGGGCCTGACCCTGTACGACCTGCCCAACATCCTGGCCGGTGACCTCGATCCGCTGCTGCAGCGGCTCAGCCACGAACACCAGGTCGACGCCCTGGCCCAGCTGTCGGCGGGCTGAGCACGATGTCGGCCTGGCAGCAGCGACAGCAACTGCAGCAAGCGATCGCCCGCCAGCCCGACGACTTCGTCGCCTGGGTGATGCTGGCCGACGTGGAACTGGAAGCCGGCGACATCGCTGCCGGCGAACAGGCCGCACGACGTGCGCTGCAGCTGCGCCCGAATCACCCCGAAGCGCTGGCACGGCTGGGCCGCGTGGCGTGGATGGCCGGTGCACATGGCGATGCGGCCAAGCTGCTCGGCCAGGCCTCGGCATTGGCACCGCAGCATCCCGGCATTGCGCTGTGGCTGGGCCATGCACTGGAAGATGCCGATGATGCCGAAGGCGCGTCGGCGGCCTATCGACGCGCGCATGGGCTGATGCCGGCCGAGCCGTACATCGCCGCCCAGCGCCTGGCCTGGCAGCGTCGCCTGTGCGATTGGCAGGACCTGGACACGCTGGCGGCACAGGTGCGCGCCGCCGTTGCCAGCGGCCAGGGCGTGGTCGAGCCGTTCGCCTTCCTCAGCGAGGACGCCAGCGCTGCCGAACAGTTGGCCTGCGCGCACACCCGTGCGCTGGCCGTGGCTGCCTCGGTGCGGCCATTGCCGCCGGCAACGGTGCGCCCGCACGGCCCGCTGCGCGTCGGCTTCCTCTCCAATGGGTTCGGCGCACATCCGACCGGATTGCTGACCGTGGCGTTGTTCGAGCAGCTGCGTCGCGACCCCGCACTGCAACTGCATCTGTTCGCACTGAACCGCGACGACGGCGGCCGCATCCGCCAGCGGCTGCAGGCAGCGGCGCAGCTGCATGATGTGGCTGGCCTGCGACATGCCGATACCGCCGCACGCATCCGCGCACAGGGCATCGACCTGCTGTTCGACCTGCGCGGCTGGGGCGGTGGCGGCACGCCGGAAGTGTTGGCGATGCGCCCTGCCCCGCTGCAGTTGAACTGGCTGGCCTATCCGGGCACGTCGGGGGCGCCGTGGATGGACGCGGTGGTCGGCGATGCCTTCGCCCTGCCGCCGGCACTGGAGCCGTGCTACAGCGAACGCGTGCTGCGCCTGCCACGAGCCTTCCAGCCGTCAGACAATACGCGCGTGCTGGAGCCTGCGCCGACCCGTGCGGACTGCGGACTGCCCGCGCAGGGCGTAGTGTTCTGCTGTTTCAACAACAGCTACAAGCTCAACCCGCGCAGCATTGGCCGCGCCTTCGCAGTGCTGCAGGCAGTGCCCGGCAGCGTACTGTGGCTGCTGTCCGGACCGGGCCAGGCCGACGCCCGCCTGCGCACTGCCGCGCAGGCTGCCGGCCTGGACCCGGCACGCCTGGTGTTCATGGCCAAGCTGCCGCATCCGCAGTACCTGGCGCGCTATCAGCTGGCCGACCTGTTCCTCGACACGCATCCGTACAACGCGCACACCACCGCGTCCGACGCACTATGGGCCGGCTGCCCGGTGCTTACCTGCCCGGGTGACACCTTCGCCGCGCGCGTGGCCGGCAGCCTCAACCACCATCTGGGAATGGCACGGATGAATGTCGCCGACGATGCGGCGTTCATCACCACCGCCAGCGCGCTGGGCAACGACCCTGCAGCACTGGCGGCGTTGCGCGCTGAACTGGCACAGGCGCGCGAGCGCAGCGGGCTGTTCGACATGGACGGGTTTGCCCGCGATCTGTCGGCGTTGGTGCAGCAGCTGGCGCGCGAACACGGCTGGCTGGGAACAACCGAACCGACTGGGTAATGCCGGCTGGGTAATGTCGACTGGGCAACGTCCATTGGATGACGTCGACTGGGTAGAGTCGACTGCTGGTCGACTGCCCTCGGCAGGAAGCCGAAAACCCCGCGCTGCGCGCGATAGTCGACTGACCGTCGACTCTACCCGGCGTCGACATCGCCTGGGCAGCCCCTGCGCTACGCTCGGGCTTCCTCCCCGCGTGGTGTGACGATGGCCAAGCTCAAGCGCAAGGACTACGACGAACTGCTGCTGCCGCTGCAGCTGGAACTGACCGCCATGGCGCGCTGGGTGCAGCACAGCGGACAGCGCCTGCTGGTGCTGTTCGAAGGGCGCGACACGGCAGGCAAAGGCGGCGCGATCCAGGCCATCAGCCAGCACCTCAACCCGCGCCAGTGCCGGGTGGTGGCGCTGCCCAAGCCCACCGACCGCGAAGCCACGCAGTGGTACTTCCAGCGCTACGCCTCGCACTTGCCCGCCGCCGGCGAGATCGTGCTGATGGACCGCAGCTGGTACAACCGCGCAGGCGTCGAACGGGTGATGGGCTACTGCAGCGAGACCGAGTACCAGCAGTTCCTGCGCCAGGCGCCGGTGTTCGAACAGTTGCTGGTGGACGACGGCATCCTGCTGTTCAAGTACTGGCTGTGCGTGGACCAGGAGCAGCAGGAGAAGCGCTTCGCCGAGCGCCATCTCGATCCGCTGAAGGGCTGGAAGCTCTCTCCGGTGGACCTGAAATCGCGCAGCAAGTACAGCGCCTACACCGAGGCCCGCGAGGCGATGCTGCGCGCGACGCATCGGGAGGCGGCACCGTGGACACTGGTGGATTTCAACGACCAGCGGCTGGGCCGGCTGACGCTGGTGCGCAACCTGCTGGACCGGTTGCCGGACACGCGCGTGAATGCGCCGTTGCCGGAGCTGCCGAAGCTGAAGGGCAAGCTGCATCGCGAGCACTACGATGTGCTGAAGCCGATCGAGGACTTCCCGGTCGAGGATTAGGGTGGGTCGGCAGGGCCTGCGGCCCTGCACCTGCAGAGGCAACGACAACAGCCGGCTCTGGGAGTTTTGCTTGTTGGCTGGGGCGGTGTGGGTTGGCAGGACACGCCGTAAACCCATCCATGGGGGCTCGATGGCGCCATCCATGGCGCCAACGGTCCTGCCAACCCACACCGCCCCATCCCCGACGGATTTCCGGTGACGGAAGTAGATCCACGCCATGCGTGGATGAATCTCCATTGAAATCGATTATTTCGACAATTGAACGAAGAGCATCCACGCATGGCGTGGATCCACGTGTCGACCAGGGTCGACACCCATCAAGAGCAGGCCATGCATTCCGACAGATCGCGGAGAACTGTCGAAGGCGGGGTGGGTCCGGTGGCGGGGGCGTGAGCCGCATGGATGCGGCGACCGAGCTTACATGGACGTACTTGCAGCGCCCCCCGCCACCGGACCCACCCCGCCTACCCACGGGAAACCCCGCTTGGGCTGTTGCTTTTGCTGTTGCTGGGGTTGCCGGCCAGCGGCCGGCACTACCGCGGGTGCAGGGCCGCAGGCCCTGCCGCCCGACCCCATTACTTGGCAGCAGCGATCTGCTTTTCGATGTCGGCGGCCGTCACCGGGCCGAGGAAGGTGTGCGCCAGCTTGCCCTGTGGATCCAGCAGGTGCGTCAGCGGCAGGCCGCGCGGAGTGGCGAAATCGGCCGGCGGATCGAACGGGTCCACGATCACGATCGGATAGGTCACCGGATGCTTGGTCAGGAACGACTGCATTTCCGGCACTTCGATGTCCTCGTAGGCCAGGCCGACCACTTCGATGTTGCTGCGCATCGCATGCAGCGCCGACAACTCCGGCATCTCCTTGCGGCAGGGCGCACACCAGGTCGCCCAGAAGTTCACCACCACCCACTTGCCGCGGTGCGCGGCCAGGTCGTAGTCGCTGCCATCCACCGCCTTCATCTTCAGCGTCGGGAACTCGGCGGTGGTGCGCTCGGCCGGGGTTTCCTCGACCGGTGCCGGTGCGGTCGGCGTCGGTGCCTGCGCCGGCGGTTGGCTGCTGGCCGGCGTCGGCTCCTGGGCCGGCTTGCAGGCCGACAGTGCCAGCAGCAGGGCCAGCGGGAGCAGCAACGGGGTCTTGCGGGTCATGGCATGTCTCCAGAGTCGGTATAGATATCGCTGACCTTGCGCTTCAGGCGTTCACGCAGGGGCAGTCGCAGATCATCCAGCGCCGCCAATGCGGCACGGCCCAGGCTGTCGTCGCGATACGGCAGATGCTGCTCGGCTACCGGAATGCGCAACTGGGTACATTCGTAAAGATCGGCAAGGCTGACCTGGTCCAGGTCGCGCGAGAGCAGCCATTCGCCGCGTTCATCGCGGCGCAGCAGGCCGATCTCCTGCAGGTTGCAGGCCAGGTCCTGCAGCAGCGAATCGGTCAGCATCGGCTCCAGCCGCAGGATTTCATCGTCGGCCAGGCCCTTGCCCTTGGCACGGGCGTGGTGGAAGCGGCCGAGCAGGCGCAGCAGGCCATAGAACTCGTAGCCCTGCGGCAGGCGCAGTTCCACCGGCTGGTAGCGGAAGGCCGCCATCGACGAAGACAACGACGCGCCCAGCAGCACCGCCACCCAGCACAGGTAGATCCACAGCAGCAGGATCGGCACGAAGGCCACCGTGCCGTACAGCTTCTGGTAGGACTGGAAGCTGCCCAGATACGCGCCGATGCCCCACTTCACCAGCTCCAGGATCACCGCGGCCAGAATGGCGCCAGGCACTGCATGCCGCCACTTCACCGTGTGGTGCGGCACCACCCGGAACATCAGCGTGATGCAGACGAACTCGATCAGGATCGGCGCCAGCCGCAGTGCCAGTTCGGCCAGCCAGCGGCCCTCCTGGGTGCCGAACAGCGGCATCGCGAACACCCGCGCCGACACCGCCAGCGAAGCCGCCGCGAGCATCGCGCCCAGCGTCAGTACAGTCCAGTAGACCAGGAAGCGGGTCAGCTTGGGCCGGGTCGAGCCGACCCGCCAGATCTGGTTGAAGGTTTCTTCAACACTGTTGAGCGTGATCAGCAGCGACACCACCAGCGCGATGAAGCCGGCGGCGGTGAGCTGGCCGGCACTGGCCGAGAACTGCCGCAGGTAGCCCTCGGCCGCGCGCGCGGCATTGGGCACGAAGTTGGAGAAGACGTAATCGCTGAGCTGGTCGCTCCAGCGGTCGAAGACGGGGAAGGCCGACAGCACGCCGAACACCACGATCGCCAGCGGTACCAGCGCGAACACCGTGGTGTAGGCCAGCGCCGCCGCTGCCTGGAACAGGCGGTCGTCGAGGAAGCGATGCCACAGGAAGCGGCCGAAACTGATGGCCCGTGCGCGATCCCGCGCGCGCTCCATCCACAGGTTGAGCGTATCCAAAGGTTCCATCGGTGGAAGGGTACCCGATGCGGAATGCTGGCAGGATAGCCATACTGGCGACCACACGACGAGGAGAAGCGGGCACGATGGGCGAGATTCTGGTGCTGTACTACAGCCGGGGCGGTTCGGTGGCACGGCTGGCGCGCCAGATCGCGCGGGGCATTGGCGAAGTGCCGGGCATGAGCGCGCGCCTGCGCACGGTGCCGCCAGTGGCCGCCGTGACCCAGACCGCGCAGCCGCCGGTACCCGACGACGGCGCCCCCTACGTGAGCGTGCAGGACCTGGTGGAATGCCAGGGCCTGCTGCTCGGCAGCCCGACCCGCTTCGGCAACATGGCCGCGCCGGTCAAGCACTTCCTGGATGGACTGGGCGCCGAATGGGTCAATGGCACCCTGTCCGGCAAGCCGGCCGGCGTGTTCACTTCCACCGCCTCGATGCACGGCGGCCAGGAATCGACCCTGCTGTCGATGCAGGTGCCGCTGCTGCACCACGGCTGCGTGATCGTCGGCATCCCGTTCACCGAACCGGCGTTGAGCCACACCACCAGTGGCGGCACGCCCTATGGCGCCAGCCACGTGGCCGGTGCCGCCGACGATCCGCAGCCGACCGACGACGAGGCCGTGCTGGCCCGCGCGCTGGGCCGCCGGGTGGCCGACATCGCGCAGCGGTTGGCCCGATGAGCCGCCCGCCGCGCACGGTCCTGCTGCTGGCCCTGATGGGGCTGGCCGCGCTGTTCGCAGGCTGGTTCATCAATGACAAGCACTGGCTGGCCACCCAGCTGGTGTTCACCGCGCCGCCGCTGGCGCTGGCCTTTGCGCTGCGGCTGGGCTGGCGCAAGGCCAGGTTCTGGGCCTCGGTGCTGGCGCTGGGCTGGTTCAGCCACGGCGTGATGAGCGCCTGGAGCCACCCGGAAACACGCTGGCTGGCGCTGATCGAAATCGCCCTGGCCCTGCTGGTGATCTTCAGCGCCAGCCTGCCGGGGCTGCGCGCCCGCTTCGGCAAGCGACGCTGACGCTGCGCCCGCCGGGCCGTATCATCTGTGTTCCTGGCTCCGCGCCGCTGTACCTGTCCTGGTTTCGCGCATGCACATGATGGAAGAGCTCCTGGTCGTCACCACCGGTGGCACGATCGACAAGATCTACTTCGACGACAAGTCTGACTACCAGATCGGCGACCCCCAGATCGGCATGATCCTGCGCGAGCTGGGCGTGACGTTCCGCTTCAACGTGATTCCGATCCTGCGCAAGGATTCGCTGCACATCAACGATGAAGACCGCGAACTGATCCGCGCCACCATCGCCGCGCAGCCGACCCGCCACGTGCTGGTGACCCACGGCACCGACTCGATGGTGCAGACCGGCAAGGTGCTGGCGACGATCCCGGACAAGACCATCGTGATGACCGGTGCACTGAGCCCGGCACGCTTCCGTGGCTCGGATGCGGAGTTCAACATCGGCTGTGCGATCGGTGCGGTGCAGTCGCTGCCGAGCGGCGTGTACATCGCGATGAACGGTCGTATCTTCGATCCGCAGCACGTGCGCAAGAACGTGGCCGCCAACCGCTTCGAGTCGGTCTGAGGAACAGCGTGCCGACCAAGGTCGGCACCCACCAAAGCGCTGCCCTTGCAGGGCCGGTGCCTACCCAAAGAGAAAACGCCCCGACCTGAGCCGGGGCGTGCCCATGGAGAGGGGCTTGGGCTCAGTACTGGGCGTTGAGGGTCAGGCCCGAGAAGGTGCTGTAGGCCTTCACCCGCACATACCAGGTGCCGGCGGCAGGACTGTTGATGGTGCAGGTCTCGCTGTTGCCGCTCAGGTACGGACGGCAGGTGTAGGTGGTATCGGTCGGGGCACTGCCCTGGCGCACATACAGGTCGGCATCACCGCTGCCGCCACTGATCGCGACGCGCAACTGGGTGCTGCCGGCCGGAACAGCCACGGTGTAGTTCAGCTCGGCACCGGTCGCAGCGCCCAGGCCGGTCACCGGCACGTTGTTCTGCAGCACGTTGCCACCCGGGTTCGGGTTGCCGCCACCGTTGATCGCCGCAGCCACGGCGGCATTGGCGTCGATGATGCCAGCGCCGCAACCACCCGAGCAGGCGCCCGGCAGCGGACGTGCCGTGCTCTTGATGATGCTCTCGACCTGCGCCGGGCTCAGCGGGCTCGGAGCGACCGACTGCATCAGCGCGACCACGCCGGCCACGTGCGGCGCCGCCATCGAGGTGCCGTTGTACGACGCGTAGGTCGCGCTGCCCGGCGTGGTGGTGCCGGTGTTGAGGGTGGACAGGATGCTCTGGCCCGGTGCCGAGATGTCGATGCCGGTACCGTAGTTGGAGAAGCTGGCACGTGCACCGGCCGAGGTGGTCGCCGCCACCGCGATCACGTTCGGGCAGTTGGCCGGCACCGACGAGGACACGTTGGTGTTGCTGTTGCCGGCGGCGACCACCACGGTGGTGCCACGGCCGACCGCGCCGTTGATCGCGTTCTGGTAGGTGGTCGAGCAGCTACCACCGCCGCCCAGCGAGAGGTTGATGACTTCGGCCGGATTGGCGTTGGCCGGTACACCGCTGACGGTGCCACCGGACGCCCACACGATCGCATCGGCGATGTCGGAGGTGTAGCCGCCGCACTTGCCGAGCACGCGCACCGGCACGACCTTGGCATTGAACGCGGTACCTGCCACGCCGGTACTGTTGTTGGTCACCGCCGCCACGGTGCCGGCAACGTGGGTGCCGTGCCAGCTGGAGTTGGAGGCCGGGATGCCCGAGCCACACTCGTTGGCGCCGTACCAGTCGCCTTCGTCGTTCGGATTGTTGTCGCGGCCGCCGCCATCACGCGCCATCGCGGCGTCGCTGATGAAGTCATAGCCCGGCAGGATGTTGGCGTTGAGATCGGCATGGTTGGTGATGCCGGTATCGATCACGGCCACCACCACGCCGGTGCCGGTGGCCTTGTCCCAGGCCGGCCGGATGTTGATGCCGGCATTTGAGGTGCCGAAGCCCCATTGCTCGCTGAAGCGGGTGTCGTTCGGGGTCAGCGTCGCGCGCATGATCTGGTCGACTTCGACGTATTCCACGTTCGGGTCGGCGGCCAGCTTGCGCATCAGCAGTTCGGATTCGGCCTGGTCGAGCGGACGGTCGGTCTTGACCAGGGTCGGGCCGACGGCCAGCTTGCGGACCTGCTGCAGGCCCAGCGCGCGGCCCTGGCTGCTGGCCAGGCCGGCGGCGGCCGTCTTCAGCGACGAAGCCAGCGCAGTAGTGTTGGCCACGGCGGCGCTGCCGTCGCGGTACTTGACGATGAAGCGCTGGTGCGTCGGCGCGGACTGCAGGCCGCTGAGCTGGACATCACCGGCCAGCGCAGGCGTGGCCAGCAGCAGCGATGACAGAACGGACGCACCAAGGACCACCCACACTCGACGCACACGCGGTTGCGTTACCTGGGACATCGTATTTCCCTTTCTTGTGGTGTGAATGCCGGAATCGGCAGAAGCACCGGCCCGAACCCTGGGCTGGCTTGCATTGGCGAGGTTCGAAGTCCGGTGAGTCAGCGGATCCCCCTAACGATCCGCCGTGCAGATGACGCTAATGGCCGAAACCGGACACCACAAGATTTTCAGCGTCTTTTCAGCAAGATGAAATGTTCGTTCTGAGACTTTTCGGGTCGAGGGTTTGTGAAGGTGAAGGAACCTTCTCGTGTCCTGCACAGACCTGACTGGGCCGTCACGTGTCCTGGAATGACTATGCCGACATCGGCGTTCGCTGATTCGGGGTCAGATCCCTTTTCCATGGAAAAGGGATCTGACCCCCGGCCCATAACGCAGAAAGCCCGTCACGGGGACGGGCTTTCCGGAAGCGCAGTCGAGCGTGGCTCGACGCTACAGTTCAGCGTGGGCGATCAGCCCAGCTTGACCAGCCAGTTGTGGCGGTCCGGCAGGCGGCCGTACTGGATGTCGGTCAGTTCCTTGCGCAGCGACATGGTCACTTCGCCGGCCGGCGCGTTGATGTCGCCCACCGAGAAGCCCTCGCCCTTCAGCTGGCCGATCGGGGTGACCACCGCGGCGGTGCCGCAGGCGAATACTTCGGCGATCTCGCCGGAGGCCACGCCCTGCTTCCACTCGTCGATGCTGACCTTGCGCTCTTCGACCTTCATGCCGCGGTCGCGGGCCAGCTGCAGGATGCTCTCGCGGGTGATGCCCTCGAGGATGCTGCCCGACAGTTCCGGGGTCACCAGAGTGCCGTCCTTGTAGACCAGGAACACGTTCATGCCACCCAGTTCTTCCAGGTACTTGCCTTCGACCGGGTCGAGGAACAGCACCTGCGAGCAGCCCTGTGCCTGCGCCTTCTGCTGCGGCAGCAGCGAGGCAGCATAGTTGCCACCGCACTTGGCGGCACCGGTGCCGCCCTTGGCCGCACGCGCGTATTCGGTGGACAGCCAGATCGACACCGGGGCAACGCCCTTGGCGAAGTACGGGCCGGCCGGGCTGGCGATGACGTAGTAGCCGGCCTTGTGCGCGCCGCGCACGCCGAGGAAGGCTTCGTCGCCGATCATGAACGGACGGAAGTACAGGCTGGACTCATCGGCCGACGGCACCCAGTCACTGTCGACCGCGATCAGCTGCTTCAGCGATTCGACGAAGATCTCCACCGGCAGTTCCGGCAGCGCCAGGCGCTGCGCCGAACGCTGCAGGCGACGGCCGTTGGCATCCGGACGGAAAGTCCAGATCGAGCCATCGGCATGGCGGTAGGCCTTGATGCCTTCGAAGATTTCCTGGCCGTAGTGCAGCACGGCCGCGGCCGGATCCAGCTGCAACGGGCCGTAGGCACGCACGTTGGCGTTGTGCCAGCCGGCATCCTTGTCCCAGCGCACTTCCACCATGTGATCGGTGAAGTGCAGGCCGAAGCCCGGCTTCTCCAGGATCTTGGCGCGCTCTTCAGCGCTGCGCGGGTGGTCCGAACGGGTAACGGCGAAGCTGGGGATGGACTGGGACACCGGAGGATTCCTGTTCTGGTTGCGGGTAGTGCCGGGCCCGCGTCACTGCGGGCCCTGGGTCAAAGCATGCCGGTCTCGAGCCGGGCCGCCTCGGACATCATGTGCTGGTTCCACGGCGGGTCGAACACCAGGTCGACGTCGGCCTCGGCCACCGTCGGGATCATTTCAAGCTTGCTGCGCACGTCGTCGACCAGGATGTCGCCCATCCCACAGCCCGGTGCGGTCAGGGTCATCTTCACGTCGATCTCGCGCTGGCCTTCGTCCAGGTGCTTGATCTCGACCTCGTAGACCAGGCCCAGTTCGACGATGTTCACCGGAATTTCCGGGTCGAAGCAGGTGCGCAGCTGCTGCCACACCAGCTGTTCCACCTGTTCATCAGTGGCGTCGGCCGGCAGTTCCAGCGGTGCCGGTGCCTCCTTGCCGATGGCGTCGCCGTCCTTGCCGGCGATGCGGAACAGGTTGCCCTCGACGAACACCGAATAACTGCCGCCCAGCGCCTGGGTGATGTACCCATAGCTGCCGGCGGGCAGGGTCACGGTATCGCCCTGCGGGACCATCACGGCCTCGCAATCGCGCTCGAAGTGGACAGGTTCGCTGCTACGGGAATACATGGGGACCGATATGGGGCCGTGGCCGGGGCCACGCAAGACGGCATTCTAGCCCAGCCGCTCCGGCACCGCCGGTGCACCGCCGCAAACCACAGTATCCTGTGGGTGATCTTCAGGGAGCTTCGATGTCCTCCAATGCCGCGCGTGCCAGGACCGTGACCTGGCTCTGGCCCATCATGCTGTTGCTGGGCCTGGTTGTTGCTCCCCTTGCCTGGATGGTGCTGGCGCTGATGACCGGCCGGCAGGTCGGCTGGATGGCGGTACTGACCGCCCTGGAACTGGTGTTCATGCTGCGCATGGGTACGCTCGGCCCGGGCCGGCTGCGCATCGTGCTGGTCGTGGTGGGCACCCTGCTGGTGGCCGCCGTGGCCAACTGGACCATCGCCAGCGCCTGGATGGGCGGCTCGATCGGGCTGGACCTGTGGGACGCCACGATGCGGATGGGCCCGCACCTGGCCTGGACCCTGGTCACCCTGGCCAATGGCGCGGTGGAGTGGCTGTGGCTGGCCGTGGCCGTGGCCGTAGGCGCCTGGCTGGCGCGCTGAGCGCGCCGGTTGCCACGCCCGCCGGGGATATGCAGGTAGATCCACGCATGCGTGGATGGGGTGGTAGTGCCGGCCGCTGGCCGGCAAAGGGATCAGAGCCCATTCCTGCGGAAAGGGATCCGACCCCGGTCCTCAATGCCCGCCGTCGAGCGCCTTCAACTCGCTGACCAGCGAGGCTGCCGCTTCGGCACCGTCGCCATACAGCATGCGGGTGTTGTCGGCGTAGAACAGCGCATTCTCGATGCCCGCGAAGCCCGTGCCCTTGCCGCGCTTGATCACCACCACGTTGCGCGCATTGACCACGTCCAGTACCGGCATGCCGTAGATCGGGCTGGCCGGATCGGTTCGTGCGACCGGATTGACCACGTCGTTGGCGCCGATCACCAGCACCACGTCGGTGTTGGCGAACTCCGGGTTGATGTCGTCCATGTCCGCGATCAGGTCGTAGGGCACACCCGCCTCGGCCAGCAGCACGTTCATGTGCCCCGGCATGCGCCCGGCCACCGGGTGGATCGCGAACTTCACCTTCACCCCGCGCTGGCCCAGCCGCTGCGCCAGCTCCCAGATCTTGTGCTGCGCCTGCGCCACGGCCATGCCGTAGCCAGGCACGATCACCACGCGCTCGGCGAAGGCCATCATCGCGGCGACGTCAGCCGCTTCGATCGGCTTCTGCGAGCCGCTGATCGCCTGCGCTTCGCCACCAGCACCACCGCCGAAGTTGGAGAACAGCACGTTGCGGATCGGCCGGTTCATCGCCTTGGCCATCAGCCGGGTCAGCAGGATGCCCGCCGCGCCGACCATCATGCCGGCGATGATCAATGCTTCGTTGCCCAGCACGTAACCTTCGAACGACACCGCCAGGCCGGTGAACGCGTTGTACAGCGAGATCACCACCGGCATGTCGGCGCCACCGATCGGCAGCGTCATCAGCACGCCCAGCGCCAGCGCAAGTACGAAGAAGGCGACGATCGCCCAAGTGCTGAGCGTGCTGGCGGCGATGATCGCCAGTACCACCACCGCCAGCGCCACCAGCAGGTTCATCACCTGCTGGCCCGGCCAGGTCACGCGCTTGTCCAAGCGTCCATCCAGCTTGGCCCAGGCGATCACCGAGCCGGACAGCGACACCGCGCCGATCGCTGCGCCGACCACCGCCAGCAGCAGCACCGTGCCCGACGGCTGGCGCGCGGCCAGGTCGGCCAGCGCCTGCGCGCTCCAGTGGCTGGTATCGCGGTTGGCAAGGAAGGCGTAGCGCAGCAGCTCCACCGCGCCGATCGCCGCCGCCGAGCCACCGCCCATGCCGTTGTACAGCGCCACCATCTGCGGCATGTCGGTGATGGCAACCTTGCCGGCCGACCACCAGGCCAGGCCCGCGCCCAGCAGCAGCGCCACCAGGATCAGCGGCACGTTGTGCAGTTCGGGAAGGAAGAAAGTGGCCGCAGTGGCCAGCAGCATGCCCAGCCCGGCCCAGCGGATGCCGCTGCGCGCGGTCAGTGGCGAGGCCATGCGCTGCAGGCCCAGCAGGAACAGCGTGGCGGCGACGAGGTAGCTGGCCTTGACCAGCCAGTCGAGCAGTTCGACGGTGCTGATGTTCAAGCCTGCGGCTCCTTCGGCTCGTCCTTGCCGCCCTTGGGCGCGCTCGGCTTGAACATTTCCAGCATGCGCGCGGTGACCACGTAGCCACCGGCGGCATTGCCGGCACCCAGCACCACGGCGAGGAAGCCCAGGACCTTCTCCAACGGTGTCTGCGCGTGCCCCAGCACCACCATCGCGCCGATCAGCACGATGCCGTGGATGAAATTGGAGCCCGACATCAGCGGGGTATGCAGGATCACCGGCACCCGCGAAATGATCACGTGGCCGGCGATGGCGGCCAGCATGAAGATGTACAGCGCTACGAACCCGTCACTCACTGGCAACGCTCCCGCTCTGTCTTCGTCGGCCCATCATAACCATGGGCTGAACCCGGCGTGCACCCGGCGTCAACCGAAGCGGCGCTCATGCGTTGTCGATGGTGACCCCGAGCGAGGAACCGTACCCTGTGCTGGTGAGCAGCCCCGTCCCCCCGAGCGCCGAGACCGATGCCCTGCCGGCATCGCTGGAAGCGTTCCTGGCCAGCGTCGGCCCGCGCGCGTTCCGCTTCGCCGAGGCCGGCCTGCGCCAGCGCGAAGACGCCATGGACGCGGTGCAGGACGCGCTGCTGCGCATGCTGGACTACGCCGACAAGCCGGCAGCCGAATGGGCGCCGCTGTTCTGGAGCATCCTGCGCCGGCGCGTGATCGACGTGCAGCGCCGGCGCCGCTTCCGCCTGCCGTTCTGGCGCGACAACCAGGACGCGGAAGGCGGCGAGATCGACTGGGCCGATCCCGGCCCGGACCCGGCACAGGCGCATGAACAGCGCCAGCAGTACCAGCAGCTGGTGGACGCGTTGCGCCGCCTGCCCGCCCGCCAGCGCGAGGCCTTCACCCTGCGCGTGCTGCAGGACCTGGACGGGGCCACCACCGCCCGCGCCATGGGCTGCAGCGAAGGCGCGGTAAAAACCCATCTGGCACGCGCCCGGCAGGCGCTGCAGGACTACCTGGAGATCCACCCGTGAACCGCTCCCTGCCTTCCGATGACACCCTGCGCAGCCTGCACGCGCAGTCGCTGCACGCGCTGTCGCCGGCTACGCTGGCACGCCTGCGCCAGGCCCGACACGGCGCCAGCGCGACCCGGCACGGGCGCCTGCGCTGGTGGCTGGCCAGCGCCTGTTCACTGGTGGTGGCGCTGGGTATCGGCCTGCAGTTCACCGGCCATGGCACGCTGACGGGCCCCGCGCCGGCACCTGTGCTGGCCTCGGTGGAAGACAACAGCGCGCTCTACGACGAAAATCCCGATCTGTACCTGTGGCTGGGCGATACCGACCTGGCGATGGAGTGAATCATGTCCCGACTGCACACCCTGCCCCTGCTGATGACCCTGTTGCTGCTGCCGGCCCTCCCGGCGCTGGCGCAGAGCGCCGCGCCCGCCCCTGCGGCACGCCCTGCGCCGGCCACGCCGCTGCCGGCCTGGGAACAGTTGAGCGAAGCGCAGCGGGAATCGCTGCTGGCGCCCCTGCGCGACCGCTGGAACAGCGCCGATGCCGGCCAGCGCCAGCGCATGCTCTCGCATGGCCAGCGCTGGCAGACGATGAGCCCGGAGGAGCGCGACAAGGCCCGCCGTGGCCTGCGCCGCTTCGAGCACATGAGCCCGGAACAGCGTGAGCAGGCCCGGGCCCTGTTCGGCCAGATGCGGGAACTGCCGCCCGCGCAGCGCGACGCACTGCGCGAGCGCTGGTCGCAGATGACGCCGGAACAACGCAAGGACTGGGTGCGCGACAACCCACCGCCGGCGAAGCCGCGCTGAAACGCCGCGGGGAACGGGGTCAGAGCCCTTTGCTGAGGCAAAGGGATACGACCCCTGGCAGATTCCGGGAACCAGGGTCAGATCCCTTTGCCAGAGGCAAAGGGATCTGACCCCATGTCGTTCACGCCTGCCAGCGTGTCTTCGCCAGCAGCTCGTCGTCCCAGTCGAAACCAAGCTGCCCTTCGCTCACGAACAGCGCGACGAAGTTGAGCAGGTTGCGCGCATACATCTCGCTGGCCTGGGTGGCGCCGCGGCTGGCAAGGCCCAGCGGGCCATCGATGGTCACGCCCTGATGCTCGATGCACTGCCCCGGTTGGGTCAGTGCGCAGTTGCCGCCGCTCTCGGCAGCCAGGTCCACGATCACGCTGCCGGTGGCCATGCCCTCCACCATCGCGGCAGTCACGATCGTCGGCGCCGGTCGCCCCGGTACCGCTGCGGTGCAGATCACCACATCCACGCTGCGCAGGTGGTCGGCCAGGCGGCGCTGCTGCTCGGCACGCTCTTCATCGGTCAACGCGCGCGCGTACCCGCCTTCGCCCGCCGCGCTCACGCCAAGATCGAGGAAGCGCGCGCCCAGCGACTGGATCTGCTCGCGGGTTTCCGGACGCACGTCGAAACCTTCCACCTGTGCACCGAGACGCCGGGCAGTGGCAATGGCCTGCAGCCCCGCCACGCCGGCACCGATCACCAGCACCTTGGCCGGACGCACGGTGCCGGCAGCGGTGGTCAGCATCGGGAAGAAACGTGGTGCGCGTTCGGCGGCGATCAGCGCGGCCTTGTAACCGGCCATGCCGGCCTGCGAACTGAGCACGTCCATCGCCTGCGCACGGGTGGTGCGCGGCAGCTGCTGCAGCGGGAACAGGTGCAGGCGGTCATCGGCAGCCAGTGCCGCCAGGCCCGGATCACTGGCCGGGGTCAACAGGCCAACCACGGTGGCGCCCGGCTTCAGCTGTTCCAGTACCGAGGCTGGCGGCGCCTGCACGCACAACAGGATGTCGATTTCGGCCCAGCGGCCGGCGTCGAATGCGCGGGCACCGGCATCCTCATAGGCTGCATCGGTGAAACCTGCCGCCAAGCCGGCGCCGGCCTCGTACCAGACGGTAATGCCGAGGGCGCCGAGCTTGCGCGCGGTTTCCGGCGTCAGCGCCACGCGCCGTTCGCCCGGCGCGGTCTCCTTGATCCCCAGCAACGCCACGGCCATGCAGGTCCCCGCTGATCGGTGAGTTTTCCCGATCCTAGCAGGCGGCTCCACTCAGTGCAGCGTGGCGCTGCCCGGGTCCAGCCGATCGATCACACCCTGCATCGCGCTGTCGAACGCACCGTCATCCACATGGGCGCGCAGACGCCCCAGCCGCACCATCACCGCCAGTTCTTCCGGCGAGGCCACGCAGAAGCGCACGCCGCGACGGTTGACGAACAGCAGGCGCGAGGAAATCGGGCTGACCCAGGACAGCTTGCCGGCCTGCACCTTGCCGTCCTTGTCGACGAAGTCCAGCCAGTTGCCGATCTCCATGCGACGGAAGCGATCGGCGTCGGCATTGTCGAAATCATCAGCATCGATCTGCCCGCCCAGCTCGACCGCCGGCGATTCGGCCACCGGCGGGGTCGGTAGTGCCACCTGCGGCAGTTCCGGCAGCGCGCGTTGCAGTTCCGGCCGCGATTCGGCAATGCCCTGCAGGGTGTCATGCAGGGCATCGATGGCGCCGGTGGCGGCGTCGCCATGCACGCCCACGCTGGCGAACACCTTGGCCAGCGCCGGCTGCCAGGCCTGCAGCCACGGCTTGCCGACGATCTGGCGGCGGGCCTCGGCCACTTCCTCCAGCAGCCCGTCGCCCAGGCTCAGGGCCTCGGCCACCGATGCGCCCTCCTCGCCTTCGCGCAGCAGCGCCAGGGTCAGGTGGTGCTGCCATGGCTGGCGCAGGAATTCAGCGATGGCCGGCGGCAGGGTGGCATCACCAATGCGGCGGTCCAGCTCGGCACCGGCACGGGTACGGGCCATTTCCAGCTTTTCCTGGCCACGCTGCGTTTCGGCGGCGCGACGCTCGGCGATTTCCACGCGGCGACGATGCTGCACGAGGAACTCGCGGAATTCTTCTTCCAGGGTCAGGAAGATCGCCAGGTTCTCGTTGAACTCGGCGACCAGGCGCTCGATGATCTCCTCGACCTTGGCCATCAGCATGCGCTCGGCCTGGCTTTCGCCGGTGTTGCCTTCGCAGGCCTCGGCCAGCGAGTTGAGCAGCTTGCGCGCCGGATGGGTCTTCTGCACGAACATGCGGCGGTCGAGCATGGCGACCTTGACGAACGGCACCACCAGGCGGCCGATCAACTCGCGTGAGCGGCCTTCCAGTTCGCGCTCGTCCAGCATCACGTCGAACAGCATGCCCACCAGGTCGATCGCATCCTCGTCCTGCGGGTCCAGCCGGGTCTGGCCCGGGTCGACACCGAGACGGGTGGCGCTGGACAGCACTTCGCTCTTCAACCGCTGCGCGAGTGATTCGCCGTCCTCGCCGATCGCTGCACGCAGGGTCGCACTGGGCGTGGCCTGCAGCAGCGACAGCACCGACATCATCTCGCGCTGGCTGAGCGGACGCTGCTGGCCGATCGCCACCTGTGCGGCCGACGTCGCGTCCTCGCGCACGTGGCGGGTCTGCTGCAGCAGTTCGTGCAGCGCCTCCAGCAGCATGCCCTGCTGGCCCGCATGGGCCTCGCCGGTGCCGCTGCCTTCGGCACCCAGGTGCTGCTGCATGTGGCCACGCCGCTCGGACCAGCGTGCGGCAAAGCGCTGCGCCCAGGCCGGCGCGGCCTGCTCGTCATCACCGAATTCGCCGTCCAGGCCCGAGCCCGGGCGCTGCTCCACCAGGTCATCCAGGCCCGAGGCCATGCGCGGGTCGGGCGCGGCCGACGGCGGACGCCGCGGCGCCCCCATCTGCGACATCACCCCGGCCGCGGCCAGTTGCTCGTCCAGCTTCTCGTAGATGCGACCCACCGGCGCGCGCAGGTCACGCTCGCACAGCTTGATCAGCACCAGGTGCACTTCCGGGGCCAGTTCACAGCCGGCAAAGGCTTCGTGGATGGCCACGCCCAGGTGTTCGGGGCTGATGGGATTATGGTCGGCATCCAGTTCGGCGCCGCCGACCAGACGGCCCAGGCGACGGTCGAGCCGCGCCAGCACCGGCTTGAAGTCACGCAGCAGCACCGTGGCGAAATTGCGCACCGCCAGCCGCGACTCCAGCACGTGCTCGGCCAGCAGGCTCAGGCCATCCTCGGCTGGGCCGGACAGCGTCGATTCGGCCGACATGGGCTCACCACTGGCCAGCGCATCCCAGGCCCGCTGCAGGTGGCCAGAGAAGGCACCGGCAATGTCCTCGCGGCGGCGGCGCAGTTCGCGCATTGCATCCAGGAACAGCAGCTGCGACGAACCGGCATTGCCGGCCCGGTCGAACAGGGCATCGTCGAAGCGCGCCAGTGCCGCGCCAAAGGCCTGGCACAGCGCGGGCAGGACCATGTCCCGGGCACGCTGGAGCTGGGCCGGGTCACGACCCGGCGATCCCATCGGTGTGGGCGCGCTCATCATTCGGGAAGGCTCCCCACCTTCTCTGGTACGACAGACAACGTGGACATCGCGACGACCGGCACACCCCATGTACCGGTACGTCGATGGTAGGCCGGCCAGCCCGTCACGGACAGTGAAACAGTCCTCACTTCAAACCTCATGACCGGCGGCCCGGCAAGGTAGATATCGTAAGCCGTGCAAGGCCTGCGAGGCGAGGGGAAGCGGCCGCCCGTTTCCCGCCAGTGGCATGACGTTCATCACAGTTTGGTATTCAAAGGCCAGACGCGACACAGACGGTGTCTTTGACCACCCCGACTATAATCAAACCTTCGTGATGACCGGTTCAGACTCCATGCCCGACCCCGCCGCCCTGCTCGCCCTGGATGCCCGCCGCTCAGTGCCTTCGCGGCAACTGGCCGAGCCCGGCCCGGACCCGGCCACCCTGCAGCGGATGCTGGCTTCGGCAGTGCGCGTGCCCGATCACGGCAAGCGCGTACCGTTCCGCTTCCTGAAGATCGCCGGCGATGCACGTCACACTCTGGGCGACTTCCTGGCCGAGCGCAGCCGCCAACGCGACCCGCATGCGGGCGAGGCCGTGTTCGAGAAGGATCGCCAGCGTTTCAGCCATGCGCCGCTGGTGATCGTGGTGGTGGCCAGCCCGCGCCCGGACCCGAAGGTCCCCGAGCAGGAGCAGCTGATGACCGCCGGCTGCGTCTGCTTCGCCCTGCTGCAGGCCGCACAGGCGCTGGGCTTCGGCGCGCAGTGGCTGACCGCCTGGATGGCCTTCGACCCCGCCGTGCACGCCTACCTGGGCCTGGCCGAGGGCGAAGGCATCGCCGGTTTCATCCATATCGGCACGCCGAAGGCCGCCGTGCCCGAGCGCGAGCGTCCGGACCCTGCCACCCTGCTGCGCGACTGGACGCCTCCGGCATGACCCTGCCGGTACCACCGCCGTCGCTGTACCTGGTCGACGCCAGCATCTATGTGTTCCGCGCGTGGCACTCCCTGCCCGACCAGTTCCAGGACGCGCAGGGCTGGCCGACCAATGCCGTGCACGGCTTCGCCCGCTTCCTGCTGGACCTGCTCGAGCGCGAACGCCCGCGTCACATCGCCATCGCCTTCGACGAAGCGCTGGACAGTGGCTTCCGCCACCGCCTGTACCCCGCCTACAAGGCCAACCGAGACCCGGCGCCGGAGGCGCTCAAGCGCCAGTTCGTGCACTGCAAGGCGTTGTGCGCGGCGTTGGGCCTGGCGGTGCTGGCGCACCACGAGTACGAGGCTGACGACCTGATCGGAAGCGCCCTGCATGTGCATCGTGGCAGCCACCGCGGCGTGATCATCTCCGCCGACAAGGACCTGTCGCAGCTGCTGCTGGATCACGACGAGCAGTGGGACTACGCACGCAACCAGCGCTGGAACGTGGCCGGAGTGAAGGCGCGGCACGGCGTGCATGCGCACCAGATTGCCGACTACCTGGCGCTGTGCGGCGATGCGGTGGACAACATTCCCGGTATCAGTGGCGTCGGCAGCAAGTCCGCCGCCGTGCTGCTGGCCCATTTCGGCAGCATGGATGCGCTGTACGAACGCCTGGACGAGGTGCCGTTCCTGCGCCTGCGCGGCGCCGCCCAGATGGCGGTGCGCCTGCGCGAGCAGCGCGAGCACGCCCAGCTCTGGCGCCAGCTGACCACCATCGCGCTGGACGCGCCGCTGGAAGGCAGCCAGCCCGGCCTGCTGCGCCAGGCGGCCGATCCCGAGCTGCTCGGCGGCCTGTGCCAGACCCTGCGCTTCGGCCCGATGACCCGCCGCCGGCTGTTCGATGCCGCCGGCGTGCCCGATATTCTTCCCACCCACAGCGAGCCCGCATGAGCCAGCGCAACACCGAAGCCCCGCGTGTCGTCTATGAAGGCAAGTACCAGCGCATGCTGGTGCGCGGCACTTGGGAATACAGCGAACGTACCCATGCCGGTGGCCTGGCCGCGATCATCATCGCCGTCACCCCCGAGGACAAGGTGCTGTTCGTAGAGCAGTTCCGCGTGCCGCTGCAGGCACCCACCATCGAGATGCCGGCCGGCCTGGTCGGCGACATCCACGCCGGCGAATCGATCGAAGTCTCGGCCGTGCGCGAACTGGAAGAAGAAACCGGCTGGACCGCCGATCACGCCGAAGTGCTGCTGATCGGCCCGACCTCTTCCGGCGCCAGCAGCGAAAAAATCGCCTTCGTGCGCGCTACCGGCCTGCGCCGCGTTGGCGAGGGCGGTGGTGACGACAGCGAAGACATCATCGTGCACGAGATTCCGCGCAGTGAGGCAGCGGCCTGGCTGGTGCAGAAGATGGGCGAAGGCTACGAGCTGGACGCCAAGCTCTGGGCCGGGCTGTGGATGATCGAGCACCATCTGGACGGACGCCCGCGTGGCTGACGCCGACCTGCACGCGCTGCCGGCGCTGCTCGGCGCCGACGACCCGGCGATCTACACCCTCCACCGGCCGCATGGCGCGTCGCCGTACCTGCTGCTGGCCGATCATGCCGGCCAGCAGGTGCCGCGTGCCCTCGCAGGCCTGGGCTTGCCGCAGGCCGAACTGGACCGCCATATCGGCTGGGACATCGGCATTGCCGGCACCACCCGCGCACTGTCCGAACGGCTGGATGCCTGGGCCATCGAACAGACCTATTCGCGGCTGCTGATCGACTGCAACCGTCCGCTGGCCTCGCCGACGCTGATTCCGGAAGTAAGCGACCACACCGTGGTGCCGGGCAATGCCAGGCTGTCGGCGGCGCAGCGGCAGCAGCGCATCGATGCGATCCACGCGCCCTACCACGCGCGCATCGACGCGGAACTGGACGCACGCCGCGATGCCGGCCGCCCCACCCTGCTGGTGATGATGCACAGCTTCACTCCGGCGATGAATGGCGCGCAGCGACCATGGCATGCCGGCGTGCTGTACCACCAGGACACGCGCTTCGCCCATGCCTTGCTGCAGGCACTACGCGAGGAAGGCGACCTGGTGGTGGGTGACAATGAACCGTATTCGGTGAGCAGCACCAGCGACTACGCGGTGCCGGTGCATGGCGAAGGCCGCGGGCTGGTGCACGTGGAACTGGAAATCCGCCAGGACCTGATTGCCGATGTGGCTGGGCAGCAGGCGTGGGCGGAGCGGCTGGCGCGGATCTTCAGCGCATTGCAGCCACAGTTGCTGGCGTTCGGTTGAACGCGCGTGGATCCATTCCGGATCGGTAGTGCCGGCCGCTGGCCGGCAACCTCAGGGTAGTTGGATCATTGCATTGCCGGCCAGCGGCCGGCACTACCGCAGGCGTGGGACATCCACCACCCACGCCAGCGCCTTCAATCATGCATCGCTGACCGGGCAGACGGTGGCGGCCGATTCGACCGGCGCCGGGCGCAGGCCCAGCGCGATGGCCACGCCGAGCGCGGCGAACAACGCGGCGCCGTACTGTGCGTTGACCATGCCCTGCAGGGCGTCGGCACTGGTTGCTGCCTGCGTGCCGCGCGCGGCGTTGGCTACCATCACCAGCACCGCCAGTCCCAACGCCCCGCCGATCTGCTGTGCGGTGGCCGCCATGCCGGACGCGACGCCTTGCTGCGGACCCGGCACGCCCTGCCCGGCCACGATCCACATCGCCGTCCAGCTCATGCCCTGGCCGATGCTGAGCACCACGATGCCCGGCAGCAGCGGCCAGTAGCTGGCACCGTGCGGCATCGCCAGCGCCACCGCGGCAATGCCGATGGCACCGGCGGCGAAGCCCCAGGCCAGTACCTGCCTTGGCGAACGGCGCCGCAGCATGCGTTCGGCAATACGGATGCCGAAGGTGCACACCAACGTCGGCAGCAGGAAGGCCATGCCGGCCTGCAGCGGGCTCCAGCCATAGCCATCCTGGAAGTAGAGCGCCAGGAAGTAGTACTGCACGCCATAGCTGCTCATGAAGGCGAAGGTCAGGCCGAGTGCCGCACGCAGGCCCGACAGGCGCAACAGCGAAAACTGCATCAGCGGGTCACGGCTGCGTTTTTCGATCTGTACGAACACCGTCAACAGCACGGCTGAAAGCAGCAGGCAGATCAGCGTGGCCGGTGCCGTCCAGCCCCACTCCGGCCCTTGCACCAGGGTAGTGACCAGCAGGCTGCCGCCGGCGGTGACGGTCAGGCAACCGGCCAGATCGAAGGAGCGGCCGCGCACCCTTGGACCATCGGACGGCAACCACGCACCGGCTGCGACCGCGCACGCCGTGGCCAGCGGCACGATCACCGCCAGCACCGCCGGCCAGCCGAACGCCTGGGTCAGCACGCCACCGAGCAGCGTGCCCAGCGCCAGGCCGACCGCACTGGCCATGCTCCAGATCGCCAGCGCGCGGTTGCGCACCGGGCCTTCGGCGTACAGCGTGTTGATCAGTGCCAGCGTGGCGGGGAACAGCAGGGCCGCACCGACGCCCTGCGCGGCGCGCGCGATGATCAACAAGGTGGCATTCGGCGCCAACGCACCGAGCAGCGACGCCAGTGCGAACAGCAGCATGCCCAGCCGGTAGAAACGGCGACGGCCAATCAGGTCGGCGGCGCGGCCACCCAGCAGCAGGCTGCCACCGAACGCCACGGTGTAGGCACTGACCACCCACTGCAGCTGCTGCGCGTTGATCTGCAGCGCGCGCCCCATGTCATGCAGGGCGACGAAGATGATGGTGGCGTCCAGGGCGATGATCAGCTGTGCGGTGGCCAGCAGGGTCAGCGCCCAGCGCGGGTATTTGAGGGGAGGCATCGGCGGTCTGGATCGATGGGGGAGCGCAGTCTCATTGATGCGGCCGAATCAATAAACCCCCTGCCCACCATTTCTGTCATGATTTCCCGCATGAATGCAGCCTCGATGGACCTCAATGCGGTGCGCATGCTGGTGCAGGTGGCCGAAGCGCGCAGCTTCACCGTGGCCGCCGGCCAACTCGGCTTGAGCCAGTCCGGCCTGTCGCGCGCGATCGGGCGGCTGGAAGCCACGCTGGGGGTGAAGCTGCTGCAGCGGAACACCCGCAACGTGGCGTTGACCCCGGATGGCCGCCAGTTCGTGGAACAGGTGGCACCGCTGCTGGCCGGCCTGGACGATGCCGAGCGGCAACTGGCCGACCGCCCGTGCACGCCCTCGGGTACGTTGAAGATCAGTGCGCCGTCGATGTTCGGGCGCAAGGTGCTGGTGCCGATGCTGGCGCCATTACTGGAACAGCATCCGCAGCTGCAGGTGGAAGCCGCGCTCAGCGACCGCCTGGTCGATCTGGTCGAGGAAGGCTTCGATGCCGCGCTGCGCACCGGCGTCATCGCCGACCAGCGCATCGTCGCGCGGCCATTGCGGCCGCTGCGCTGGGTGACGGTGGCCAGCCCCGCGTATCTGGCCCGCTGTGGCGCACCGGACGATGTGGCCGCGCTGCAGGATCATGCCTGCCTGGCGGTGCGCAACCTGCGCAGTGGCCGGCTGGTGGACTGGCAGTTCCTGCAGGACGGCCAACTGCGCGAGTTCACGCCACCGACGCGGATGGTGTTCGACAGCGGCGATCCGCTGGTGGAAGCGGCCATCGCCGGCATCGGCATCGTGCAGGTGATGGATTTCGCGGTGGCCGACGCGCTGGCTGACGGCCGCCTGCAACGTGTGCTGCAGCCGTTTGAAGGTCGCAGCCGTGCGCTGTCGCTGATCTACCCACCGTCGCGCCAGCACTCGCCGAAGCTGCAGGCGCTGGCCGACGCGTTGCTGGCCGGGGATTGGTAGCGCCGGCCGCTGGCCGGCGTCTGCAGGAATCCACCCGTTTCAGGTTTGCCGGCCAGCGGCCGGCACTACCNGGCTGTGGTCGATCCACGCCATGCGTGGANGAGGGTTGNTAGCGCCGCGCATGNCCCGGCGCNACCGGTGCGGCGTTGCCGGCCAGCGGCCGGCACTACCAGGCTGTGGTCGATCCACGCCATGCGTGGATGAGGGTTGNTAGCGCCGCGCATGACCCGGCGCTACCGGTGCGGCGTTGCCGGCCAGCGGCCGGCACTACCGATCAGGCAAAGCTATCGGTGGCGCGTACCAGCGCATCCACGTTCTCGGCCTCGAACGCCGAGTGGCCCGAGGCCGGGGTGATTTCCAGCTTCGCCTTCGGCCAGACCTTGGTCAGGTCCCAGGCGTTGGCCAGCGGGCAGACCACGTCGTAGCGGCCGTGCACGATCACGCCGGGAATATCGGCGATGCGGTGCGCGTCGCGCAGCAGCTGGTCTTCCACCTCGAAGAAGCCGCCGTTGACGAAGTAGTGGTTCTCGATGCGGGCAAACGCCAGCGCGAAGTGCGGGTCTTCGTGGCTGTTGATGAAGTCATCATCGACATGCAGGAAGCTGGTCGCGCCTTCCCACACCGCCCACGCCTTGGCCGCTTCCAGGCGGGTGGTTTCGTCGTCGCTGGTCAGGCGGCGGTGGAAGGCGGAGATCAGGTCATGGCGCTCCACCGACGGGATCGGCTTCAGGTAATGCTCCCACGCATCCGGGAACAGGCGGTTGGCGCCTTCCTGGTAGAACCATTCCAGTTCCCAGCGACGCAGCATGAAGATGCCGCGCAGGACCAGTTCGGTCACGCGCTGCGGATGGGTTTCGGCATAGGCCAGCGCCAGGGTCGAACCCCAGCTGCCACCGAACACCTGCCAGCGATCGACCTTGAGGTGTTCGCGCAGCTTCTCGATATCGGCAACAAGGTCCCAGGTGGTGTTGTCCACCAGGTCGGCGTGCGGGGTGGAACGGCCGGCACCGCGCTGGTCGAACAGGATGATGCGGTACTTGGACGGGTCGTGGAACTGGCGCATCTTGTCGCTGCAGCCGCCGCCCGGGCCACCGTGCAGCATCACCACCGGCTTGCCGTCCGGGTTGCCGCACTGTTCGAAGTACAGCGTGTGGCGGTCGTCGACCTTCAGGGTGCCGACGTCGTAGGGGGTGATGGCGGGGTACAGCGTACGCATGCTTGCAGCTCCAGGGTGATGCCCTGCCGGGGCAGGAGAACCTCCATTCTAGGCCGGACGCCGGGCCAGGGTGATGCGGTCGCGCTGCTCCAGATCCTGCACGGTCTGCACCTCGGCAAACCCCGCCGCCTCGAACAGCGCGCGGATCGCCTCGCCCTGGTCCCAACCATGCTCGATCAGCAGCCAGCCGCCGGGCAGCAGGTGGGCCTGGCCACCGTCGACGATGCGGCGGATGTCGTCCAGGCCATCCGGACCCGAGGCCAGTGCGGTGGCCGGCTCGAAGCGCAGGTCACCCTGCTCCAGATGCGGATCGTCGCTGGCGATGTACGGCGGGTTGCTGGCAATCAGATCAAAACGCGCACCCTGCAGCGGCGCATACCAGTCGTGCCCGCCCTCGGCGAAGCGCACGTTGCGCAGTTCATGGCGCGCGGCGTTGCGCTTGGCCACGGCCAGCGCGCCCGGGCTGGCATCGGTGGCCAGCACCTGCGCCTGCGGCCGCTCGCTGGCCAGCGCCAAGGCGATCGCACCGCTGCCGGTGCCGAGGTCGGCCACCTGCAGGTCGCGATTGGCCGGCAGGCGCTCGAGCGCCAGTTCCACCAGCAGCTCGGTTTCCGGGCGCGGAATCAGCGTGGCCGGGTCGACCTCCAGGTCCAGCGTCCAGAAACCGCGGCGGCCGGTCAGGTAGGCCACCGGCTCACCGGCCACGCGGCGGGCCAGCAACGCCTCGAAGGCGGCCTGGTCATTGGCGGCCAGCGGATCGGTTGCGTGGGCGAACAACCAGCTGCGCGGGCGCTCCAGTACGTGCAGCAGCAGCAGTTCGGCCTCGTGGCGGGCGTCGATGCCGCCCAGGCGGGCGCTGGCCTCGGCCACGATCTGGCGCAGGGTGGGTTCGGTTTGGGAAGACATTCCGCAATTGTAGAGCCGAGCCCATGCTCGGCCGCTCCACCCGCAGCCGAGCATGGGCTCGGCTCTACAAACGCTGGAATTCGTTCAGGTTCTGCGGGAGGGAATAAGGAGGGGCTATCGGCCCCATTCCTTGCCTCAGGGAGATTTCCCTTGTCACACAGGCAGTTGCAGGATGAGGGTGGCAAGGTTCAGTGCCGGCTCATGGCCTCTTGATAGACTCCATCTATCAAATAGATGCAATCAATGGATTGTTCTTATCGACAGCGAGTCGGTAACCTAGGTCCTGTCGATTCACCCACTCCCCTTCACCAGAGGAAAAACGATGTCCCTGATCAACACCCAGATCCAGCCGTTCGAAGCCAACGCTTACCACAATGGCGAGTTCATCAAGGTTTCCGACGCCAGCCTGAAGGGCCAGTGGTCCGTCCTGATCTTCATGCCGGCCGCCTTCACCTTCAACTGCCCGACCGAGATCGAGGACGCGGCTGACCATTACGCCGAGTTCAAGAAGGCCGGCGCCGAGGTCTACATCGTCACCACCGACACCCACTTCTCGCACAAGGTGTGGCACGAAACCTCGCCGGCCGTCGGCAAGGCCCAGTTCCCGCTGGTCGGCGACCCGACCCACCAGCTGACCAACGCCTTCGGCGTGCACATTCCGGAGGAAGGCCTGGCCCTGCGCGGCACCTTCATCATCAACCCGGAAGGCGTGATCAAGACCCTGGAGATCCACTCCAACGAGATCGCCCGTGACGTTTCCGAGACCCTGCGCAAGCTGAAGGCTGCCCAGTTCACCGCCGCCAACCCGAACCAGGTCTGCCCGGCCAAGTGGAAGGAAGGCGAGAAGACCCTGACCCCGTCGCTGGACCTGGTCGGCAAGATCTAACGCAGTACCGGCCTGCCGTGGCCCCACGCCACGGCGCGCCCTTCATCCCCATGCCGGTGCCCTACCGGCGTGGGGGTGAACCCAAGACAGCCAACGCTCGCCCGCCTTGGCCAGCCAGCCCCTTCCACGGTCGCTGTCTTGGGTTCACCCCTACCCCCAGCTGGTCCGCTACCTTGTACAGCGGTGCCACGCCCCCTGTTTGCCTGTAGCCAGGAGAAGACCGATGTTGGACGCCAACCTGCAGTCGCAGCTGAAGACCTATCTGGAGCGCGTGATCCGCCCGATCCAGATCACCGCGCACGCCGACGACGGCGCCAAGTCGCAGGAGATGCTGGAACTGCTGCAGACCCTGGAAAGCCTGTCGGACAAGATCTCGCTGCAGGTGCTGCGCGATGGCCAGGGCCGCGTGCCGTCCTTCGACCTGGGCACCCCGGGCCAGGACATCCACCTGACCTTCGCCGGCCTGCCGATGGGCCATGAGTTCACCTCGCTGGTGCTGGCGCTGCTGCAGGTGGGCGGTCATCCGTCCAAGGCCACCGCCGAGCTGATCGAGCAGGTGCAGAACCTGGAAGGCGAGTACAGGTTCGAAACCTACTTCTCGCTGTCCTGCCAGAACTGCCCGGACGTGGTGCAGGCGCTGAACCTGGCGGCGGTGCTCAACCCGCGCATCCAGCACGTGGCCATCGACGGTGCCCTGTTCCAGGACGAAGTCGAGAAGCGCGAGATCATGTCGGTGCCGACCGTGTACCTCAACGGCGAAGTGTTCGACCAGGGCCGCATGACCCTCGAGCAGATCGTGGCCAAGCTGGACACCAATGCCAGCAAGCGCGATGCCGAGAAGATCGCCGCCAAGGACGCCTTCGACGTGCTGGTGGTGGGCGGTGGCCCGGCCGGTGCTGCAGCGGCGATCTACGCCGCACGCAAGGGCATCCGCACCGGCATCGCCGCCGAGCGTTTCGGTGGCCAAGTGCTGGACACCATGGCGATCGAGAACTTCATTTCGGTGAAGGAGACCGAAGGCCCGAAGCTGGCCACGGCACTGGAACAGCACGTGCGCGAGTACGAGGTGGACATCATGAACCTGCAGCGCGCCAGCGCGCTGGTGCCGGCCGGCGAAGACGGCCTGGTGCAGGTGCAGCTGGAGAACGGTGCGGTGCTGAAGTCGCGTTCGGTGATCCTGTCCACTGGCGCACGCTGGCGGCAGATGAACGTGCCGGGCGAAGACCAGTACCGCAACAAGGGCGTGGCCTACTGCCCGCACTGCGACGGCCCGCTGTTCAAGGGCAAGCGCGTGGCGGTGATCGGCGGCGGCAACTCCGGCGTGGAAGCGGCCATCGACCTGGCCGGCATCGTGTCGCATGTAACCCTGCTGGAGTTCGATTCCAGCCTGCGCGCCGATGAAGTGCTGCAGAAGAAGCTGCGCAGCCTGGCCAACGTCACTGTGTTGACCAGCGCCCAGACGACCGAAGTCCTGGGCGACGGCAGCCGTGTCACCGGCCTGGTCTACAAGGACCGCATCGGCGGCGACGCCCACCGCGTCGAGCTGGAAGGCATCTTCGTGCAGATCGGCCTGCTGCCCAACACCGAGTGGCTGAAGGATGTGGTGGCGCTGTCGCCGCGTGGCGAGGTCGTCATCGACGACCGCGGCCAGACCAACCTGCCGGGTGTGTTCGCTGCTGGCGATTGCACGACGGTACCCTACAAGCAGATCATCATTGCCATGGGCGCCGGTTCGACCGCCGCACTGAGCGCGTTCGACCACCTGATCCGCTCGTCGGTGAGCAACAGCAGCGGTGCCGTTGCTGAAGCGGCCTGATCCACCGTTCCCAGATCACCGGGAACATTGTCTGCCTGTCGGGTAACCATGCCGTCAGCCGGTCCGTTACCCCTGGGGTGTAAGGATGAACCTACGTGATCTGAAGTACCTGGTAGCCCTGGCCGACCACAAGCATTTCGGCCGGGCTGCCGCCTCCTGCTTTGTCAGCCAGCCCACGCTGTCCACGCAGATCCGCAAGCTGGAAGAAGAACTGGGCCTGCCGCTGGTGGAACGCGCACCGCGCAAGGTGATGCTGACCCCGGCCGGCCAGGAAGCGGCGGCACGGGCACGGGTGATCGTGTCCGAAGTGGAGCAGCTGAAGGAAGCGGCGCGACGCAGCCGCGACCCGGAAGCCGGGACGGTGCGCCTGGGGATCTTCCCGACCCTCGGTCCGTACCTGCTGCCGCATGTGATCCCACGCATCCGCGAGCGCTTCCCGGAGCTGGAACTGCTGCTGGTCGAGGAAAAGAGCGATGTGCTGCTGGACCGCCTGCGCGAAGGCAAGCTGGACGCCGCGCTGCTGGCGCTACCGGTAATCGACGACCAGCTGCACGCCGAGTTCCTGTTCGAGGAACCGTTCCTGCTGGCGGTGTCCGGGCGCCACCCGCTGGCCCGCCGCGAACACCTGGATGTGCAGGAACTGGCCACGCAGAAGCTGCTGCTGCTGGAAGATGGCCACTGCCTGCGCGACCAGGCGCTGGAAGTGTGCCGCCTGTTCGGCGCCAACGAGAAGTCCGAGTTCCGCGCCACCAGTCTGGAGACGCTGCGGCAGATGGTTGCCGCCGATGTCGGCATCACCCTGCTGCCCAGCCTGTCGGTGCAGCCGCCGGTGCCGCGCTCGAACAACATCCGCCTGCTCGACTTCACCGGCGAGGGCCGTCCCAGCCGTCGCATCGCCATGATCTGGCGCCGCAGCTCGGCCATGAACGACTTCCTGATGGAACTGGCCGACCAGTTCAAGCGCCTGCCGCAGGCGCTGTTCACCCTTGATGCGGTGAATGCCACCGGCGAAGCGACTGCTCTGCCCGGCCCCGCCCTGAACGGCTGAACCCCCGCAGCACCGGCCTGGAATCGGCAGGAGTCGATTCCGGCCGCATTTGTCCCCACAATACAGACAGGCGGCGCCAGCAGGTGCCGCCTTTTGCATGGCTTTCAACCAAGGAGCTTCACCATGAGTACCGCCAGCGGCCTGCCGCCGTCGATCACCGTTTCCACCTTCGACATGGACCGCCTGGACGCCATGCTCGAATCCCCTGCGCTGAGCCAGACGCCTGCCGCGCTCGCGCTTGCTGAAGAACTCAACCGGGCCACCGTGCTGGCACCGGACCAGATTCCCGAAGGCATCGTCATGATGCATTCGCGCGTGGAGTGCGAAGATGAAGTGTCGGGCGAGAAGCACGTCCTGACCCTGGTCTTCCCCCGCGAAGCCAACGTCGATGAAGGCAAGGTTTCCGTGCTGGCCCCGGTCGGCAGTGCCCTGCTCGGCCTTTCGATCGGCCAGAGCATCGACTGGAACGCGCCCGGCGGCCGCAAGCTGCGCCTGCGCGTGACCGCGGTCCACAACGACCGCCCCTGATTACCGCTGCGCACCGCGCGCGATTCGATCCCCCTGCACCAGGAGCCGTAATGAGTACCCCGTCCAAACTGTCCCAGCTGCGCGAACTGTCCGTGGTCGTTGCCGATACCGGTGACTACGAGGCGATCAAGCGCCTGCAGCCGGTGGACTGCACCACCAATCCGACCCTGGTGAAGAAGGCGCTGGACCTGCCGGTCTACGCCGAGCTGATCGAACGCGAACTGGCCTGGGGCCGCCAGCAGAGTGGCGACCGCGAAGCCGTGGTGCACGCCGTGGCCGACCGCCTGACCATCGGCGTCGGCGCGCTGCTGAGCACGCTGGTGCCGGGCCGCGTATCCACCGAAGTGGATGCCGACCAGGCCCACGACACCGCCGCCACCGTGGCCAAGGCCCGCCAGTTCATCCAGATGTACGCTGATGCCGGCGTGCCGCGCGAGAAGATCCTGATCAAGATCGCCGCGACCTGGGAAGGCGTGGAAGCCGCGCGCATCCTGCAGGCCGAGGGTATCGACTGCAACCTGACCCTGATCTTCAACCCGACCCAGGCGCTGGCCTGCAGCGAAGCCGGCGCGTTCCTCATCTCGCCGTTCGTCGGCCGTATCCTCGATTGGTACGTGGCCAACGGCCAGACCCCGGCCACCATCGACGAAGACCCGGGCGTGAAGTTCGTGCGTGGCGTGTATGCCGAATTCAAGCGCCGCGGTTCGCCGACGGTGGTGATGGGCGCTTCGTTCCGTTCGACCGCGCAGATCGAAGCGCTGGCCGGCTGCGACCGCCTGACGATTTCGCCGGACCTGCTGGAGAAGCTGGACGCCGACCACGGCGAGCTGCCGCGCAAGCTGGTGGCCGGTGCCGCCGATGGCGTGGCGGTGACCCCGATCGATGCGGCGAAGTTCGCAGCGGATCTGGCGGCCGATCCGATGGCGACCGAGAAGCTGGCAACCGGTATCGATGCGTTTGCCAAGGATCTGCAGGCGCTGCGCGAGCGCATCCGCGCGGCACTGTGAGGATTCCGGCCAACGGCTGAGCCCCTCGTGGCGGGGGGCTTGGTCGCGAAGAGCGGGTCATGTGGTTGGCAGGGTGGGTAGGCCGTGCAGGGGACGCTGCAAGTACGTCCCTGTAAGCTCGGTCGCCGCATCCATGCGGCTCACGCCCCTGCACGGCCTACCCACCCTGCCTTCGACAGTTTCCTGCGGCCGCCCGCCACGGAAGAAAGAAGAGCAACAGCGGGTCGCGCGCTTCGCTTGCTTGGAGCGGAGCATGGCTCCGCTCTACAGAAGGCACTGCAGGACCAAACAAAAAGGACGCGGCGAAGGCCGCGTCCTTTTTGTTTATCAGGTCGTCAGTAACCCAATGCTCTTGCCCACCGTCACCGGGAAACTGTCAGGGGTGGGACGGGTTGGGTTGGCGGGGGTGCGAGCGCCATGGATGGCGCTCACAAGCCTCCAGGGATGGATTCACGGCGTCCCCCGACAACCCAACCCGTCCCGCCAGACTCACAGCAACCCAGAGCCGCTTTGGCTTTGGCTTCTGCAGTAGCTTCTGCCCGCCGCAGGCGGACCACCGCGCGTCAGCGCGGCGCCTCCACATCCAATCCGATCGGGCAGCTCACGCCGGTGCCGCCGATGCCGCAGTAGCCGTTCGGATTCTTCGCCAGGTACTGCTGGTGATAGTCCTCGGCGTAGTAGTACGCCGGTGCCGGGTACACGATCTCGGTGGTGATCGGGCCGTAGCCGGCCGCATCCAGCTGCGCCTGGTAGGCCTCGCGGCTGGCCAGCGCAGCGGCGTACTGCGCCTCGTCGGTGGCGTGGATCGCCGAACGGTACTGGGTGCCGGTGTCGTTGCCCTGGCGCATGCCCTGGGTCGGGTCGTGGCTCTCCCAGAACAGCTGCAGCAAGCGCTCCAGGCTCACCACCGCCGGGTCGAACACCACCTGCACCACTTCGGTGTGGCCGGTCAGGCCCGAGCAGACCTCTTCATAGGTCGGGTTCGGGGTGATGCCCCCGGCATAGCCCACCGAGGTGCTGTACACGCCCGGTTCGGTCCAGAACTTGCGCTCGGCGCCCCAGAAGCAGCCCAGCGCGAAACGGATCTGCTGCAGGCCGGCAAAACGGTCCTTCAGCGGATGGCTGTTCACGAAGTGCTGGTTGCTGTGCAGCGGCAGCGGCTGGTCACGCCCCGGCAGTGCTTCTTCCGGGCGCGGCAGGCGCTGCTTGAAGGCGCCGATGCCAAGGATGCCCTGGCCAATTCCCAACATGATGCGCTCCTACGCCGGAAGGCCGGCTATGTCGTCTGCATCTGAAATGGGGGCGTCCGGCGCGTGGCCCAAGTCCAGCGCCGCCACGATGTCCTCGGCCTGCGGGCGTGCCGCATCGGGGATTCCCACCCGCAACACACCAAACAGCGGCAGCTCGCCCATGCCGCCCAGCAACGACTCGCCGAACACGAAGGCCGGGATGCCGGCGTCCTCCAGCGCGTGCTTGACCAGATGGGCATCGAACAGGTTGTCGGCCTTGTACACGATGTGCATGCGGCGGCTCCGTGGGACAGGGTTCCAGCATACGCCCGGGGGCTGAATGGTGGTGGTGACGGCGCATGACCGTTCTGCCGGCCAGCGGCCGGCACTACCCATCCACCTTCCGGTAGCGCCGGCAGCGGGCCGGCGGAATGTGGATCGCCGTGCAGTTGGGTAGTGCCGGCCGCTGGCCGGCATCCCCACACCCCACCGGGCAGCCCTGCCCCGTACGCGCTAGACTGTTGGTCTTTCTGCCCTTTTTCGCCCCAGACTCATGTCCGAGCACACCCCCGCCAGCCCCGAGACCCCCGCCGACAGCCACGAAAAGCGCGATTTCATCCGCCAGATCGTGCGCGAGGACCTGGCCAGCGGAAAGCACCAGGCGATCAAGACCCGCTTCCCGCCGGAGCCGAACGGCTACCTGCACATCGGCCATGCCAAGTCGATCTGCCTGAATTTCGGCATCGCCGGTGAGTTCAGCGGCGTCTGCAACCTGCGCTTCGACGACACCAACCCGGCCAAGGAAGATCCCGAATACGTGGCCGCGATCCAGGACGACGTGCGCTGGCTGGGCTTCGAGTGGAACGAGCTGCGCCATGCCTCGGACTACTTCCAGGCCTACTACCTGGCCGCCGAGAAGCTGATCGAACAGGGCAAGGCCTATGTCTGCGACCTGTCGGCCGAGGAAGTGCGCGCTTACCGCGGCACCCTGACCGAGCCGGGCCGCCCGTCGCCGTGGCGCGACCGCAGCGTCGAGGAAAACCTCGACCTGTTCCGCCGCATGCGCGCAGGTGAATTCCCGGATGGCGCGCGTACCCTGCGCGCGAAGATCGACATGGCCAGCGGCAACATCAACCTGCGCGATCCGGCGCTGTACCGCATCAAGCACGTCGAGCACCAGAACACCGGCAACGCGTGGCCGATCTACCCGATGTACGACTTCGCACATGCGCTGGGTGATTCGATCGAGGGCATCACCCACTCGCTGTGCACGCTGGAGTTCGAAGACCACCGCCCGCTGTACGACTGGTGCGTGGACAACGTCGATTTCGCCCATGACGATGCGCTGACCCAGCCGCTGGTCGATGCCGGCCTGCCGCGCGAAGCCGCCAAGCCGCGCCAGATCGAGTTCTCGCGCCTGAACATCAACTACACGGTGATGAGCAAGCGCAAACTGATGGCACTGGTCACCGAGCAGCTGGTGGACGGCTGGGAAGACCCGCGCATGCCGACCCTGCAGGGCCTGCGTCGCCGTGGCTACACCCCGGCCGCGATGCGCCTGTTCGCCGAGCGCGTGGGCATCAGCAAGCAGAATTCGCTGATCGACTTCAGCGTGCTGGAAGGCGCGCTGCGCGAAGACCTGGACAGCGCCGCGCCGCGCCGCATGGCAGTGATCGATCCGGTCAAGCTGGTGCTGACCAACCTGCCTGAGGGCCATGAAGAACAGCTGACCTTCAGCAACCACCCGAAGGACGAGAGCTTCGGCAGCCGCGAAGTGCCGTTCGCACGCGAAGTGTGGATTGACCGCGAGGACTTCGCCGAAGTGCCGCCGAAGGGCTGGAAGCGCCTGGTGCCGGGTGGCGAAGTGCGCCTGCGCGGCGCCGGCATCATCCGCTGCGACGAAGTGATCAAGGATGCCGACGGCACCATCACCGAGCTGCGCGGCTGGCTGGATCCGGAATCGCGTCCGGGCATGGAAGGCGCCAACCGCAAGGTCAAGGGCACCATCCACTGGGTCAGCGCAGTGCATGGCGTGCCGGCCGAGATCCGCCTGTACGACCGCCTGTTCTCGGTGCCGAACCCGGATGATGAATCGGAAGGCAAGACCTACCGCGATTACCTCAATCCGGAATCGCGCCGCACCGTCACCGGCTATGTCGAGCCGGCCGCGGCCAGCGCCGCGCCGGAGCAGTCGTTCCAGTTCGAACGTACCGGCTACTTCGTCGCCGACCGCCGCGACCACACCGAAGCCAAGCCGGTGTTCAACCGCAGCGTGACCCTGCGCGATACCTGGTCGGCCTGAGGACCTGCGCGGGCGCCAGCACGGCGCCCGCACGCCATCGACAATGATCACCGCCCTCTCCGTCCTGTTCTGGTTCATCTCGCAGCATCCGCTGCTGACGTTCTTTGCAGCGATGGTGCTGGCCGGGCTGGTCTCGTGGTGGCGGCGCTTTCCGGGCTACGCCATCGTGGTGTTCCCGCTGGCGATGCTCAACATGTTCCTCGGCCACTTCCTCAACGCCACCTTCCTCAACGTGGTGGGCGAGCGTGGTGAAGCGGTGATCGTCAAGGCCGAGCGAACCAGCTCCACGCTCAACGAGCAGTACATCTGGCGCTACGAAGGGGTGCTGCGTACCGCCGAGGGCCGCGACGTGGACGTGGTGTTCCACACCAACACCGCTTCGCTGTGGCCGCTGGAAAACGCCATCCGTATCCCGGCGCGCGACCAGCCGTTCGTGGTCAAGTACACGCCGGGCTTCCCACGCAACTTCGTCATCCTCACCAATGAATCCCCGCACGGCGTCGCCCAGGCCCGGGCCAGCGCGCGCGAGCGGGTGGAGGTGGCGGCACGCAAGCTGCATTTCAGCCCGGGTAATGCCGATTTCCGCGCGGACTATCGCCGCGAGCTGGAAACCTGGCTGCGCGACCACGGCAACGATCCGCAGCAGCAATCCGACGCGCAGCGATATCGCGCCGAACTCGACGCGCTCGACCGCTAGATGCCCAGGCCCTGCCTGGATGTTCCACCCCATCCACCCCACAGGCCTGACATGACCACGACCTCCGCCGCTCTCCTCCCGCTGCTGCAGCAGGTCCTTCAGGACGCGGGCACCGCCAGCCGCATCGACGGCAACGCGCTGCTGCTGGACAGCGGCCTGCGCCTGACCCCGCATGCAATGGACGCACACGCGCGCGACAACGGTGGTTGGCAGACCTCCACCGTCATTGAAAGCCAGCATCCGCGGTTGTTCGCCGATGGCCTGTTCGAGTACCAGCATGCAAATGGTGCCGATGAGCAGGCATCGCTGTTGTCCGGCTTCCAGACCTGGGTGCGGGTAGACCTGGCGACCCTGCAGACTGCGATCGGCGCCGAAGATGCACAGGGCCTGCCGATGATGGGCCTGACCTATCCGGCCGGTGACGATGGCGAGGAACACGAACGCACCGTGGTGCTGGGGCCGTTGGCGCACTACCGTGCACAGGAAGTGGATGCCTCCACCTGCAGCGAAGACGATCATGGCTCCTGCCCCTGCTGCCTGTTCACCCGCAGCATGGAGGCCTTCGACGAGCTGCTGAAAGCCCGCCAATTCCTCGCCATCCGCCTGTTCGCCTCGCGCGATGCCGACGGCCTGTGCGAAGCCGATTGCCGGGTCAACGGCCACGACTTCGCCGCCGCCCTGCCCCTGCTGCGCGCCTACGCGGCCAGCTGGCCGCAGGCCGGGCTGGAGTTCCGCAAGCAGTACGTGGTGATCCGCACCGGCTCGCCGGGCTGACCCACGCCCACACCCGGTACAGGCCCGTGCGGCTACACTGCGCGCCGGTTCCCCAAGCAACCGCACTTTTTCCCATCCCACACGAGGCACCCCCGCGATGCTGTACGCGCAAGTCCACCTGACCCTTCCCGCCTGGATCCACGACCAGATCGACCTGGATCGTCGATATCCGGGCGATGAGGCCAAGGTCGCGCTGGCGATCGAGCTGTCGCGGCTGAACGTCGAGCACGCCAGTGGCGGCCCGTTCGGTGCGGTGGTGTTCGGCCCGGACGACAAGGTCATCGCCGCTGGCGTGAACCGGGTGATGCCGCACGCGACCTCGCTGGCGCACGCCGAGAACATGGCCTACATGCTGGCCCAGCAGCGCCTGCAGACCCCGCGCCTGAACGCAGTGCTGTCGCCGGTCACCCTGGCCACCAGTTCGCAGCCGTGCTGCCAGTGCTATGGCGCTACCGTGTGGGCGGGCATCGACCGCCTGCTGATCGGTGCCAACTCGGCCGACGTCGAGGAACTGACCCCGTTCGATGAAGGCCCGCTGCCGGCCGACTGGGTCGGCGAGCTCAACAAGCGTGGCATCGAAGTGGTGCAGGGCCTGAACCGCGACGCCGCGCGCAGCGTGCTGCGCGCCTATGGGGAAAGCGATGGCGCCCGTTACTGAAACCGGCATCGGCCTGCTGTGCCTGTGCCGGCAGGGCTTCGAGCCCGAGCTGGCCGGCGAGCTGCAGTTCCGCGCCGGCGAAGCCGGTTTCGCCGGCTACGCGCGCACCCAGCGCAATGATGGCTACGTGCTTTTCATGTGCGACGAAGCCGCCGCGCTGGCGCCGCGCCTGCGCTGGCGCGAGCTGATCTTCGCGCGGCAGAAGCTGGTGGTGCTGGCCGAGCTGCCGCAGCTGGACCCGGCCGACCGTATTACCCCGATGCTCGACGTGCTGGCCGATGCGCCGCGCTTCGGCGACCTGTGGGTGGAACACCCGGACTCGGACGCCGGCAAGCCGCTGTCCGGGTTGGCCCGCGCCTTTGGCAACGCGCTGCGCCCAGCGCTGCGCAAGGCCGGCAAGCTGACTGACAAGCCGAACAACCGCCTGCCGCGCCTGCACGTGGTGTTCGTCGACGGCACCCACGCCTTCGTCTGCGTGGCCGACCCGGCCGACAGCGCGCCGTGGGCACTGGGCATCCCGCGCCTGAAGCTGCTGCCCGAAGCGCCCTCGCGTTCGGCACTGAAGCTGGACGAAGCACTGCTGACCCTGCTGACGCCGGAAGAACGCGAAGCACTGGCCAAGCCCGGCATGCGTGCAGCCGACCTGGGCGCCGCCCCCGGCGGCTGGACCTGGGTGCTGACCCGCCAGCACATGCACGTGTTGAGCATCGACAACGGCCCGCTGCGCCAGCACGTGCTGGACACCGGCCTGGTCGAGCACCTGCGCGCCGATGGCTTCCACTGGCATCCGGAACAGCCGCTGGACTGGATGGTCTGCGACATGGTCGAGCAGCCGCGCCGCGTAGCCGAACGCATGGCCACCTGGTTCCGCGAAGGCTGGTGCCGGCACGCGATCTTCAACCTGAAGCTACCGATGAAGAAGCGCTGGGACGAAACCCGCCTGTGCCTGGACCTGTTCCAGGACCAGGCCGGCAAGCCGCTGGTGGTGCGTGCCAAGCAGCTCTATCACGACCGTGAGGAGATCACAGTACTGGCGTCGCCACTGCGCTGAGGCCATCACGTCCGCCGGGCATACCCCGGCGCTGCAGAGGGAGGAGCATCCATGCGACATCGAACGATTCCGCTGCTGATCACCCTGCTGGCCGCCGCACCAGCGGTGGCCCAGCAATTGCCGCACACCCCGGCACAAAGCCAGCCGTTGGGCCCCACCGGCGGCGCGATCCGCCAGCAACCGCTGGATGCGGGCCGGGTCAGCGGCAGCGTCGAGATTCCGCAACCGGCCGGCGAGGCGCAGGTGACCGTGCGTTCGCTGGAACCGAGCAGCGTGGTTGGCCAGTACCGCATCCACTTCGCTGCGCTGGATGTGAACGGCGATGGTTTCATCAGCCGCGAGGAAGCGCAGGCGAATCCGGCGCTGGCCGATGAGTTCAATGCGTTGGACGTGAAGCGTCGCGGCAAGCTGGATCGTGCCGACCTGGCCGGCTGGCTGGTCGACTGAAAAAGGGGACGGAGGGGATTAAGTCGTTTGTGGCACAAACGACTTAATCCCCTCCGTCCCCTTTTTTGATCCAGCGCGATCTTCATCCACGCATGGCGTGGATCTACTGACGTCGGGCACCCACCAGAGCGGTTTGCATTCTGCTACACCCCGGCGGCGCGCTTCCAGAATGCCTGCACCAGCGGCGGCCATTTGCCGACGCAGCCCAGCGCCCGGCCGCGGGCCAGGGTCAGGTGCATTTCGTCGTTGGAGAACAGGCGGTTGATCGCATCGAAGCTGTAGGCGGCGACGTGGTTGTCGCTGCGCCGTTCGCGTGCCCAGCGCTGCAGGCGCTGCGGCGACAGCCGCGGCTGGCCACGGCGCTCGGCCGACGGCGCCAGCCACTGCCGCAGGGCGGCCACATCGCGCAGGCCCAGGTTCACGCCCTGCCCGGCCAGCGGATGCACCACGTGCGCGGCATCACCCAATGCCAGCACACGGTCGGCCACGTAGTGACGTGCCAGCTGGCGGCGCAGCGGGAAGGCTGCGCGCGGTGATGCCAGCCGCAGCTCACCCAACCGCGCCGCGAAGGCGCGGGTCAGTTCGCGGTTGAAGCTGTCTTCGTCCAGCGCCAGCACGCGCGCCGCCTCGTCCTCGGGCAGGGTCCAGACGATTGAGCTGCGGCGCTCGGCCACCGGCAGCAGCGCCAGCGGCCCGCTCGGCAGGAAACGCTGCCAGGCGGTGGCCTGGTTGGGAAGATCGCTGTCCACGTAGGCCACCACGCCACGCTGGTGGTAGTCATGCTTTTCAACCTCGATCCCGGCCAGTTGGCGCAGGGTCGATTCGGCGCCGTCGGCGGCCACCGCCAACGCCGCTTCCAGGCGACGACCGTCATCCAGGCGCAGGCGCACGCCGTCGTCGTCCTGCTCCAGCGCTTCCACCCGCGCCGGGCAGTGCAGCTGCACGCCCGCCGCCGGCAACGCCGCCCACAGCCGATCCTGCAGCAGGCCGTTCTCGACGATGTAGCCCAGTTCACGACGGCCGAAGCGATCGGCATCGAACAGCAGATCTTCGCCACCGGCCGCATCCCACACCTGCATGCGCCGGTAGGGCCAGGCGCGGGCCTGCGCGATCGCCGGCCACACGCCCAGGCGGCTCAACAGTTGTACGTTGTCAGCAGCGAAGGCGAACACGCGGAGGTCAGGCTGTGCGGCGTGCCACGGCGCGGGCTCACGACCTTCCACCAGCGCAACCGACAGGCCGGCATCGGCCAGCGCCAGCGCGCACGCGGCACCGACCACGCCACCACCGACGATGGCCACATCAAGGCGCATGCGCCGGCTCATGCGGCTTCTCCGCGGCACAGGCGCGGCACTTCGCCGCGGAAGCCCATCGCGCCACCGACCAGCATCGACTGCACCGATGCGCGTTGCGCGGCCACCAGGCCGAGGCTGCGCAGCGGCCGCATCAGCGGCGCCGGGTTGCTGGTCAGGCGCGCCAGGCCGCCGGAGAACGCCACCGTCTGCCGGCGATCTTCCTCGCGGCGCGCGACATAGGCCTGCAGCAGTGCATCACTGCCGGCATCTTCATGCGCATCCTCCAGCAGCTCGGCCAAAGTCAGCGCATCGCGCAGGCCCAGGTTGAAGCCCTGTGCACCCAGCGGATGAATGGTCTGCGCGGCATTGCCCAGCAGCACCGTGCGCTCACCGGCCAGGGCGCGCGCCAGCACCTGGATGAGCGGGTAGGCGCTGCGCGGGCCGGACTCGAGCAGGCGGCCGGCACGCCAGCCGATCGCGTTCTGCAGGCGTTGCAGCCAGGCGGCATCGTCCAGCGCCATCACCGCATCGGCCTGGTCGCGCGCAACACCATGCACGGTGCCGAAGTGACGATCGCCGCGCGGCAGCAGGGCCGTCGGGCCGGTATCGGTGAAACGCTCCCACGCGGTGCCATCCGGCGCGCGCTGGCTGCGTACACGGGCCACGAACAGGGTCTGCTGGAAATCATGGCGGTCGACCTCGATGCCCAGTGCACCACGCACGCCACTGGTCGTACCGTCGGCACCCACCACCAGCCGTGCCAGCAATACGCGCTCGCCGGCCTCATCGGCGACCCGCACCTGGCGGTAGCCGTCGACCACTTCACCCAGGCCCAGGAACCGCATCGGCCGGTAACGGCGCAGCCGCGGCAGCTCCTGAAGCCGCGCTTCCAGCGCCTGGCCGAAGTCGCGGGCGACCACCACCTGTCCGAACCAAGGCCGGCCGTAATCGGCCGCTTCCAGCTGCACACGGCCGAAATCGCCGGCACGGCTGACGTGGATGCGCCGGATCGGGCCCGGTGCCATCGCCAGCTTCTGCATCACCCCCAGCGCGGTCAGCGCATTGACGGTGGCAGCGGCGAAACTGAGATTGCGCTGGTCGAACACCGCCGGCAGCTCGCCGGCCGGGCTGGCCTCGAGCAGGCCCACGTCGCGGCCGAGGCGGTCCAGGGCAATGGCCAGGCTGGCGCCGACCAGGCCACCACCGACAATCAGCACGTCATGTCGTTCACTCATGCGTTCATGATACGCGCTCGCCCCGTCTGTACGCCGAACGGCCGGTCCTGCGCCAACCCGCGCGGCGGGCTAGAATGAAACCTGAATCCGCTCCGGGCCCGCCACCATGTCCGACACTGCCAACCGCGCCTTCGTCCTGTCCGTGCTCGTTCTGGTGCTGGCAGCGACCCGTGTCAATCACTTCGCGGCGATCCCCGATGCCTCATGGGCGGTGTTCTTCATCGGTGGCTTCTACCTGGCCCGCTGGACGCGCTGGGCGTTCCCGCTGCTGATGGTGTTCGCGGTGCTGGTGGACTGGATCGTGATCCGCAGCAGCGGCCTGGACTTCTGGCAGCACTACTGCGTGTCGCCGGGCTACTGGCTGCTGCTGCCGGCCTATTTCTCGCTGTGGGCCGGCGGCATGCTGCTGGGCCGCAACTACCAGAGCGCGCGCTGGCCGGTACTGGCCAAGGGCGCGCTGCTGCTGGTCGCCTCGGTGGCGGTCTGCCACCTGCTGGCGCAGGGCGGCTTCTACTGGACCAGCAGCAACGTGGCCGAGCCGACCCTGGCCGGCTGGGCACAGAACTACGCGCAGTGGTTCGGCCCCTACCTGCGCACCACGGCGATCTACGTGGCGCTGGCCGCCGCCCTGCAGCTGGCCGTGGAGCAGGTGTTGAAGCTCCAGCAGGCCCGCCGCGACATCCGCCACTGAGCCGCGACATGGGTCATCGCCTCTCGCGCATCTACACCCGCACCGGCGACGACGGCAGTACCGGCCTCGGTGACGGCCAGCGCGTGCCCAAGGATGATGCCCGGGTGGCGTCCTACGGCACCGTCGACGAGGCCAATGCCGCGCTCGGCCTGCTGCTGGCCGTGCCCCTGCCCGAGGATGTGCGCGCGCTGGTGGTGCATCTGCAGCACCAGTTGTTCGACCTGGGCGCCGAACTGTGCATCCCCGGCCACGCCGCGATCCACGCCGCCGATGTTTCGGCCCTGGAACAGCAGCTGGACCATTACAACGCCGACCTGCCGATGCTGAAGGAATTCATCCTGCCGGCCGGCGGCGAAGCCGCCGCGCGCTGCCATCTGGCCCGCACCATCGTCCGCCGCGCCGAGCGCGAAACGGTCACCCTGGCCCGCCACGAGGCCGTGCGCAGCGAGGCGTTGCAGTACCTGAACAGGTTGTCGGACCTGTTGTTCGTGCTGGCCCGGGTGCTGGCCCGTGCCGACGGCCAGGGCGAAGCGCTGTGGCAACCACAGCAGCGCCAGCGCTGAGCCTGCACGATGCTGGTCTACACCCATCCGTCCTGCCTGCTGCACGACCCCGGCCCCGGCCACCCGGAGTGCCCGCAACGCCTGCAGCGTGTGCTGGACGCGCTGCACACCGCGTTCCCCGGCCAGCTGGAGTGGCGCGAAGCGCCACCGGCCAAGTTCGGTGAACTGACCCGGGTCCACGACAGCGCCCTGCTCGACTTCGTGCTGCAACCGCAGACCGCACCGCTGCGCCAGCTGGACATGGACACCTGGACCTCACCCGGCTCGGCCAGCGCCGCCGTGCACGCCGCCGGTGCCGGCGTGGCCGCGGTCGATGCGGTGATGCTGGGCGACGACCCGCTGGCCTTCTGCGCGGTACGCCCGCCGGGCCACCACGCCACCAGCAGCACGGCGATGGGCTTCTGCCTGCTCAACAACATCGCCATCGCCGCCGCCTATGCCCGCGACCGCCACGGCCTGGAACGGATCGCGGTGGTCGACTTCGACGTCCACCACGGCAACGGCACCCAGGACATCTTCCAGCACGACGCCCGGGTCTCGTACTACAGCACCCACCAGGCCGGGCTGTTCCCCAATTCCGGCCTGCGCCGTGACCGCGGTGCCGGCAACCTGATGAACATCCTGCTGCCGCCGGGCAGCGGTGGCTTCCGCTTCCGCAACGTCTGGGCCGACGAGATGCTGCCGGCCATCGACGACTTCCGCCCACAGCTGCTGCTGATCTCGGCCGGCTTCGACGCCCACCTGCGTGATCCGCAGGCGGACCTGATGCTGGAGACCGACGATTTCGCCTGGATCACCGGTGAACTGCACGCGCTGGCACGCCGTCACGCGGCCGGCCGGGTGGTCTCGATGCTGGAGGGTGGCTACGACCTGCAGGCCCTGGCCGAGTGCAGCGTGGCCCATGTCCAGGCCCTGCTCACGCCGTCCGTGGGCACCTCCGCCGGATGAACCCGAACCGGCAGGCTCCGGCGTCCTTCATTGCCCCTATGCAAGGGATGGGGCAAGCTACCGTCCGTTTTCGCCCGAATCCGAACCGCGTGCGCCGAGCCCTCCGCCTGCTTCCCCTGCCTCTGAGCATCGCCATCAGCCTGCCGGCGATGGCCGATGAAAAGCCGCTCAACTGGGGCCTGTGCCCGGCCACCGACGTCATTCCCGCGTTCACTGACGCCCCCACCCCGGTCCCGGCCCAGGACAAGGCTGCCGCCGCGGCCGCCCGCGAGCAGCAGCCGACCGACATCGAGGGTGACCAGCTGCTGGGCACCACCACCGTGCCGCAGTACGAGGGCAACGTGGCGCTGCGCCGGGGTGACCAGTTCGTCGGTACCGACAAGCTCAGCTTCGACACCGAGACCGGCAACTACATCGCCGACGGCAATGTCCGCTACCAGGACGGGTCGATCCGGATGGTCGCCAAGCGTGCCGAAGGCAACCAGGAAAGCGATACCCACAAGATCTCCGACATCAAGTACCAGCTGGTCTCGCGCCGGGGCAACGGCGATGCCGAGTCGGTCGACCTGCAGGGTGCGGTCGGCCAGATGCACCGCTCCACCTACACCACCTGCGACCCCTCGCAGCCGGTGTGGAAGCTGTCGGCGCCGCAGATCGAAGTGGACAACGACGAGGGCTTCGGCACCGCGCGCAACGCCGTGCTGCGCATCGGCAAGGTGCCGGTGCTGTGGGCGCCGTACTTCAAGTTCCCGATCGATGACCGCCGCAAGACCGGCCTGCTGTTCCCGCAGCTGGGCATGTCCGGGCGCAACGGCTTCGACTACGCCCAGCCGATCTACTTCAACCTGGCTCCGAACTACGACGACACGCTGACCCCGCGCTACATGAGCCGGCGCGGCCTGCTGCTCGACAACGAGTTCCGCTACCTCTACAACGGCGGCCGCGGCGAGGTGTTGACCTCGTTCATGCCCAACGACCGCCTGCGTGACCGTGACCGCGGCCGGGTGATGTTCACCGGCTACCACAACGTGGACAGCCACTGGCAGGCCCGCGCCAACCTGGCCTGGGTCAGCGACGAGCGCTATGTCGAGGATTTCGCCAACCGCCTGGTGGGGGTGACCGCCTCCAACCTGCAGAGCACGGTGGGCCTGTATGGCACCGGCACGAACTGGACGGCCGGCATCATGGCCGACCGCTGGCAGCTGACCGACTACACGCTCGACGAGCGCGCCCTGCCCTACAACCGCCAGCCGCGCCTGTACTTCAACTGGGACAAGCCGGTCCGGCCCTGGCTGGAAGCCGGCATCTACGCCGAAGCGGTGCGCTTCACCCACGACGACATCAACTTCAAGAACGCCGTCGGCACCGGTAAGGATCTGCAGTACACCCGCAATGGCGTGCAGTGGACCGACGGCGTCGGTGTCAGCGGCGGTTCGCGATTGGACGTGAAGCCGTATGTGTCATTCCCGATCAGCGGCGCGGCCTGGTATGTGACCCCGACCCTGGCCTACCGTTACACCGCCTATCAGCTGGACCGTGGCCTGGTGGATGGTGTGAGAGGCATCCAGGCCCAGATCCTGCGTTCGCAGGGCATCGACCCGAACACGGCCACGCCCGAGCAGCTGCGCGGCAATACCTCGCCCAGCCGCAGCCTGCCGATCGGCAGCATCGACGCCGGCCTGTTCTTCGATCGCGAAACCAGCATCCGCGGCAAGTCGTTCCTGCAGACCCTGGAACCGCGCCTGTTCTACCTGCGCACGCCGTACCGCAACCAGGACGAGCTGCCGATCTTCGACACCCGTGACTTCACCTTCAGCTGGGGCCAGCTGTTCCGCGACTCGCGCTACACCGGCGCCGACCGCCAGAACGACGCCAACCAGCTGACCCTGGCGGTGAGCACCCGGTTCATCGACCAGACCACCGGCAAGGAACGTTTCTCGGCCTCGATCGGCCAGATCCAGTACTTCGATGAGTCGCGGGTGACCACCACCCCCGGCGGCGCCCCGGTGGAAAAGGGCAAGTCGGCCTGGATCGCCGACGGCAACTACATGATCAACGACCGCTGGACCCTGGGCGCCACCTACCAGTGGGACCCGAAGTACAAGCGCGAGGATCTGGCCAGCGTCCGTGCCCGTTACCTGATGCCCAACGACGGCGTGGTCAACCTGAGCTACCGCTACCGCATCAATGCCGGTGCTCTGCCCGGTGCCAACAAGCATGACCGCACCCTGCTGGAGCAGGCCGACCTGTCGTTCCTGTACCCGCTGAATGCGCGTTGGAGCCTGGTCGGCCGCTATTACTACTCGCTGCAGGACAAGGAGCCGCTGGAAATCATCGGCGGTGTCCAGTGGGACAGCTGCTGCCTAGCCGTGCGTGTGGTCGGCCGCCGCTATGTCCGCAATCGCGAAGGCGAGATGAACAACTCCATCCAGGTGGAGTTCGTCCTGAAGGGCCTGAGCTCCATCGGCCAGGACACGGACCGCACTCTGCGCCGTGCTATCCTCGGCTACAACCGCGACGACCTCTATCTCGTGCCGCCCAGCAACACCGGGGCGACCCGCGATGACTACGATCCGAATCTGATCCCATGACCAAGCGCTTCCCCGTTCTACTCGCCTCGCTGCTGGCGGTGTCCAGCGTGTCCGCCCCCCTGCAGGTGCTTGCCCAGGAGGCGCAGCCGCTCGACCGCATTGCCGCCGTCGTCGATGAGGACGTGATCCTGCAGAGCGAGCTCCAGCGTGCGATCGCCAACATCAAGGCGCAGTACGCCGGGCGGGAAAACCAGCTGCCGCCGGAAGACGTGCTCAGCCGCCAGGTGCTCGAGCGCCTGGTGCTGGTCAAGCTGCAGGTAGCCCGTGCCCAGGGCAGCGGCATCCGGGTCAGCGACCAGGAGCTGAACCAGGCGATGAACTCCATCGCCCAGCAGAACGGTTCGAACCTGGACGCCCTGCGCCAGCGCCTGGCCCACGACGGCATCGATTTCAACGATTTCCGCGCATCGGTGCGTGATGAGATCACCGTGCAGCGCCTGCGCCAGAGCTTCGCGCAGAGCCGCATCAGCGTCAGCGAGGGTGAAGTCGATGCCGCGCTGAAGCAGCAGGCCACGGTAGGCAACCAGTACCACCTGGCGCACATCCTGGTCGCGTTGCCGGACGGCGCCAACGCCGACCAGATCGCCACCGGCCAGAAGAAGGCCGATGGCGTCAAGGCCCTGCTGGACAAGGGCGAGCTGGACTTCAACGCGGCGGCCGTGCGCTATTCCGACAGCCCCAATGCGCTGGAAGGCGGCGACCTGGGCTGGCGGAGCCTGGATGAAATCCCGCAGGCCTTCGCGCAGATGATGGAAAAGATGAAGCCCGGCGAAGTGGTCGGCCCGATCCGTGGCCCCAGCGGCTTCCAGCTGTTGAAGCTGGTGGAAGTGCGTGATGCCAGCGCCACCGCTGGCGCCAGCACCGTCACCGAGTACCACGGTCGCCACATCCTGGTGCGCGTGGACGATCATCAGACCGACGCGGCCGCCAAAGCCAAGATCGATACCCTGCGTGCCCGCATTGCCGGTGGCGCGGACTTCGAAACCGTGGCCAAGGAGTCCTCCGAGGACAACAACAGCAAGGGCCAGGGCGGCGATCTGGGCTGGTTCCCGGCCGATGCGTTCGGTCCGGCCTTTGGCCAGCAGGTGGCCGCCATCCAGGACGGCGGCGTCAGCCAGCCGTTCCGCACCGATGCCGGTTGGCACATCCTGCAGCGCGTGGCCACTCGCCAGACCGACGTGACCAACGACAACCAGCGTGCCCAGGTCCGCGAGACCATTGGCCGCCGCAAGCTGGAAGACGAGTACAACCGCTTCCTGCAGGAACTGCGCGGCGAAGCCTACGTCAGCTTCCGCAGTGGCGACCGCGCGGAAAACACCGCCACGCCGCCGCAGTCCTGATCGATGCGCCCCGAGCTCGCTCTGGTACCGGGCGAGCCCGCCGGGATCGGCCCGGAGCTGTGCGTCCGCCTCGTCCAGCAGCCGCGTGAAGATTGCCGGCTGCTGGCCTTCGCCGACCCGGACACCCTGCGCGCGGCCGCGGCCGCGCTGAACCTGCCGCTGCAACTGTTGCCCGAGGGTGCCGAAGCGCGCATCCCCGGCGACCTGCGCCTGCGCGTGGTTGCCAATGCCACCCCGAGCCGTTTCGGCCAGGCCGATCCGGCCAATGCCGGCGCGGTCATCGGCGCCCTGCTCGCTGCCGGCCAGGCCTGCCTGTCAGGCGAACTGCACGGCGTGGTGACCGGCCCGGTGCACAAGGCCGTCATCAACGAAGGCGGCATCGCCTACAGCGGCACCACCGAACTGCTGGCCGACCAGGCTGGGGTGAAGGTGGTGATGATGCTGGCCAACCACATCGTGCGCGTGGCCCTGGCCACCACCCACCTGCCACTGCGCGAGGTGGCCGACGCGATTACCGCGCCCAGCCTGGAACACACCCTTCGCACCGTGCACGCCGCGCTGCGCCGCGAGTTCGGCCTGCCCGCGCCACGCATCGCCGTGCTCGGCCTGAACCCGCACGCCGGCGAAGACGGCCATCTGGGCCGCGAGGAACTGGACCTGGTCATCCCGCTGCTGCAGCGCCTGCGCGCGGAGGGCATGGACCTGATCGGGCCGCTGCCAGCCGATACCGCCTTCCTGCCGGCCAAGCTGGCCGGCTTCGACACCGTGCTGGCGATGTACCACGACCAGGGCCTGCCGGTGCTGAAGTACTCGGGCTTCGAGCAGGCCGTGAACCTGACCCTGGGCCTGCCCTACCCACGCGTTGCGGTGGACCACGGCACTGCGCTGGACCTTGCCGGCCGTGGCGTTGCCGATCCTTCCAGCCTGCAGGCGGCAACGACGTTGTGTGCGCAGCTTGCGCGGCAACGTACACTGAGCGCATGAATTCCCCGCATTCCCCCTCCGGCCCGGTGTTCACCGCCCCGGCCAAGAAGCAGCTTGGCCAGCATTTCCTGGCCGACCGCCACTACATCGACAAGATCGTGATGGCGGTCAACCCGAAAGACGGTGACCGCCTGGTCGAGATCGGTCCCGGCCAGGGCGCGATCACGCTGCCGCTGCTGCGCGTGCATCCGAAACTGACGGTGATCGAGTTCGACCGTGACCTGATCGCGCCGCTGACCGCCGCCGCCGAGCCGCTGGGCGAGCTGACCATCGTCCACCGCGACGTGCTGCGCGTGGACTTCACCGAGCTGGCCGCCGGCCAGCCGATCCGCCTGGTCGGCAACCTGCCCTACAACATCTCCTCGCCGATCCTGTTCCATGCACTGGAACATGCCGCGGTGATCCGCGACATGCATTTCATGCTGCAGAAGGAAGTGGTCGACCGCATGGCCGCCGGCCCCGGCAGCAAGGTGTACGGCCGGCTCAGCGTGATGCTGCAGGCCTACTGCCAGGTGACCTCGCTGTTCGTGGTGCCGCCGGGCGCGTTCCGGCCGCCGCCGAAGGTCGATTCGGCCGTGGTGCGGCTGGTGCCGCGTGACCCGGCCACGATCAGCATCAGCGACCACAAGCGTTTCGCCGAGGTGGTCAAGGCCGCCTTCGGGCAGCGCCGCAAGACCCTGCGCAACGCCCTGAACAACGTGGTGTCCGCCGAACAGTTCGTTGCCGCCGGCGTGCGTCCCGATGCCCGCGCCGAACAGCTGGACGTGGCCGAATTCATCGCTTTGGCCAATGCCTCCTGATTACACTGCCGGTATGGAAGACGCTGACGTTTACGCCATCTCCGTCGAAGTCGCACCGCGCTTCCTCGACGATCAATCCGCGCCGGAAGACGGACGCTATGCGTTCGCCTACACGATCCGCATCCACAACCAGGGGCGTGTTGCCGCGCGCCTGGTCGCACGCCACTGGCGCATCACCGATGCCAACGGCCGCGTCGAGCATGTCGATGGCGACGGGGTGATCGGCGAGCAGCCACGCCTGCGTCCCGGTGAAGACTTCCATTACACGTCCGGTGTCATGCTGGGGACCGATCACGGGACCATGCAGGGCCACTACGACATGGTCGCCGACGACGGCACCGAATTTGCCGCGCCGGTCGCACCTTTCGTGCTGGCCATCCCGCGTACCCTGCACTGACACGGAGGCCGGACGATGAGTGTGTGGGCGATCGGCGACCTGCAGGGCTGCTATGACGTCACCCAGCGGCTGCTGGAGAAGATCCGCTTCGACCCGGCGCAGGACACCCTGTGGTTCTGCGGCGACCTGGTCAACCGCGGTGGCCAGTCGCTGGAAACGCTGCGGCTGGTGCATTCGCTGCGCGAGCACAGCGTGGTGGTGCTGGGCAACCATGACCTTTCGCTGCTGGCCGTCGGTGCACGCACCGAAGAGGAACAGCGCAAGGTCAACCCGGACCTGCTGCGCATCGTGCAGGCCGAGGACCGCGACGAACTGCTGGACTGGCTGCGCCTGCAGAAGCTGGTGCACGTGGACCGCGAACTGGGCTGGATGATGGTGCACGCCGGCCTGGCGCCGAAGTGGACCACGCAGATGGCCGAAAAGCATGCCGCCGAGGTCGAGGCGCAACTGCACGGTGCCGGCTACCGCAAGCTGTTCCGCAACATGTACGGCGACAAGCCGAGCTGGGCACCGAACCTGTCCGGCTACGACCGTTCACGCGCGATCATCAATGTGCTCACCCGCATGCGCTACTGCACCCCGCGCGGGCGCATCGGCATCGAGGACAAGGGCACGCCGGGCACGCAGGAACAGGGACTGTACCCCTGGTTCGAAGTGCCGGGCCGGGTCGAGCGCGACCTGAAGATCGTCTGCGGCCACTGGTCGGCGCTGGGCCTGACCATCACCCAGGGCGTGCATGCCATCGACACCGGCGCAGTCTGGGGCGGCAAGCTGACCGCGATCCAGCTCGATACCGATGAACTGCGCGTGGTGCAGGTGCCGGGCCGCGATGTCCCTGCACCCGTGCCCAACGCACGCCCGCCAGCGCGACCGGCGCACGAGCGCCCGGCGGCATCGGCGCAGGGCAAGGAACAGGGCGGCGGCAACACCCCGGCCGCCACCCCGGGCAACCGCGGCCCACGCCGTCGTCGTCGCCGTGGCGGCGGCGCGGGTGGTGGCTCTGCGGGCCCCGGCAGCAACAGTCCCCCGCCGCAGGCATGACGCGGCGCGGTGGGGCACCATGGACGGTGCTGCTGCTGACGGTGGCCCTGGCCAGCGGCTGCCAGCCCTCTTCGGCCCCGGCCCCCGCCGACGGCGGAAACGCTGGCCTCACGCGATCGCAACCGCAGGCGCCTTCGCCGCCGCTGGTGGCAGCGGCGCGCGCACAGGTCGGCGTCACCACCCGCTACGACCCTGCCTATCAGGTGCTGGCCTATCCCGGCGGCGACGTTCCGGTTGATCGCGGCGTGTGCACCGACGTGGTGGTGCGTGCCCTGCGCAGCCAGGGCCTGGACCTGCAGGCGCGCGTGCATGAAGACATGCGCGGCAATTTCGGTGCCTATCCCGCGATCTGGGGCCTGTCACGGCCGGACCGCAACATCGATCATCGCCGTGTGCCGAACCTGATGCGCTGGTTCGAACGGCAGGGCTGGCAGCAACCGATCACGGCCGCCGCCACCGACTATGCGGCCGGCGACATCGTCGCCTGGAAGCTCAACGGCAACGGCCTGCTGCACGTGGGCATCGTCTCCGACCGGCGGCTGGCCAATGGCACGCCGCTGGTGCTGCACAACATCGCGCGCGGCACGCGCGAAGAGAACCTGTTGTTCCAGCACGCCATCATCGGGCATTACCGGATGCCGCAGCGACAGCCCAGGTAGAGTCGACTGTCAGTCGACTCTCGCGCGCAGCGCGGGTTTTTCGGGTGACCGCCGAGAGCAGTCGACTAACAGTCGACTCTACCCCGTCGACATCCCCGTCGGTGTTTTTGTTGGTATTTGCGCGATCAGCGGCGCACGTAGTGCGCGAAGCGGAACGCGTAGGCATGGCGTTCGTCGGCCGGGTGCGGCTCGCTGCTCACTTCCCGCCAGTCCTGCATGTCGACTTCGGGGAAATGGGTATCAGCGGGGATTTCGGCATCCACCAAGGTCAGGTACAGGTCACTGGCCTGGTCCAGCAGCTGGTGGAAGATCTCGCCGCCGCCGATGATGCACAGCTCGCTGGCGCCCTCGCCTTCGGCAATCGCCTTCGCCTCGTCCAGCGACGCCACCGCGCGCATGCCCTCGAACGGCACCTGGCCGCTGCGGGTCAGCACCAGGTTGGTCCGTCCCGGCAGCACGCGGCCGATCGATTCGGCCGTCTTGCGGCCCATCAGGATCGGCTTGCCCAGGGTGAGCGCCTTGAAGTGCTTGAAATCATCCGGCAGGTGCCAGGGCATGGCATTGCCCTGGCCGATGCCACGGTTGCGATCCAGCGCCACGATCATCGACAGCTTCATAGCGCTCATACCGCCACCGGCGCCTTGATGGCCGGGTGCGGATCGTAACCGTCGATGCGGATGTCGTCGAACTGGAAGCCGAACAGATCGGTCACCTCCGGGTTCAACCACAGCTTGGGCAGCGCGCGCGGTTCACGCGACAGCTGCTCGCGCGCCTGCTCGAAGTGGTTCGAATACAGGTGCGCGTCGCCCAGCGTATGCACGAAATCGCCCACGCCCAGGCCGGTGGCCTGCGCCACCATGTGGGTCAGCAGCGCGTAGCTGGCGATGTTGAACGGCACGCCGAGGAAGATGTCGCCGCTGCGCTGGTACAGCTGGCAGCTGAGCTTGCCGTCCACCACGTAGAACTGGAACAGGTTGTGGCACGGCATCAGCGCCATCTGCGAAAGCTCGCCCACGTTCCAGGCGCTGACCACCAGCCGCCGCGAATCGGGGTTGCGCTTGATCTCGTCGACCAGCCACTGCATCTGATCGATCTCACGGCCATCGGCGGTGGCCCAGCTGCGCCACTGCTTGCCGTACACCGGGCCGAGATCGCCGTTCTCGTCGGCCCACTCGTCCCAGATCCGCACCTGGTTGTCCTTCAGGTAGCCGATGTTGGTGTCGCCCTTCAGGAACCACAGCAGCTCGTGGATGATCGAGCGCAGGTGCAGCTTCTTGGTGGTGACCAGCGGGAAACCTTCATTGAGGTCGAAGCGCATCTGCCAGCCGAACACGCTGCGGGTACCGGTGCCGGTGCGATCGCTCTTCTCGGCGCCGTGCTCGAGCACATGCGAGAGCAGGTCCAGGTAAGCCTTCATGCCTTGCCCCCGGCAGCCACCGGCAGCTGCGGCTGCAGCACCGGCGCGCGGCGCGACATCGCCAGCAGTACCAGGCCGAAGGCAATCAGCGGCAGGCTGAGGATCTGGCCACGGGTCAGCCAGTCGAAGGCCACGTAGACGCCGTTGTCGGGCATGCGCACGAACTCCACCGCGAAGCGGAACAGTCCGTACATCAGCGCGAACAGGCCGCCGACCAGGTAACGGTGGCGCGGCTTGGCCGACACGGCCCACAGCACCACGAACATCACCAGGCCTTCCAGGAAGGCTTCATACAGCTGCGACGGATGGCGCGCGAACTGGTTCAGCGCGCCGGTGGCGAACTGCGCCTGCAGGGTCGCGTGGTCCAGCTGGTTCAGCGGCGCCGGCAGGCCGGACGGGAACACCACGCCCCACGTGCCGTCGGTGTACTTGCCCCACAGCTCGGCACCGATGAAGTTGCCGATGCGCCCGAAGCCCAGGCCCAGCGGCACCAGCGGCGCCATGAAATCCATGGTGTCGAAGAAATGCAGCTTGTGCTTGCGCGACCACCACCAGCAGGCGCCCAGCACGCCCAGCAGGCCGCCGTGGAAACTCATGCCGCCATCCCACACCTTGAACAGCAGCAGCGGGTTGTGCAGGAAATCGCCCAGCGCGTAGAACAGCATGTAGCCGATGCGCCCGCCCAGCACCACGCCGAGCATGGCGTAGAACAGCAGGTCGGAGAAACCATTGGCGTCGACGCCCGGCAGGCGGCCGGCGGCGATGCGCGTGCGTCCCAGCAGCCAGGCGGCGGTGAAGCCCAACAGGTACATGATGCCGTACCAATGCACCTTGATCGGCCCCAGCGAGAGGGCGATGGGGTCGATGTCGTGGAAATAGATCATGGAAGGTGCCTTGCGGTTGAACGCCTATTCTCGGGCCAGTGCCGCCCCGGCTCAACCAAGGAGCTGGGGCGAGTTCGGCAACGCGTCATCGTTCGACCGGGTCGAGGCTGGAAAGTGCCCTTCGATCAGGCTGGAGACCTCGTCGATGGCATCCTGCAGCGCTTCCACCGGATTGGAGCCACGCAGGCCCTCGCGCAGGTGGGTGCAGACCCGCTGCCATTGTGCCGGGCTGACCCGGCCCTGCAGGCCACGGTCGGCGACGATCTCGATGGCGTGGTCGGCCAGCAGCAGGTAGATCAGCACACCGTTGTTGTGGGTGGTATCCCAGGTGCGCAGGCGCGCGAAGGCATGTTCGGCGGCCTGGCGCGGGGTGACCTTGTGCCACAGCGCGGCCAGCGGCAGGTCCGCCTCCACCGCGAACATCACCTGGCCACCGTGGCGCTGCTCACCGGCTGCGATGGCCTCGGTGATCGCCTGCAGCGTGGCCGGCGGGAACGCGCGCCGTACCGACGGCGAAAATACATGACGACACAGTCGTTGGATCATCACCAGCCCCCCGAAGCACCGCCACCGCCGGAGCGGCCACCGCCGCCGCCCCAACCGCCGCCGCCGCCGAATCCACCGCCCCCGCCGAAGCCGCCTCCGCCGCCCCAGCTGCCACCACCCCAGCCACCGCCACCGGCAAAGCGGCCCGGGTGACCGGAGAGCATGGCAACAATGAGGCCCACGACGCCAGCCAGGCCACTGGCGAGCAGCGTGGAGGTGAACAGGAATGCCGCCAGCGCCGCACCGGCACCGCCGAGCAGGCCACGCAGCGGACGCGGCACGCGCGAGAAGATCCCGCGCAGGATGCTGCCGGCGAACACACCGATGAACAGCGCCAGGAACCAGGTATCGCCACCACCACTGGGCTCACGCCCGCGATGGCCGCTGACCGGTGCCGGCAGCGCTTCCCCGTCGATCAGCTTGACCAGCACCGCCGTGGCGTCGGTGATGCCACCGGCGTAGTCGCCGTTGCGGAAGCGCGGCACCAGGTATTCCTGGATGACCCGGTTGGCGATGGCATCGGGAATCGCTCCCTCCAGACCATAACCGGGTTCAATGCGCACGCGCCGGTCGTCCTTGGCCACCACCAGCAGCACCCCGTCGTCCACGCCCTTGCGGCCGATCTGCCACTGGTCGAGGACCCGCGTGGTGTACTGCGCGATGTCCTCCGGCTGGGTGGTGGGCACCACCAGCACCTGCAGCTGGCTGCCCTTGCGCTGCTGCAGCTCAATCGCCTGCTGCACCAGCGCCTGCTTCTGCGTGGCGTCCAGCGTGCCGGTGGTATCGACCACCGGCGAATCCAGCGCCGGAATCGGAGCGAGCTGCTGTGCATGCGAAGCCAGCGGCAGCCACAGCAGCAGGGCCAGGAGCGCAGTGGCCAGGCGCATGGGTCAGTGGCCCGGCTGCGGTGCCGGCTGCTGCTGCGGCGCGCTGCCGAAATCGACCGCCGGCGCGTTGGAGATCTGCGCTTCGTTTTCCACGGTGAAGTTCGGCTTGGTCTTGTAGCCGAAGAGCTTGGCGGTGATCACCTGCGGGAACGAGCGGATGTAGGTGTTGTAGTCCTGCACCTGCTGGATGTAGCGGCCGCGGGCGACGGTGATGCGGTTTTCAGTGCCTTCCAGCTGGGCCTGCAGGTCGCGGAAGTTCTGGTCCGACTTCAGCACCGGGTAGTTCTCGGTGACCACCAGCAGCCGCGACAGTGCGCTGCCGAGTTCACCCTGGGCCTGCTGGAACTGCTTGAGCGAGGCTTCGTCGTCGGCGTTGACGTTGATCTGGCCAACACGCGAGCGGGCGTTGGTGACTTCGGTCAGCACGCGCTCTTCCTGGCTGGCGAAGCCCTTCACGGTCTGCACCAGGTTGGGCACCAGATCGGCGCGGCGCTTGTACTGGTTGAGCACTTCGGACCAGCTGGCCTTGACCGCTTCATCCTTCTGCTGGATGGCGTTGTAGCCGCAGCCGGACAGCAGGGAGGCCAGCAGCATCAGGGGCAGGACACGGGTGAACAGGCGCATGGCGGAGGTTCCGGGTGGACTGGGCACCGAGCATGCCACGGTTCGGGTGAAAGACCGGCCATCGGGCGCCGCCCCCTCCGCGGTGGTTGGCGAGGAAGCGTTATCGGGGTCGGCCGGGAGGGTGGGTTGGCTGGGGGGCGCTGCAAGTACGTCCATGTAAGCTCGATCGCGCTTGCTCGTGTGCGCTGTCCTGCGCACACGGCAAGACCGGGGTTGGGCGTCCTGCCCAACCCGCCCGTGGCATGCCTCGGGCCCATGGCGCTCACGCCCCCAGCCAACCCACCCTCCCGGCCACGGACAATTTCCTGCGCACCGCGGGAAGATCAAAAGAAAAATCAAAAGCAAAACGCGGTTCTTCAGGCATTCGTGTCGACCAAGGTCGACACCTACCGGAGCGGAACGCCGTTCCGGCAGACCGCGGGAATCTGTCGAAGGCGGGGTGGGTCCGGTTGAGGGGGCGTGAGCCGCATGGATGCGGCGACCGAGCTTACATGGACGTACTTGCAGCGTCCCCCTCAACCGGACCCACCCCGCCAACCCACGGAATGCAGGCTTTTGCCGTTGACGTTGACGTTGATTGCAGCGGGTGCAGGGCTGCAAGCCCTGCCGGAAACCCTCTACCCTCAGCAGGCCTCAGCCACCGCAGTGCGCGGACGCCCCAGCCACGCCAGCAGCAGCCCCGATGCCGCCAGCAGGCCACCGGCCACCGGAATCGCCGCGTAACCCAAACCCAAGCTGATCACCGCACCACCCAGCGCGGCACCCATCGCGTTGCCGAGGTTGAAAGCACCCACGTTGATCGACGACGCCAGGCCCGGCGCCTCGCTCGCCGCCTGCATCACCCGGATCTGCAGCGGCGGCACGATGGCGAAGGTCGCCGCGCCGAACAGCAGCACGCCCAGCGCCGCAGTGGCGTGGTGCATGAACGCCAGCGGCAGCACGAACATCAGCACGGCCAGGACCGCCAGCAGGATGCGGGTCGCGCCATCAAGCGACCAGTCGGCCATGCGCCCACCGATGCCATTGCCAAACGTGAAGCCGATACCGATCAGGGCCAGCGACATCGCGATGAAGGTGTTGGAGGCGCCGGTCAGTTCGGTCAGCACCGGCGCCACGTAGGTGTACAGAGTGAACATCGCACCCGCGCCGAGCACCGTGGTGCCCATCGCCAGCAGTACCTGCGGCTGCAGGATGGCCTTCAGTTCGCGGCGCACGTCCGGGCGCGGCCCCGGTGCAGATGCCGGCAGCGCGAAGCCGAGCGCGGTGATCGCAATCAGGCCCAGCACTGCAGTACCGGCGAAGGACAGGCGCCAGCCCAGTTGCTGGCCCACCCAGGTCGCCAGCGGCACGCCGCCGATATTGGCGATGGTCAGGCCCATGAACATGGTGGCCACGGCGGCGGCCTGCTTGTCCTTCGGCACCAGGCTGGCGGCAACCACCGCACCGATGCCGAAGAAGGCACCGTGGTTGAGGCTGGTGACCAGGCGCGACAGCAACAGCAGGCCGTAGTTCGGGGCCAGTGCCGAGAGCAGGTTGCCGACCACGAAGATCGACATCAGCAGCATCAGCGCAGTGCGCTTGCCGAACCGTCCCATCAGCAGGGTCATCACCGGTGCGCCCAGCATCACGCCCACGGCGTAAGCGGTGATCAGCATGCCGGCAGTGGGAATGCCCACGCCCACGCCCTCGGCGATGACCGGCAGCAGGCCCATCGGCGCAAACTCGGTGGTTCCGATGGCGAAGGCGCCGACGGCAAGCGCCAGCAAGGCGGCTCTGGAATTCATGGGGGTCCTGGGGGAGGGATTCGGGAGTGCGTAGCCTGCGCGCTTTGCTGTGGCGGATTAAGCCTCGCCTCGGGAAAACACTGTTGATTCTGGTTCACAAGTGGGGCACGGAAACCCGCTGCAAGTGCAAAAACCGCAGCGCCGTAGCAGAGCCGTGCCCCCCCCCACAAACGCAGAACCCCCGGCCGGGCCGGGGGTTCTGAGGGACTTACATGCCAGAGGCGCTTACCAGTTGCCGGCGCCCGGCACGTTGTGCTCGCGCGCGCGACGGCGCATCAGCAGGTTCAGCCATTCCACCAGCACCGAGAAGCCCATCGCGGCGTAGATGTAGGGCTTGGGCACGTGCACGTCCAGGCCGTCCAGGATCAGCACCGCACCGATCATCAGGATGAAGGCCAGCGCCAGCATCTTCACGGTCGGGTTGGCGTCGATGAAGCGGCCCAGCGGGTTGGCGGCCAGCAGCATCACCAACACCGACAGCAGGATGGCGGCGACCATGACCGGGATGTGGTCGGCGATGCCAACTGCGGTGATCACCGAGTCCAGCGAGAACACGATGTCGATCACCGCGATCTGCGCGATCACGTAGCCGAACACGGCCGAGGCCTTGGTGGTGCTCGGATCTTCATCCTCGCCGCCGCTGATCAGTTCCTTGATCTCCATGCAGCCCTTGATGATCAGGAACAGGCCACCGACGATCAGCACCAGGTCACGGATGGAGATGCCCATGCCGGCCACCGTGAACAGGTTGGCCGCCATGTGCGCCAGATACGCCAGCGACACCAGCAGACCGATACGGGTGATGCAGGCCACGGCGATACCGAGCTTGCGTGCGAACGGGCGACGCTCTTCCGGCAGCTTGCTGACCGCGATGGAAATGAACACCAGGTTGTCGATGCCGAGCACGATTTCCAGCGCGCTGAGCGTGAACAGGGTTACCCAGGCATTGGGGTCGGCGAGGAACTCAAAGGACATGGAATCTCTTCAAGGCAGTGGGGGAATGGGGTTTCAGCCGTAGCTGCCGGCCAGCGCGTGTGGAACCACGACCAGGGCCCAGCACAACAGCACGTTCATCATCAGCACGAACACCGCCGCCGAGCCCATGTCCTTGGCGCGGCCAGCCAACTCGTGGATTTCGCTGCCGTAACGTTCGATCACCGCCTCGATGGCCGAGTTGGCCAGTTCCATCGCCAGCACCAGCAGCATAGAACCGATCATCAGCGCACGCTCGACCGGCGTCTGCCCCAGCCAGACCGCGACCGGCGCCAGCAGGATCAGCAGGTAGACCTCCAGCCGGAACGACGATTCGTGCAGCCAGGCGGCCCGCAGGCCCTGCCAGGACCAGCGGGCGGCCTGGAAGATGCGGCGCGGGCCGCGCGGCAGATGGCCGAACTGATCAGCCACGGGTGGAACATCCAGCAACAGGGGCGCGGCGCAGCGACCGCTCAGACGCACGGCAGGGAATCATGGGTGCACAGGAATAGGCAGATGGCCGCCATTTTGCCACAAGGCCGCCAGCCGCATCCCGGCGCCGGCCCGGTGAATGGACCGCCAGGGGCAAGCCCCGGCCCGCCCCAGCTTCTATGATGGCGTTCCCTTCCCTGCTGGAGCGCCTGATGTCCCGTCGCCGTACCTGCCTGCTGATGCTGGGCCTGCTGACCGCCGCACCGCTGGCCCAGGCCCTGGGCCCGACCACGTCGCCCCGGGTACCCGAACAGGTCTCCAACGTGGCCTGGGCCGGCGACATGGCCCGGTTCGCCAGCGCCGACCAGGCCAACCCGCCGCCCCGCGGTGGCATCGAATTCATCGGCAGCTCCTCCATCCGCTTCTGGGAGAGCCTGGCCACCGACTTCCCCGGCCAGCCTGTATTCAACCGCGGTTTCGGCGGCTCGGAAGTGCGTGACAGCACCTGGTATGCCGGCCAGATCGTGGTGCCGTATGCGCCGTGCAAGGTGTTCTTCTACGCCGGTGACAACGACCTCAACAGCGGCCGCACCGCGACCCAGGTCCGCGACGACGTGGTCGCCTTCGTGCAGCGCGTGCATCACGACCTGCCGAAGACCAAGGTCGAGTACCTGTCGATCAAGCCGAGCCCGTCGCGTGCGCACCTGCTGCCGGCGATCAACGAGGCCAACACGCTGATCAAGGCCGCGCTGGCCAAGCTGCCCAACACCGGCTTCACCGATATCTACACGCCGATGCTGGGCGCGGATGGCCAGCCGGATGCAACGCTGTTCCGCGAGGACATGCTGCACATGACCCCGGCCGGCTATGACATCTGGACCAGGGCGCTGGCACCGAAGGTCAACTGCAACTGAGGCACTGTGGACGCCGGGCATGGCCCGGCGCTACCGCACCCCATCCACGCATGGCGTGGATCTACTGCGGATCGCGGGAAACTGTCGAAGGCGGGGCGGTGTGGGTTTGCAGGACCGTTGGCGCCATGGATGGCGCCATCGAGCCCCCATGGACGGGTTTACGGCGTGTCCTGCAAACCCACACCGCCCCGCCATTCCACGGAATGCCCGCTTTTGATGTTGATGTTGCCTCGGCGGGTGCCGGGCGCAGCCCGGCAAAATCCCTCTACCGGAAGATCACCGTGGCCTCGGTGCCCTGGCCCGGCTCGCTGGCCAGGCTGACTTTCCAGCCGAAGCGATCACACAGCCTGCGTACGATCGACAGGCCCAGGCCGGTACCCTGCGGACGGCTGGGTTCGGCGCGATAGAACGGTTCGAACGCCCGTGACAGCGCTTCGGGGGACATGCCGATGCCGGTATCGTGCACCACCACCCGATCGTTGTGTACATGCACGTCGATGCGCCCTTCGTCGGTGTAGCTGCATGCATTGCGCACCAGGTTGCTGACCACCACCTGCAGCACCCGCGGCGGCGCATGCAGCTGCACCGGGCCATCGCTGTGCAGGTGCACCGACACCGGGCGAGCCCCCAGCAGTTCGTTGGCGTTGTCCACTTCATAGCGGACGATGTCGTTGACGTCGAACAGCTCGATCTGCGGTTCGACGTCTGCCTCGCGGGCCAGGATCAGGAACGCATCGATCACCGCTTCCATGTCGCGGCCAGCCCGCTGGATGCGCTGCAGGCTGCGGCGCAGGCGCGGCTGCAGGCTTTCATCACCCAGTGCCATGTCGCTGGCAACGCGGATGACGGTCAGCGGCGTGCGCAGTTCATGGCTGGCATCGCGGGTGAAGTTGCGCTCGCGTGCCACGTGCGCGCTGACCCGGTTGGCCAGCGAGTGCAACGCGGCCGCCAGCTGCCGGGTCTCGCCCTGCATGTCCGCCGGCAGCTTGTTGGGCTCCAGGTCGGCCGCTTCCGGATGCCCCGGGTCCCAGCGCGAGACGCGCCGAGCCAGCCAGTTCACCGGCGACACCAGGCGCTTGGACGCGCGGTAGGTCACCCAGCTGGCGCCATACACCGCCAACAGGGTCAGCAGCACCGGCACGATGCCGAACCAGAACGCCAGCATCTCTGCGCGCGAGCGCAGGAACACCAGGTACAGGCGGCCAGCCGGGCGCACATCAACCAGCACCAGCTGGTCGTCCTCGGGCAGTTCGTGGAAGCCGGGCTCCAGATTGCGCAGGTTGGCCGGCAACGACAGTGCCGACTGCCCGCTTTCCAGCAGGTAGCCGCGGATGTTCTGGGTATTGGGCGGTGGCTGCACCGGGGACGCTTCGTGCAGCGTCCAGTAGTACGCCGCCTCCTCGCGCAGGGCAGCGCCCACCAGGCTGTGCTTGATCACCAGCGAGACCAGCCACGCACCCAGCAGGATGCCCAGGCTGGCCAACACTGCCTGCAGGATGAAGGCGATACGGATCTTGCGCGGCAGGCCGTGCGGCATTGCGGAGTCCCGGTCAGAGCGCTGCGATTATAGGCAGCGCGCCACGCCGTGCGGGTGCATGGGCGATGACCGGCGGCAACGCCGGCCGGTCATGCCCTGCCCTCGTACGTGGCCACAACCCGGCCGGGCCTGCTGCTGCACCGGCGAGTATCCTGCTCAGGCCATCGGCTGGGCGATGTCGGCAATGCGGTAGCCGGCACTCTGCACGGTGTGCAGCAGCGGACGGTCGAACGGCTTGTCGATGATCTTGCGCAGGTTGTAAAGGTGGCTGCGCAGGGTGTCCGAATCCGGCAGGCCATTGCCCCAGATCTCGCGCTCGATCTCCTGGCGGGTGACCACGCGCGGCGATTCGCGCATCAGGATGGTCAGCAGGCGCAGGCCGATCGGCGAAAGCTGCAGCTCGGTGCCGGCACGGGTCGCACGCATGCTGACCGGATCGAGCACCAGGTCGGCCACCTTCAGCACTTCCGAACCGACCTGGCGACGTTCGCGACGGATCAGCGCGCGCAGGCGGGCTTCCAGCTCCTGGATCGCGAACGGCTTGGTCAGGTAGTCATCGGCACCGAAACCCAGGCCGGTGAGCTTGTCGTCCAGCGTGTCGCGTGCCGTGAGCATCAGCACCGGGGTGGACTTGCGCGCATCGTTGCGCAGGCGACGGCACACTTCGATGCCATCCAGGCGCGGCAACATCAAGTCGAGCACCACGACGTCATAGCTGTTCTCCGCCGCAAGGCGGTAGCCATCCAGGCCGTCCTGTGCATAGTCGACTTCGAAGCCGCGACCTTCCAGGTATTCCCCGATCATCTCGGAGATGTTGCGGTTGTCTTCGACCACCAGCACCAAGCCGGAGGTCTCCTTCGTCTGACGCATGTGATTCCCTCTAACTTCAGCTTTGTGAAACATGCCGGATCGACGGTGGACGCGATGTGAAGTTCCGTCAAGAGGTAAACAAACGGTTCAGAGCAGCGGCCTGAGCAGCGGCCAGACGTTGTCGAGCACCTTTGGCTGCGCCTGTGCGGTCGGGTGCAGGCCGTCGGCCTGCATCATGCCCGGCTGCAGGGCCACCCCCTCCAGCAGGAAGGGCAGCAGCGGCACCTTGTACTGCGTGGCCAGCGCCCTGTAGGCCGCCGCCAGGCGCTGGCGATAGGCCGGCCCGTAGTTGGGCGGCACGTCAATGCCCAGCAGCAGCACCTTCGCGCCCGCCTTCTGGCTGGCCTGCACCATCTTTCCCAGGTTGCCCTGCACCTGCGCCGGGGTCAGCCCGCGCAGTGCGTCGTTGCCGCCAAGGGCGATCACTACCACGGTCGGCTTTTCCTTCGCCAGCAGGCCCGGCAGGCGGGTCAGCGCGCCGGCGGTGGTCTCGCCGCTCATGCTGGCGTTGACGATGCGCGCCGGGGTTTTCGACTGCTGCCTGACCCGCTGCTGCAGCAGGCTGACCCAGCCGGCGTCGGCAGGGATATTGTGGGCAGCACTGAGGCTGTCGCCGAGCACCAGCACGGTGCCGGCCGGACCTTTGGCACAGGCCAGCCCCGGCAACAGCAGGAACCCTAGCAGCAGCACCATCATCGCGCCGGCTCGCCGGCTCCATCCCGTCTTGCGCATTGGAGTCTCCTCATCGACAGCCTGTCCCCCCGCAGCGCGCCCGTCGCCATCGCCGTCGACCAGGTCGGCAAGTCCGTGCAGGGCCCGGAGGGTGAAGTCCACATACTGGACAACATCACCCTGACGGTCCATGAAGGCACCAGCGTGGCCATCGTCGGCGCCTCCGGTTCCGGCAAGACCACCCTGCTTGGCCTGCTGGCCGGGCTGGACCTGCCCAGTCGCGGCCGCATCGCGCTGGCTGGCCAGGACCTGTCGGCGCTGGACGAGGAGGCCCGCGCCCAGCTGCGCGCGCGTGAGGTCGGCTTCGTGTTCCAGAGTTTCCACCTGCTGCCGGCGCTGACCGCCGCCGAGAATGTCGCGCTGCCGCTGGAACTGGCCGGACGCGAAGACCGGGCGCGGGTCGATGAAGTGCTGGCCCAGGTCGGGCTGGCCCATCGCGCCCGCCACTATCCGCGCCAGTTGTCGGGCGGCGAGCAGCAACGCGTGGCATTGGCACGTGCGTTCGTCACCCGCCCGCGCATCCTGTTCGCCGACGAACCGACCGGCTCGCTGGACCACGCCACCGGCCAGCACATCAGCGACCTGCTGTTCGAACTCAACGCCGGCAGCGGCACCACCCTGGTGCTGGTCACCCACGACCTGCGCCTGGCCCAGCGTTGCCAGTACATCCACCGCATCGACGACGGCCGCCTGCTGCCGGTCGAGCGTGGGGCGCAGGCATGAACCTGCTGCGGCATGCGTGGCGCGCGCTGCGCCGCGAGGCGCTGGCCGGTGACCTGCTGACCGTGTTCGCCGCACTAGTGCTGGGCGTGGCGGTGATGACCGCGGTCGGCACGCTGGTGAACCGGGTCAACCTGGCACTGACCGGCAGCGCAGCGGAAATGCTCGGTGGCGACCTCGGCATCGCCGGGCGCGATGACCCGCCGCAGGCGTTCGCCGACGAGGCGCAGCGGCGTGGACTGGCCTTCACCCGCATCGCCAGCTTCGGCAGCGTGCTGTTCAACGGTGATGCCAGCCAGATGGCCAGCATCAAGGCGGTGCAGGCGGGCTATCCGCTGCGTGGCACGCTGAGGGTGCGCAGCACGCCCGGTGGCGCGCTGATCGCCAACGCCGGCATGCCGCCCAAGGGCCAGGCCTATGCCGACCCGCGCCTGCTGCAGGGGCTGGGACTCAAGGCCGGCGATGATCTCGAATTCGGCGCCGGCACGCTGCGCATCGCCGGCATCATCGAGGCCGAGCCGGATGCCGGCGGCGACCTGCTGACGCTCTCCCCCACCCTGCTGGTCAACCGCGCCGATGTGGAAGGCACGGGCCTGCTCGGCCCTGGCAGCCGCATCAACTACCGGCTCATGTTCGCCGGCTCCGCCGACCAGGTTGCCGCGTTGCGCCAGTGGCTGCTGCCACAGGTAAAAGGCCTTCGCCTGCTGAGCGTGGACGACACCCAGCGCGGCGTGCGCCAGGCCTTTGATCTTGCCGGGCGCTTCCTCGGCCTGAGCGCGCTGCTGGCGGTATTGCTGGCCGGCGTGGCGACCGCGCTGGCGGCCAACCGTTTTGCCCTGCGCCGCATCGACCAGGTGGCGATCCTGCGCTGCCTGGGCGCGCGCCAGCGCGACATCCTGCTTGGCCTGGCGCTGCAGCTGCTGATGCTGGCGCTGCCGGCCTGTGCGCTCGGCATCGGCCTGGGCATGGCCGCGCAGGAAGGCCTGGTGCAGGTGCTGGGCAGCCTGGTGCCGCAGCGCTTGCCGCTACCCGAGGCAATGCCGGCGCTGACCGGCGCCGGCATCGGCCTGTTGCTGCTGTTCGGCTTCGGCCTGCCGCCGCTGCTGCGCCTGCGCGGGGTGCCGCCGATGCGCGTGCTCAACCGCTCCTTCGCCGCCCTGCCCCCGGCCTCGCTGCTGGCCTACGTAGCAGCGCTGGCGGCCAGCCTGCTGCTGGCGGTGCAGGTGACCGGTGATCTCAAGCTGGCGCTATGGGTGCTGGGCGGCCTGGCCGCGTTGGCGGTGGCGGCCGGCGTGGTCGGCTTCGTGCTGCTGCAGCTGCTGCGCGGCCTGCAGCACCGCCTGCACGGCCACTGGCGGCTGGGCCTGGCGGCGCTGACCCGGCGCCGGATGCTGGCGGTGATGCAGCTGGTCGGGCTGTCGCTGTCGCTGTGCGCGCTGTTGCTGCTGGCGGTGACCGGCCCCGGCCTGCTGCAGCAATGGCGCGAACGCCTGCCCGCGGATACGCCGAACTACTTCCTGATCAACATCCAGCCCGAACAGCGCGACAGCGTGCTGGCCACGCTGCGTGGATTGGGCGCTAACGACGCCAGCATCGAACCGATGGCCACCGGCCGCCTGATCGCGATCAACGGCAAGCCGCCGCTGCGCGTGGATCGCTCGCCGGACCAGAGCGGGCAGCCGGCGTCAGGCGAAGCCCAGCGCGGTGACGACGACGAGAACCGGCCGTTGAACTTCAGCTGGCGCAGCAGCTTCCCGCCGGCCAACACGCTGATGAACGGCACCTTCTGGACGCCCGAAAGCACGGCGGCGGAGGCGTCGGTTGAAATCGGCTGGGCCAAGCGCTACGGCGTGTATCCCGGCGACCGCATCACCATTGCAGTAGGCGAGCAGGAGCGCGAGTTCACCGTGACCAGTGTGCGCAAGGCCGACTGGAACACCTTCCGGCCGAACTTCTTCGTGCTGCTGAACCCGAACGCGGTGGGCGATACACCGCACAACCTGCTGTCGGCATTCCACCTGCCGGCCGGCAAGGCAGCCGGACTGGGCGAGCTGATACGCGCGCAGCCCAACCTGTCGCTGCTGGACGTGGACGCGGTGATCTCGCAGGTGCGCGATGTGATGGAGCGGGTGGCACAGGCGGTGCAGCTGGTGATGGTGTTCAGCCTGCTGGCCGGCGTGCTGGTGCTGCTGGCCGCGCTGCAGGCCACGGCGGGCGAGCGTCGCTACGACAGCGCGGTGCTGCGCACGCTGGGCGCGACCCGGCGCCAGCTGCGCGGTGCGGTGCTGGTGGAGTTCGGCGCACTGGGCACGCTGGCCGCGTTGCTCGCGGTGGGCGCGGCGGCCGCCATCGGCGTGGCAGTCTCGCAGAAGGTGTTCGAGCTGCCATTGCTGCCGCCGTGGCCGGGCCTGCTGATCGGCGGCGTGGTCGGCATCGGGCTGAGCCTGCTGGCAGGCTGGTGGGGTACGCGGGCGATCCTGCATACGCCACCGGCATTGGCGCTGCGCGAGGCCTGAGGCGGCGCCCGGGGCGCGTGCCGAGCAAGCTCGGCACCTACCAAGAGCCCAGGACGGCGCTGCCAGTGTTCAAGGAACAAGCACATCCACGCATGGCGTGGATCTACTGGGCCTTTTCCACGTACTTGGCGAACACGTCGTCGATCTGCGTGTCCTTCACCTTCTTGCCGGACTGGATCGCTTCGGCCTGGGTGAACAGCGGAATGATCATCGCCATGCCGTCGATCCTGGTCTTCAGGTGCACGCCCGGGGCCTGGGTCAGGAAACCGTCCCAGCGCTGGCGAACCTTGGCCCAGTAGCCGGCGGTGGCCTTCCAGTAGTTGCGCGCCGGGGTGAAGTCGACCTCGGTGGTCTTCACGTAGTCGTTGAAGCCGAACTCGCGTGCGATCTCCACTTGGCTGCCATCGGCGTTGCGCTGCACCTTGGTGTTGAATTGCTCGTGGGTCCAGCCGTTCGGGGTCAGCGTGTGGCGGTTGACCACAGCCAGCGCGTTGTAGTCGCTGCGCTTGGTGTACTCACGGCGCGGCAGCGGGCGCCAGCTCAGGTCGCTGGTCCAGCTCGGCACGTTGTTGGTGTAGGTCCAGGTGCCGGTGCCGCAGTAGCGCGGTGCGTCGCTCACTTCGTACACGCACTGGGTCCAGGCGCCCTGGTTCACCGCCGACGGAATACTGCGCACCTTCCAGGTCTGGTCGGCGCTGAACTCGAAACGGTTCGGTGCTTCGTACACCCAGTCCTGGCGCCAGTGCTTGGTGATGTGGCCGCTCTTTTCATCCAGCAGCAGGTGCTGCAGCACGATGCGCTTCGGCGTGTCCTCGACCACGATGACCACTTCACTGCCGCCGCTGCGCATCGCCGGTGCACGCTCGTAGCCCGGCTTCAGCAGCACGGTCTCGTCGAAGGCGAAGTCCACGGTGTACTCACCCTGCATGGCGAGGATGCTGTCGTGGTCGCGGGCGATATCGGAGGGCTGCGCGCTGGCCACGCCGCTGGCGGCGAGCAGCAGCATGGCGCTGGCTGTCTGGAGCTTCATCGGGGTCTTCCTTCTGGGTTGCAGATTCATCGAGGGGCCATCCGTGGCCAACGGGCGTTCCATCAGGAGTGGGTCACAGGCGGATCAGCGGCAGGTCGCCGGGAATCCGCGGCGCCGGCCGCCGCGCGGCGTCGGCGCAGCAGCAATCGTCGATTGCCAGCTCGCCTTCGGCGCCTTCCAGGCGTGCGATGCGGCGCGCGGTGGCTGCGCCCAGCGAGGACAGGGTCGACAGACTGGCGGCCAGCGTGCGGCCATCGTCGGCGGCATGCAGGCGCAGCACGCACAGGCGCCAGCGCTGGCCACCGAGATGGCCGGCCAGGCGCCGCCACAAGCGTTCGCCGACGCTGCCATCGCTGTTGTGTTCTGGCCCCGGCGGCAGTGCGGCGACCAGCCGGTCCCAGGCCAGGAAGTCGCTGTCGGGCAGCAGGTACAGGCGCCACACGCAGTGGCCACGGCCATCGAGGAAGCACAGGCTCTCGCGCAGGCCTTCGCTGTCCACGCCCTGGCAGGCGTGTACGCGTACGGCCTGGCGCCAGCCGCCCAGTTCGTTGCCATCGGCGTGGTACAGGCACAACACGGTGCCGAGCGTGGCCAGCTGTGCCGGGGTAGGCCAGGCCGCGCTGTTCGGCGCGGCGATGGAGTCAATCCTGCGTGCGGACAGTGCTCGGCTCATGAGGTCACCAGGAAACGGCAAGGCTGGCGGAGAAGGTGCGGCCCGGGCTGCTGAAACGATCGCTCAGTGCGCGATCGGTGATCAGGCTCGGGGTGATCGACGACCATTCGATGTAGCGCTTGTCGGCCAGGTTGAACACGCCGACATTGAAGGTGGCACCCGGCGCGAAGTTCCAGTGCGCCATCAGGTCCAGCACGCCGTAGCCGGCCGGCTGGTAGACGAACGGCGCCGGTGCGTTCGGATTGGTCTGCGCCGCAGGCGGCGGCAGGCGCTTCTTGCGCTGCACGAAGGTACCGGCCAGTTCGACGCCCCAGGTATCGGTGTCGTACATCAGGCCCAGCGTGCCACGCAGCGGATCGACCGAGGCCAGCGGTTCGTCATCGGTCCGGTTGTCACCACGCGACCATGCCAACGCACTGCGCAGCGCCCAGCCCTTCAGCCCCGGGCTGAGTTCGCCGAACTCGATGCCGGCCTTCATTTCCGCGCCATAGATGCGCGCGTCGGCGATGTTCTGCGACTGGAACACGGTCAAACCCTGTGCGTTGCGACCGGTATCGACGTTGGACTGGATGAAATCCTTGTAGTCGTTGTAGTAGCCGCTGACGCTGACGTACGCCGCCGGCGCGATGAAGCGCAGGCCCAGTTCGTAACCGTCGCTGGTTTCCGGCTTCAGATCCGGGTTGGCGATGGCGGTATAGCGGAAGGCGACGTTGGTCAGGCCGATGTTGACGTCGTTGTACGGCGGCGAACGGAAGCCACGCGCATATCCGGCGAACAGCGACCATTCGTCGGTAAAGCGCCAGACCATGCCCAGCTTCGGCGACACGCTGGTCTTCTTCAGCTGCGCCACGGCCGTGGTCGGGTTGTCTTCGGCGAAGATGCTGTCCACTTCCGGCTTCAGCTCGTAGCGGTCCACGCGCACGCCCGGCACCAGCGACAGCCTGCCATCGGCAAAGCGCATCTCATCCTGTGCGTACAGGCCCAGCTCGGTGGTCTTGCTGATCGGGAAGTCACGCACCGGAAAGGTGTCCGGCAGCACCGTGTTGCTGACCACGCCAGCCTTGCTGACCTGATAGCCGTCGCGCTTCTGGCGGATCTCGGTACGGGTGCCTTCGAAACCGTAGGTCAATGCGTGCTCGACGCTGCCGGTGGTGAACGCCTTGTTGAACTGCGCCTGCAGGCCATAGGCATGCTGGTCGAAGGAGAACACGCGGTGGCGGCGGGTGCCGTCGGTGCGGGTCTCGTCGGTCTGCTGCCGGGTTTCGCTGTTCTGCGCGTACACCTGCCAATGCAGGCTGTCGGCGAACGGCTGGTCCAGCGCATCCATCTCGTGGGCGAAGGACACGCGGTTGCGCTTCTGGGTGTCGTGGGACTTCATGCCAGTGGCCACAGCCATCGCGCCGGGGCGCGGTGCAACGCTGGCGATCGCCGACAACACATTGGTATCGGTGGTGTCTTCGTTGCCTTCCACGGTCAGGCGGAAGCGCTGGTCCTCGCTGGGTGCATAGACCAGCTTGCTGAGCAGGCTGCGGCCGTCGCGATCCTGCGGATTGGCCGCGGTGCGGGTGTCGTTGTCGCTGCGTACCGTGCCCTTGTTGTCCGTTTCCTGGCCCTGGTGGTGGTTGACGTTGACCAGGCCGCTCCAGTGGTCGCCACCAAAGGCGGCCGTGGCACCGCCGAGCAGGCCCTTCCACTCACCGTCGTAGCCGAACTTCAGGCCGAAGTAGCTGTTCTTGCCGCCCTTGAGGTAGTCGGCCGGGTCCTTGGTCACGAACGCGACCACGCCACCGAGTGCATCGGAGCCGTACAGCGAGCTGGCCGGGCCACGCACGATCTCGACGCGCTTGAGCGTATCGAGGTCGGTGAAGTTGCGGTTGGAACTGGCGAACGAACCGATGTCGAACCGGGTCGGCATGACGATGCCGTCGGTCTGGATGCGCACGCGGTTGCCGTCCAGGCCACGGATGCGGAAACCATCCAGGCCGAAGCGGGTCGCGCTGCGGGTGACCGACAGGCCCGGCTCGTAGCGCACCAGATCCTTGATGTCCTGCACCAGGTGCCGGTCCATCTGCTCACGGTCGATGACATCCACCGTGGCCGCCACGTCGCTCAGCGCCCGCTCGGTGCGGGTGGCGGTGACCTGCACCCGATCGAATTCGCGCGCATCGGGGGCAGCAGTGGCAGCAGCGTGGGCGGACAGCGGCAGCGCCATCCAGACAGCAAGGCAAAGGGCGGTATGGCGGGTCATCGGGTTCGTTCGGTCAGGCAGGGGAACCCCCGGTTACCGGCGCACCCGGAAGGTGCACGCGGTAGACCGAGGGGGAGAGAGCGGGAGCGGACGGGTCGCCCACCCTGTCGGCGCTGCCGGCAGGAGGGAGGGAGGCGGGCGACCAGACCGCGATTACTTGGTCAGGATCAGCTTGTCGTTGCTGGTGTGCCGCAGGCGATAGAAGCGGTCGCCGTGCTGGATCAGGATTTCACGACGGCCCTTGAGCAGGGCTTCGCTGTCGATGACCTCTTCCGGCGGAACGACGCGGACCGGTCGATCGCGGAGGGTCAGCGTTTCGGGGCGCAGCAGTACAGGTTGAGCATTCATGAGCATCTGGACTCGTGCGAGGGACGAGTTAAATGATAATGATTCTCAGTTGACAATCAACAACCATTCTCAATTTCATTAATGGGATTAATGATCGACTTGTGGAATTCGATAGATCGCATCAATGAAATGGCGAGGCAGGTGTGTAGAGTCGACTGTTGGTCGACTGCTGTTGCTCGAAGCAGTCGGTTATTCGAAGCAGTCGACTGACAGGCGACTCTACCGTTCCCGTTCCCGTTCCCGTTCCCGTTCCCGTCCCGTTCCCTCGGCCGAACCGGCCCGACCGAGGCCCCCGAGGCCCGGTCGGCCCCGGGGTTCAGGCGAAGACGGCTTCGACCTGCGCCCAGCCGGCCGCGTCGACCTGCTCCAGCACGTCCAGTGCCTGCAGGTTCTGCAGCAGCTGGCTGACCCGGCTGGCGCCGAGGATCACGCTGGAAACGTTCGGGTTGCGCAGGCACCAGGCGATGGCCAGCGTGGCCGGGGCGTGGCCCAGCGCGCGTGCCACCTCGCTGAAGCGCCGCACCTGGCCCAGGCGGGCCCCGGCGTCGGCCCCCAGCACCAGGTTCTGCAACCACTCCATGCCTTCCCGCCCCAGCCGTGCATCGGCCGGAATGCCCTGGTCGTACTTGCCGGTGAGCAGGCCCGACGCCAGCGGCGAGAAGATGGTGGTACCCAGGCCGGCACCGGCATACAGCGGCGCGTACTCGACCTCGACCCGCTCGCGGTGCAGCAGGTTGTACTGCGGCTGCTCCATCGACGGGCCCTGCAGGTTGCGCGCCTCGGCGATGTCCAGCGCCTGCTGGATCTGCACCGCCGACCACTCCGAGGTGCCCCAGTAGAGGATCTTGCCCTGCCGCACCAGGGTGTCCATCGCATGCACGGTCTCGGCGATCGGCGCGTCCGGATCCGGGCGATGGCAGTAGTAAAGGTCCAGGTAGTCCACCCGCAGGCGCTTGAGTGCAGCGTGGCAGGCGTCGGTCACGTGCTTGCGCGACAGCCCGCGCTGGGTCGGCCGCGGGTCCTTGGCGCTGCCGAAAAACACCTTGCTGGACACGCAGAAACCGTCGCGCGGCAGGCGCAGGTCGGCGATCACGTCACCCATGACCTGTTCGGCACGGCCGTTGGCATAGCCCTCGGCGTTGTCGAAGAAGTTGACACCATGATCCCAGGCGGCGGCCACCAGGTTGCGGGCCTCATCACGCGGGATCTGGTCACCGAAGGTCACCCAGGCGCCGAAGGACAAGGCGGAAATCGGCAGGCCGGTGGAGCCCAGGCGACGGTATTGCATGCGAATCTCCTGCTGCGGGCCCGCATCCGGGCCGGGATCGACCCCCATTCTACCCGCCGCCGCCAGCCGCAAGCCCTTGCCGTTGCTGGCCTGATCGGTACCGTTGGCCGCGCGCACGCTGCTTTTTCTTGCCCCGGCCCCTGCCCTGCACTAGGCTTCCCGTTTTTCGCGACGCCCCAGGGGAGTCACTCACATGGTCGAAGGTTTGGGCAGGATCGGCTTCGGCCTGTTCGGGTTGGCGGTGCTGATCGGCATCACCTGGTTGTTTTCCAATAACAAGCGCGCGGTTGACTGGAAGCTGGTTGCCACCGGTATCACCCTGCAGATCGCCTTCGCGGCGCTGGTGATCCTGGTGCCGGGCGGGCGCGACGTGTTCGACGCGCTGGGCCACGGCTTCGTCAAGGTGCTGAGCTTCGTCAACGAGGGTTCCGGTTTCATCTTCGGCTCGTTGATGGACACCAAGAATTACGGCTTCATCTTCGCCTTCCAGGTGCTGCCGACCATCATCTTCTTCTCGGCGCTGATGGGGGTGATGTACCACCTGAACATCATGCAGGCGATCGTGCGCGTGATGGCGTGGGCGATCACCAAGGTCATGCGTGTGTCCGGTGCGGAAACCACCAGCGTCTGCGCCAGCGTCTTCATCGGCCAGACCGAGGCGCCGCTGACCGTGCGCCCGTACATCGCCAGGATGACCCAGTCCGAGCTGCTGACCATGATGATCGGCGGCATGGCACACATCGCCGGCGGCGTGCTGGCGGCCTACGTGGGCATGCTTGGCGGCGGCGACCCAGCGCAGCAGGCCTTCTACGCCAAGCATCTGCTGGCGGCCAGCATCATGGCCGCGCCGGCCACCTTGGTCGTGGCCAAGCTACTGATCCCGGAAACCGGCACCCCGCTCACCCGCGGCACGGTGAAGATGGAAGTCGAAAAGACCTCCAGCAACATCATCGACGCGGCTGCGGCCGGCGCCGGCGACGGCCTGAAGCTGGCGCTGAACATCGGCGCGATGCTGCTGGCCTTCATCGCCCTGATCGCGCTGCTGAACGCCCCGCTGACCTGGATCGGTGAAGTGACCGGCCTGGCTGCGCAGATCGGCAAGCCGACCAACCTGTCGACCATCTTCGGCTACCTGCTGGCCCCGATCGCCTGGGTGATCGGCACGCCGTGGGCCGATGCCACCACCGTCGGTTCGCTGATCGGCCAGAAGGTCGTGATCAACGAATTCGTGGCCTACACCGAGCTGTCGCAGATCGTGAACGGCCAGGTAGCTGGCGTCAGCCTGTCCAGCGAAGGTCGCCTGATCGCGACCTACGCGCTGTGCGGCTTCGCCAACTTCAGCTCGATCGCGATCCAGATCGGCGGCATCGGTGGCCTGGCCCCGGAGCGTCGCCACGACCTGGCCAAGTTCGGCCTGCGCGCGGTGCTGGGCGGTACCATTGCCACCTTCATGACGGCGACCATCGCCGGCGTGCTGACGCACTTCAGTTGAACCCTTGGTTGAGAAAAGATTCCCTATGAGCAGCAGTGTCGTTGTCGTCGGTTCCTTCAATGTCGATCACGTGTGGCGGTGCGAGTCGCTGCCGGCACCGGGCGCGACCATTGCCGGCCGCTACAGCACCGGCCCCGGTGGCAAGGGCTTCAACCAGGCCGTGGCGGCCTGCCGCGCCGGTGCCGAGACGCACTTCGTGTGCGCGCTGGGCGACGACGCCGGTGGCGCCACCGCGCGCGAACTGGCGGCGCAGGATGGTTTCGGCCTCATCGCCGAAGCCAGCAGCGAACCGACCGGCACCGCCGGCATCTACGTCGATGCCCGTGGCCGCAACACCATCGTGATCGGCCCGGGTGCCAACGCTGCGCTGAGCACCGACTTCCTGCAACAGCAGCAGGCCCTGCTGACCGGCGCCAGGGTGGTGCTGGTGCAGCTGGAATCGCCGGTGCAGACCATCGAAGCAGCACTGGCCACGGCCCGCGAGGCCGGCGTCACCACCGTGCTCAACACCGCACCGGCCGACGCCCCCTCGACCATCGGGCTGCTCAAGCTGGCCGATGTGATTACCCCGAACGAGACCGAGTTCGCTGCCCTGCTCGGCCGCCATGTCGGTGAGCGCGTGGATGCCAACGACGTCGCCGCGCTGGATGGCGCCAGCCTGCACGCGCTGTGCCGCAAGCTGGTCGGCAACGGTACCGTGGTGGTCACCCTGGGCTCGGTGGGCGTGTTCGTGTCGCATGCCGACGAGAACCTGCGCGGCGATACCCAGCCGTACTACCGCGTGGGTGCCGAACAGGTGCAGGCGATCGACACCACCGGTGCCGGTGACGCCTTCAACGGTGCGCTGGCCGCGTCGCTGGCGCAGGTGGCCGACGCCCCGTTCGCCCGCCACGTGCGCTTCGCCAACCAGTTCGCCGGTCGTTCGACCGAGAAGGAAGGTGCTGCAGCGGCGATGCCGCGCTTCACCCCGGCCGACGCCGAAGCAAAGTAGATCCACGCCACGCGTGGATGAAGAAGCCCGGGTGTGCAGACACCCGGGCTTTTCTGTTTGCCTTTCAATGAGGCAGATCCACGCCATGCGTGGATGAGCGAGACCGGGCAAGCTGCCGCAGCAGCAGGCCCGCGACGATTGCCAGCAGCGCCACGGCAGCGGCCACCACGCCCAGCGAGGCAAGCCCGAAGCGTTCGATGGCCCCACCTCCCAGCAGCGCGCCGAGGCCGATTCCGGCGTTGGCCGCGGACACATTCAAGGTTCCCGCCAGCGCCTGCGCCTGGGGCGCCGCACGCATCACCCGCACCTGGCACAGCGGGAACAATGCAGTATGCGCCACACCCCACAGGGCCAGTGCGATCAGCACGAACGTGCCGTGGCCGGCCAGCCCGACACTGGCCAGCATGCCCAGCGCCAGCACCGCGCAGAACACCAGGGTCGCGCCCAGCGGCGCACGATCGACCCAGCGCCCACCCAGTGCATTGCCGATCAACCCGACAGCCCCGAAGCCCATCAGCCACCAGCCCACCTGTGCCGCCGGTACCTGCATCAGCCGCTCCAGCACATCGGCCAGGTAGGTATAGGCAGCAAACATCGCGGTGAACACCAGCACCGACAGCAGCACATCGCCCAGCAACTGCGGCTGGCGCAGTACTCGTGCCTGTTCGCCCAGCGCGCGCCGCGGTCCGGCCACGTTGTCCGGCATCCACAACGCCAGCGCGCCCGCCATCAACAGCGACAGGGCCGCCAACAGCCAGAAGCTGCCGCGCCAACCGAGGGCGTCGGCGGCCAACGTACCCAGTGGGATACCGAACAGCATTGCGGCGGTGATACCCAGGTAGACCCGCGCGACCGCACGACCGCCCTGCCCTGCAGGGGCCAGCTGCGCAGCAGTCTCACTGGCGGTGCCCCAGAACACCGGCAGGGCCAGTGCCGGCAGCACCCGCGCCAGCGCCAGCAGCCACGGCTGCGTGGCCATCGCGGCCAGCGCGTTGGAACCCGCGAACAACAGCAGGATGGCCACGAACAGGCGGCGCCGGCCGACGTGTGACAGCAGCGCGGTCAACGGTGGCCCGGCCAGCATCACGGTGAACGCGAACAAGGTAACCAGCTGCCCGGCGCGGGCGATGCCCAGGCCAAGGTCGCGCGCCAGCGCCGGCAACAGGCCGACGATCAGGAACTCGGTGGTGACGATGACGAAGGCGGACACCGCCAGCAGGACAACCGAAAGGCGTGCGCGGCCGTTTGCGTGGACAGCGGCCGCGGCGGAATCGAGGGAGGACATGGGCGGGCATCAGAACAGGGGCCGCCAGCCTATTTCCTCCCCGGATTCCGATTACTGCTATGTTTTCCATCGATTCCGGACAGAAATTCCCCATGCTTCCCACCGAGCGCCTGCGCGGCATCGAGGCCTTCGTCGCCACCGCCGATGCCGGCAGCTTCACCGCCGCCGCCGAACGCCTGCACCTGACCAGTTCGGCGGTGGGCAAGACCATCGCACGGCTGGAGGCACGCCTGGGCGCGCGGTTGTTCGAGCGCAGCACGCGCCGCCTTCGCCTGACCGAGGCCGGTGAGGGCTTCTACCGCACCTGCGTGCGGGTGCTGGGCGAGCTGGCCGATGCCGAGTCGGTGCTGGTCTCGCACGCAGACGCGCCCGTGGGCCGCCTGCGGGTGGATGCGCCGGCCACCTTCGGGCGCCTCAAAGTCTGGCCGTTGCTGCTGCAGCTGGCCGCCGAGTTTCCACAGTTGCATCCGCAGGTGACCTTCAGCGACCGCTTCAGCGACCTCGCCGAGGACGGCGTCGACCTCGCCGTACGCATCGGCGGTCCCGAGCCGCTGCCCGCCACGCTGGGCAGCCGCCTGCTCGGTTACGAATGCCTGCGCTTCTGCGCCTCCCCGGCCTATCTGCTTCGGCATGGCCAGCCCCGCTCGGCCGCCGAGCTGGCCGGGCATGACGGTGTGCTGTTCGGACGCGCGGACGGCAGCATCGGGCCGTGGCAGGTGGCCGATGGCAGGCAGCGCAGTACACCGCTGCAGGCCCGCGCGCGCCTGGTGGTTGGCAGCGCCGAGGCCCAGGTGGCGGCGGTCGAGGCCGGCTTCGGCATCGCGCAGCTGGCCACCTGGCTGGTCGATGACGCGCTGGCGCGCGGCAGCCTGGTCTCGATCCTGCCGTCGCTGGACTGCCGCGGCCTGCCGCTACGTCTGCTGTGGCCGCAGGGCCGGCAACGGCTGCCACGCGTGGACGTGGCCCTGGACCGTCTCGGCGCCGGGTTGCAGATCGATCCGCCGCGCTGAGCGAAGCGCCATCGGCGGCGGTCGCATCGAACAGCTGCGACTGCCGGTCGCATTGCCCGCATCCCGCCCCTCACCCACCATCCGCGCAGCGTTTCAGCGTGGGCAGGACATGGACGGATTCCCCTGGTTGCTGGTTGCCGCTGCCGGTAGTGCCATCGCAGCCTTGCTGCATATCGGCTGCATTGCCTTCGGCGCCGCGTGGTACAGGTACTTCGGTGCTGGCCAGCGCATGGTCCGGCTGGCACAGGCCGGGCATTGGTGGCCGCCGCTGATGACCGCCGGCATCACTGCCGTGCTGGTGGCCTGGACGCTGTACGCACTGGCAGCCGCGGGCTGGCATTCGCCGCTGCCGGCCAGCCGTCTGGTCTTGTCGGGCATCGCCCTGCTGTTGCTGATGCGCGCGGCGATGGGCTTCGGGCTGGCCCTGCTCCGGCCCGGCTACAACGGCCGGCGCTTCTGGGTGGTCAGTTCAGTGGTCTGCCTCAGCCTGGGGCTGGCCTTCGCGCTGGGTACCGGCCAGGCCTGGCAGAGCCTGAGGTAGCCGCCCACCATCGCCCGCCCGTGGGGGCGGCGGAAGCAACCGTCAAGCATCTGCTGATGCCGGTACGGCATGAGGTCGGTGCCGATCGGCCTGAACCGGACCGCGCCCGACGCGGCCGTACCGCCGCGCGCGCCCTACAATGGGCGCATGCAGATCGGCCCGTACACCATTGCCCCCAACGTCGTGCTGGCGCCCATGGCCGGCGTCACCGACAAGCCCTTCCGCCTGCTGTGCAAACGGCTGGGCGCGGGTCTGGCCGCCTCGGAAATGACCATCAGTGATCCGCGCTTCTGGAACACGCGCAAGTCGATCCACCGCATGGACCATGACGGCGAACCGGCCCCGATCAGCGTGCAGATCGCCGGCACCGAGCCGCAGCAGCTGGCCGAGGCCGCGCGCTACAACGTCGACCACGGCGCGCAGATCATCGACATCAACATGGGGTGCCCGGCCAAGAAGGTGTGCAACGCCTGGGCCGGTTCGGCACTGATGCGCGACGAGCAACTGGTGGCGCGCATCCTCGAGGCCGTGGTCAACGCGGTGGACGTGCCGGTCACGCTGAAGATCCGTACCGGTTGGGACTGCGATCATCGCAATGGCCCGCTGATCGCACGCATCGCCGAGGACAGCGGTATCGCGGCACTGGCGGTGCACGGCCGTACCCGCGACCAGCACTACACCGGCCAGGCGGAGTACGCCACGATCGGCGAGATCAAGGCCGCGCTGCGCATTCCGGTGATCGCCAACGGCGATATCGATTCGCCGCAGAAGGCCGCCTACGTCCTGAAGGAAACCGGCGTGGATGCGGTGATGATCGGTCGCTCGGCGCAGGGCCGGCCGTGGATCTTCCGCGAAGTGGCGCACTACCTGGCCACCGGCGAGGAACTGCCACCGCCATCACTGGCGGAAGTGCGCGACATCCTGCTTGGCCACCTGCACGCGCTGCATGCGTTCTATGGCGAGCCGCAGGGCGTGCGCATCGCGCGCAAGCACCTGGGCTGGTATGCCAAGGACCGGCCGGAGAATGCCGCTTTCCGCGCGGTGGTCAACCGTGCCGAGGATCCGGCCAGCCAGATCGCATTGACCACCGAATACTTCGACCGCCTGATCGCCGGGGAACCGGCGCTGCCTTCGGCGGCCTGAGCCGCCAGCCCCGCGTTTGCGAACAGTCGAGCCAGCTCGACGCCACAAGAGCCCACCATGACCCCGCCGATTTCCTCCCCGACCTATCTGCACGGGTTTTCCGGCACCGAGCAGCAGCGCCTGATGACCCAGGCCCGGCTGCTGGAGTCAAGCATCTTCGGCCAGATCGACTACAGCGGCGCACGTCGCCTGCTGGAAGTCGGCAGCGGCGTGGGCGCACAGACCGAGATCCTGCTGCGCCGCTTCCCCGAGCTGCACGTGACCGGCGTGGACCTGAGCGAAACGCAGCTGGCCACCGCGCGCGAGAACCTGGCGCGCACGCCGTGGTGCAGCGACCGCTATACCCTGCAGCAGGCCGATGCCGGTGAGCTGCCGTTCGAGGCACGCAGCTTCGACGCGGCGTTCCTGTGCTGGGTGCTGGAGCACGTGCCGTCACCCGCACGTGTGCTGAGCGAAGTGCGCCGGGTGCTGGCACCGGGTTCGCCGGTGTACATCACCGAAGTGATGAATGCCTCGTTCCTGCTCGATCCGTATTCGCCGCACATCTGGCGCTACTGGATGGCCTTCAACGATTTCCAGTACGACCACGGGGGCGACCCGTTCGTCGGCGCCAAGCTGGGCAACCTGCTGCTGGCCGGCGGCTTCCGCGACGTGCACACCGAGATCAAGACCATCCACCTGGACAACCGCGAGCCGGCGCGTCGCAAGACGATGATCGCGTTCTGGGAACAGCTGCTGCTGTCGGCCGCCGACCAGCTGCTGCAGGCTGGCTCGGTGGACGAGGAAACCGTGGAAGGCATGCGCCGCGAGTTCCGCCTGGTGCAGAACGACCCGAACGCGGTGTTCTTCTACTCGTTCGTGCAGGGCCGCGCGACGGTGTATTGAGCCAACGCAGCACTGCCGATGGTCCCGCCATCCACACATTGCGTGGATCTACGGGTGCGCCGCACCAGTCGCGGAGGCTGCCGGCTCGTGCCAGATCCGCTGCCACATCGCCGCCAGCCGGCGCCCGGCATCCGCGCGCGCGGCCGGGCTGCTGTAATCCGTCCGCACCTGCTCGGGCGTGATCGGTCGCCACTGTCCGTCGACCTGCTCGGCCACGGCGAAGTTGAAGGTGTAGTCCGGCTCCAGCCCCATGCGAAGGTCGCTCAGCACCAGCCGCCCGTCCACCACCTGTGCACGCATGAAACCCCGGTTGAACCACGTCAGCTGCTGGACTGCCGGGATGCCCCCTGCTTCGCGCAATGCCTGCACATTGGACGCGTGGCCTTCGAACTGCATCGGTCCATGGTCGGCCACCAGCGAGCGGTCGCCCACCACGTAGCCGTTCGGCGTCATCGCCACCACGCGCCACAGCAGGGTGTTGAACGGCATCGGCACCGAGAAGCGCGGTGCATCGCCCAGACCCATCGCCGCCAGGCTCTGCTGGGCAGCACGGTCGACCTGGGCCTTTGCGATCAGGCCCCAGCCCAGGTAGCCGCTGCTGACCAGCAACGCCACGCCCAGCACCTTGCCAGCCCAGGGGCGGGCGCGGCCAAACCAGGCCAGCACGCAACCCAGCAGCAGCCACACCGTGTAGCCAAGATCGATGATGAAGACACTGGAACCCATGGTCGGGTGTGGGCGCAGCGGCCACCACAACTGGGTGCCGTAGACGGTGAACGCATCCAGCACGGGATGGGTGACCAGCGCCAGCTGGATCGCCCAGAACCAGCGCACCGGTGACTGCGCGACGCGGCCGTTGCCGAAGCGCTTGAACAACCACCAGATCAGTGCCGCCACCCAGGGCAGCACCAGCAGCGAATGGCTGAAGCTGCGGTGCTCGATCATGTTCGCCACCGGGTCGGCGGCGGTGAAGCCCAACCACAGGGCATCGAGGTCCGGCAGGGTGCCGAGCGCGGCACCGGCCAGCAGGGCCGCGCGGCGATGGCCGGGCGGAGCGATGGCAGCAGCGACGGCGCCGCCGAGCACGATCTGGGTCAGGGAATCCATGGACCGATGCTAGCGGCTTGCGGGCGCGCCGTCTCACTCCCGGACACCGCGTCTGTAGAGTCGACTGCTGGTCGACTGCTCTCCCATCAGGCCGCGGAAACCACGCGCTACGCGCGACAGTCGACTCTACGGAACGGGTTACGCCGCCTGCGACAGCCGCGCGCCCGGCAGTTCCACCAGGGTCTGGCCATTGTGGTCCAGCAGGCGCAGCGCGCCATCATGGTCTTCGGCCAGTGCGGTCAGGCTCTCCACCCAGTCGCCGTCGTTGGCATAGACCAGGCCATCGCGTTCGATCAACGCAGCGCGATGGATGTGACCACAGACGATGCCATCCAGTCCGCGCCGGCGCACGTCATCCAGCCCGGCCTGCACGAAACGCTCGATGTAGCGTTCGGCGGCACCACTGCGCTTCTTCAGGAATTCCGACAGCGACCAGTAGCGCATGCCCAGCCGGCGCCGCACCGCGTTCAGCGCCTGGTTGCCGGTGAGGATGCGGTAGTACAGCCAGTCGCCGAACTTTTCCTGCAGGCCGCCGAAGTGGGTCACGCCGTCGTACTCGTCGCCGTGCGCGACCAGCAGGCGACGGCCATCGGCGGTCACATGGATGGCGCGGCGACGCACCTGCATCGCTGGCAGCATCAGCCCGCACACCTGGCGCAGCGAGGCATCGTGGTTGCCGGGAATGTAGATGATCTCGGTGCCGGCGCGGCGCAGCGCGTGCAGGGCCTGGATGACCTCGCTGTGCGACTGCCGCCAGTTGGCGCGGCGATGGGCCATCCACCACAGATCGATGATGTCGCCGACCAGGTACAGACGCTCACATCGCAGCTGCGAGAGAAAACGTGCCAGTTCGGTGGCATGGCAATGACGTGAACCCAGGTGCACGTCGGAGACAAACACTGCGCGCCTGCGTGGCGACAGGTTCGCCAGCACGCTCATGCCGGCGTCCCCGCATCGCGCAGGTAGCGTTTGCGCTTGTTCGGCCGGATCGCGCACAGGTCCACTTCGATCAGGCCGTCGATCGAATCGCTGAAGTCCGGGTCGACACCGAAGGCGAGGAAGCGCGCGCCACCGGGTTCGCACAGATCTGTGTACTGGCGATACAGCGTCGGCACGCCGGTGCCGAGTGCGGCCAGGTTGGCCTTGAGCACGTCGAACGCGGCGCCTGCATCCAGCTCACCGAAACTCGGCGGTGCGGCGAAGTACTGGAACGGCCGATTCGATTCGGCCAGGCCAGCGGTACCGCTGTAATAGCGCTGGTAGTACGCCACCAGCTGCTCGCGCGCATCGCGTGGCAGCGCCGCGCTGATCGACACGGCGCCGAACAGGTAGCGGATGCCCGGCCGGCATTGCAGGTACGCACCGATGCCCTGCCACAGGTAGTCCAGGCTGCGGCTGCCCCAGTAGTCGGGCACCACGAAGCTGCGGCCCAGTTCCAGGCCTTCGGCGATGTGGGTGATGGCATCGTCGGAATAGCGGAACAGCGACGCGCTGTAGAGCCCTGACAGTCCGTGCCGGGCCAGCGCATGGGCGCCGCGCATGATCCGATACGCGCCGGCGATGCGCTGCGCGGCCGCGTCCCAGATCACGATGTGCTCGTACCGCGGGTCGTAATCGTCCAGGTCACGGCTGCGCCCGGTGCCCTCGCCCACCTGGCGGAAGGTCAGTTCGCGCAGGCGGCCCAGCTCCAGCAGCAGCGGCGAATCGGCAGTACAAGTGGCCAGCAGAATCTGCTTGCCGTCGGCGGTCTGGCCCAGCTGGGTGGCTGCGGCAATCCCAGCGGCGACCTGCGAGGGTGGCACCGGGGCCGCCAGCGGCTCGGGGCCTGCGAAGGCAGCGGCATTGCCGGCCGCGCCATTGCGGCCCAGCGCATACAGCGCGCGGCGTACGGCCAGCAGCTGTGCGCCCGGGTCACCGCCCTTGCCCAGCTGCATCGGCTCACCGATGCTCAGCCGCAACGGGCGGCCGCGGCGGGTGAACATCTCGCGCGCCAGCAGCGCGGTGCCGGCCGGCTTGAACAGGGTCGAGGCGCCGTAGAACAGCGCCGAGTTGCGCGCTTCCACCCGTACCGGCAGCACCGGCGCGCCGGCGGCACGGGCAAAGCGGACGAACCCGCGCTGCCAGCGGCCATCACGGATGCCGCGCAGCGACAGCCGCGAGACCTCGCCGGCCGGGAACACGATCACGCACTGCTCGGCAGCCAACGCCTCTTCGACCGCATGCAGGCTGCCACGCTGGGCCTTGCCACCGAGGATGCGCACCGGCAACAGCAGGTCCTGCAGTGGCGCGATCGCCCCCAGCAGGTCGTTGGCCACGATCCGCACATCGCGGCGGATGCGGCCGACCGCGTCCAGCAGGGCCAGCGCGTCCAGTGCGCCGGACGGGTGGTTGGCGACGATCAGCAAGCGACCGGTGGCCGGGATCTTCGCCAACGCGGCCGGAGCCACCTGGTACTGGCCATCGATGAACTCCAGCCCGGCGGCGACGAAGCCGAATCCGCGCAATCCTGCACTGCGCTGCAGGAACGCTTCGATCTGGTCCAACCGCGACCAGCGCCCGACGCTGCGAAGCAATGGCCGCGCCAGTTGGCCACGACGGCCATGGAACCAATCGGGAAAGCGTTGCTGGAGACGCTGTTCAAGTTCCTGCATGGCGGATCCACTCATGCCCGGCGGCCGGATTGGCCGACAGCCTGCGCCCGGCAGGCGGCAGCCAGATGGCGGTTTCGGGGCAGAACGATGACGGTCGTCCCCGGCCTGAGGAGGCCGCAACCGCCCCCCTCGCCACCCGCCCCGCTGTCACGCTGGTGGAACACTGGGCCTCGAGGCCGGGGCCCAATCCCGTCAGGACGGCCCTTGCGGGGCCTACGCGGGCTTAACCACCGGCAACCGGTACAGGTTCACAATGCACAGGCGGCGCACCCCGTGTATCATGCGCGCCCATCTTTCCATCCGAATCAAGGGATATTACGCCTGATGTCCAGCTATCTCTTCACCTCCGAGTCGGTCTCCGAAGGCCATCCGGACAAGGTTGCCGACCAGATCTCCGATGCGGTGCTGGACGCGATCCTGACCCAGGACCAGCGCGCCCGCGTGGCCTGCGAGACCATGGTCAAGACCGGCGTTGCCATCGTGGCCGGTGAAATCACCACCAGCGCCTGGATCGACCTGGAAGCCCTGACCCGCAAGGTCATCACGGACATCGGCTACGACAGCTCCGACGTCGGCTTCGACGGCGCCACCTGCGGCGTGCTGAACCTGATCGGCAAGCAGTCGCCGCACATCGCCCAGGGCGTGGACCGCAAGAAGCCGGAAGAAATGGGCGCGGGCGACCAGGGCCTGATGTTCGGCTACGCCACCAACGAGACCGACAGCTACATGCCGGCCGCGATCCACCTGTCGCACCGCCTGGTCGAGCAGCAGGCCAAGATCCGCAAGAAGAAGAACTCGCCGCTGTCGTGGCTGCGTCCGGACGCCAAGAGCCAGGTCACCCTGCGCTATGAAAACGGCGTGGTCTCGGCCATCGACGCCGTGGTGCTGTCGACCCAGCATGCCCCGGGCATCAAGCAGAAGGACCTCATCGAGGCCGTCCGCGAAGAGATCATCAAGCCGGTGCTGCCGGCCAAGTGGCTGCACAAGGGCACCAAGTTCCACATCAACCCGACCGGCAAGTTCGAGATCGGCGGCCCGGTGGGCGACTGCGGCCTGACCGGCCGCAAGATCATCGTCGACACCTACGGCGGCTGGGCCCGTCACGGTGGTGGCGCCTTCTCCGGCAAGGACCCGTCCAAGGTCGATCGTTCGGCGGCCTACGCGGCCCGCTACGTCGCCAAGAACGTGGTTGCCGCCGGCCTGGCCGACCGTTGCGAAGTGCAGGTCTCCTACGCCATCGGCGTGGCTGAGCCGACCTCGATCTCGGTCACCACCTTCGGCACCGGCAAGATCAGCGACGACAAGATCGAGAAGCTGATCCGCAAGCACTTCGACCTGCGCCCGTACGGCATCATCAAGATGCTGGACCTGATCCACCCGATGTACCAGCAGACCGCGGCCTACGGCCACTTCGGCCGCAAGCCGAAGGAGTTCAGCTACCTCAACGGCGAAGGCGAGACCGTCAACGCCACGGCCTTCTCCTGGGAGAAGACCGACCGCGCCGCCGCCCTGCGCGCCGATGCGAAGCTGAAGTGAAGCCGGCGGGTAGAGCCGACCGGTAGAGCCGACCGGTAGAGCCGACTGTTAGTCGGCTGACCTTGAAGAAGGGCCGCGCAAGCGGCCCTTCTGCTTTCTGGTAGAGCCGGCCGCTGGCCGGCTTTTTCATGGCCTCCGGAAACGATCGCGCGGTTGCCGATACAATCCGCCGCATGTCGACCGAACTGAAAACCCACCAGCTGTCCATGACCGTGCTGATGTCGCCGGAAATGGCCAATTTCTCCGGCAAGGTCCACGGTGGTGCGATCCTGCGCCTGCTCGACCAGGTCGCCTACGCCTGCGCCAGCCGTTACGCCGGCAGCTACGTAGTCACCCTGTCGGTGGACCAGGTGATGTTCCGCCAGCCCATCGCGGTGGGCGAGCTGGTCACCTTCCTGGCCTCGGTGAACTACACGGGCACCTCGTCGATGGAGATCGGCATCAAGGTGGTGGCCGAGGACATCCTCAAGCGCAGCGTGCGCCACGCCAACAGCTGCTTCTTCACCATGGTGGCGGTGGATGAGGAAGGCCGGCCGACGCCGGTGCCACCCTTGCAGCCGGTCACCTCGGACGAAAAGCGCCGCCAGGCTGCCGCGCTGATCCGCCGCCAGTTGCGCCAGGAAATGGAACAGCGCCATCTGGAACTGCTGGCGTCGAACCCGCCGTCGCCGGAGGAATGAGGTAGTGCCGGCCGCTGGCCGGCAACCTCGTGCGTGGCGCCAGACATCATGAGGTTGCCGGCCAGCGGCCGGCACTACCGCGACACCTCACCCGGTGTTCTGCACGCCCTGCGAAACACCGTTCACGCACGCCACCAGCGCGCGCAGCAGATCGTCATCCTCGCGTCCGCTGGCCCGCCAGCGCTGCAGCAGGTCCACCTGCAGCACGCTGATCGGATCGACATAGGGATTGCGCAGGCGGATCGACAGCGCCAGTCGCGCATCGTGGTCCAGCAGCGTCTGCTGGTCCATCAATGCCAGCAGCCATTGCCGGGTGAGTTCCAGTTCGCGCTGCACCTGAGGGAAGAAGCGGTCGTGCAGGCCGCCCGACAACAGCGAGAACTGCTCGGCGATGGTGATATCGCCCTTGGACAGCACCATCGCGATATCGTCCAGGAACGTACGGAAAAACGGCCAGTCTCGCGCCATATCGCGCAGGGTCTGTTCGTGGCCGGCATCAACCGCCGCCTGCAGGCCGCTGCCCACGCCGTACCAGCCGGGAATGACGGCACGCGCCTGGCTCCAGGCGAACACCCAGGGAATCGCACGCAGGTTGCCCAGTGCTGCGTCCTGGCCGAGCCGGCGCGACGGACGCGAGCCCAGCGTCATCCGCTCGATCACATCGATCGGCGTGGCGGTACGGAAGTAATCCATGAAGCCGGCCTGGCCAACGAACGCGCGATACACCTCACTGCTGGCCCCAGCCACCGCATCCATCACCGGCCGCCAGTCGTCCTCGCGGGGCTCGGCAGCACGCGGGCGCAGGCTGGCGCGCAGCACCGCGCCGGTGGCCTGTTCCAGCGAGCGCAAAGCCAGCGCGCGGATACCGTACTTGCGATGAATCACCTCGCCCTGCTCGGTCACCCGCAGGCGGCCATCGATGCTGCCGCGTGGTGAAGCATCCACCGCGTGCGTGGTCTTGCCACCGCCACGGCTGATCGAGCCGCCACGGCCATGGAAGAAGGTCAGGCGGATGCCCGCCTCGGCCGCCACCTCCAGCAGCTCCACCTGTGCACGCTGCAGGCCCCAGCGCGAGGCGGCGATGCCACCGTCCTTGCTGCTGTCCGAGTAGCCCAGCATCACCATCTGCACGTCGTCGCGTGCCTGCAGGTGCGCGCGATAGATCGGGTCGGCCAGCAGGTCACGCAGGGTCGCGGTGCCGCGCTTGAGATCATCCACCGTCTCGAACAGCGGTGCGATATCCAGCGGTACTGATCCGTTCTCTTCCACCAGGCCGCCACGGCGTGCCAGCGCCAGCACCGCGAGCACGTCGCTGCGGTCGTGCGCCATCGAGATGATGTAGCTGCCCAGCGCATCGCTGCCATGCCGCGCACGCGCATCGGCCAGTGCAGCGAACACCGCGTCCAGCCGCTGGTTGCCCTCGTCGTCGCCCTTCGGCAACCGTGCCTCACCACTGGCATGCGGTGCCAGCAGGCGCGCGCGGCCCAAGGCATCCAGGCCCTCCCACGCCGTGTCGCCGCCCAGCACCGTCGCCAGCGCACGCGCATGCACGCTCGATTCCTGGCGCACATCCAACCGCGCCAGATGGAAGCCGAAGGTCTTCACCCGCCACAGCAGGCGCTGCACGGCAAAACCACCAGCGTGCTCGCCACGGTTCGCAAGCAGGCTGCCGAGGATCAGCTGCAGGTCGTCGATCAATTCGGCGGGGCCGGCGTAGGCGCCCTCGCCATCGTCCAGCGTGGCCTGCAGGCGTGCGCGCATGCGGTCGTTGAGCAGGCGGTACGGCATATCGGCGTGGCGCGGGCGCGACTGCACCTGCGGCAGCAGCTGCTGGTACTGCGCCACGCGTGCCTGCAGCGCATCGCTCACGCCCACCCGCTCGGTGGACTGGCTGAGCAGGCTGGCCAGCTGCAGCAGTTCCTTCTGGTAGCGCCCGAGCACCGCCTGCCGCTGCGCATCCAGCGTATTGCGGATGGTGTGGGCATCCACGTTCGGGTTGCCGTCCATGTCGCCGCCCACCCACGTACCGAAGCGCAGCAGGCGCGGCAGCGGCAGTTCTTCACCGTAGGTATCGCGCAGCGCCTGCTGCAGCGATTCGTACAGCACCGGAATCACGCGATACAGCACCTGCACCAGATAGAAGCCGACGTGCTCGCGCTCGTCATCGACCGTGGGCCGCACTGGCGAGGAGTCGGTGGTCTGCCACGACGCCGTGAGCGCCATGCGGAAGCGCGCCGCATCGGCGGCGGCCTCGCCCGGCGTACGCTGGCCGTCGAGGTTGTCGACCAGGCTGGCCACCATCAGCTGTTCCTTCTCCAGCAGCGCACGGCGCACGGCTTCGGTCGGATGCGCGGTGAACACCGGTTCGATGTCGATGCGCGGCAGCCACTGCGCCAGTTCGTCCAGGCCCACGCCCTGTGCCTTCAGGTGCTGCAGCGCATCCTGCAGGCCATCGGGCTGCGGCGCGGCGGTACCGGCGCGCTGGTAATCGCGGCGGCGGCGGATGCGATGCACGCGCTCGGCGATGTTGACCACCTGGAAGTAGGTGCTGAAGGCCCGCACCATGGTCTCGGCCTGCTGCGGCGTGCGCCCGGCCAGGCCATCGGCCAGCTCCGACAGCGGCGCCTGGTTCTCGCGGCGGGCGATGGCGCGGGTACGCACGTCCTCGACGTCATCAAGAAACGCGGCCGACACCTGTTCGACCAGCAGGTCGCCGACCAGTGCGCCAAGCCGGCGCACATCATCGCGAAGCGGAAGATCGGGAGAAGCAAACTCGATGCTGCTGCGGTACTCGTTCATCGGCGACGCACAGGCCTCGGTCAACGGATCCAGGCCCCAAGCCTATCCCAGATCGGGCGTCGTGCTGCGATGCAAAAATGGTTTCATCTGCACGTATCACCTGATGTGAACGGAGCGGACACCGACTGGAATCACTGTGCAGGAAACTCCGACTGGGTAGAGTCGACTGTTAGTCGACTGCTCCGCTGCCAGATCTTCGAAAACCCGCGCTGCGCGCGATAGTCGACTGACAGTCGACTCTACCCTGTCGCGTCATGGCGGCCCCTGTTGCAGGGGCCGCCCCCATGCAGGTATCAGCGCTTCTTCTTCGCCTTGCCCTGCTCGGCCGGGCCGATGGTCTGCTCCAGCCAGCGCTCGCTCTCGGCCAGCATGGTCATGATCGATTCGCGTGCGCGGTAGGCGTGCGATTCGTTCGGCAGCATCACCAGCCGCGCGGTGCCACCCAGGCCCTTCACCGCAGCAAACATGCGCTCGCTCTGGATCGGGAAGGTGCCGGAGTTGTTGTCGTCCACGCCGTGGATGAAGAGGATCGGGTCCTTGATCCTGTCGGCGTAGTTGAACGGCGCCATCTTCTGGTAGACGTCCTGCGCCTGCCAGTAGTTGCGCTCCTCGGCCTGGAAGCCGAACGGCGTGAGTGTGCGGTTGTAGGCGCCGCTGCGCGCGATACCCGCCTTGAACAGGCGCGTATGCGCCAGCAGGTTGGCGGTCATGAACGCACCGTAGGAATGGCCGCCGATGGCGATGTGGTCGCGATCGGTCACGCCACGGCGCACCACTTCATCCACCGCTGCCTGCGCGTTGGCCACCAGCTGTTCAATGTAGGTGTCGTTCGGCTCCTTGTCACCCTCGCCGATGATCGGCATCGACGGGCTGGCCAGCACCACGTAGCCCTTGGCCAGGAACGCCTGCGGGCCCCAGTAGCTGACCGCATTGAAGCGGTACGGCGAATCGGTCACCTGGCTGGCCGCGGCTGCGCTCTTGAACTCACCCGGATAGGCCCACATCAGCAGCGGGCGCGGGCCGTCGCGCTTCGGGTCGTAGCCCGGCGGCAGCAGCAGGGTCGCGGTCAGGTCGACGCCATCCTTGCGCTTGTAGCGGATCTGCTCCTTCTGCACGCCCTTCAACTGCGGCAGCGGATGGGCGAAGTGGGTCAGCGCACGCGGCGCAGCACCCGCATCGGCCAGCGACTGCACGTAGAAGTTGGCCGGCTCGTCCGGGCTCTCGCGGCTCAGCAGCAGCGAACCGCCCTGGTTGTCCAGCAATGCCACCGGCAGCGAATAGCTCGGCGCCTGCGAGTGGAACAGGCGGGTGGCCTTGCCCGTGGCAATGTCGAAGCGGTCCACGAACGGACGATCACCTTCCGGCGATGCACCGGCACCGGCCAGATACAGGCTGCTGCCATCGGCGCTGGTCTGCAGCAGCGAGCGCCCGCGGTCGTCGCTGGACAACAGCGGCCGGCCCGGATCGGAATAGCGGTCCTGCCCGTCTCGATCCCACAGCAGGCGCGGCTCGGCACCGGCGTTGTCCGGGGCGATCAACCAGGTCTTGGTCCTGCGGGTCTTCCACCACGATTCGGTCAGCAGGGCCAGGTCACCGCGGCCCCAGCTGATGCCGGCCAGGCGGCTGCCAAGCTGGGCCAGGGTGACCGGCGGTTTGTCGAACGGCGCGGCCTGCATCAGCACCGCATCGCGTACCTTGGCGTCCCTGTTCGGGTCGCCGCCGTCCTGCGCTTCGGCCCAGACCAGGGTGGCGTCGGCATCACCGCGCCAGCGGATGTCGCGCACGCCGGTCACTTCGGCGTCGTTGCCGGTCGGCAGCCCTTCCACCAGCGGGCGCACGGCCACGGTGTGCACCAGCTTGCCGCTCGCACGGTCGATCACTTCAATGCGGCGCGGGAAGCTGTCCACCGGCACCACGTACGAATACGGGCGCTGCACCGGCTGGCGCAGCACGAAGCGGCCATCCGGCGACACCGAGAAGCCCATGAAGATGCCGGCCGCGCCGATCGCGCGGGTACTGCCATCCAGGCTGACTTCCATCGGCTGGGTGGTCGCGTAGTAATCGAACTGGCGCGCATCAGCCTCGTTCTTCAGCAGGTCCTGGTAGGTACGGATCGACACCACGCCGCCGCCCTGGCTGGTCTGCTGCACTGCCGGGCCGGTCGGAATGCCGTCGGCGGCCGGGGCCGCACCGAGGTTGGCCGGGCGGGTGAACACCACCAGTCCGCGGCTGTCCGGCAGCCACTGGTAGCCGCTGCCGATCACCGTGTTCAGGCCGGCAACCAGGCGACGGGCGCTGCCGCCGGCCACGTCCACCAGCCACAGTTCATTGGCGCCACTGCCGGCGTCGACCTGGTTGAAGGCCAGCCACTTCTGGTCCGGCGACCACGTCACACTGGCGATCGACAGCTTGGCAGGCAGGCCGCTGATCTGCCGCTCCTTGCCGTCGGCCACGTTCATCAGCCACAGCTTCTCGCCGAAGCTGAAGCGGCTGTCGGAGAACGTGCGCGGGTTGATGCGCAGGCCGGCCAGCTTCAGTTCCGGCTGCGCCACCACCTGGATCGAAGGCAGCGACGGCATCTGCATCATCGCGGCCACGTCGCGGCGCGGCGACAGGTACAACGAGGGTGCACGCGGCGCGTCCACCACCCCCTGCAGCGCGGCCGACGGCAGTTCGTAGCCGTTGACGCCCTGGGCCTGTGCGGCCACCGGCTGCGGCGCTGCGGCCCAGGCCAGCGGGGCCACCGCCAGCAGTCCCATCGACAGGACCAGGCCGGTCCAGCGCCGAGTACGGCGCGCGTGCATGCTCATCGTTCCACCTGTGTGATGCGTGAAAACACCGACCTTAACAGGCCGTGCACGCGGCCCCATCTGCCGATGGTTGGGTCATCCGGATGTCACGTCGGGGCCGCGATATAATGGGGGTTCTCCCCTGCCGAGGGGCGCTGCGACCGGATCCCACGAGGCCCGGCCAGGCTCGGTAAGGTGGCTTTGTAACAACGGCGCCCGGCTAGATGCGAGCATCCGCTCGTCCACAACCGGAGCACACGAATGAACGCTGTTGCCAAGACCTTCTCCACCGAAGGTGACTACAAGATCCGCGATATCACGCTGGCCGACTGGGGCCGCAAGGAACTGGACATCGCCGAGCACGAAATGCCGGGCCTGATGTCGATCCGCCGCAAGTACCAGGCCGAGCTGCCGCTGAAGGGCGTGCGCGTGACCGGCTCGCTGCACATGACCATCCAGACCGCGGTGCTGATCGAGACCCTGAAGGACATCGGCGCCGACGTGCGCTGGGCCTCGTGCAACATCTTCTCGACCCAGGACCACGCGGCCGCCGCCATTGCGGCCACCGGCACCCCGGTGTTTGCCTGGAAGGGCGAGACCCTGGAAGAGTACTGGGACTGCACCCTGGACGCGCTGACCTTCACCCTGGCCGATGGCACCCTGACCGGCCCGGAGCTGGTGGTGGACGACGGCGGTGACGTGACCCTGCTGATCCACAAGGGCTACGAGCTGGAAAACGGCAGCGACTGGGTCAACACCGCCTCCTCCTCGCACGAAGAACAGGTCATCAAGAACCTGCTCAAGCGCGTCGCCAAGGAACGCCCGGGTTACTGGGGCCGCGTGGTCAAGGACTGGAAGGGCGTCTCCGAAGAGACCACCACCGGCGTGCACCGCCTGTACCAGCTGGCCCAGGCCGGCACCCTGCTGATCCCGGCGATCAACGTCAACGACTCGGTCACCAAGAGCAAGTTCGACAACCTGTACGGCTGCCGCGAGTCGCTGGCCGACGGCCTGAAGCGCGCGATGGACGTGATGCTGGCCGGCAAGGTGGCCGTGGTCTGCGGTTACGGCGACGTCGGCAAGGGCTGCGCCGCCTCGCTGCGTGCCTACGGCGCGCGCGTGATCGTCACCGAGATCGACCCGATCTGCGCCCTGCAGGCGGCGATGGAAGGCTATGAAGTCAACACCATCGAATCGACCCTGGGCCGTGCCGACCTGTACGTCACCACCACCGGCAACAAGGACATCATCCGCATCGAGCACCTGAGCGCGATGAAGGACCAGGCCATCGTCTGCAACATCGGCCACTTCGACAACGAGATCCAGGTCGATGCGCTGGTGTCGTTCGCCGGCATCAAGCACGTCAACATCAAGCCGCAGGTGGACAAGTACATCTTCCCGAACGGCAACGCGATCTTCCTGCTGGCCGAAGGCCGCCTGGTGAACCTGGGCTGCGCCACCGGCCACCCGAGCTTCGTGATGTCCAACAGCTTCGCCAACCAGACCCTGGCACAGATCGACCTGTGGGCGAACAAGGACAGCTACGAGAAGAAGGTCTACCTGCTGCCGAAGAAGCTGGACGAGGAAGTGGCCCGCCTGCACCTGGAAAAGATCGGCGTGAAGCTGACCACCCTGAGCCAGGAACAGGCCGACTACATCGGCGTGCCGGTGGAAGGCCCGTTCAAGCCGGATCACTACCGCTACTGATCGTGCAGGGGTCGGATCCCTTTCCGCAGGAAAGGGCTCTGACCCTGCAATGGAAGTTGAAAGAACGGGCGCCCTCGGGCGCCCGTTCTGCGTTCCGGCCCGGGGTCGGATCCCTTTTCGCGGGAAAGGGCTCCGACCTCCTCTGCCGATGCGAGCAGGTGGTCGTGGCGCTACATGTGCTGCCGATCATCCTGCAGCGCGCTCTGGCACTGCGCGACGAAGTCGCTCTGCCAGCAAGCCAGATCGAATCCCTCGCGCTGCTGGAATGAAACGGTCTCGGCGCTGAGCGCATAGCAGCGATTCTGGCTTAGGCGCAGCGCCGCCATCGTGTCACCCGCCTCCCAACAGCGTTCGATGCAGGCCTGCATCGCGGCATAGTCCGGGTTGGTCTTGGCGCCACCGAAAGCAAACCCCATCTGCTGGGCCATCGCCAGCACAGGATCGCCGGCCGCATCGGCTGCACGCAGAATCCGCAGTACACCGGGCTCGGGAATGCCGAATGCCCAGTTCGCCAGGACCGCCGCACGCGCCGACACCACGGCCGCCGCGTGCTGTCCCAGGCGCATCTGCTGCCCTGCCAGCATGGCCCATGCCCGCTGCAGCTCGGGAAAGCGGCTGCAGGCATCTTCCAGCAGCACGATGGCTTCAGCCGGTGCACCGGCCTGCACATGCCGCTGCGCGCGCTCAACCAGAAGCAACGGCGAATCCGCATCTGCAACCTCGTGCTCGGGTGGATCGCGATCTTCATCGTCACCGTCCCACCCGCCACCGGCATCCAGCCACCGGACGAAGGCGTCCAGCGACGAATGGCTGAAGACCATGCGCCCTTCGTCATGGAACATCTCGCAGACCACCGGCGGCTCAGCTTCGCGCCCCAGCGGCCAGTACAGACCAAACAGATCGCCATTCCCCAGTGCGCCTTCGGTGACCGGCCAGAAGCCCTGCGGCGGGTACGGTCCCGCGCACGGTTCGGCATCCAGGGTCAGGTCATGAAGGCATTGCGGAGCGCGCATGTTCGATGTCCAAGCAGTGTCTACCGTCCATTATCACCCCGCTGCGCCTGGTAGTAGCCTCGGTCAAGGCAACGCCCCCACCTCGCGCTACGATTCACCCATGACCCCGGCCATCAACCTCCTCAAGCGCGAGAAGATCGCCCACACCGTGCGCAGCTACGTGCACGACGCCCACGCCGAATCGTATGGCGGCGAAGCCGTCGACAAGCTCGGCCTCGACCCGGCCCAGGTGTTCAAGACCCTGCTGGCCAGCACCGAAACCCATGAATTGCTCGTTGCAATCGTGCCGGTGGCCGGCCAGCTGGACCTGAAGGCATTGGCCGAAGCGGCCGGCTCCAAGAAGTGCGAGATGGCTGCTGCTGACGCCGCACAGCGCGCGACCGGTTATCTGGTTGGTGGCATCAGCCCGCTCGGGCAGAAGAAGCGCCTGCGCACCTTCCTGGACGCCAGCGCGCAGGCATTGCCCAACCTGCATGTCAGCGCCGGACGCCGTGGACTGGAAGTGGAACTGGCACCCACCGATCTGCTGCGCCTGACCGGCGGCCACTACGCTGCCATCGGCAAGTCACGTTGATGCGCTGGCCGTGGTCCACATCGCCGATTCCCCGGCTCGACGATGCACAGGCCGATGTGCTGCTGCAGGACCTGTTATCGCGCGACGCAACGCGCATCACCGATGCCGCCCGCGTCGTCGCACGACTGTTCAGTGCCTCATCGTTGGACGCGTTGAGCGCGCATGTGAACCTGATCGAACAGCGCTGCCAGGGCATCGCCCTTGGCGGCATGCTGATCAGCAATGAGGCCCACCTCAAGGCAGCCCTGCAACGGCTGCGATACTGGCAGGCGCGCGAAGGCTGCCTGTGCGCGCTCTACCCGTCCTATGTGTTCTTCAGCCCCGAGCCGCTGCTGGAACAAGGTCACGTGCAGCTGCGTGCACGGGGCGAAGCGGAGGACGGCTGGGGCGAGTGCTACCGGCTGACATGCACCCACTGTGCGCAGCAATGGCGAGCGACCGAGCGCGAGTACCACTATCGGTGGTGGGAGTGGAAGGCCGAGCCCGCCCTGTAGGCGCCTCAGTCGAGCCTGAACGTGACCGTGCCGCGTATCAGGCTCATGTCTGGCGCCTTGCCTGCCGCTTCACGCTCGTAACGCCAGTCACGCGCGTGCTTGAGCGCCGCCGCATCGAGCAGTGGGTACCCACTGGATCGCGACAGGATGATCGCCTGGGTCTTGCCCTGTGCATCCAGCAGCAGCATCAGCTCGACGCCACCCTGCTGGGCCTCGCGCATGGCGGCCGCAGGATACGTCGGGGCTGACGAAAGTCGCCGCTGGTGCCAGCCTCCTTCCCGGGCAATCAACGGCGTGCTGGAAGAGAGTGGGCAACGTGCAGGCATCTGCAGGTCGAAGCCTGCAGCCCTTTGCGAAGGCTGGGTGGTGGCTGGCGCACCACAGGCGATCGCCGACACGCTCTGGAGCAACGACTGCTGACGCGAAAGCGCTGCTGCGTCATCCGCTTCCACATGGAACGTGCAGCGCCCCGACGTTGCCTGCGCCTGCAGTGAACCCACGCCCGCGTCGCGGATCAGCGTCACATCGGACAGGGCCCCACAGGCGGCGCCTGAATCGTACTTTGCTGCCGGGCTTTCACTTGCGGCCAGCAGACCTGCGGCGACCCATGCAAACGGCATCCAGCTGCGAACATCCATCCCTGTGCTCCCTGCGTTGATTCACCGCCATGGTAGCGCCCCGCTGCAATCCTCCCTGTTCACATGCCGACTGTCCGGCCACAGCGCGGGCTCACGGCCGCCAGTTCGCGTTGTTCTCCCAGAACTCGACGGAACGCCGGTAGGCTTCGCGGTCCAGCGGCACGCCGGATCCGCCCTCGTCCACGCCCAGCGCATTGCGCATCATCGTGATCGGTGCCATCGGTACCTCTTCCGGTTCGGCGGTGTAGATGCAGCCGACGATGCCCCAGTCGGCCTCGATCAGCGAGCCTTCCCTGGCCAGCTGCCCGGCGCTGTACAGGATCACCACCAGGTAGTTCGCACGCGGTGATTCCACGCCCTCGAACCAGCGCACCAGCACCGGTAGTTCCTCGCGGTTGCGCGCTTCGTAACCACTGCGCAGCAGGTGGCGGTTGGCCTCGGTGATCGGTACGGTCAGGCAGCGCGTGCTGGTCCAGTTCTCGTAGACGAACAGCTTGCAGAACGGCGCGTAGCCATCCAGCACCTTCAGCGGCGCATGCGCATTGAGGTGTGCCTCGAACTGCTCGGCAGTGCAGTCCTGGATGGTGTTGCCACGCGGCACGCGCGGGAACAGGCGGGGACGGGCGAAATCGGTGAGGACGATGGACATGGCGCGGGTGTGATCAGGAGTTCTGCTGCACAGGGTAACCGCCCCGGAGGCAGACAGGGCCGGATGCCGATGGTCACTGGCGCCAGCGTCCCGCTTGCAGCACCCTGCGGGCGACCCACTACAAGGATCGCCGGCTCATGGATGCAGCATGCGCATTGCCCCGTTCCGCCCACCGTCGGCAGTGGCCGATCGTACTGGTCATCCTCCTGCTGGCGCCGCCATTGCTGTTCGCCGCCGCTCTGCTCTGGCCGCTGTCGGCTCCGCCGTTGCCCGAGCCGGGCAACAGCCGCGTGATCGTCAACGCGCGGGTGGTGGACGTGGCGCGCGGCCAGGTCAGCGAACCCACCACCGTGACGGTGCGCCACGGCACCATCACTGCCATTGGGGAAGATCCGCAGGACGCGCGGCTTCCCGTGCTCGACGCCGGCGGCCGCTGGCTGCTGCCCGGTTTCTGGGACATGCACACCCATGCACTGCAATTGTCGCCGCAGCTGCAGTTCCCGCTGATGCTGGCCAACGGCATCACCGGCACCCGCGACATGATGGACTGCCCGCAGACCACCGATCCGCTGATCGCCTGCGTGGCCGACAAGCGCCGCTGGACCGCACAGGCCATTGCCGGGCAGCAGGTTGCACCGCGCTTCGTACAGATCGCCAGTTTCTACTTCGAAGATCCGTCACTCACGCCGGAGGCCGCCGCTGCGCGTGCACGGACGTACAGCGCGCGCGGGGTCGACGCGTTGAAGGTCTACAACCGGCTGCGTGCGGACACCTATCAGCGGCTGGCCACCGAGGCGCAGCAGCTGCGCCGTCCGTTGGTCGGCCACCTGCCCAAGGCGGTGCCTCTGGACGACGCGGTGCAGGCGGGCCAGCGCAGCTTCGAGCACGCCCATCTGTTCGTGCGCCACTGCTTCGACAACGCGGCGGCATGGCGCGGTGGCACGCTCGACGGCGAAGACCCGATCGTACTGGCCGAACGCATGGTTGCCAGCTATCAGCCCACGCTCTGCAACAAGGCGTTCGCTTTGATGCAGGCCAGCGGTGCCGCGTTCGTACCGACCCATGTCACCCGCTAAGAAGATGCACGCGCAAGCGACCCCGCCTTCGTCGACGATCCGCGCCTGGCCTATCTGGACCCGCTTTCACGCTGGGCGTGGCGTGATGACCTGCAGGCCACCGCAGCGCGCTATCCCGGCCGACGCGGCCAAGACGCACTGAAGACCTACTTCGAGCATGGCCTGGCTCTCACCGGTGCGGCCCATCGTGCCGGCGTCACCGTGCTGGTCGGCACCGATACCGGATTGGGCGGCTTCCGCTACCACGATGAACTGCAGTGGCTGCGACAGGCCGGCCTGAGCCAGGCCGACGTGCTGCGCGCAGCTACGCTGCAGGCCGCACGTCATCTGCAACGGCAGGCATCGCATGGAAGCGTCGAGGTCGGCAAAGCCGCAGACCTGGTGCTGCTTGATGGCAACCCGCTGCACGACATCGCCAATACCCGCCGCGTGCATGCCGTGCTGCTGGCCGGCCACCTCTATGACCGCCTGCGGCTGGATGCGCTACAGACTTATGCGCGCAGGCAGGCACGCTCGCCCGCAGTGATGGCACGCCTGCTGTGGGGATTCATCACCAGCCCGGTCAGTGCCGAGCTGTAGCGGCAGCTACAACGCCATCCGCTCGCGCAGTTCACGTGCCTGCCGCCGCGATACCTCCACCTCGCTGCCGTCGTCCAGCGCCAGATCGTAGCCATCTGCAATGCTGGGCGTCACGCCACGAATGCGGCGCAGGTTGACCAGCGTGTTGCGGTTGGCGCGGAAGAACAACTCCGGCGGCAGGCGTGCTTCCAGCGCGCTCAGGCTGCGGGTCAGCAGGGCGTTCTGGTCGCGGAACCATAGCCGTGTGTAGTTACCATCCACCACCAGCCGACGGATCTCCGAGACCGCGACGAACCAGCAGCGTTCGCCCTCGCGCACGAACACCTGGTCCTGCGCGCCCAGCGTGCTGCGCGGCTCCGGCGTTTCGCCCGCCACCACCTCGCGCTGGCGCGCCCGCTGCAACGCTTCCAGCAAGCGCGGCGCCTCGACCGGCTTCACCAGATAGTCCAGCGCGTTGGCCTGGAAGGCGCGCACCGCGTAGGTGTCGTAGGCAGTAACGAAGACCACCGCCGGAACCGTCTCCAGCCCATCCAGCACATCGAAGCCGCTGCCGGAGGGCATCTGCACATCCAGCAGCACCAGGTCTGGCGCCAGTGTGGCGATCGCCTCGCGTGCAGCGGGCACATCGTCGGCCTCGCCCACGCACTGCACCCATGGCAGCGCCGACAACAGCGTGCGCAGCTCCTGCCGCGCCAGCCGTGCATCATCAACGATCAACACACGCAGCACGCCACTCATTGCGGAATCTCCAGCAGGGCCTGCATGCGGTCGCCGACCGGCTGCAGGGTGAAACGACCCTGCGTGCCGAGCTGCGCACGCAGGTAGGCAAGGCCAACGCCATGGCCATGGGCAGGCTCGCTGGCGCCGCCCAGCGGATTGTCGACCTGCAGACGCAGCACATCATTGTCCAGCGTGGCACGGATCTGCACCTCACCGCCGCCCGGGCGGCTGGCGATGCCATGCTTGATCGCATTCTCCACCAGCAGCTGCAGCGCCATCGCCGGCAGCTGTGCCTGCATGGCATCGGCATCAATGTGCTGGCTTACCTGCAGGCGCTGTTCGAAGTGGACTGCCTCGATGGCCAGGTAGTCGTCCACTACCACCAGTTCCTCGGCCAGGGTGACCTGCTCGCTGCGGTTGTGTGCCAGCGCCTGGCGCAGCGTGCGCGACAGGCGGGTGACCATGTCGCGCGCACGCTCCGGGTCTTCCAGGATCAGCGCGCGCAGGTTGTTCAGCGCATTGAACATGAAATGCGGGTTGAGCCGTGCACGCAGTGCATCGCGCTCCAGCGCGCTGCGCTCGGCCTCGGCACGCAGGCGCGCCAGTTCCGCACTGCGTATCCGGCGCAGGCTGTGCAGGCCTGCCCAGAGCGCTGCCCACAGGGCCAGCATCACCGCAGTGGTGTACCAGTAGAGCAGCAGCGCCTTGGGGCTGAAGTCGGCCGTCTGCCGCCCCAGGCTCACCCAGTTCCAGGCCAGCGCCGAGTGCAGCGCGATGTTCACCAGCAGCTGCGCCACTGCCGCGCCCAATGCCACCGACAGCGCCAGCCGCAGCAACAGCCCGGCCGTGCCGCGCGCCCACCAGTCGGCACGCAGCGCCAGCGCGCGGATGGCACCGCTGCACCCGAACAGGGCCAACGCCAGGCCCAGCGTGATCAACACGCCTGCGCTTCCGGCATCGCTGAAATAGGCCTGGCGCAGGCCGATTCCGGCAACGCCATAGAGCGCCCACACCAGCGCATTGAGCAGCCAGAAGCGTACCGTCGAGGAGGAATCCGGCATGTCCATTCCGAGGCGTGTTGAAACTCAGTGGTGGTGGTCGAGGAAGGCCTGCACCTGACCGCGCAGCCAGCGCGGATCATCCCACATCAGGAAGTGGAAACCCTGCGCGCTCATCGCGATCTGCACGCCCCGCAGTTTCGCGTACTGCGCCTGGAACACCGCGCGCGTGCTGTCCTCGGTGCCGCCCATCGGCTGGTAGCCGGCCCAGCTGCCCAGCACCAGCGTCGGTGCGGTGATCGAGGCGATGCTGTCACGCAGGTCGGTGGTCATCACCGCATGCATGGCGTCAGCGGTGGTCTGGCGGTCGCTGGCTTCGCCCCAGCGCCCCAGCTCGGCCTGCCGCTGCGGATCGCGGGTCATGCCCGGCAGGCCGGCCTTCAGCTGCGCCTGCCACTGCGCGGCATCGGCGGTGAGCATGCCCTTGCGCAGCTGGTCAGCCATTGGCCGCACGCTGTCTGCGGTGGCGTTCGGGTCACGCGCCGCCGGCAGGAACGGCAATGCGTCGACCACCACCAGCGCACTGACTGCCTTCGGCTCGGCCTGCGCCATCTGCAGCCCCAGCAGGCCGCCAAGACTGTGGCCGATCACCACCACCGGGCCCAGCTGTTGGTCATGCAGGTAGGCAAGCAGCTGCCCGCGCATGGCCGGCAGGAATTCGGCCGGGCGCGGGTCGGCGGGCGCAGCGCCGGCAAAGCCCGGCAGCTGCACCAGATGGCACTGCACGTCCTTCAGCGCCAGGCAGGTCTCGCGCCAGACCTCGGCGCTGCTGTTCAGGCCGGGGATCATCAGCAGCGGACGGCCCTTGCCGACCACCTCGACCTGCACCTTGCCGGTGCCGGTGGCGGCCGCCGCATGCGCCGAGCCGGAACCGAGCACGGCCATCGCCATGCCGATCATCGCCAGCCGGGCCAGGGCCTTCATTGCGTACCAGAGTGCCAGGAAGATCTTCATCGTCTGCTCCTTCATTGGGTGGGTGGTGCCGGGATGGGAGCAGCGTGGGCCTGGCGGAGGCACCCCGGTTGCGATTTCAGAGCAGCGGCCGCACGGCGGGGCGAACGGTCGCGGGCCGGGGACGGCGGGCTCTCACGCAATCTTCAAGCATCCATCTTGATGAAGAGATATACTGCTTCGCACCGACCGCCGCCATCCGCGCCATGACCGCCATCAGCTTCGAGTTCTATCCGCCCAAGACCGACGAACAGCGCAGCCAGCTGGACCGTGCTGCGGCCAAGCTGAAGGACTACGCCCCCGAATACGTGTCGTGTACCTTCGGCGCCGGTGGCTCGACCCTGAGCTACACCTCCGAGACCGTGCGCCACCTCAACCAGCACCATGGCTTCGATGCCGCGCCGCACCTGTCGTGCGTGGGCGGCACCCGCCAGGAGATCCGCGAACTGCTCAAGCTGTACCGCGCCATCGGCTGCCGTCGTCTGGTCGCGCTGCGCGGTGACCTTCCCTCGGGCATGGGCTTCCCCGGCGACATGCGCTACGCGGCCGAGCTGATCGACTTCATCCGCACCGAGCACGGCGATGCGTTCCACATCGAAGTGGGCGCGTATCCGGAAACGCATCCGCAGGCGACCGATGCGCTGGCTGACCTGAAGCACTTCAAGGCCAAGATCGATGCCGGTGCCGATGCGGCGATCACCCAGTACTTCTTCAACCCGGACGCCTACTTCCACTTCGTCGATGAAGTGCACCGGCTCGGCGTGCAGGTGCCGATCACGCCCGGCATCATGCCGATCGCCAACTTCAGCCAGCTGCGCCGCTTCTCCGAGCAGTGTGGTGCGGAGATTCCGCGCTGGATCGGCCGCAAGATGCAGGCCTACGGCGATGACGCCGAGTCGGTACGTGCATTCGGCACGGAAGTGGTGGCCCGGCTGTGCCAGCGCCTGATCGAAGGCGGCGCGCCCGGCCTGCACTTCTACACCTTGAACCTGGCCAAGCCGACCACCTCGGTGCTGAAGCTGCTGCAGGGCTGAAAGCACGCCATGCGGACCGGATCGGCGCTACCCTGCGAGGATGATCCGGCTTTCCTTCCTGCTGTTGCTGCTGCCGCTATGCGCGCTGTCGAGCGTCGCCCACGCACAGTCCACGCGCCTGAACCGCTGCACCGATGCGCAGGGCCAGAGCGTGTACACCGACCGGCCCTGCGACAGCGTGGGTGCACGGTCACGGCTGCCGCCGCCCTCCCCGACCGGCAATACCGCAGCGCGCGACACGCTGGGTGCACGCTGCCCGCGCCGGCTGAGCGAGCTCGTGGACGCATTGCGCAACGGCATCCTCAGCAACGACGTCAATCGGCTGTCCTCGCTGTACCTGTGGGGCTCGGTGTCCGACGCGGGCGCGCAGCGCATTCTCGGCCAACTGGAATCGTTGGCGCGGCGGCCATTGGTGGACGTGGTGCCGGTGTATCCGCGGCAGGACCAGGCCGCAGTGCCGGAGGAGGGTCAGAGCCCTGCTGCGCAGGGGTCCGACCCTGAGCCGCCGGCCGTGCGGCATCCGGTCGGCCTGCGCCTGGAGCAGACGTTGCCGGGCAGCGTGGCGCGCGCTTCGACGGTGCTTGGGCTGCGGCGGCAGTATGGGTGTTTCTGGATCACGCTGTGATCGGGAGGGGCCAGAGCCCTGCTGCGCAGGGATCTGACCCCGCATGCCGGCTCACTCTGGCCACAGCCCGCGAATGGCGGCAATGCCCTGCCCGCCATGGCGACGCGCTTCGGCGATGTGACCGCGACCCACGCCGCCCAGCGCATAGATCGGCAGTGACACCTGCGCGCGCAGCTCGGCGAACGCGTCCCAGCCCAGCGGTACCGCGTCCGGATGGCTAGCCGTGGCCTGCACCGGGCCCAGCACGGCGAAGTCGCAGCCCAGCTGCTGTGCGGCCTGCAGCTGCTGCAGGTCGTGGCAGGATGCGGCCACCAGCTGGCCTTCGGGAAGTGGACGCTGCGACAGTTCCTGCAACTGTTCGCTGCCCAGATGCACACCCACGCCCAATGCGCGTGCCAGCTCGATATCGCGGTTGAGCAGCCACTGCACCCCGCTGCGACGATGCGCGCGCACGGCCTGTTCGACCATCGCCTGCCGCTGCGGATGCGCCGTCGGCAACCGCAGCTGGATGCGCTGCTGGCCCGCGGCCACCACGCGCTGCAGCTGTTCATGCCAATGCTGCAAGCCGCCCTCATCATCGGTTGGCGCCGGGGTGATCAGGTAGCTGTCGGGCTGGCGCAGCGCGGCCACCACCGGCAGGTCTGCCGGTGGCATTGAATAGCGGCCCAGCTTGTCCGGCGCCACCCAGGTGATTGCCTGGCCCTCCCGCCCGCGCGGTGTCCCCTTCCAGCTGCGCACGTGGCGCACCTCCAGGGTCAGGTGCTTGTCCGGATAGCGCTGCGGCACATCCATCAGCCACTCGCCGACATCGGCCTCGATGCCCAGTTCCTCGCGCAGCTCGCGCACCAGCGCCTGTTCGGAGGTCTCGCCGGATTCGCGTTTGCCGCCGGGAAACTCCCACAGGCCGGCCATGTCGCGGTTCTCGGTACGGCGGTTGAGCAGCACGCGGCCACGGGCGTCGGTGATGACGGCGGCCACGACATGGATCGATCGGGTGGGGGAAGGCATGGGGGGAAGCATGCCCAGAACAGGGCGGCCGGCGCAATCACGGATGCGCTGCAACTCCCCTGCCACAAACGAAAAGCCCCGCTTTCGCGGGGCTCTTCGGCATCAGCTCAGCTGGCCGTGGCAGTGCTTGTACTTCTTGCCACTGCCGCACGGGCACGGATCGTTGCGGCCGATCTTCGGCTCGTCGCGCTGCATCTGCGCCACGCCCTGCTGGGCAGCCTGCACCTGCGCGGCTTCCTCGTCGGCGCTGTAACCGCCCACGTCCTGGTGCTGGAACTGCGACTGGCTCAGGCGGGCTTCGGCCTGCTGGCGTTCGGCCGCTTCCAGCGCCTGCACTTCCTCGTCGCTGCGGATGCGCACGCGCGACAGCAGGGTCACCACTTCGCGCTTGACGTTTTCCAGCATGTCCGAGAACAGCTCGAAGGCTTCCTTCTTGTATTCCTGCTTGGGCTGCTTCTGCGCGTAACCACGCAGGTAGATGCCCTGGCGCAGGTAATCCATGCGCGCCAGGTGCTCCTTCCAGCTCTGGTCCAGCACGGTCAGCATCACGTGCTTCTCCAGCGCGCGCATGGTCTCTTCGCCCACGCCGGCTTCCTTCTCGGCGAAGTGCTGGTTGACGCGTTCCTGCACCTTGGCGGCAATCGCCTCGGCGTCCAGCTCCTCGTGTTCCTTGACCAGGTCGGTCAGCGACATCTGCAGGCCGAAGTCCGACTCCAGGGTCGCTTCCAGGCCACGCAGGTCCCACTGCTCGTCGATCGAGTTCGGCGGCACGAAGCGGGCCACCACGTCGAAGATCACATCGTCACGGATGCCGTCGACGTTGTCCTTCACCGACTCGGCGTCCAGCAGTTCGTCGCGCTGGGCGTAGATCACCTTGCGCTGGTCGTTGTTGACGTCGTCGAAGTCCAGCAGGTTCTTGCGGATGTCGAAGTTGTGGGCCTCGACCTTGCGCTGCGCCTTCTCGATCTGGCGGCTGACCAGGCGGTCTTCGATGACGTCGTCTTCCTTCATGCCCATCATGCGCATGGCCTTCTGCACCCAGTCGGAGGCGAAGATGCGCATCAGGTTGTCTTCCAGCGACAGGTAGAAGCGGGACGAACCCGGGTCACCCTGGCGGCCCGAACGGCCACGCAACTGGTTGTCGATACGGCGCGACTCATGGCGCTCGGTGCCGACGATGTGCAGGCCGCCCGCCGCCTTCACTGCCTCGTGGCGCTTCTGCCAGTCGGCCTTGACCGCGGCCTTCTGCTCGTCGGTCGCGTCCTCGCCCAGCGCGTGGAGCTCTGCTTCCAGCGAACCGCCCAGCACGATATCGGTACCACGGCCGGCCATGTTGGTGGCGATGGTCACCGCGCCCGGACGGCCGGCGTTGGCGACGATGGTCGCTTCGCGGTCGTGCTGCTTGGCATTGAGCACTTCGTGCTTCACACCGGCCTTGCTCAGGTGCTCGGACAGCATTTCCGAAGTTTCAATCGAGGTGGTACCGACCAGCACCGGCTGGCCGCGCTTGGCGCATTCTTCGATGTCGGCCAGCACCGCATTGAACTTGCCCTTGCGGTTGAGGAACACCTGGTCCGGGCTGTCCTTGCGGATGGTCGGGCGGTTCGTCGGGATCACCACCACTTCCAGGCCGTAGATGCTCTGGAACTCAAAGGCTTCGGTATCGGCCGTGCCGGTCATGCCGGACAGCTTCTTGTACATGCGGAACAGGTTCTGGAAGGTGATGCTCGCCAGCGTCTGGTTCTCGCGCTGGACCGGCACGCCTTCCTTCGCTTCCACCGCCTGGTGCAGGCCATCGGACCAGCGGCGGCCGGCCAGGGTACGGCCGGTGAACTCGTCGACGATGACCACTTCGCCGTCGCGCACGATGTAGTCAACGTCGCGCTGGTAGATCGCGTGCGCGCGCAGGGCGGCGTTGAGATGGTGGACCACGGTCAGGTTCTGCGCCGCGTACAGGCCTTCGGTTTCGCCGTTGAGGATGCCGGCTTCCACCAGCAGCTGCTCGGCGTGCTCCATGCCCGCTTCGGACAGGTGCACCTGCTTGCCCTTCTCGTCGACCCAGAAGTCGCCTTCGCCGTCTTCCGCTTCCTGCTTGACCAGGTGCGGCACGACGCGGTTGACACGGATGTACAGCTCCGGGGAGTCATCGGCCGGGCCGGAGATGATCAGCGGGGTACGCGCTTCGTCGATCAGGATGGAGTCGACTTCGTCGACGATGGCGTAGTGCAGGCCGCGCTGGTAGCGGTCGGCCTTGGACAGCGCCATGTTGTCGCGCAGGTAGTCGAAGCCGAATTCGTTGTTGGTGCCGTAGGTGATGTCCGCAGCATAGGCTTCGCGCTTGTCGCTGTGCGGCATGCCCGGGTAGACCACGCCCACGCTCAGGCCCAGCCAGTTGTACAGCTTGCCCATCTGCGCGGCGTCGCGGCGGGCCAGGTAGTCGTTCACGGTGACCACGTGCACGCCCTTGCCTTCCAGCGCGTTGAGATACACCGGTAGGGTCGCCACCAGGGTCTTGCCTTCACCGGTGCGCATTTCTGCGATCTTGCCCAGGTGAAGCACCATGCCGCCGATCAGCTGCACGTCGTAGTGGCGCATGCCCAGCACGCGGCGGCCGGCTTCACGGCAGACCGCGAAGGCTTCCGGCAGCACCTTGTCCAGGGCTTCACCATCGGCGATGCGCTGCTTGAACTCCGGCGTCTTGGCCTGAAGCTGCTCGTCGGAAAGCTTCTCGATCTCCGGCTCCAGCGCATTGATCTTGGCGACGATGCGGTTGAGCTGGCGCAGCTGTCGTTCGTTACGACTGCCAAATACGCGGGTAAGCAGGCTGTTGATCATTGAAGGAACCGGGTTGGATGGACACGACGCCCGGCCTCCCCCTTGGGATCCGTCCGCCGCAAACGAAACAGGGCGCCTGGCGCCCTGTCGATGGCAACACCCATTGTAGCTTGGGACGGGCGCGAGGGGTTTCAACCCTTTGGCGGCAATGGCATCCGAACCTTGCCGGTAATGCCGGCCCCTGGCCGGGTACGCGATGCCGCCGCAGATCATGAGGTTGCCGGCCAGCGGCCGGCACTACCAGATCAACCGAATCCGACCCGGGATTCAGCCGCGGCTGACGCGCCCGACCGGCGTGTTGCCGCCGTCGCCGAGGAACTTGCGCGGGTTGACCACGTTGCCGTTCTCCCACACCTCGAAGTGCACGTGGGCGCCGGTCGAACGACCGGTGGAACCGGCCTTGGCCACTTCCTGACCGGCACGGACCAGGTCACCGGCCTTCACCACCAGGCGCGAATTGTGCGCGTAGCGGGTGACGTAGCCATTACCGTGGTCGACATCGACCACGTTGCCGTAGCCGCCCTTCACGCCGGCGAAGCTGACCACGCCTTCGGCCACGGCCATCACCGGGTCACCGACCTTGGCGTGGAAGTCCATGCCCTTGTGGGTGGCGGCACCGCGGCCGAACGGGTCGGCACGGGTGCCGAAGCCGGAGGTCACGTAGCTGTTGCGGATCGGCATGCGCGACGGCACGGCGTTCTGCTGCAGCTGGTGGTCGAACATCAGCGATTCCATCACCGACAACTGGCGGCCTGAAGCAGCGAAACGCTGCTCCAGCACCTGTAAGTCGGCGTTGACGTCCTTGACCGGGATGTCGCTGGTCGGGCCGCCGGCATCGCCGTCACCGAGGCCAGGGGTCTCGTTGAAGTCGAACTCGCCGTCTTCCAGCTTGCCCATCTGGGTCAGCCGTTCGCCAAGGGCGTTCAGGCGGGTAGCCTGCGCCTGCAGCTCGCCGAGGCGTGCCGCCAGCGCGTTGACCTGGGTCTGCGCATCGCGCTTGACCTTGGCCAGTTCCGCATCCTGGCGCTCGACCTTGGCCTGCAGCCGGGAATCATTCAGCGCGCTGGCGCCAATGCCGCCAGCAAGGCCGATAATGCAGCCTACCCCGAGCACGCTGCCCAGCAGGGCGCGGGGGCGGTCCTCGAAATAGAACCGCAAACGCGCGATCGGCGACGACTTGGCCTGTCCTTCACGCGTTTTGATTACGATCTTTTTGAATGCCATCAGTGAGTTTTCATGTCTGAGCCGAAATCCAGCGTTCGCCCCGCGTCAGTGCCGAAGCCGGCGCTGGATGCGGTGATGGCGGACAAAAGCGGGAACCCGCTGCGGCGTGCCTTGTGGCTCGACGCGCTGGACCGTCAGTTGCGCCCCCAGTTGCCGCCACCTCTGCGCAGCCGTTGCCGGCTGGCCAATGTGGACGGGGAACACCTCGTTTTTCTCGTCGAGTCCCCGGTCTGGCATGCCAAGTTGCGGCTTGCCGAAGCCCAGTTGCTCGACGCGGCCCGTTCCATCGGGCTGAAGGCCACCAGGGTGACCATCAAGACTGCGTCTCCCACTCCCACGCGCTCCCCAGCGCTCGACAACCGGAATGGACCCCACGCAGTTTCAGCCGCCACGCACAAAGGGCTACGCGACGCCTTGGCTTGCCTGCAGGACGTTCCTTCGAAGCCGAAGAAGCGGTCCTGACGACAACGGAGCATCCGGCTCCGCTCCCCGTCGCGCGTGTCACCACGGCGTGAAACATTTCGGGGGCCGGGTCGCATCCTAGCTGCCATCCGGGGGCCTGTCGTTAGATTGTTGTTAAAACTGCGTTAAATTCAGGCTTCCGATCCAACAGGTTCACAAAACCGTGACCTCGAACCAGCCTTGACGCGTGTCAAGCATGCTGAATGCGCCGAACACGCCTGAAACGACAACGCCGCCCTGGAAGGCGGCGCTTTTGTCTTTTAATTCAACAGCCTACAGAAATCATGCGTAGGCCGGAGTGGCATACTCCACCGGATCCGGCGTCGCCGGCGAGTCGAAACTGACCCATTCCCAGGCAGTGGCGTCGGCCATCAGCGCCCGCACCAGCTTGTTGTTGAGGGCGTGACCGGACTTGAAGCCTTCGTAGGCGCCCAGCACCTGGCCACCGGCCAGATAGAGGTCGCCGATCGCATCGAGGATCTTGTGGCGCACGAATTCGTCGGCATAGCGCAGGCCGTCTTCGTTGAGCACGCGGAACTCGTCCAGCACGATGGCGTTGTCCATCGAACCGCCCAGGCCCAGGTTGCGCTCGCGCATGTATTCCAGGTCGCGCATGAAGCCAAAGGTGCGCGCGCGGGAGATTTCCTTGGTGTAGGCCAGCGTCGAGAACTCGATTTCCTGGCGCGACTGCTTGGCCGGAATCATCGGGTGGTCGAACTGGATGGTGAAGCCCAGCTTGTAGCCCTCGTACGGGCTGAAGCGGGCCACCTTGTCGCCCTCGGTCACTTCCACGGTCTTCAGCACGCGGATGAAGCGCTTGGGCGCATCCTGTTCCACGATGCCCGCCGACTGCAGCAGGAACACGAACGGGCCGGCCGAACCGTCCATGATCGGCAGCTCGGCCGAGGACAGTTCGACAATGATGTTGTCCACGCCCAGGCCGGCCAGCGCCGACATCAGGTGTTCGACGGTCTGGATCTTGGCGTCGTTGCAGGTCAGGCCGGTGCACAGGGTCACTTCGGTGACCAGCTCGGCCTTGGCCGGCACTTCCACCACCGGGTCCAGGTCCACGCGGCGGAACACGATGCCATGGTTGACCGGTGCCGGGCGCAGGGTCATGTAGACCTTGTCACCGCTGTGCAGGCCAACGCCGGTGGCGCGGATCGTGTTCTTGAGGGTGCGTTGCTGGATCATGGGGGATGGACCGGAAGTGACACATTAGATTAACACGCACGGTCCCCTACCCCGGCTGAAAGGCAGGCAGGACACACCGGCGCGCCAATGGGACGCACATGAAGCAGGGCGGCCGGGCCCATCCTGGCCCGGCGCCCGCGTTTTCAGGACATGGTGGCGCAACCCGGGGAGGACAACCCCGGGCCGGCCCGCTCAGTCCGCCTGGCGGCGCAGGAACGCCGGGATGTCCAGGTAATCGTTCGGCAGTTCTGCCGCGGCCGGGGCCGAAGAGGACGGCGCCGACGGGGCCGAAGCCGCCGCGGTATCGCTGCTGGCGCGACGCAGGCCCAGGCCCATGCCGCCGACGGCCTTGGACACGGCGTCGCCGCCGTTGTCGAAGTCGCCGAACTCCGGCTGGCCGGTGGTGGCGTTGCGGACCAGCTTGATCGGCGCGCGCTCGCCCGGACGCTGGGCCTTGCTGGCCGACACGCGGTTCAGGCCGGTGGCAACCACGGTCACGCGCACTTCGTCCTGCATGTCCGGGTCGAGCACGGTGCCGACCACCACGGTGGCGTCTTCCGAAGCGAAGCCGTCGATGGTGCGGCCGATCTCGTCGAACTCGGCCATGGTGAAGTCCGCACCGGCGGTGATGTTGACCAGGATGCCGTTGGCACCGGCCAGGTTCACGTCGTCCAGCAGCGGGTTCTGGATGGCCGATTCGGCAGCGGCCTGGGCGCGGTCATCGCCACGGGCGGTGCCGGTACCCATCATCGCCAGGCCCATTTCGGACATGACGGTGCGCACGTCGGCGAAGTCGACGTTGATCAGGCCCGGACGCACGATCAGGTCGGCGATGCCCTGCACGGCGCCCTGCAGCACGTCGTTGGCGGCGCGGAATGCCTGGATCATGGTCGCATTGCGGCCCAGCACGGTGATCAGCTTCTCGTTCGGGATGGTGATCAGCGAGTCGCAGTGCTGGCTCAGTTCCTCGATGCCCTTCAGCGCCACCTGCATACGGCGACGGCCTTCGAACGGGAACGGCTTGGTGACCACGGCCACGGTCAGGATGCCCATCTCCTTGGCCAGCTGCGCCACCACCGGTGCAGCGCCGGTGCCGGTGCCGCCGCCCATGCCGGCGGTGATGAACACCATGTCCGCGCCCTGCAGGGCGTCCATGATGCGCTCACGGTCTTCCAGCGCGGCCTGGCGGCCGACTTCCGGGTTCGCGCCTGCGCCCAGGCCCTTGGTCACGTTGGTACCCAGCTGCAACTGCAGCTTGGCACCGCAATTCTTGATGGCCTGCGAGTCGGTGTTGGCGGTGATGAATTCCACGCCGTCCACCGCCGAGTTGACCATGTGCGCCACGGCATTGCCGCCGCCGCCGCCCACGCCAACCACCTTGATCACCGCATTGGGTGCCATCTTTTCGATCAGTTCAAAATGCGCCATGTCCGTGTCCTCGTTGTATCCGCTTGACGGTGGCATGGACGGTCGGGCCTCCTGCCTTCGCGTGTCATGTTGCCGTTGCGGCTGTGTGGGTTGTGTATTGCGTTGCTGCGTTGTGATGCGGGTACTGCAGGTGCTGCGCCGGGGTGACCCCGGTGTTACGGGTTCCGCGTCAGAACTCGCCGCGGAACCAGGTCTTGAGTTTCTTGAACATGCTTCCGGCGCGCCCGGTCGGCAGCGACGGCCGCCGCGGGTGCTCGATCTGGCTGCCCATCAGCAGCAGGCCCACGCCGGTGGCATGCACCGGATTGCCCACCACTTCGCCCAGGCCGGTAACGTGCTGCGGGATGCCCACGCGCACCGGCATCTGCAGCATTTCCTCGGCCAGCTCGACCACGCCTTCCATCTTCGAGGCACCACCGGTCAGCACCATGCCGGCGCGCACCAGTTCCTCGAAGCCGGAGCGGCGCAGTTCGGCCTGCACCATCTCGAAGATTTCCTCGTAACGGCCCTGCACCGCCTGCGCCAGCGAATGGCGCGGCATGCGGCGCGGCGGACGGTCGCCCACCGACGGCACCTGGATGCTTTCCTCGGCGGTGGCCAGCTGGGCCAGGGCGCAGGCGTAGCGCACCTTGATCTGCTCGGCTTCCGGGGTGGGCGTGCGCAGCATGTGCGCGATGTCATTGGTGACGTGGTCGCCGGCGATCGGCAGCGAAGCCGTGTGGCAGATCGCGCCCTGCACGAACACCGCGATGTCGGTGGTGCCGGCGCCCATGTCGACCAGCACCACGCCCAGCTCGCGTTCGTCGGCGGTCAGCACCGCCACGCTGGAGGCCAGCGAGGACAGCACCAGGTCATCCACCTGCAGGCCGCAGCGCTGCACGCACTTGCTGATGTTGGCCGCGGCCGACTGTGCGCACACCACCAGGTGCGCATGCACCTCCAGGCGCACGCCGGTCATGCCGACCGGATTGCGGATGCCTTCCTGCGAATCGTCCAGCACGTACTCGCGCGGGATCGCGTGCAGGATCTTCTGGTCGGCCGGAATCGCCACCGCCTTGGCCGCATCGAGCACGCGATCCAGGTCGCCCCAGGTCACTTCCCCGTCGCGGATCGGCACGATGCCCGGTGAGTTCTTGCACTGCACGTGGTTGCCGGAGATCGAGGCGTACACCGAGCGGATCTCGCAGCCGGCCATCAGCTCGGCTTCTTCCACCGCGCGCTGGATCGACTGCACGGTCGATTCGATGTCCACCACCACGCCGCGCTTCAAACCGCGCGACTCGTGCGAGCCGATGCCGATCACTTCGATCGGGTTGCCCGGCGAATACTCGCCCACCAGCGCCACCACCTTGGAGGTGCCGATGTCCAGGCCAACGATCAGCGATTTGTCACCCTTGCGATTCATGTCCTTTCCTGCGTGCTTCTGGCCGGGGTCGCCGGCGCTTTCGCCGGCGTGGCCGGGGTACCCCAGCTCAGCGTGAAACCATTGGTGTAACGGAGGTCGGCGCGCTCGATCGGCGCGTCCTGACGGTTGAGCTGCGGCAGTACCTTGACGAAGCGCTGCATGCGCGAGCGCGCGTCGTCGCGGCCGACCACCACTTCGGTGCCGTTGCTCAGCACCAGCGACCAGCTGCCGCGTGCATCCATCGTCACCCGGCGCACATCGACGCCGGCCGGTGCGAACAATGCACGCGAGTCGCTGTACAGCTTCATCACTTCTTCGGTCTGGCTGTCCGGGCCATCCAGTTCGGGCAGCGCAAGGTCGGCCAGCTTCTTCGGCGTGGGGAACAGCTTTCCCTGCTCGGAAACCAGGCGGTCGTTGCCCCAGCGCGCGAACGGCTTGTGCTCGACCAGGGTTACTTCCAGCACATCCGGCCACTGCTTGCGTACCCGTGCGCTTTCCACCCACGGCAACTTTTCCAGTGCGTCCTGGGCATCCTGCAGCTTGACCGCGAAGAACCCGGCGCGCGCATACGGCAGCAGCACCTGCTGCAGCTGTTCGGCCGGTACCCGCTTGAACTCGCCATGCACGCGCAGCTTCGCCAGCGGCCAGCGCTCGGCGCCGACCCAGCCATTGACCACGGCCACCACCGGCAGTGCAACCACCGACAGCGCCAACAGCCAGACGAAGATGCGCAGCACCGCGTTCATGCGTGCGAGGCCTCCAGGGTCTGTTCCAGCACGCGCCACACCAGCTCTTCGAAGCTGATGCCGGCCTGGCCTGCGGCCTTGGGCACCAGCGAATGGCTGGTCATGCCCGGCGCGGTATTCACTTCCAGCAGGAAGAAGCGGCCGCTGCTGCGGTCGCGCATCACGTCCACGCGGCCCCAACCACGGCAGCCAGCAGCGCGGAACGCGGCCAGCGCGATGCGGCGGATTTCCTCTTCGTCGCCACCGTCCAGGCCCGGGCACAGGTACTGGGTGTCCTCGGCGATGTACTTGGCGTTGTAGTCGTACCACTGGCCCTTGGGCACGATGCGGATCGACGGCAGCGCGACGTCGCCGAGAATGGCCACGGTCAGTTCGTCGCCGACCACCATCTGCTCCATCAGCAGCTGGCCGTCGTAGCGCGCAGCCAGGGCCACGGCCTCATCCAGGCCGGCGTCGTCGGTGACCCGGCTGATGCCCACGCTGGAGCCTTCGTTGGCCGGCTTCACCACCACCGGCAGGCCCAGCTCGGCCGCCAGTGCATGCACGTTCGATGCGTCGACCTTGCGGTATTGCGGGGTCGGCAGGCCCAGCGACAACCACACCTGCTTGGTACGGATCTTGTCCATGCTCAGCGCAGAGCCCAGCACGTCCGAGCCGGTGTACGGCACGCCGAAGGCGTCCATCAGGCCCTGCACGATGCCGTCCTCACCACCACCGTTGTGGCCGTGCAGGATGTTGAACACACGGTCGATGCCGCCGGCAGCCAGCGCCTTGGCCAGCGCCGGAATGCCATCCACCGCGAACGCATCGACACCGCGCGACTGCAGTGCTTCCAGTACGTTGCGGCCGGAATCCAGCGACACCTCGCGTTCGCTGGAAGTGCCACCGAGCAGCACGGCGACGCGGCCGAATACAGCCGGGTCGGTCACGCGCAGCGGCGGGAAGGTCAGCGCGCTCACGCCTCGCCCTCCCCCTTGAAGCCTTCCACCGCGATGTGGGTAGCCACGGCGCCGATGTCGCCCGCCCCCATCATCAGCAGCAGGTCACCGTCCTGCAGCACGTCCGGCAGCACGCTGGCCAGCTCGGCGGCCTTGCCAACCACCACCGGTTCGCTGCGGCCGCGCGCGCGGATGGCGCGGGCCAGCGCATGCGAGTCGGCACCGGCAATCGGTTCCTCGCCAGCCGGGTAGACCTCGCTCAGCACCAGCGCATCGACGCTGGACAGCACTGCGGCGAACTTGTCGAACTGGTCGCGGGTTCGGCTGTAGCGGTGCGGCTGGAAGGCCACCACCAGGCGCTTGTCGGCCCAGCCACCACGGGCGGCGGCGAACACGGCTTCCAGCTCGCTCGGGTGATGACCGTAGTCATCGATGATGCGCACCTTGGCGCCACTGGCGGTGGTCACTTCGCCCAGATCGTTGAAGCGACGGCCGACACCGGCGAAGCCTTCCAGCGCACGCGCGATGGCGTCCGGGGCCACGCCCAGCTGCCAGCCCACTGCGGCGGCGGCCAGTGCGTTGAGTACGTTGTGCCTGCCCGGCAGTGCCAGTACCACTTCCTGGCTGGTGCCCTGCGGCAGGCGCAGGGTGAAGCGCATGCGCGACCCTTCCTGCACCACGTTCTCGGCGCGCACGTCGGCCTGCGGGCTCATGCCGTAGCTCATCACGTGGCGCGGGGTCCTGGCGGCCAGCGCAGCCACTTCCGGGTCGTCGATGCACAGCACCGCCAGGCCATAGAACGGCAGGCGCTGCAGGAACTCGGCAAACGCCGCCTGCACGCGGGCAAAGTCGTTGCCGTAGTTCTCCAGATGATCGGCATCGATGTTGGTGATGATCGACATCAACGGATTCAGGCGCAGGAAGCTGCCATCGCTTTCGTCGGCCTCGGCCACCAGCCACTGGCCACCACCCAGCTTGGCGTTGGCGCCGGCGGCCAGCAGCTGGCCACCAATCACGAACGTCGGGTCCAGGCCGCCTTCGCTCAATACCGCAGCGGTGAGGCTGGTGGTGGTGGTCTTGCCATGCGTACCGGCCACGGCGATGCCGCGACGGAAGCGCATCAGCTCGGCCAGCATGGCCGCACGCGGCATGATCGGAATGCGCTGGCTGCGCGCTTCCATCAGTTCCGGGTTGTCTTCGCGGATGGCGCTGGAGACCACCACGCAGTCGGTGCCCAGCACGTTGGCCGCCGAGTGGCCGCGCATGATGCGCGCACCCAGGCTGGCCAGGCGGCGGGTCGCCACGTTGTCGGCGTTGTCCGAGCCGGACACTTCATAGCCCAGCGTCAGCATCACTTCGGCGATACCGCTCATGCCGGTGCCGCCGATGCCGACGAAATGCACGCGCGGGAACGCGCGCACCAGGTCGTTGGTGTCGTGCAGGCGGCGGATCATGCGCGGCCTCGCGCAGGGCAGGCGCGGTGGCATGCCTTCTTCATACAGCTTCCTCGAGAATGATATCGGCGATGCGCTCGGCGGCATCGACCTTGGCCAGGGCACGCGCAGCTTGCGCCATCTGCATGCGGCGGGCGGGATTTTCGGACAGATCGCGCAGCAGTGCGGCAATGCCGTCGGCCAGCGTTCCGTCCTGCTTCAGCAAAACCGCCGCGCCGCGCTCGACCAGGTACTCCGCATTGCGGGTCTGGTGATCGTCGACGGCAGCGGGGAATGGCACCAGCACACTGCCGACACCGACCGCGCACAGCTCGGCCAGCGTGGACGCGCCGGAGCGGCATACGACCAGATCGGCCCAGGCAAACGCCTCGGCCATGTCGGCGATGAACGGGGTGATCTCCGCCTGCACGCCAGCCTTGGCATACGCCTCGACCGCTTCGGCATGCATCTTCTCGCCGCTCTGGTGGCGCACCTGCACCGGCACTGTGGCGCCCAGCGCAGCGATGGCCTGCGGCACGCCGGTATTGAGCGCGCGTGCACCCTGGCTGCCGCCCACCACCAGCACGCGCAGCGGACCCTGGCGGTCGGCGAAGCGCTGTTCCGGCGGTGCGATGGCGGCGATCTCCGCACGCACCGGGTTGCCGACACACTCCTCGCCCTTGGCGAAGGTGCCCGGGAAGCCGGTCAGCAGACGGCGTGCATAGCGCGACAGGATGCGATTGGTCAGGCCCGGTGCGCGGTTCTGCTCATGCACGATCAGCGGCAGGCCATGCAGGCGCGTGGCCATGCCGCCGGGACCGGAGGCGAATCCACCGAAGGCCACCACCGCACGCGGCTGGCGCTTGCGGATGATCATGCCGGCCGCGCGCAGCGCGCGCATCAGCCGCCACGGCGCGCCCAGCAGGGCCAGCTTGCCCTTGCCGCGCAGGCCGGTGATGGCCAGCGTGTCGATCGGAATGTCGTGCTGCGGCACCAGACGGGTTTCCATCGCACCGTCGGCGCCCATCCAGGTGACCGGCACGCCGCGCGCGCGCAGCACGCGGGCCACGGCCAGGCCGGGGAAGATGTGACCGCCGGTACCACCGGCCAGGATCATCACCGGGCGCACGTTGTCGGTGGCTGTGCTCATGACAGCCTCCCGAAGGTCGGTTCGATGCGCGACTGCAGGCGGCTGGTGCCGCGCGCAGCGTTCGCTGCAGCGGCAGCCACCGGCTCGGCGCTCATCGGTACGCTGGCGGCCACCGGCGCGGCCGGCTCGTCGCTCGGCTCGGCAGCGGCGTCTTCGGTGCCGCCGATGCGCACGGCCTGGCGGCGCTCGGCGCGCTTGAGTTCATAGGACACGCGCAGCAGCAGGCCCATCGCCACGCAGGTCATCAGCACCGACGAGCCGCCGGAGGAGATCAACGGCAGGGTCAGGCCCTTGGTCGGCAGGATGCCCAGGTTCACGCCGATCGAAACGAAGGTCTGCATGCTGATCCACAGGCCGATGCCGAAGGCGATGTAACCGGAGAAGTGCCGCTTCATCTCCACGCATCGCATACCCAGCCAGAAGGTCCGGCCGACCAGCAGCGCGTACAGGGCCACGATCACGCAGGTGCCCAGGAAGCCGAATTCCTCGGCGGTGACCGAGAAGATGAAGTCGGTATGCGCTTCGGGCAGGTAGTACAGCTTCTGCACCGAGTTGCCCAGGCCGACGCCGGTCCACTCGCCACGGCCCACCGCCATCAGCGCGTTGGACAGCTGGTAGCCGTCGCCCTGCTGGTCGGCCCACGGGTCCAGGAAGGAGGTGATGCGGCGCATGCGGTACGGCTCGATGATCGCCAGTGCGCTCATGCCGACCAGGCCGATGATCACCGGCATCGACATGCGCGGCATGTTCACCCCGCCCAGCACCAGCATGCCGGCGGTGATCGCCAGCAGCAGGGTGGACGAGCCGAAGTCCGGCTGCAGCAGCAGCAGCACCACCAGCGCCCCGGCCACGCCCAGCGGCTTGAGCATCGCCGGCCAGGTCGCATTGACCTCGTCGCGGAAACGCACCAGGTAGCTGGACAGCCAGACGATGTAGAGCACTTTCACCGCTTCGACCGTCTGGAACTTGGAGATGCCCAGGTTGATCCAGCGGCGCGCACCGTTGACCGTGCTGCCCAGGCCCGGTGCGAACACCGCCAGCAGCAGCACGAAGCAGCCCAGCAGCAGCATCTGGTTGTACTGCTCGATGGACTTCAGTTCAGTGCGGGCGGCGATGACCGCCAGCACGATACCCACTGCCAGGAAGATCAGGTGGCGGTTGAGGTAGTAGAACGGACTGCTCATCAAGGCGATCGAGCTGGACGCCACCATCACCACGCCCACGCCGGTGAGCGCGATGATCGCGCCCAGCAGCCACTTGTCGTAGCTGCCTTCGATGGCTTCAAGGCGAGTTGCCTGGCGGGACAGGTCGTTCATCTCAGCGCACCTTCAACGTGGCCAGGCCGATCAGCACGAGCACGACGGAGATGATCCAGAAGCGCACGATCACGCGCGGCTCGGGCCAGCCCTTCAGTTCGAAATGGTGGTGGATCGGCGCCATGCGGAACACGCGCTTGCCGGTCAGCTTGAACGAGGCGACCTGGATCATCACCGACAGTGTTTCGATGACGAACACGCCGCCCATGATCACCAGCACCAGTTCCTGGCGGGTGATCACCGCGATCGTGCCCAGCACCGCGCCCAGCGCCAGCGCGCCGATGTCGCCCATGAAGACCATGGCCGGATAGGTGTTGAACCACAGGAAGCCGAGGCCCGCACCGGCGATGGCCGCGCAGATGATGACCAGCTCGCCGGCGCCCGGAATCTGCGGAATCTGCAGGTAGTTGGCGAATACCACGTTGCCCGAGGCATACGCGAACACGCCCAGCGCGCAGGCCACCAGCACGGTGGGCATGATGGCCAGGCCGTCCAGGCCGTCGGTCAGGTTCACCGCGTTGGAGAAACCGACGATCCAGAAGTAGGCGATGGCCACGAAGCCGATGCCGGCCAGCGGCAACGCCACCGACTTGAACATCGGGATGTAGAAGGTCAGCGCCGCCGGCACGTCGGCCGTGTAGAACAGGAACAGGCCAGCAGCCAGGCCGAAGATCGACTGCAGCAGGTATTTCCAGCGCGACTTCAGGCCGTTCGGGTCGCGGCGGACGATCTTGATCCAGTCGTCATACCAGCCGATGGCGCCGAAGCACAGCATCACCGCCAGCACCAGCCACACGTAGCGGTTGCGCAGGTCGGCCCACATCAGCACCGACAGGGTGATGGTGAGCAGGATCAGCGAACCGCCCATGGTCGGCGTGCCGGCCTTGGAGAAATGGGTCTGCGGACCGTCCTTGCGGATCGGCTGGCCGCCCTTGAACTGGGCAAGCTTGCGGATCATCGCCGGGCCAAGCCACAGCGACAGGAACAGGGCCGTCAGCGCGGCAAGGATGGCGCGGAACGTCTGGTAGTTGAACAGCCCGAACAGGCTCTCCAACTGCTGCAACCATCGAGCCAGTTCATACAACATGCGGGGATTCCTCTCCTTGCGCCAGCAGCGCTTTGACGATCAGGTCCATGGCACTGCCACGGGAACCCTTGACCAGGCAGCGCACACCAGCGTGCAACTCGTCCTGCAGCGCCTGTGACAGCGCACCATGGGTAGCGAAATGGCGTCCGCCTTCACCGAAGGCGGCCGCAGCGGCGGCACTGAGCGGACCCAGTGCATACAGCCGCTTCAGGCCGGCGGCGCGTGCACGGATGCCGGCCTGCGCATGCAGCGCCTCGCCGTCCGGACCCAGCTCGCGCATGTCGCCCAGCACCAGCCAGCCCTCTTCCGGCGCGGCGGCCAGGGCGTCGATGGCCGCAGCCAGCGAACCGGGGTTGGCGTTGTAGCTGTCGTCCACCAGCACCGCGCCATTGCGCAGCTGATGGGCAATCTGGCGGCCCGGCACCGGCTGCGCTTCGGCCAGGCCGGTCGCGATCAGCGCAAGGTCGACACCGGCGGCCAGCGCCAGGCTGGCGGCGGCCAGCGCATTGCTGACGTTGTGGCGACCGGGCAGGCCGAGCACCACGCGGGCTTCGCCGCTCGGTGCGACCAGGGTGAACTGGCTGCCCTGCGCGCCGGCGCGGATGTCGCGCGCGGTCACCTCGGCGGTATGTTCCAGGCCGTAGCGCAGCACGCGGCAACGCGGCGGGGTGCCGACGAAATGCTGTTCGAACCAGCGGCCGTAGGCATCGTCCACATTGATCACCGCCACGCCATCGGCCGGCAGCGCGGCATAGATCGCGCCCTTGGTCACCGCCACGCCGAGCAGGCTGCCCATGCGTTCCAGGTGCGCCGGGGCAATGTTGTTGACCAGCGCATAGCGCGGGCGGGCGATGTCGGTCAGGTAGGCGATATCGCCCGGCTTGCCGGCGCCCATCTCGTAGACGGCGTAGTCGGCATCTTCCGGGGCATCGATCACCGCCAGCGGCAGGCCGATCTCGTTGTTGCGGTTGCCCGGGTTGGCGTAGACCACCTTGTGGGCGTGCTGGGCCACCTGCTGCAGGATCGACAGCAGCAGGCTCTTCACGCTGGTCTTGCCGTTGCTGCCGGTGATCGCGAACACCTCGGTGCCGCGGTCGCGCTGCATGCCGGTGGCGATCTTCGCCAGTGCCAGTTCGCTGTCGGCCACCAGCACCTGTGGCAGTTCGATCGGCAGCAGGCGCTCGACCAGCAGCGCACTGGCACCGCGCGCCTGCGCGTCGGCGGCAAAGTCATGGCCGTCGAAACGCTCGCCGCGCAGCGCCACATACAGGCTGCCCGGGCCGAGGCTGCGGGTGTCATTGCTGACCGCATCGATGGCCACGTCGTCGCCGTGGATCTCACCGCCGGCCCAGTGGGCGATCAGCGAAAGCAGGGTGCGCTTCATGCGGTGCCCTCCCCGGCCCGCGCCTCTAGTACACCGGCCTTGGCCGCCAGTGCAGCGGCGGCCACTTCGGTGTCGTCGAAGTCATGGCGCACGCCATTCACTTCCTGGTACGGCTCGTGGCCCTTGCCAGCGATCAGGATGATGTCACCGGCACCGGCACGCTTCACCGCCAGGCCGATCGCACGCGCGCGGCTGCGCTGCACGGTCACGACGGAGGCATCGGTGAAGCCGGCCAGGATGTCGGCCACGATCACGTCGCCATCCTCGCCACGCGGGTTGTCGTCGGTGACGATGACCTGGTTGGCCAGACGCTCGGCAATGGCCGCCATCTGCGGGCGCTTGCCGGTATCACGCTCGCCGCCGCAGCCGAACACGCAGAACAGCGTGCCCTGCAGGTGGCCATGCAGGCTGTCCAGCGCCTGTTCCAGCGCGTCCGGGGTGTGTGCGTAGTCGACCACCACGGTCGGCAGGCCGTCTTCGCCGCCCAGTCGGTTCATGCGGCCACGGATCGGCTGCAGCGCCGACAGTACTTCGGCGATGCGCGGCAGCGGCTGGCCCTGCGCGTGCAGGGTGCCGGCCACCGCCAGCAGGTTGTCCACGTTGAAGCGGCCCAGCAGCGGCGACTGCACCGCCGCGCGCTGGCCGTCGATGACCAGTTCGAAGGCAATGCCACGGCCATCCAGCTGCAGCGCCTCGGCGCGCACGCTGGCGTCGGTGGCACCGCGCGAGCTCAGGCCGATCGGCTGCACGCCCGCCGGCAGGCCGGCGAACAGCTGGCGGCCGAACGCGTCGTCCAGATTGATCACTGCGGCCTTCAGGCCCGGACGGTGGAACAGCCGCGCCTTGGCCGCGCCGTAGCTGGCCATGTCGCCGTGGTAGTCCAGGTGGTCGCGGGTGAGATTGGTGAACACCGCCACGTCGTAGTGCACGGCATCCACGCGCCCCTGGTCCAGCGCATGCGAGCTGACTTCCATCGCCACCGCGCGCGCACCGGCGTCGCGCAGCTGCGCCAGCAGCGCATGCATCTGCAGCACCAGCGGCGTGGTGAAGCCGGTCGGCTCGACCGCACCATAAAGTCCGGCGCCCAGCGTGCCGATACTGCCACTGGGCGTACCGAGCAGGTGCCAGGCCTGGGCCAGCAGCTGCACGGTGGAGGTCTTGCCGTTGGTGCCGGTGACACCGACCATCGCCATCGCCCGCGACGGCGCGCCATGGAACTGGTCGGCCATCGCACCCATGCGTGCGCGCAGGCCCGGCACGGCGATCGCATCGGCCGGTGCCGGCAGTTCGGCGGGCGCCGGCGGTTCAAACAGGATGACGCTGGCACCGGCGGCGCGGGCCTGCTCGACAAAGCCCAGGCCATGCGCGCCGAAACCGGCGATGGCGACGAAAGCATTGCCGGGACGCACGGCGCGGCTGTCCAGCACCAGGCCGGTCAGAACGGGGTCGTGCCCTGCAAGGGCAACGTCCGGAAGCAACTGCGAAAGCAACATCGAAGGACTCATTGCGTGCCTCCCGTAGTGGGCGGCGTCTGGGCGTGCGCGCTCGGCAGCGCAGCATCGAATTCAGCGGCGGCATCCACTGGCAGCGCGGTCTCGGCCGGCGGCGCAGGCAGGATCGAGGCCGAGTGACCGACCTTGCCGGACTGCTGTGCGGCCAGCCACGACTGCAGGTCGTCCAGTGGCACGTCCATCAGGCGCAGGGTGCCTTCCATCACGTTGTGGTAGACCGGCGCCGACACCAGGCCGCCGTAGAACTTGCCGGCCTGCGGATCGTTGATGACGATGACGGTGGCGAAGCGCGGGTTGGTGGCGGGCACCACGCCGGCGAACAGCGCGTTGTAATGACCCCGCTCGTAACCACCCGGACCGGCCTTGCGCGCGGTACCGGTCTTGCCGGCCACGCGGTAGCCCAGCACCGCCGCCTGCTTGGCGCCGCCCTGGGTGACCACGGTTTCCATCATCGCCACCACCTGCCTGGCGACGTTCTCGTCGATGATCTGCTGGCCTTCATTGCGCTGGCCCTTGACGAAGGTCGGCGCGATCAGACGACCGCCGTTGGCCAGTGCCGAATAGGCGGTAGCGATCTGCAGCGGCGTCACGTTCAGGCCGTAGCCGTAGGACATCGTGGTCTTGGTGGTACCCGACCAGCGCGCCGGGCGCAGCACCACGCCGCCGGATTCACCGGGGAAACCGCTGTGCGGTACCGAGCCATAACCAAAGCGGCGCACGCCGTCGTAGAACACCTGGTCCGGCATCTTCGCCGCGACCTTGGCCGCACCCACGTTCGAACTGCGGGTGATCACGCCAGTCACGTTCAGCACGCCGTTGTTGCGCGGCACGTCACGGATGGTGAAGCGGCCCAGGGTCATGTAACCCGGATTGGTATCGATGATGGTGTCCTTGGTCACCGCACCGGCCTGCAGCGCGGTAGCGATGGTCAACGGCTTCATCGTCGAACCCGGCTCGACCAGATCGGTCACCGCACGGTTGCGGCGCGCATCGGGCAGCGCGCCGGTCAGCGAATTCGGGTTGTAGGTCGGCAGGTTGACCATGGCCAGGATCTCGCCGGTGGTCACGTCCATGATCACCATCGAACCGCCCGCTGCCTTGTTGGCCACCAGCGCGTTGCGCAGTTCCTTGAACGCCAGGTACTGGATGCGGCGGTCGATGCTGAGGGTCAGGTCCTTGCCCGGCTCAGCGGCGCGCAGCAGATCGCTCTCGACGGTCTCGCCCTTGCGGTTGCGGATCACCCGCTTCGCACCGGCCTTGCCGCGCAACCATTCGTCGAACGCCAGCTCCAGGCCTTCCTGGCCGCGGTCGTCGATGTTGGTGAAGCCCAGCACGTGCGCCATCGCTTCACCCTGCGGGTAGAAGCGGCGGAACTCGCGCTGCGCGGCCACGCCCGGAATCTTCAGCGCGACCACCTTCTCTGCCTCGTCCGGATTGATCCGGCGGCGCAGGTACATGAATTCCTTGTCCGACTTCTGCGACAGGCGGCTGCTCAGCTCATCCACCGACATGCCGACCGCCTGGGCCAGCTCCGGGATGCGCTCGGGCGAACGCAACAGGTCCTGCGGATTGACCCAGATCGAGGCGACCGGCGTGGATACCGCCAGCGGCTCGCCGTTGCGGTCGGTGATCATGCCGCGCGAGGTCTTGATCGGCAGCTCGCGCAGGTAACGGGCCTCGCCCTGGCGCTGGTAGAAGTCGCTGTTGATGATCTGCACGTAGGCAGCACGACCGACCAGCGACACCGAGCACAGGCCGAGCGCCAGCGCGACCCAGCGCAGGCGCTGGCGCAGGTTGAAGGCGTTGCGCGGGCGGTTGCGGCCAGTCTTGCTCATGGCCGCACCACCACGATGTCCCCGGCTTCGGGGAACTTCATGCCGAGCTTTTCGCGGGCGATGCGATCCACCCGGTTGGCTTCGGCCAGCGTGGCCTGCTCCAGCTGCAGGCGGCCGAATTCGAGGTTGATGTCATCGCGCTTGCGTTCGGCGCGCGACAGCTCGATGAACGTCTGCCGGTGACGGTGACGCACGAACACGACGCCGATCGCCGAGGCCACGGTCGAGGCCAACAGGATGATCAGCAGCAGCCGGCTCATGCGTCGGCCTCCCGCTTCTGCGCCACGCGCAGCACGGCGCTGCGCGCACGCGGGTTGGCGGCCAGTTCCTCGTCGGTCGCCTTGATGGCACCGCCGATCAGGTCCAGCGTCGGCACGAACGCCACCGCCTCAGGCAGGCGGCGGTTGGCCGGCGGCGCCTTGGCCAGGCGGTTCATGTACTGCTTGACGATGCGGTCTTCCAGCGAGTGGAAGCTGATCACCGCCAGCCGGCCACCGGGCTTGAGCCGTTCCACCGCCGCATCAAGACCGGCTTCCAGATCGGCCAGCTCGCGGTTGATGTGGATGCGGATGGCCTGGAAGCTGCGCGTGGCCGGGTGGATCTTGTCTTTCCCACGCGGCATCACCGAGGCGATCAGCTCGGCCAGTTCGGCGGTGCGGGAGAAGGGCTGCTTCTCACGGCGGGCCACGATGGCACGGGCGATGCGGCGGCTCTGGCGTTCTTCGCCATAGGTCCACAGCACGTCGGCAATTTCGCGCTCTTCCACGCGGTTGATCCACTGCGCGGCGCTTTCGCCGCTGTCCGGGTCCATGCGCATGTCCAGCGGGCCGTCCTTGCCGAAGCTGAAGCCACGTTCGGCCACGTCCAGCTGCGGCGACGACACACCCAGGTCGAACAGCACGCCGTCCAGGCCTTCGGCCGTCGCATCCCACTGCAGCAGCTGGGCGAAGCTGCCACGGAAGATGGACACGCGCGGGTCCGGCGCGAAATCGCGCTCGGCAACGGCGATGGCTTCCGGATCCTTGTCCATGACCAGCAGGCGCCCCTCGGGACCGAGCTGGGTGAGCACGCCACGTGCATGACCGCCACGACCGAACGTGCCATCCAGATAACGTCCATTTTCGATCACCCTCAGGCCTTCAAGGACCTGGGTGTACAGGACCGGCAGGTGCACCGCCGGCGACTGCGACACCGGAAGGTGACCGGTCTGCGCTTCTGGGCGCATCCGGGCACCCCGGCTCACAACTTCAGGTCGAGCAACCCATCACCCAGATCCTCGTCAGACAACGTCTGCTGGATCAGGGCCCGATGCGCCTGCTCGCTCCACAATTCGAACTTGTCGCCCATACCGAGCAATACCGCCTTCTTCTCAATGCCCACCGCACCGCGGTGGCTGGCGGGGATGCTGATGCGACCGTTGCCGTCCAGTTCCAGATGGGCGGCCGAGCCGACCAGCTTCTGCTGCAACAGGCGCACGACGCGCTGGGTGTTGGGCTTGGACATGACGTCGTCGCGGACCCGCTCCCATTCCGACTCTGCATACAGCCACAGGCAGCCGGCTTCGAACGGGTTGTAGGTCAGCACGAGACGGTTGTTGCTGGCGCGCGCGACGAGGTCGCGGTAAGCGGTGGGAACCGCCATGCGCCCTTTATCGTCAACTGTGATGGCCGTCTCGCCCTGGAACACGACGCGTGCACCTATCCTTCGCCCGGTGAAACATTGAACCACGAAAACCCACAAAACACCCGGATTTCCCTCTGATGCCCACCTTAGCAGCGGCCGAAGGGTTGTCAACAACTTTTCAGCGGGGAAATCGCCAGCCGCATCAATGGCTTGCAACAACCTTTAGAGAATTGTTCAAGGCTTATCCACAAGTTGCTGATCCGTCTCAATTTTTGAGATTGAACGGAAGTTCAGGGCTGTGGACAAGGCGTGAAACATCGCCCGCGCATTCATCCGGAACCGGCCGGAAACGCCGCCGGACTGCGCAAACGATGCACAATGAGGCCATGTGCCTGCTCGCTCTTGGCTGGATGCACCACCCGCGCTGGCGGCTGGTGATGACCGGCAACCGTGATGAGTTCCACGCCCGCCCGACCGCGGCGCTGGCCCCCTGGCAGGATGAGACCTCCGTCATCGGAGGGCGCGACCTGCGCTCCGGCGGTGGCTGGGCCGGCGTCGGCGCCGGCGGCCGCATGGCCGTGGTCACCAATGTCCGTGATCCGCTGGCCGCACAGACCGGCCCGTCCCGGGGAGCACTGGTGGCCGACTTCCTGCGCGGCCGCGACCCCGCCGCCGTGCATATCGACCGGCTGGCCACCGTGGCGGGCGCGTATGCGCCCTTCAACCTGCTGCTGGCCGATGGCGACAGCCTGGAGTACCTGGGCAACCACCCCGCCGAGCGCCAGAGCCTGGGCCCGGGTGTGCATGGCATGTCCAACGGCGCGCTGGACGCGCCCTGGCCGAAGACCCGACGGCTGATGGACGCGCTGTCTGCATGGCTGCAGGCCGGCGATGAGGACCTGGCCCCGCTCTGGGCCGCGCTGGCCGACGAACATCGCCCCGCCGACAGCGACCTGCCCGACACCGGCATCGGCCTGGAACGCGAGCGCTGGCTGAGCCCCGCCTTCATCCGCGGCGACGATTACGGCACCCGCGCCAGCACCGTGCTGCTGATCGACGCCGGTGGCCACGGCGAGATCCACGAGCGCCGCTTCGGCCCGCAGGGTGCAGCCAACGGACAGAGCCACGTCATTTTCTGACCCGGTAGTGCCGGCCGCCGGCCGGCATCTCTTTCCAGCAGGGTAGTGCCGGCCGCTGGCCGGCAACCTCCGGATTTTCGGGCAGGCCACGCAGCTGCCGGCCAGCGGCCGGCACTACCCGCTCCAGGACTGCCAACGGCGTCATTCAGCTTCCCGGCGCAGCGGCTTCTCGCCCGCGCCACAGGGCCTGCGCCGCTGCGGTCGTCCCACTGTGCCCTTTTTGCGTCTCGCACTGTGTCTATAAATGCCGCCCGCAACCTCCCAAGGTGGTCATGCCCGGCGCCATGCCGCGCGATCCACATCCACATGGAGGCCCCATGCGCCGTACCCTCATCCTGCTCGCCACCCACCTGCTCACCCTCGGCCTGGGCTTCGGCCTGGGCATCTACCTGCTGCCCATCCTGATCGCTCCCGATGACCCGCCGGTCGCGAAGGTGCAGGCGGCAATGGGCGACGCCCGCTACCACTCCACCTTCCGTCGCGACCTCAAGGGCAGCGACGCGGTGCACTGGGCCGAAGGCAAGGTCAGCGTCAGCGCGCGCCAGGTGGCCTTCGACGGCAAGATGGGGCCGGGACCGGACTACAAGGTCTACCTGGTCCGCGACTTTGTCGACAACAAGGCCGATTTCCTGAAGATCAAGGCGCAGGCCCAGCGCATCGGCGAGGTGAAGACCTTCAACCGCTTCCTGGTGGAGGTGCCTGCGAACGTGGACGTGGACGACTACACCACCGTGGTGGTGTGGTGTGAACGGTTCGAGCAGTTCATCTCCGCCGGGCAGTACCGTACGCCGGGTTGAGGACCGCGCGGCGTCGAGGTAGTGCCGGCCGCTGGCCGGTATTCTGTCCGCCGCTGCTGGCAGCGTGAATCTGCCGGCCAGCGGCCGGCACTACCGATGCGCGGTTCACGCATATGGAAGCACGCATGTAGAAGAAAGAGGCGGAGCCGGCCGATAAGCCGGGTTCTGTCGTGGACAGTCATTCCTCTAGGCGTTACGTCACCGCAACGCTCAAGCAACCTACCCGGATCCAACGCGGGCCGCGCCAAAGGATCCCTATTTGGTCTTGCTCCAGGTGGGGTTTGCCGTGCCGGTCTGTTGCCAGACTCGCGGTGCGCTCTTACCGCACCATTTCACCCTTACCGGCCTTCCGAAGAAGACGTAGGCGGTATCTTTCTGTTGCACTTTCCGTCGGCTTGCGCCGCCCAGGCGTTACCTGGCACCTTGCCCTATGGAGCCCGGACTTTCCTCGGCACCCCCGAAGGGATGACGCGACTGTCTGGCCGGCTCCGCCAGCGGACATTCTAGCCTACGCACGCCCTTCCTGCCGTGCTGATCGCGGCATCCGGTTCATCCATCCACGCATGGCGTGGATCTACCGACTCCGCTGCTCTGGTGGGTGCGGATTCCGCTCTGGTGGGTGCGGACCTTGGTCCGCACGATCCATCAACTGCCGTACAACGCCTTGCGCGGTGCACCGGTCAACTCTGCCGCCAGCTTCGCCGCAGTCGACGGCGGCAGATGCTCGCTCAGCTTGGCGTAGACGCGGCGGCCATGCGCCAGCTGCGCTTCTTCATCGTCGCCAGCGCCCTGCACCATCACCACGAACTCGCCCTTGCGCTGGTTTTCGTCAGCTTCCACCTTCGCCAGCAGTCCGGCCAGATCGCCATCGAGCACGGTCTCGAACAGCTTGGTCAGCTCACGCGCCAGCACCGCAGGGCGTTCGCCGCCGAAGATCGCCGCCATGTCCGCCAGCGACTCGGCGATGCGATGCGAGGATTCGTAGAACACCATCGTGCGTACTTCACCGGCCAGCGCCTGCAGGCGGTCGCGGCGGCCGCTGGCCTTGGCCGGCAGGAAACCCTCGAAGCTGAAGCGGTCACTGGGCAGGCCCGCCACGCTCAGCGCGGCGATGGCGGCACAGGCGCCGGGAATCGGGCTGACCTTGATGCCCGCCGCACGCGCGGCACGCACCAGGCGGAAGCCGGGATCGCTGACCAGCGGGGTACCGGCATCGCTGACCAGCGCCAGCGATTCGCCCGCCTGCAGGCGCGAGACCAAGCGCTGCGACAGCGCTTCCTCATTGTGCTCGTGCAGGGCCACCAGCGGTTGCTGGATGCCGAAATGGGACAGCAGCTGGCCGCTGCGGCGGGTGTCTTCGGCACAGATGGCCGCCACCGAGCGCAGCACCTCCTGCGCGCGCGGGCTCAGATCGGCCAGGTTGCCGATCGGGGTGGCGACGACGTACAGGGTTGGCACACTCATTTCAGCGGTACTCACGGGGCAAGGGTAGAATCGTAGCGTGTACCCGGCCAAGGCCGCTGCCCTCATCGCATGGACCCGATCATGAACAAGCCCGCCGCACGGATCTCCGCCCTGTCGTTGTCGCTGATGCTGCTGGCCGGCTGTGCCACCACCAGCTTGACCAGCGCGCCCGAATCGCCGGCCCAGAGCCAGGCGCTGGCGCTGATCGACCAGGGCAAGCCGCGCGACGCCGCACTGCAGCTGGAAGGCCTGGCTGCCACCCTGCGCGGCGGAGCCCGCGCCAATGCCCTGGCCGATGCGGCCTGGGCCTGGCACCTGGCCGGCGACAGCGCCCGCGCGCGCAGCCTGCTGGGCCAGCTCACCGCCCGCCAGCTGACCGGCGCCAGCCTGCAGCGCTACCAGTTGACCAGTGCCGAGCTGGCGCTGGCCGACAAGCAGCCGGGGCAGGCTCTGGCCCTGCTGAAGGACCACGGCGACAACGTGCTGCCGGCACTGCGGACGCGCTGGTATCTGGCCCGCGCCACTGCGCTGCAGGGCACCGGCGATGCCTTCGGCGCTGCCACCGAACGCGCCCGCGCCCATGCCAGCCTGACCGGCAGTGCGCGCAGCGAGAACCAGGCCGCCATCGCCGGCCTGCTCGGTACCCTCGACGATGCCACCCTGCGCAGCCGTGCCGCCGCCCTGCCGGCCAACGACCCGCTGTACAACTTCGCCGGCCGTGCACTGATCGCACGCGGCCTGCCGCTGCCGCGACCGTTCGACCGCGATGGCGCGGCCCAGTTCGACACCAGCAAGCGCCCGCCGGCGATGAGCGACGGTTACCGCCCGCCGGCCAAGCTGGCTGTGCTGCTGCCGCTCAGCGGCCGCCTGGCCACCGCCGCGCAGCCGGTGCGCGATGGCCTGCTGGCCGCGTACTACGGCGAGACCCGCCGCCGCCCGGACATCAACTTCATCGACACCGCCGGTACCCCGGCCGGTGCCCTCGCCGCCTATGACAAGGCCGTGGCCTCCGGTGCCGACTTCGTGGTCGGCCCGCTGGGTCGCGACGAAGTGGACGCGGTGTACGGCCGTAAGCAGCTGCAGGTGCCGGTGCTGGCGCTGAACCGTGGCAAGGATGCGCCGCCGGCCGGCAGCGCCTGTTTCTCGCTGGCACCGGAAGATGACGGCATCGTCGCCGCTGAATACCTGCGTGGTCGCGAGCGCGGCAAGGCGCTGGTGATCAACAGCGCCGACGATACCGGCCGCCGTGCCGCCGCCGCCTTCGCCCAGCGCTTCGCCCAGCGTGGCGGCCAGGTGGTGGCCACCATCGGCGTCAGCGATGCGGTCGGCGATGTCGGTGCGCAGGTGCGCAATGCCGGCCAGGTCGATGCCGTATTCCTCGCCGTGCGTGCGCCGCAGGCGCGCCTGCTGGCGCCGCAGCTGGCGCTGGCCGGTGCCGGCGGCGCCACCCGCGTCGGCACCTCGCAGCTGACCATCGGCAGCGGCAAGGTGGAAGAAGACGTGGCGCTGGACGGCATCGTCTACCCGAATGAAGCCTGGAACGTGCGCAGCGTGTCGGGCCTGCCGTCGGCCAGCCAGGTCGCCAGCACCCTGCCCAGCGCACGCGGTGCAGCCGGCCGCCTGTTCGCGTTCGGCGCCGATGCCTGGAAGATCACCGCCTATCTGGACAAGCTGTCCAACGAAGGCGGCCTGGACGGTGCCACCGGCACCCTGTTCCTGGACAGCAACGGCAACATCCTGCGCCAGCCGGCATGGTCCACCTTCAATGGCGGCCGGCCGATGCCGATCATCGGTGGTCGCTGAGCGCAGCCAACGTGGCTCGGCGGTGGAGGCCGCCGCCGAGCAGCATCTGCAGCAGGCCGGACTGCAGCCGCGTGCGCGCAACGTGCGCTATCGCGGCGGTGAACTGGACCTGGTGATGGACGATGCCGGCACCGTGGTGTTCGTGGAAGTGCGCTATCGCGCGCGATCGGATTTCGGTGGCGGTGCCGCTTCGGTGGATGTGCGCAAGTGCCGACGCCTGGCGCACGCCGCGCAGCTGTACCTGCAGGACAACCCGGCGCTGGCCAATGCACCCTGCCGTTTTGATGTGGTCGACGCCACCGGCGAGCCGCCGCAGCTGCGGTGGCTGCGTGATGCGTTCCGGCTGGATGATTGCTGATGGGTACCGTCCGCTCTGGCAGAAGCCGACCTTGGTCGGCGCTTCTGTGCCAACCAGGGTTCGCACCTGCCAGAGCGCAGCCAGGCCGGCACGACCACGGTGCGTGACTGATGCCTTCGATCATCACCCATGCTGCTGTGCCGCTGGCGCTGTGGTGCGCCGCTGATCGCGGCCGCATCCCGCCGCGCCTGCTGGCGGCCGGCGTGATTGCAGCGATGCTGCCCGATGCCGATGTACTGGCCTTCGCGCTGCACATTCCCTACGCCGGTGCGTTCGGCCATCGGGGTGCCAGCCATTCACTGCTGTTTGCCGGCGTGCTGGCGGCGTTGGCGGCGGTGTTGGCATTCTTTGGTAGCGGCCGACCTTGGTCGGCACCACACAGCCCCGGTAGTCGCCGACCTTGGTCGGCGGGTGTGTGCCAACCAACGGTGGCATCTACCGTGCAGGCGGCAGTGTTCGTCTTCATCTGCGCTGCCAGCCACCCGCTGCTGGATGCGATGACCTCGGGCGGCCTCGGCGTGGCCCTCGCCTGGCCCTGGAGCGAACAACGCTTTTTCGCGCCGTGGCGACCGATCCGCGTTTCACCCTTCTCCCCACAGTTCTTCAGCGCGCGCGGCCTGGCCACCCTGGTGTCCGAACTGCGCTGGGTATGGCTGCCACTGGCTGGCGCCGTTGTTGCGTGGAAACTGATTCAACCCGCCCCTGCTGTCCCGCGAGATCCGTCATGAGTCCTGCCCTGCCCGCCGCATTGGTTGCCGAACTGTCTGCCCTGCTGGGCGCGGAGGGCTGGCGCATGGATGACAGCGCGCTGGAGGCCAACGCGCAGGACAACTCATGGCGTCACCAGCGCCCGGCGGCGGTGGCGCTGCCAGCCGACATCGAACAGGTGCAGGCGCTGGTGCGCACCTGCCGCGCGCACGGCGTGGCACTGGTCGCGCGCGGTGCCGGTACCGGCACTACCGGCGCCGCCGTCCCACAGCCGGGCAGCATCGTGCTGTCGTTCACCCGCATGGACCGCATCGTCGAGATCCGCGCCGGCGATCGCTGCGCGGTGGTGCAGCCGGGCGTGCTCAATGGCGCCCTGCAGCAGGCACTGGCGCCGCACGGCCTGTTCTGGGCACCGGACCCGTCCAGTGCGGAGATCTGCAGCGTGGGTGGCAACCTGGCCTGCAACGCCGGCGGCCCGCGCGCGGTGAAGTACGGCACCAGCCGCGACAACGTGCTGGGCCTGGTGGCAGTGACCGGCACCGGCGATGTGATCCGCTGCGGCGGCGCCTACACCAAGGACGCCACTGGCTACGATCTGACCCATCTGCTGGTGGGCAGCGAAGGCACGCTGGCATTGATCGTGGAAGCCACGCTGAAACTGACCCCGCTGCCGGTCAGCCAGGCCGGGCTGCGCGTGCTGTACCGCGATGCCGATGCCGCCGCAGCCGCGGTATCGCGATTGATGTCGCAGCCGGTAGTACCCACCCGCCTGGAGTTCATGGACGCAAGTAGCCTGGAGCTGCTGCGGCTGAACGGTGCCGACGTGCCGGAGGCGGGTGCAATGCTGCTGGTGGAAGCCGATGGTGACCACGACACCCTGCCCTACCTGCTGCAGGCCCTGGCCAGCGCCGCTGAAGGCGACGGCATGATCGAACTGGATGTGGCGATGGAAGGCCGCGCGCGCGACCAGCTATGGGCCGCACGCAAGGCACTGTCGCCTGCGCTGCGCAGCGTTGCGCCGGGCAAGACCAATGAAGACGTGGTGGTGCCGGTGTCGCGTATCCCGGAGCTGGTAGCGGGCGTGCAAGCCTTGGCGCGCGACTACGCGCTGACCATCGTCACCTTCGGCCATGCCGGCAACGGTAACCTGCACGTCAACATCCTGTATCACCCGGACGATGCCGACGAGAACGCGCGCGCGCATGCCGCACTGCCGAAGATCTTCGAGCTGACGCTGGCACTGGGCGGCACGCTGTCGGGCGAACATGGCATCGGCCTGGCCAAGCGCGATTTCATGGCGCGGGCCTTTACCCCGGAAACGCTGGCGACGATGCGCGCGATCAAGGCCGCGCTGGACCCGGACGGCATTCTCAACCCGGGCAAGGTGCTACCGCCGGTGTGAACGCCGCCGGGCATGCCCGGCGCTACCGGGGCGCGCTGCCTACGCTGTCGATGAGGGTCTGGCGGAAGCTGGGCAACAGCACGCGATTACCATGCCCGCTCAGATGGTCATTGTCGAAGAACAGGGGTTCACCGTCTTCCACCGCCGAACAGGTGTCTGGCCCGCACAGCAACGGCAGCGGATCCCACACGGTCAGTGACGGGTAACGTGCGGCCAGGTCCGCCAGCAGTGCCATCTGCGGCACGCGCAGCATTTCCAGATCCGCACGCGGCATGCTCAGACCGCCGGCACAAGCCGGATTGCGGCGATTGAACCAGTCCGAACAGCGGTATGCACCTGCCTTGAACAGCGGTAGCGGTGCGTCGATCACCACGTGTACGCCCAGCGTCTGCAAACGCCCAAGAACATGATCAGCCTCATCGCGCGCGGCCTGCGCATCGGTCGGGGTACGCTCGGCAAGCAATTGACGATAGACCTGCTGCGCATCCTGCTGTTGCCAGTCGAATCCGCGCAGCTCCGGCATGCGCAATGCCGCAAGCAGCACGATGTCACCCGGGCGTGCCTCACGCTCGATGGTCGACAGCGTGCCTTCAATGAAGTCCTGGCAATCAGCCAGGCTCGCCCGCAGCAGGTTGACGAAGCTGCAACCACCGCGATCCTGCTGGCGCACCTCCATGCCGGTCTGGCGCGCGACCATGCTGGTCATGGTGCGATACGCCGCTGCATGCGAGTCGCCCACCACGAACAGGCGCCGCCCTTCAAGCGCTGGCGCACTCACCGGCTCCAGCGGTCGCCAGGCCGGGTAGCGGCGCGCCTGCCATGCATATCCGTCGCGGGTCACGCTCAGCGAGACCTGCTCGTGGTACTCCACCGTGGCCCAGGCGCCTGCGCCGCATAGCGCGACCACTGGCAGCGCCATCGCCAGCACCTTGGCCGGTGCCAGGCGCAGCAGCGGCGCCGCACTGCGCAGCGGGCGCTCGATGAAGTGGTAGGACGCGGCCGACACCGCCAGCAGCAACACCGGATACAGCCACAGCGCGACGCCATGCAGGCCATACGTCCAGCGCAGAAGCACCAGCAGTGGCCAATGCCACAGGTACAGCGAATAGGACAGCCGGCCCAGGTGGGCCAACGGTGCGCAGCCCAGCGCGCGCCCAATGCGCGATGTACCCGGTGCCGACACGCTCGCCAACAGCAACAACGTACCGGCCACGGTGGCCAGCACGCCCGGAACCGGCATCGCCAGCTGCGGTGCGATCACCACGCCTGCACCCAGCAGCACCAGACCGATCACTGCAACCGCATCACCGTTCCGGCCCAGCGTACGCGTGCGCATCCACTGGTACAGCAGCGCGCCCGCAGCCAGCTCCCAGAACCGCGCCGGCAGCAGGTAGAACGCTGCCGCCGGTGCCGTCTGCGCCTGCCAGCCTGCCCACGCCAGCGACAGCAGGGTGAGCACCGGCAACAGCCAACGCGACCACGGCCAGCGCTCACGCCCGCGCAGCCACACGAAGAACAGCAGCGGGAAGACCAGATAGAACTGCTCCTCCACGCCCAGCGTCCACGTGTGCAGGAACGGATTGAGTTCCGCACCGGGCGAGAAATAGTCGTCCTGCTGGCCGGCCAGCACGATGTTGCTGAGGCCGACCAGCGCGGCCCAGCCGGTCTGGTCGAACTGCTCATTGCGCCACGCGCGGGGAATGAACAGTGCCGACAGCACGAAGGTGGCCATCAACATCGCCAGCAGCGCCGGCAACAGGCGCAGCACGCGGCGCCGGTAGAAGTCGAGCAGCATCGCGCCCAGCGACGCATGCGTGCGGGAGGCCAGCGACTGGCTGATCACGAAGCCGGACACCACGAAGAACAGGTCCACGCCGGTGAAACCCCCGGGCAGCCACGTGGCGTTGGTGTGGAAGACGACGACGGCCAGCACCGCCAGTGCACGCAGGCCGTCGATGGCAGCGTTGTGCGAACGTTCGGAAGGGGACATGCAAGCAACGAGCGGAAAACGGTCCGACAGCATCACCACCGCTGCCGCAGTCATTCAATGGACGATCGCGACAGAGCGGGTAGGTGTTTAGGTTCGATCCAGCCTGTGAGCGACAGCGGAGCCAAGCCATGCTCGGCTGCTCTTCGTGCAGATCGCGATGAGCCGAGCGTGGGCCCGGCAGCAACCGTACACCCGGGCAGCGCGTGGCGTTGGCGCGCATCGACCGCGCCGATGTGGGGCTCAGTTTCCTGTTGGAACTGCTGCACGCCACCGAACGCGCCCGCGTGGACGGGGATATCGACCAACACATGGATGACGGCGCGCGCGAAGGGCTGTTGCTGGCCTGCCGTGGGCTGGCAGAGTATGTGGATCTGCAGTTGCACGCGACGAAGCACTGAGCGATGCCGATACACTCGACCTCGGTAGGTGTCGACCTTGGTCGACACGGCATTGGCATGGGCGCTCGACACATTCGTGCCAACCAAGGTTGGCACCCACCAGAGCAATGCCGATGCGCCCTGCTTCTGTAGGTGTCGACCTTGGTCGACACACTCGTGCCAACCCAGGTTGGCACCCACCAGCGCAGGACCGCTGCGGCTACGCGAAGTGCTGGTATCCGCCGTCGGCGGCTTCGCCGTCCACGTGCACGCCCTGCCCTTCGGCAATGCGGCCGATGCGGGTGAGCGGCACGTCCAGCGATTCGGCCAGATAGTGCAGCGCATCGCGCTGGTCGGCGGCGGCGGTGAAGCACAGCTCGTAGTCGTCGCCACCACGCAATGCGCAATCGCGTGCATCGTCACGGCCGAGCAGCTCACGCAGCGCGTGCGAGATCGGCAGCGAATCGGCATCCACATGCGCGGCCACGTTGCTGCGTGCGGCGATGTGGCCCAGATCGGCCAGCAGGCCGTCGGACACATCCACCGCCGCATGCGCGAAGGCACGCAGGCGCAGGCCCAGGGTCACACGCGGCGTCGGCCGCAGCAGGCGCAGGCGCAGGCTTTCGTAGTCGGCCAGCAGCGTGGCGGTGGCGATGCTCAGCGCACCCTGCTGCCACAGGCGCAGCGCACCGGCGGCATCGCCCAGCGTGCCGCTGACCCAGATGTCATCGCCCACCTGCGCGCGGTCGCGGCGCAGCGCCTGGCCACGCCCGACCTGGCCCATCGCGGTCACCGACAACGACAGCGGGCCGCGCGTGGTGTCGCCGCCGATCAGCGCGATGTCGTGCTGGTCGGCCAGGGCGAAGAAGCCATCGGCGAAGGCCTCGATCCAGTCTTCCGACACTTCCGGCAGCGACAACGCCAGCGTGCACCACGCCGGGCGCGCGCCCATCGCGGCCAGGTCCGACAGGTTGACCGCCAGGGTCTTCCAACCAATGTCGAAGGCCGGGGTTTCCGCCGGGAAGTGCACGCCGCTGTTGAGCGTGTCGGCGGTGACCACCAGTTGCTCATTGGCACGCGGCTGCAGCAGCGCGGCGTCGTCGCCAATGCCGAGCAGGATGTCGTCGCGCTCGAGGGTGCGGGCGCGGATGCGGTCGATGAGGGCGAATTCGGCCAGGGACATGGGGCGTTCCGGCGGGTTGCATGGATGGGCGGCGGGCGCAGATGCCGACCAGGTGAACCGGCTGGGGGGGGGTAGAGTCGACTGTCAGTCGACTGCTCTCCGGTCCGACACTACGACTGCTGATCGAAAGGCAGTCGACTGACAGTCGACTCTACCGAAGCAGATTCCCGCGCCGTTCAATGAACGATGCGGGACGCAGTGGGTCAGTGACCCGATTCGACCTTGCGCCATTCCACGGCGGCACGATCCAGCACGCCGTTGACGTAGGTGTGGCCGTGCTCGGAACCGAAGCGCTTGGCCGATTCGATGGCTTCGTTGATCACCACGCGGTACGGCACGTCCAGGCGGTAGCGCAGCTCGTAGGCGGCCAGGCGCAGCACCGCGCGTTCGATCGCGTCCACTTCTTCGATGCCACGGTCCAGGTACGGGCCGAGCGCTTCGTCGATGTCGCGGCGGTTGTCGAGCACACCGTGCAGCAGCGCCTCGAAATACGCCAGGTCGGCGATTTCGCGGGCCTGCTCGTGGGCGAACTGGGCGATCAGCGACTGTGCGTTGCCGCCGGAGATCTGCCAGGCGTAGATGGCCTGCACGGCACGACGGCGGGCGCGCGAGCGCAGCACCGGATCGACGCCATCGCGGCGGACGGGTTTACCGGAGGGCTTGCCCTGGGTGTTCTTGTTCATGGCAGCTGCTCCAGAAGATTGACCATTTCCAATGCGGCGAGTGCGACTTCCTCGCCCTTGTTGCCGTGGCTGCCGCCTGCGCGGGCCTCGGCGTCTTCAACGCGTTCCACCGCCAGCACGCCGTTCAGCACCGGCACGCCGAAATCCAGCTGCACGCGCATCAAGCCTTCGGCGCAGCGGTCGGCCACGTGCTCGTAATGACGGGTATCGCCACGGATCACGCAGCCCAGGGTGAGGATGGCGGCGTGTTCGTGGGCAGCGGCCAGGCGCGCGGCCACCAGCGGCAGCTCCCAGGCACCCGGCACGCGGATCACGTCGATGTTGGCTTCGGTGATGCCGTTGCCGGCCAGGCTCTGGCGGGCGCCAGCGACCAGCGTGTCGGTGATGCGGGCATTCCAGCGGCTGGCCAGGATGGCGAAGCGCGCCGATTCGGGAGTGCGAAGATCGCCTTCGAAGTGGCTCATATGCGGCTTGGGGGACTCGATAAGGGGGTAATTCTAGCGTGGATGGGCCCCGGCCGTGGCTGGCGGGGGCGCAAGGGCGTGCCGACCAACGGTCGGCACCCACCGGTGGCATGGGGTCGGCACCCACCGGTGGCATGGGGTCGGCACCCACCGGTAGTGCCGGCCGCTGGCCGGCAATTCCCATTACAGGGTGACCGTCTCCACCACTTCCAGGCCGTACCCGGCCAGGCCGATCTGGCGGCGCGGGGTGCCCAGCACGCGCAGCTTGCCCAGGCCCAGGTCGGACAGGATCTGCGCGCCGGCACCGTTGCGGCGCCACTGGCTCACGTCCTTGTCCTTGCCCGGTACCACCGGCGCCGGCTGCTGGCGCAGGCGGGCCAGCAGGGCTTCACCGTCGCGCGGGGCCTGCAGCACCACCATCACGCCGGCGCCTTCGGCATCGATCGCGCGCAGGGCATCGGTGGCAGCCACGCCGAAGTCGTCACGGCGCCAGTGCAGCAGGTCGGCCAGCGGGTTTTCCACCTGCACGCGCACGAGGGTCGGTGTTGCCGCATCCGGCGTGCCACGAACCAGCGCGAAATGCAGGTCGTGAGCGATGCGGTCGCGGTAGGTCACCAGCTTGAACGGGCCGAACTCGGTGTCGATCTCGCGCTCGTCCACACGTTCAACGGTCTTTTCGGTGGCCAGGCGGTAGGCGATCAGGTCGGCGATGGAGCCCATCTTCAGGCCGTGCTCGCGGGCGAACACTTCCAGCTCCGGGCGGCGCGCCATGCTGCCATCCGGGTTCAGGATCTCCACCAGCACGCCGGCCGGTTCCAGCCCGGCCAGCATGGCCATGTCCACGGCGGCTTCGGTGTGGCCGGCGCGGGTCAACACGCCGCCCGGCTGGGCGATCAGCGGGAAAATGTGGCCCGGCTGGTGCAGGTCCGACGGCTTGGCGTTGGGCTTCACCGCGGTGCGGATGGTGTGGGCGCGGTCATGCGCCGAGATGCCAGTGGTGACGCCCTCGGCGGCCTCGATGCTGACCGTGAAGTTGGTCTGGAACTGGGCGGTATTGGCCTGCACCATCGGCGCCAGGCCGAGATCGGCGGCGCGGGTACGGTTCAGCGGCAGGCACACCAGGCCACGGCCATGGGTGACCATGAAGTTGATGTCGCTGGCCTTGACCAGCTCGGCGGCCATGATCAGGTCGCCTTCGTTCTCGCGGTCTTCGTCATCGACGATGACGACCATGCGGCCCAGGCGGATGTCTTCCAGGATGTCCGGAATCGGGGCGAAATTCATGCGACATCTCCCTGTGGGTGCTGACCGTTGGTCGGCACACTGATCAGCCGCTCCACGTAACGGGCGACCAGATCGATTTCAAGATTGACCGCGCTGCCCACGCCTGCGGCGGAGAAGGCGGTGTTGGCCACCGTGTGCGGGATCAGTGCGACTTCAAAGCCCTCATCGTCCACTTCGTTGACGGTGAGGCTGACGCCGTCCACGCAGATCGAGCCCTTCTTGGCGATGTAGCGGCGCAGCGCGGCCGGCGCGCCGAAACGCCAGCGCTGGGCACGTGCGTCTTCGTGGATGGACAGTACCTGGCCAAGGCCGTCGACGTGGCCGCTGACCAGATGGCCGCCGAGGCGGTCGGTCGGCCGCATGGCGCGCTCCAGATTGATGACCGCCCCTTCGCCCAGCTGGCCCAGCGTGGTCAGGCCCAGGGTCTCGGTGGAAGCATCCGCCTGGAAGCTGTTGGCGTCGAATGCGATGACGGTGAGGCAGACGCCGTTGATGGCAATGCTCTCGCCCATCTGCACGTTGTCGAACGGCAGATTCCCGACATTGAAGGTGAAGCGGACATCGCCGCCGATGGGTTCGCGTGCGGCCAGACGGCCGACGCCTTCGATGATTCCAGTAAACAAGAAACGTTCTCCGCGAAAAGTGAGCGAAAAACGCCGCAAGGCAAACAGGCGCACGCAGGGCAAGAGCCCTGTGGCACCGTCTTCTTTCATCCGGACTATGACCGTCGGCTCCGGCATTGGACCGGATCTGCTGACCCCCGGCCGTGGGCCGGGGCGCTCGCGGGCTCGTGCTTGCGCACCTACCGCCGGTGGGGAATTGCACCCCGCCCTGAAGACGTTTGTATACCGGCGAACCGGCGTGACCAGTGTAGCAGCCCAGGCTGAACGGGGTCGGATGCCGCAGCTGTGACGGCCGTCGCTCGCAATTTGTAAAACTTTCATTAAAATTCCGCCCCGGACGACATGATGTCGCCACGGGCAGCCGCGAGGGCAGGCCCGCCAATGGACTGAAATTCACAGGAATTCCCATGCGCAAGATCCTGATCGTGGCCGCCCTGCTGGCCGCCGCCCCGTTCACCGCGTCGGCCGACGCCCTGAGCTACACCTACGTTGAAGGTGGTTGGACGCAGGTCAAGGTTGACGACAACGCACTGGACGACCCGAAGGTCGACGGCGGCTACCTGCGTGGCTCGGTAGCCATCGCCGAACAGGTCTACGTGTTCGGTGGCTGGTCGCGTACCAGCAAGACCAATCACTACGGCAATGATTCGCTGAAGCTGGAATTGAACCAGCCGGAGCTCGGCATCGGCTACCACATGCCATGGACCGACCGCGTGGACTTCACCGCAGATGCCGCCTGGGTTCGCCAGAACGCCGAATCGACCCTGCGCTATGACGGCGTGCGTTACCACGGCAAGGACCACACCAACCTGGGCCGCGTCACCATGGGCATCCGCGGCAAGCCGTCGCGCATGACCGAAGCCTGGGTCAAGGCCGGTTACATGGACGGCGGCAACAACTACAAGGGCACCTGGGTCGGCACCGTCGGCGGCCAGATCAACTTCACCAAGACCTGGGGTCTGGTGGGCGAGATCTCCGGCTACCGCGACGTCACCCAGTACTCGGTTGGCGTGCGCGCCAGCTTCTGATCCAACGATCGCTCCTCGTCGTGCGATCGAACGGGCCCCGCAAGGGGCCCGTTTTTTTGTCCGCTGCACACCGTCACCTGGCTGCATCGCGCCATCGAAAGTGTGGGCAGATGCGCTAGGCTTGCGCGCGTCTCGAACAGGAAAACACCGTCATGAAGACCCCCACCCGAACCCTTCTGGCCAGCGTGCTGCTGTGCGCCCCGGTGATTGCCAGCGCAGCACCGGCCCAACTGACGCCCGAGCAGGCCTTCGACCTGTATGCACGCGTGCTGCTGGAAGACGACGCGGCCGCCACACGCACGCTCAACGACGCACTGAAGCCGGCGTTCGAGGGCCAGGACGCCGTGACCCCGAACCCGGGTGCGCTGGCCAAGGCCTTGGCTGAACCCTGGCAGACGGTACTGGCCAGCACCGGCGCCAAGGTCGACGCTGCGGCCACCGAAGCGCTGTATGCCAAGGCGCTGCGTGATTCGAAGTGCCGCGCGACCAAGAGCGTGATCGAAGACAACGAATACGTTGAAGACCAGAAGCTGGCGCGGATCAGCTACAGCTGCCAGGTGCCCGACCTGGGCAAGGTCCGCCCGCTGTTCGCCGCCAGCCTGGCCGACGATGCCAGCCCGGCCGCGCGCAAGCAGTTCACCGATGCCTATACCCAGGCACTGCAGAGTGGCGCGCGCGTTCCGGCCAGCGGCACCTTCACCCTGTATCCGGCCAAGGACAATGGCTACTGGTACAGCGGCAACTTCGATGATCTGGTGGGCACCGTGGCCGGTGCGCTGGCACCATTCGAAGACTGGATGCAGGATGCGCAGGCGGCCAACGCGCCGAAGGTGACCGGCGTTCCGGGCTGCGACCTGTTGCTGCAGCAGCACCGCAGTTGCGTGGCGAAGATCGCACCGGACCAGATCGGCGGCGTGGACGCGATGGCCGAGGAACTGAAGGCCAAGGCCAAGGTGAAGTCGGCCGACGAGATGACGCAGGAGTGCAAGGCACTGCGCCCGATCGCCGAGATGATGTGGACCGACGCGTGCGCGTGAGCCACGTATAGAGCCGAGTCCGCGCTCGGCTCATCGTCGCCGACGACAAGTGCCACTGCACTTTCAGAACCGTTGCATGGCCCTGCGCGGCCTGCATGGTCAATGCTGTTGCCCTCTTCCACCGGGGCAACCGCATGAAACACCGTATGACGTCGACCGCGCTCATGTTGCTGGCGCTGATGGTGTGCTGGCAGGCCGAAGCGTCCAGGTTCAAAGCCACCAGGGTCTTCGTCGTCAAACCCTCGGTTGCCTTTGAGTCAACCCAGCTGAGCGACAGGCACCTGGATGCGTGGATGAGCAATGACGACCACTGCCGCGATTTCCTGATGTACCACGATCAGTGTGCCGTGCTGGTACTGCCGGATGAGTACGACGACGGCTTTACGCGCCGCCAGCTGCGGTTGAAGGCAAGGCAACTGCCGGGCGAGACACTGGGCGCGTACTGCCGCGACCTGCATGTGCTGTGGAAGCAGCAGTGGAAGGGCCAGTGCCCGGTCGGCGAAGAAGACGACGAAGCGGCGTGACGCCAAGGGCCCAGCCCTTGATCTGCGTCATTCCATCATGGGCGCAGCAGCAGTCTGATGTCCTCACCCACCTGGCGCTGGTCAACCACACGCAGGCGGCGCTGCTGGTCCATCGCATTGATGCCGAGGCCGGCCAGCAATGGGCGTCCATTGTCGCCCAGCAGCGTGGGGGCCTGGTAAAGCAGCAGTTCGTCCACCCAGCCGCCGCGCAGCAGCGCACCGGCCAGGGTGGCGCCGGCTTCGGTATGCACTTCGTTGATGCCACGCTCGGCCAGCAGCGCCAGCACCGCGCCCAGATCCAACCGACCCTCTGCGCTGGGCACGCTGGCGAATTCTGCGTCAGCCGCATCCGGCGCACTTACCGCCGCATCGTGCAGGTACAGCGTCGGTGCCCCGCCCTCGCGCACGCGGCTGCATTCGAGCGAACGCAGCCGCGAATCGAGCACCACGCGCAGCGGTGGCATCACTTCGGTATCGGCCAGGCGCACGGTCAGCATCGGGTCGTCGGCCAGCACGGTGTCGGCGCCGGTCAGGATCGCACCAGCACGCGCACGCCAGTGCTGCACGTCTTCGCGTGCGGCTGGACCGGTGATCCACTTGGAGCTGCCGTCGGCCATCGCAGTACGGCCATCAAGGCTCGCGGCCAGCTTCACCCGCAGCCAAGGGCGGTTGCGCTCCACGCGTGACAGGAAGCCCTTGTTGAGTTCGCGCGCCTGCGTCGCCATCAGCCCTTCGGCAACCTCGATGCCGGCGTTGCGCAGCAGATCGAAGCCACCGCCATCCACCTTGGGGAATGGATCGCGCATCGCCGCAACCACGCGCGACACGCCCGCTTCGATCAGGGCAAGCGCACACGGCGGTGTGCGCCCGTAGTGCGCGCACGGTTCCAGGGTGACGTAGGCGGTAGCACCACGCGCCTCGCTGCCGGCCTCGCGCAGCGCGAACACTTCGGCGTGCGGTCCACCGGCGCGCTGGTGCCAGCCCTGCCCGACCACGCGTTCGCCATGGGCGATCACGCAGCCGACCATCGGGTTCGGGCGGGTGGTATAGGCAGCGCGCTCGGCCAGGCGCAGCGCGTTGGCCATGTGCAGGTGGTCGAGGACGGAGAACGAAGTGGTCATGCGGCCATGGTAACGCTGCCGGTGTGGATCCACGCCCTCAGTGCCAACCAAGGTTGGCATCCACCAAGGCAGAGGCGGTCAGCCCTTCTTCTTCTTGGTCAGGGCGATCACGTCGCCCAGCAGCTGCAGCTGTTCGGTACTGGATGGCAGGTCGCGCTCCAGCTTCTCGATCTCCTCGCGGAAATCGGCCACGTCCTCGAAGCTGCGGTAGACCGAAGCGAAGCGCACATAGCCGACATGGTCGAGCTTGCGCAGTTCGTTCATGACGAACTCGCCGACCTTGATCGAGGGCACTTCGCGCTCGCCGCTGATGCGCAGCTGGTGGACCACAGCGCGCACCGCCGCTTCGATCTTGTCTTCGGCCACCGCACGCTTCTGCAGCGCGCGGTCGAAGCCAGCACGCACCTTGCGCTGGTCGAACGCTTCGCGGGTGCCATCGCTCTTGACGATGGCCGGCAGCTTCAGCTCGACTGTTTCCATGGTGCTGAAGCGCTCGCCGCAGGCTTCGCATTCACGCCGACGGCGGATCGTCGCGCCGTCTTCAGAGACGCGCGAGTCGATGACCCGGGTATCGGCATGTTGGCAGAAGGGGCAATGCATGGAACGCCTGGCTCAGGGAAGTACCTATTGCCACGGTCATGGCAGCGTCGCAAAGGTACCTGAGAAGGGGCCCGGCAGCAAATGCTGTCTGCGCGGAAGTGCCTGCATTTCGGTCCAACCGAGCCTTCAGCGCGGTCAGCGCTGCGCGTTCAAGCGGGTGCCGGCGGCGCCGAGGCCGCGCGCGCCCAACGCAACCACACCAGGTGCCCTGCCATCACCAGCAGCGGTGGGCCAAAGCCGAGGAAGGCCAATGTCGAGATCTCCCCATGCTTGAAGGTGAAGTACAGCGTGGCCGCAACGACGCCCAATGCGGCCAGGGCACCCACCCCCAGCCCTACCCAGGCGACAACCGGGGAGTGGCGCAGGCCGGTGACACCTCGCCACAGGTACAGGCCGCTCAGCCACAACCACGACAGCAGGCCGATGATTCCGGCCGACGACCACAGCAGCAACAGCCAGTGCTCGTCGCCCGTCAGATACTTGCCGTCCCATACGACCATCAACCCCAGCACGGCACCCGTGCCGCCTGCCGCCACGGCGGGCAGGCCCACCAGCAGGCCGGCGATCGCCATCCAGCGTTTGTGCAGACGCTCATCCATGCGTTCGATCTCCTTCCATGGGCCACGTCATCCGCGGCGTTTGATCCACAGCAGCATCGCAGCCGGCACCAGCATCGACGGGCCCAACAGCAACACGCCGATGCCTTCGGCATGCACGGCGATGCCCCACCACAGCGCCAGCCCCAGCGGGGGCAAGGCGGCGAGACCGCCTGCCAGCAGCATCCACCACCAGAGGCGGTGCACGTGCAGCCCGGCACGCCCCTGCATCAGAAAACCCGCGCTGAGCCACAACCAGGCCAGGCAGCCGGCAATGCCGGCCAGGCCCCACAGCGGCATCACCGTCACCGAGGCCAGCGTGCCATGACCGAACTGGCCCAGCCCCGTCAGCAGCAGCATCGTCGCTGCGGCACCGCCCACCACCAGGCTGGGCAGGCCAAACAGCACCGCCAGCGCGGTGTACAGGTACTTGAGGCGGCGCTCATCCACGCGGGCCTACTCCTCTGATCGCGCCGGGCCGGATGGCTCGCCCAGGGCGTCAGCACGCAGCCGCAGGAGGATCAACGTACCGGTGGGCACCAACAGGGACGGCCCGGCGAACAGCCCGCTGAGCACGGACGAACCCAGCTCGGCGAAGTAATACAGCGCCATCGCCAGCAAGGGCAGGCCTGCCAGCACGCCCAGGCCCAACAGCAGCCACCAGCGGCGTGATGCCATGTGCAGCCCGCGTGCACCATCGCGCAGCCAGACGATGCTGAGTGCGACCCAGGCCACGAGGCCGGCGATCGCGCACGATCCCCACGCGAACATGCCGGCGGCAAACCACAGTTTGTCCGCGTCCAGCGAGACGAGCCCGATCACGCCCATGACCACGGCGATGCAGGCGCCGGCACCGCCGAAGAACAGGCTGGGCAGGCCGAACAGCACCGCCAGTGCGATGTACAGGTACTTGAGGCGGCGCTCATCCATGCGCGGGATTCCTGATGACGGGGTCAGAGCCCTTCCCTGCGGGAAGGGATCCGAGCCCTGCGTCGATCCGGAAGGCGGGGTCGGATCCCTTTCCGCCAGGAAAGGGCTCTGACCCCCTCTCCGATCAGCCGTAGACCGGGTACTTGCGGCACTGCGCGCTGACGGCATCGCGCACGCGGGCAATGACAGCGTCATCGTTCGGCGCGTCGAGCACGTCGGCGATCCAGTTGGCCAGGTCCACGCAGTCCTGTTCGACGTAGCCACGGGTGGTCACCGCCGGGGTGCCCAGGCGCAGGCCCGAGGTCACGAACGGCGAACGCGGGTCGTTCGGCACCGAGTTCTTGTTGACGGTGATGTGGGCCTTGCCCAGCGCCGCTTCCGCGTCCTTGCCGGACACGTCCTTGCCGATCATGTCGACCAGCATCAGGTGGTTCTGGGTGCCGCCGGAGACGATCTTGTAGCCACGCTCGATCAGCGTATTGGCCATCGCCTGGGCGTTCTTCACCACCTGCTGCTGGTAGGCCTTGAAGCCCGGTTCCAGCGCTTCCTTGAAGGCCACGGCCTTGCCGGCGATGACGTGCATCAGCGGACCGCCCTGGATGCCCGGGAACACGATCGACTGCAGCTTCTTGACCAGGTCTTCGTCGGCGCCCTTGGCGACGATGATGCCGCCACGCGGGCCGCGCAGGGTCTTGTGGGTGGTGGAGGTGACCACGTGGGCGTGTTCCAGCGGGCTCGGGTAGACGCCTGCAGCCACCAGACCGGCAACGTGGGCCATGTCGACGAACAGGTAGGCACCGACCTTGTCGGCGATGGCGCGGAAGCGCGCCCAGTCGATCACCTGCGAGTAGGCCGAGAAGCCGGCCACGACCATCTTCGGCTTGTGCTCCAGGGCCAGGCGCTCGACTTCGTCGTAATCGATCAGGCCCTGATCGTTCACGCCGTACTGCACGGCGTTGAACAGCTTGCCCGAGGCGTTCACCTTGGCGCCGTGGGTGAGGTGGCCGCCGTGGGCCAGGCTCATGCCGAGGATGGTGTCACCCGGCTGCAGCAGGGCGAAGTACACGGCCTGGTTGGCCTGCGAACCGCTGTGCGGCTGCACGTTCGCGTAGTCGGCACCGAACAGCTGCTTGAGGCGGTCGATCGCCAGCTGCTCGGCGATGTCCACGTATTCGCAGCCGCCGTAGTAGCGCTTGCCCGGGTAGCCTTCGGCGTACTTGTTGGTCAGCTGGCTGCCCTGGGCTTCCATCACCGCCGGGCTGGTGTAGTTCTCGCTGGCGATCAGCTCGACGTGGTCTTCCTGGCGCTGGGTTTCAGCGGCGATGGCCTTGGCCAGTTCGGGATCGTAGGATTCGATGCGGACGTCACGCGGGAACATCGGGTACTCCAGCAGGCAGGGAAAAGGGGTACGGCTCAGCCCTCGATTGTAGCCCCGCACTGGCCCGCTGGGGCCGAAACGGACGGGGCCGGCATTCCCGAAGGAATCCGGCCCCGTATGGTTTCGAGGGATGTTGTGGGGTCAGAGCCCTTTCCGATGGACAGGGATCCGACCCCGGCCGCGATCCTCAGCGGCTGCTGAGCACGTACTGGGCGATCACACCGGTGGCGATGGCTACCAGCAGCATGTTGCCGCGGTCATCGCGGATCCACTGGTGCCCGTAGGGCGGGCGACGCAGGTTGTAGCGCGGGTAGTCGTTCACCACGTAGACCGGGCCGCGGTAGTAGTCGCGATAGCGGTGGCCGACCTTCCAGCCATAGCCCGGGCCGTAGGCCGGACGATAGACCACGCGCGGCGGTGCCGGGCGGTAGTAGCGGTCATGGTCGCGATGCCAGTCGCGGCGGTCGCGTTCCCAGTCGCGACGGGCCTCGCGGCGGTCGCGCTCCCAGTCGCGGCGGTCCTGGCGCCACTCACGGCGATCCTCGCGCCATTCACGGCGGTCGTGGTCGCGGCGATGGTCGTTGTCGGCGAATGCCGGGGCCACGGCGCCCAGTGCCAGCACAGAGGCCACGGCACTGGCCATTACTCGATTGATGCGCATGTCAGACCTCTGCTTGGTGGGTGGTGAGCCCATATTGCGCAACCGATCTGAACCGTTTCCGGCTGGAAACGCTTCCCGCTGCAGGACTGTGACCGAGCATTCAGGCGATAGCCAGCCCGGCGGCGCCTCCCGGGAGCGGCCCGGAACCGGTTCCGGCTATAATTGGCGGTATTCCATTTCAGTCTGTGCCCGCTGCCGCAACGGGATCTACCCGTGACGGGTCGGGCGCAGGGCCGCGCCTACGGAGACCGCATGTCCTCGCAATACATCTACACCATGAACCGCGTGTCCAAGGTGGTCCCGCCCAAGCGGCAGATCATCAAGGACATCTCGCTGTCCTTCTTCCCGGGCGCGAAGATCGGCCTGCTGGGCCTGAACGGCGCCGGCAAGTCCACCGTGCTGAAGATCATGGCCGGCGTGGACACCGATTTCGAGGGCGAGGCCCGCCCGCAGCCGGGCATCAAGGTCGGTTACCTGGCGCAGGAACCGGAACTGGACCCGACCAAGACCGTGCGTGAAGCGGTCGAGGAAGGCGTGGGCGAAGTGCTGCAGGCCCAGGCCGCGCTGGAAGCGGTGTACGCCGCCTACGCCGAGGAAGGCGCCGACTTCGACGCGCTGGCCAAGGAACAGGAGCGCCTGGAGGCGATCCTGGCCGCTGGCGACGCACACACGCTGGAAAACCAGCTGGACGTGGCCGCCGACGCGCTGCGCCTGCCGCCGTGGGATGCCATCGTCGGCAAGCTGTCAGGTGGTGAAAAGCGCCGCGTGGCCCTGTGCCGCCTGCTGCTGCAGAAGCCGGACATGCTGCTGCTCGACGAACCGACCAACCACCTCGACGCCGAGTCGGTGGAATGGCTGGAACAGTTCCTGGCGCGCTACACCGGTACCGTCGTGGCGGTCACCCACGATCGCTACTTCCTGGACAACGCCGCCGAGTGGATCCTGGAACTTGACCGCGGCCGCGGCATTCCGTGGAAGGGCAACTACACCGACTGGCTGACCCAGAAGGATGAGCGCCTGAAGCAGGAAGACAACCAGGAAAAGGCCCGCCAGAAGGCGATCCAGAAGGAACTGGAGTGGTCGCGCCAGAACGCCAAGGGCGGCCGCACCAAGGGCAAGGCCCGTCTGGCCCGCCTGGAAGAGCTGCAGTCGGTCGATTACCAGAAGCGCAACGAGACCAACGAAATCTTCATCCCGCCGGGCGAGCGCCTGGGCAATGCGGTGATGGAATTCAAGAACGTCTCCAAGAAGTTCGGCGACCGCCTGCTGTTCGACAACCTGAGCTTCCTGGTGCCGGCCGGTGCCATCGTCGGCATCATCGGCCCGAACGGTGCCGGTAAGTCGACCCTGTTCAAGATGATCACCGGGCAGGAAAAGCCGGATACCGGCGAGATCGTGGTCGGCCCGACCGTGAAGCTGTCCTACGTGGACCAGAGCCGCGACGCGCTGGAAGGCAACCACAACGTCTTCCAGGAAATCGCTGGCGGCCTGGACATCCTCAACATCAACGGCATCGAGATCCAGTCGCGCGCCTACATCGGCCGCTTCAACTTCAAGGGCCAGGACCAGCAGAAGATGGTTGGTTCGCTGTCCGGCGGTGAGCGTGGCCGACTGCACATGGCCAAGACCCTGCTGCAGGGTGGCAACGTGCTGCTGCTCGACGAACCGTCCAACGACCTGGACATCGAAACCCTGCGTGCGCTGGAAGATGCGCTGCTGGAGTTCCCGGGCAACACCTTCGTCATTTCGCATGACCGCTGGTTCCTGGATCGCATCGCGACCCACATCCTGGCGTTCGAAGGCGACTCGCACGTGGAGTTCTTCCAGGGCAACTACCGCGAGTACGAAGAAGACAAGCGCCGCCGCATGGGCGACGACGCCGCGCCGAAGCGCCTGCGCTTCAAGGCGCTGAAGTAAGGCAACCGGAAAGGCCGCGCTCGCGCGGCCTTTCTCCTTTCGGTAGGTCACCACCGTTGGTGGTGACGCTTTGAAGCGTACCGACCAACGGTCGGTACCCACGTTCTGCATTCGGGTAGGTCACGACCGTTGGTCGTGACACCTTACTGTCGCGAGAAGCCCCATGTCCCTGTTCGAGCGCCTGTTCCAGCTGCAGCAGCACGGCACCACCGTGCGCACCGAGCTGCTGGCCGGTGTCACCACCTTCCTGACGATGTCCTACATCGTCTTCGTGAACCCCGAAATCCTCGGCACCACCGGCATGGATGCGGGTGCAGTGTTCGTGGCCACCTGCCTGGCCGCCGCATTGGGTTCGGCAGTGATGGCGCTGGCCGCCAACTTCCCGGTCGGCATGGCGCCGGGCATGGGCCTGAACGCGTTCTTCGCCTTCACCGTGGTCGGCGCCGCCGGCCTGCCGTGGCAGCAGGCACTGGGTGCGGTGTTCATCTCAGGCCTGGTGTTCCTGGTGCTGTCGCTGACCGGAGTACGCGCGTGGCTGGTATCGGGTATTCCCTCATCGCTGCGCTCGGCCATCGTGGCCGGCATCGGCCTGTTCCTGGCGATCATCGCGCTGCAGAAGTCCGGCGTGATCGTCGGCAATGAAGACACACTGGTGGCGCTGGGCCCGTTGAACACGGCGCCGCCGCTGCTGGCACTGGCCGGCTTCCTGCTGATCGCGGTGCTGGAAGCGCGCCGCATCCGCGGTGCGATCCTGATCGGCATCCTGGCCGTGACCGGCGCTGGCTGGGCATTGGGCGACGTGCAGTACCAGGGCCTGGTCTCGCTGCCGCCCAGCCTTGCACCCACCTTCCTGCAGCTGGACCTGCCGGGCCTGCTGCACCATGACGGCGGCGCACCCATCGCAGTACTTCTGCAGGTGGTGCTGGTGTTCGTGCTGGTGGAGGTGTTCGATGCCACCGGCACGCTGTACGGCGTGGTCGGCCGTGCCGGCCTGCTGAAGCTGCCGGGCGCGCAGAAGCGTTTCGGCCGCGCGCTGCTTGCCGACAGCACCGCCATCGTGGCGGGCTCGATGCTCGGCACCAGCAGCACCACGGCCTTTGCCGAAAGCGCCTCCGGCGTGCAGGTGGGCGGCCGTACCGGCCTGACCGCATTGGTGGTGTCGGCGCTGTTTCTGGCGGCGCTGCTGTTCTCGCCGTTGGCGGCAATGGTGCCCAGCTATGCCACCGCGCCCGCGCTGCTGTTCGTGGCCGGCCTGATGCTGCGCGAACTGGTGGAAGTGGACTGGAGCGACCTGACCGAATCGGTGCCGGCGGCGCTGTGTGCGCTGGCGATGCCGTTCACCTACTCGATTGCCAACGGCCTGGCGTTCGGCTTCATCGCCTATGCCGCGCTGAAGGCGGGTACCGGGCGCTGGCGCGAAGTCCATCCGGCGGTATGGCTGGTGGCGGTGCTGTTCACTCTGCGCTACGCGCTGGAATAAGCGGTAGGCGATGCCGGCCAGCGGCCGGCACTACCAGATGGTGATTCACCTGCCATCCGGGGCGCGATGCCGGCCAGCGGCCGGCACTACCGGGTGTTGATTCACCTGCCACCTTGGGCGCGATGCCGGCCAGCGGCCGGCACTACCAGGCGCGGGGTTCACCCGCCACGCACGGCGCTCTGGGATGATGCGGGCATGGTTCGGCCTGACCTTCCCGCGGATCCGTCTTCGCCGTTGCGCCGCCGGCTGCTGCGCGCGGCGGTGCTGGCGCCGTTGGCCGCTACTTTCGCCACCCTGCCCGGCTGCTCGCTGCCGGTGCAGGTCGATGGCACCTTCCTGCAGCCGTGGCGCAGCCACCTGCAGTGGGGCCTGGCCGACTGGCAGCGATCCTTGAAGCTTGCACGTACGTTGGGCTGCCGGCAGCTGGTGCTGCAGTGGACCGGCATCGTCGGTGGCAGCGACGGCGACTGGTCGCTGCCCGACGGCAGCCTGCAGCAGCTGTTCACCGCCGCCAGCGAGAATGACATCCGCATCCGCGTCGGCCTGCCCTTCCAGCAACGCTGGTGGCAGGCGATCGCTGCCGACGACGCCACGCTGCAGGCGTTCCTGGCCGACAGCCTCGCGCATGCACGCAACTGGTTGGCACAGGCCCCCTGGGCGCAGCAGCCGGCCTTCGAGGGCTGGTACCTGCCCTACGAACTGGAGCAGTACCACTGGGCTGACCCGGCCCGCCAGCAGTGGCTGGCGCAATGGCTGCACGGGCTGGTGCAGGCCGCCAGCGCGCGCGGCGGCGACTGTGCGATTTCCTGCTACTTCAGCCGCCTGCAGACCGACGGCAACCTGGTCACGCTGTGGCAGGCGGTGCTGGCACAGGCCACGCTGCGGCCGATGGTGCAGGATGGCGTGGGGGTGGCCGGTGCCGGCAACGTGCAGCAGCTGCAACCGCTGCTCGATCATTTCCACGCACACGACATCAGCTTCGATGCGATCGTCGAACTGTTCCGCGAACTGCCTGGCAGCGCCGCTGATGGCAGCGGATTCAAGGGCGAAACGGCCGATGCCGCACGCGTCCAGCGGCAGTTGGCATGGGCACGCGGCAGCGGCGCACAGCACGTGCTGGTCTATGCGCTGGAGCCATGGCTGACCCAGGACACACCGCAGGCCGCCGCGCTGCGGCGGCGCTGGGGGCTGGCTCAGTAGTAAAGGATCGCGGTGGCGAACAGGCCCTTGGCGCGCTGCGTATCGCCGCCACCGATGGCGAAGCGGTACTGCACGGTCAGGTCCAGGTAGGAACGCGGCGTGTTGTAGTGGTCCTCGCGGAACCAGTAGCGCACGCCCACGCCTGGCCCTGCGCCGAGTGACCAACTGCGCTGCGTATCGTTGAGCGTGAACGACTGCGCCGGGAACAGCGGGTAACGGATGTCGCGCACCCGCGAGCGCTGGTCCAGCCAGTCCGCTCCCACAACCACATACGGCGTGACCACCCAATGAGTCTGCCCGGCACCAAAGCGGAAGCTGCGGCCGGCGCGTAGTTCACCGGCTGCGAACCACTGTTCGCGATGCAGGCGCCCGTTGGCATCGCCGATTCGACGCACCGGCGCGCCATTGGCATCGAGTGCATCGAGGGTGAAGTGCGCGCTGTTGTCATCCCAGGTATAGCCGCCCTGCGCGTAGCCGCTGACCATCCACCACTGGTTGACGTCGGTGCGCAGATCGGTGCCGTGGTAATAGCCATAGGTCAGGTAGGACATCCAGCCACCGGAACCGCTGGCCAAGCGGTAGCGGGCCAGCGTGCTGGCTTCCAGTGGCGGGTTCCGGGCCAGCTGCAGGCGGCACTGCACGGCCGCCGATGCGGGGTAGACCTCGCCCTGGCGGGTTGCGCTGCCGAGGAACTGGCGGCGCTCAATGCCGGCGCTCAGGCCGGTCTGGCCGAAGGCGTAGCGCATGCCGAACGAAGCGATGGTGGACGGCCAGCCGGTGGTGGAACGCGAATGGCTGAGGCGTTCGGCGCGTGCACGCGCATCCGGCGTTGATTCGCCGGTGCACGGGTCCACCGCGCGGATCGATTCGTAAGTGCCACCCTCGTCGTACAGCGTGTCGAGTAGGCGTGCGTAGAGTTCCAGCGTGCCATGCTGGTCGTTGAAGGCCGGGGGCCGCCAGAACGCCTCCAGCGTGCTGAACACCGAATCGCCCGGCGTGCTGATCGCTGCACCGCCGACATTGGTCGCCGCCTGGCGCGCACCACGGAAACCCGCCGAGGCGATCACGCCCCACTCGCGCGAGTAATTGGCGATGGCATTGCGCACGTTGTAGCGCTGGCGCTCATCCAGTGGCAGCTCACCGGCATCGGCGCGATCAATGGCGCTACGCAGCAGCGTCACCGCCTGTGGATGATCGCCGTTGGCTGCGCTGGCGTAGGCCTGGTCGAGCACCACGCTTTTCGGTGCCTTGCCGGTGGCCTCGGCGGCACGGAAATCGGCCAGTGCGCGCGCCGGCTCATGGGCCTTCTGGTTGAGGTAGCCGCGCTGCATCAGCGCCCCCGCGTCATCAGGGTGCTGTGCCAGTGCCGCATCCAGGCGCTGCCGCGCTTCGTCCTGCTGGGCACGGTTGCCCGCCGCCAGCGTGGTGGTCAGCAGGCCTTGCAGGTTCGCGTCGTCCGGCGCGAGTTGAACGGCCTGCCGTGCCTCACCGATGGCACCGGCGTAATCCTGGCGCGCATAGGCAGCGTAGGCACGCTGTGCGGCACCACCATCGCCCTGCAGGTCGGCCGGCATCAGCTCGCAGACGCTGCCGCTGTCAACGGACTGGCAGTGCTGGACTGGTGCCAGGTACGCTTCGGCACCGATGCGGGGAAGCTCGCGACTGGAGCGGATCGCCCGGCTGCGTTGCTCGATGCCCTGCTGCAAAAGCTGCTGTGACCGTGCATCGCCTTCACCTGCCGGTACCGCCGCCTGCAACGGTGCCAGCAGTGCAGCTGCGCGCAACCGATCGCCTGCGGCCAGCGCCGCATCCACCGCCAGCAGGCGCACGTTGCGCTGCTGCATTGCTGACCCCGGCGCAGCGAGTGCGGTGTCGAAGTCCTCATTGGCGAGCACGGTATTGCCCTGGCGCTGGCGCAGGTAGCCGCGCATCACCCGTGCATTGAGATCCTGGCCGTCGGCCTGCAACGCCTGATCGGCACTGCGCTCAGCGTCGGCCAGTTGATCGCCCTGCAGCTGCGCGGTGATCAGCAGCAACCGGTATGAAGCAACGTCGGGGGCCAGCTCCACGGCAGCGTGCGCCTGCTCAATGGCGGCGGCATTCTCGCCTGCAGACAGCGATTGATAGGCCTGCTGGGCCAGCAGCAGCGCGCGTTGGCGGCCCAGTGCCACCCGCCGCGCGCGCAACTCCTCGACATTCGGTGCGCCCAGCTGCAGCGCGGTACCGATGGCGGCGTCGGCCTGTCCGGGCTGTTGCTGTGCCTCCAGCGCCGCCACCCACAGCAGCGCCCATGCGCCCTGTTGCGGCTGCTGCCGGAACGCCTGCTCGGCCTTGCTGGCGGCGACGCCCATCTGGCCGGCGTCGTAGGCCGCATAGGCTTCGGTTGCCAGCATATAGGCCTGCCGGCTATTGCGGTCGGTCACCGTTGCGGGTGCATGCGGTACCGCTCCGGTACGCGCCGCACCTGTGCTCGTCCTGGGCGCAGCGGCCAGCGCCGGCAAGGCCGGATCCTCCAACCCCGCATCCAGTGCACGACGTGCCTGCTGCTGCGCCTCGGCACCCCGCCCCAGTTTCTGCAGCGCATAGATCTGCAGCAGGCGCAGCCGCACCACGTCCGGGCGCAACCGGATCGCTTCGCTGGACTGCCGGTAGGCCGCGGGGTAATCGCCACGTTCATAGGCGGCAAACGCCTGCTCGGCGATGCGGTAGGCGGCACCGGACAATGGCAGTGGTGCATCGGTCTGTGCCAGCACCGGCGCGGCGGCCGTGGCCAATGCCACGGTGATGACGGTGGAAAGCAGCGTGGTCTTCATGCCGGCAAGGCTCCGGGAGGCGGTGACTGCAGCGTGGCCGCACGCCGGCGCTGCTCCTGCATGGCCTGGGCCACAGCCTCTTCGGTGGTGATGCCCTGCTTGACCAGGTAGTCGCCGATGCGGCCGTCGCGCTGCGGCATGTAGTCGTCCAGTGCGATCTCGAAGCGTGCGTGATCGATCAGGCGCATTTCCACCAGCAGATCGCCCAGCAGGGGCACGTTGTCCAGCTGCCATTGCCGGTCGCCACCGATCAGCCGCAGGCCGGCGTTGATCTCGCTTTCGCGGGCGATACTCTGTTCAATGTGGTTGCTGCGCGTTTCCTGCTTCAGCAGGGCCAACGCGTCTTCGGGCAACGGGCTGGCCACGGCCAGCCGCAGGGTGCCTTCCTGGCGCGGCGGCAGCGGCAGCATGCGCCATTGCACGCAGGCATCGGCACTGATCGGGAACTGGCAGGCGCGCAGGTAGTCCACGTCGATCACCGCGCGTGGCAGGTCACCCTGGAAGGCGATGGCCTCGGCCAGCGTTTCATCATCCAACCAGCCCTGGGTGAGCAGGATGCGGCCCAGCGGTTGCTGGCGGCCTGCCTGCTGCTGCTCCAGCGCCTGCTGCAGGCGTTCGGGTTCCACCGCCTGCCAGGTGGTCAACAGCTCACCGAGCTGCTTGCGGGTCTGCACCAGCTGCGCCGCATCGGGGAAGTCGTGCATGGTCTTGTCCCAGACCATGCGCTTGCCGAACAGCAGGTAGGCCAGGAACACCTTCCAGGCACGGGCGGTGGCCATGAAATTGATCATGTTGCCGACCACCATGCGCGGGATCGACATCAGCGCGTGCTCCCAGCCGTACAACCGGTTGACGAAGTAGAAGCGCTGCACGACCCGGGTCGCCAGCGCTGCGGTGGTCAGCAGCGCGACATTCATCTGCCAGGTACCGGCCTGGAACACGCTGGGAAACTGCATCGTCCACAGCCCGGTCATCTTCAACAGCCAGAACAGCAGCAGCTGCAGGAAGATGATGTAGGCGACGATGCTGACGAACGAGGTGATGATGCCTTTTCGGTCACGCGCCAGCAGGTACTTGGTAGCCAGCGAGCCACGCCAGCCCAGCGACTCCCAGCTCTGCAGGCCGATGCCCAGCACCCAGCGCGCCTTCTGGCGGTACGACGCGCGGAAGTTGTCGGGGAAGTACTCGCGCACGCACAGCGCCATCTGCTGGGTGCGCTCGCGCACCGGCCCCCAGCCGAACCAGGATGGGCGGCGCACGCGGAACTGCACGGGGAAGCGGGCGAAGATCGACTGCATGCCCATGGCTGCCAGCCTCGCACCGACGTCGTAATCCTCGGTGAGGCTGTCGGTGTTGAAAGGCTGGTTGTCGGTCTGCGCGCTCAACGCCAGCAGCGCTCGCCGCGAGAAACAGGTACCAACACCGGCCGACGGCACCATGCCGGACACGCTCTCGCGCACCACCAGATCCTTGGCGTGCCATTCGGCGAATTCGTCCATGTAGACCCCGGCCACCAGTTCGTACCACTCGCGGTCCAGCGAGGTGACCGGCAGCTGGATCATGTCCTTGCGCGGCAGCAGGTAGTTGTAGAAGCGCAGTTCCATCGGGTGCAGCACGTCCTCGCTGTCGTGCAGGATCACGCCGGCGAACTCGATGTCGTGGCGCTTCTCGTAATCGAAGATCGCCAGGATCAGCCAGTTCAGGCAGTCGGCCTTGCTGGTCGGCCCGTCATGCGGCACCTCCACGCGGCGCAGGCGCTTGTAGCGGCGGCGCATGCGCTCGACTTCATCGATGGTCTGCTGGTCGTTGGGATAGGTGCCGACGAACACGACGTACTCGCGGTAGTCGAGCACGTTGATCATGTTCTCCACCATCTGCGCGATGACGTCGTACTCCATCCACGCCGGCACCATGATTGCCAGCGGCTGTTGCGGCCGCTGCATCAGGTCTTCCTGGGTCAGCGGCCGGTACGCTTCGCGGCGCTTGATGGTGAGCGCGCGCCAACTCTCGCGCACCCAGTACCAGACGTCGATGAACAGATCATCGAGGCTGGAGATCAGGATCAGCACGGCCACCGCCGCCGCCGTGGTTTCCAGGGCGGCATAGTAGTTGGCCAGCTGGATGTTCCAGAACAGACCGTCCACGGTGGATCAGTGCCCTGTGTTGGCGGACTTGCGGCGGCGCACCTGGGTGACGCGGGCGGCCAGCAGCGCGAACACGATCACGCCGACCAGCAGCAGCAACCAGACCATGTGCCGTTCCCACTTCGATTGTGGATTGCCATCCTGGGCAGCTCGGCTCCCGTAAGGATCCTGGCGATCGAACTCGCGCACGGCATCACTGCCGTCGAGCACCGCCAGATCACCGCGCAGCAGCCGGAACGGTGCGCCGAACGACGGTGCCTGTGCACCCAGATCGCTGTACAGCACGCCAAGCTGGCCGCCGGAGGTGCCGACCTGCACCACCGCGGAGCGATCCAGGCCGCTGACATCCAGCAGCGGCTGAGGCTTCCCGCCGATCAGCAGGTGGCCGTCCTTCAGGCCGGCCACATCGACACCCGACGGCGCCACACCGAAAGCCAGCCACGGCGCACCCGGGCTGACCGCCGCACCGGCATCGACCACCTTCAGCTCCGACGCCTCTGGCGAGGCCCCCACTGCACTGGCCACCGCGATCACCTTGCGCAGCGATGCCGGCGCGTCCTGCAGCCACGTAGCGGGCACGAACATCTGGTTGCCCCGTGACAGCTGGCTGCTGGCACCGACGAAGTCACTGCCCAGCGAACGCTTGGCCAGGGTCAGGTGGCTGCTGGGCAGGATCGAGACCGGATACGCGGTGGCCGGATCGTGGCAGTAGGGGCGTGCCGGCTGGCGCAGGAAGCTGACGCGGATCTCGTTGCGTGCCGACAGCGCGTAGGCCGGCACCCTGGCCACCAGCCGCTGCGGCTGGCCGTTGGCCGACAGCACCTTGCCGCCCAGCAGGTAATCGTTGAAATGGATCGTGGCCACCGCGCCCTGCCCGCCCGCATTGGGGGCCGCCGAGACGTCGATCACCACCTCCTCGGGCAGGCGCCCATCGGCCGACAACGCGCCGAGGTCGAAGCTGGCGCTGCGGTCCGCGCGGGTCACGACATCCATCGTGCCGGCGATGTTGCCGAGTCGGCTCAGCAGCACCTGGTCACCGTCCAGCTTCGGCGTTCCCGCTTGGCTGACCTGCAGGCTGCGGCCCAGCGCGTAACTGCGCCACTGTTCGGCGAACAATCCGGCGACCTTGCCTGCCGCCGCCTGGTCGACCACCAGCGTCGGGCGGCCGGCAACTGCGACCACGCTGACCGAGGCATTGGCCGCGGGCTTTTCCAGGCCACCCATGTCGGTACCGCGCCACGCAGCGAACGCCGTGCCCGCGTCGGCGCCAGCGGTGGCAACCTGTGCGGCCAGCGCATCCAGTGCCGTGCGCACGCCTGCGCGCAATGCGTCGCTGCCGATCATCACCTCGGCGGCCAGCGGCCCACTGTCACGCAGCGACAGCAGTGCCCCCACTTCGGCCAGATCCTTGATCGCATGCGCGCGCTCGCCGGTGGCCAGCGCGGCATAGGCCGGCACGACCTGCAGGCTGGCCGGGATGCTGATGCCGGTCAGGTCGACGCTGTCACCGACTTTGGGCAGCGCCACCACCTGCACCTGCTTGCCACCGGCCTGCAATGCGGTACCGATGCGCCAGGCCGCATCGTAGGCGGGCGCCTGCAGTGCCTTGCCATCCACCAGCAGGCGCACCTGCGGGGGCAGCGCGCCCCAGGCCTTGGCCACGGTGTCCACGGCGCGGCCGTCGAAGCGGTAGCTGAAGCGCGAGTCCGGCGACAGCCGCAGCACGTTGGCCGGCGCGCTCTGGTCGGCACATTGGTAGTCGGACACGATCGACCACCAGCCGACGCCGACCCGCACGAAGCCGTTCTGGCGGGGTTCGCCATCGATGGCCAGCAGCTGGCTGGCGTCCCCCTGTGCGTCGGTGATCGAGCGTGCGGCGATCGGATCGCCATCGACCGACCACAGGCCAGAAGTGCGCCCGGCATGGCCGCGCACGTAGCGCCCGTCCAGCTGCAGCTGCGCATCGCGGGTGGCGACACCGGCCGGCACCGGCAGGTAGATCTCGCGCTGGCTCTCCTGCCCGCTGAGCACCAGCGGTTGGCGGAAACCGAGTTCGCGCAGGGTCATCTGCCGGCTGACCGTGCTGTCACCGCTCCACTCGGCGAACTGGCCGGCGACGCTGTCGGCGGCATGGGCACTTCCAACCACGCCCGACAGGACGAACGCGGCGGCGGATGCAAACAGGGGAGAGCGGCCGGTCTGGGTCATGGCGTCACTTCGCGTGGATGGGGGTGGACGGCGCCGCTGCTGCGGAGGCCGGGCGAGAATTCGGGAAGCGGCGTGCCACGCAGGGCGGCGACGATGCGCGCGCTGGCACGGCCATCGCCGTAGGGGCTGGCGTCGGGATCGAAGTGGGTCGGGTGCGGTGGTTGTGCCAGTGCCGCATTGACAGCTTCGACAATGCGCAAGGGCGCGGTGCCGACCAGCGTTACCACACCGGCCTCGACCGCCTCCGGGCGTTCGGTGACGTCGCGCATGACCAGTACCGGCTTGGCCAGCGCCGGTGCCTCTTCCTGCACGCCACCGGAGTCGGTGAGGATGACGTCGGCGCGCTGCATCAGCCGCACGAAGCGCAGGTAGTCCTGCGGCGGCACCAGGTGCACGTTGTCGAGATGGCCGAGGTGGGCGTTGACCGGGCCCTGCACGTTCGGGTTCAGATGCACCGGGTACAGCACCTGCAGGTCCGGCCGCCGTGCCAGTTCAGCGAGCGCACGGCAGATGTCCTCGAAGCCCTGCCCGAAGCTCTCGCGGCGGTGGCCGGTGACCAGCAGCAGGCGACGATCGGGGTCAAGCATGTGGAAGGGTTCGTCAGCCCGCGCACGCAGCGCCGGGTCGGCATCCAGGCGCTCCACGGTCTGCTGCAGGGCATCGATGACGGTGTTGCCGGTGACCAGGATCTGCCCGCCCAGGTGTTCACCGGCCAGGTTGGCGCGCGAGCTGGGCGTGGGCGCGTACAACTGGTGGCCGACCACATCGATCACCCGCCGGTTCATTTCCTCCGGCCACGGCCGGTTGATGTCACCGGTGCGCAGTCCGGCCTCGACATGACCGATCGGAATGCGGTGGTGGAACGCGGCCAGCGCCGCGGTCATCGCCGTGGTGGTATCACCGTGCACCAGCACCCGGTCCGGGCGAACCTGCGTGTACAGCGCGTCAAGCCGTTCGAACAGCCTGGAACACAGGCCATTGAGGGTCTGGTTGGGCACCATGACATCAAGGTCATGGTCGGCGGTGATCTCGAACAGCGACATCACCTGGTCGAGCATCGCCCGGTGCTGGCCGGTGATGCAGACCACCGATTCGATGTCCGCAGCCTCGGCCAGGGCCCGCACCAGCGGCCCCATCTTGATCGCTTCCGGTCGCGTGCCGAACACCGACAGGACCTTCACCGCAGCGCTCCGTACAGCCGGTGCGGGGAAATGCCAGGAGCTGTAGCCACGTCTGGATCCTTTCGGCGTTCCCGTCCAATACCCGCAGGCAGGAGACGGTCACCTCATGAGGAGACTCCAAAATCGCGACGTACATCACATTCGAATGATGGTACGCGCGTCGTGGCATTGATCTTCATCGTTGGAAGATCAAGACGCAGTCAACGCCGCCCGTGTCACGGGCGACGTTGCGGTGGAACGCAGCAGTGGCTGCGGCCTGGGGCCGCCTTACTCGTACTGGATGGTGAAGGTGGCCTGGCCGTTCGCGACACCGGCACCGACCGTGCCGGCCTGGGTCTGCACATAGCGGGCGCGCAGCGGCAAGGTCATCGTGCTGGTGCCGGGGGTGGTGGTACCGACATTGACGGTCTGGCCGAAGCGCACTTCGCGCTCGGTGGTGCCATCGCGCTGGACCATCTGGATGCCGATGCGGGTGGCGCTGTTGGTGGCCGCACTGAGCTTCAGCACGCCCGGCATGTTCGAGCTGTCCTGATCGGCATCGAGGCGGATGCCGATCTTGCTCTGGTACTGCGCGACATTGCTGCCCTGGCAGTTCAGGCGGATCTCGAAATCGCGGTCAACGGCTTTGGAACCGACACCGGTGAAGGTAGTGTTGGGCACGCTGCCGAAATCGACGGCGATATTGCGGCTGCCGGCCTGCACTTCACAGGTCGGGCTGACCACGGTGGTGCCCGAGCCCTTGAAGGTCGAGGTCAGTTCCGGACGGCCAGGGCCGTCGCCGTCGAGATAATAGGTGGTGAAGCGGCCGTTAGGCGCGATGATGCCCGAGCCCGTCTGCGCGGCGGTCTTGATCAGCTCCACCCGGAAGCGGCCACCGTTGAGGGTCAACGTCCGGCTGCCCCCCAATTGCAGGGTATGCGGGTAGTAAGTCTGGATGGTGCCCGAATCACGATAGACACGAATGCCCACCCCGGCTACATCGGTGGCATAGACGTTGCTGAAACCCGGGACCGCGTTCTGCTGCGCGGCGTTGACGAAACGGCCATTGGCACTACCGCCCCAGCGATCGCAGTAACCGATGCTGTCGCGCTGGTTGATAGGCACGATCAGCTCCTTGATCACACCACCGACGGGCAGACTGGGCAGGATTACGATCTGCCCCATGTCCATCTGCACGTCCTGCGCGACAAAGCCCTGTTGGGTGATGTAGCAGGTCGCCAACGCCGGGCTGGCCACGGCAATACCAGCCAATATGGCCGCCGCACTCAGCGCCTTGCGGCCACGGGAAGAGATCATCGGCATGTTGCCTCCAGCGGAATGAAGCCGGTCCTGGACGCATCGGCGCCCGCCGGAACCTGGTAATCGACGGTGCAGCGCTGGTCGGCGCCGGCGCCCCACTCCACCAGCAGGCTGCCCTGGTTCTTTTCACTGCGCACGTACAGACGGCCACCCTGGCTGACCATGCCCACCGGCTGGCCCTGCTCATCCTTGACCTGCGCACCGAACGGCATGGTGCGGCCATCCGGGTTGCGTACCTGGATCAGCAGCGCGTTGCCCTTGCGGGTATCGAAGCGCAGGTAGCTGATGGCACCGGCGAACGGCGCGATCGACTGGCTGGTGCTTTCCAGCTCGACGTCGTGGGCCATGCCCTGCGGGTCGAGGGTGACGGTGTTGAGGCGGTACGGCGACACGTACGGGACCACCGCGTAGCCGCGGCCATCGACGCGCAGGCCCGGGGCGTTGCTGACGATCGCATCGCGTGCGCCCGGCGCTTCCACCAGCACCATGGTGTCGCCACGCTGCGGGGTGAAGGTGAAGCCGCCCGGATGCACGACCACGCTGCCGTTGGCACCGACCGAAGCCTGGCGGAAATCGCGCGAGTGGCTGTAGGTCGCGTTCAACGCGGAGTAGCGGCTGCGGTACTCGGCGTTGCCGACCGCGGTGGTGCCACCTTCGCGGGAATCGGACAGGGCCACGCCGTAGCTGAAGTTGTTGTCGACACCGGCCGAACCGGTGATGCCGACGCGGCTGTTGTCGTAGCCACCGCGGTCGCGCACGCCGAGATCGGCGCTGAACGACACCGGGTGGGAACCACGACCCAGCGGCACGCTCATCGACAACAGGTACTGGGTGTCGGAACGGCCCAGCACGCCCTCTTCGGTGCGCAGCGCCGAGAAGCCGTAGTTCACCGAACGCCAGGCATTGTTGTAGCCCACCTGGTACTGCTTGGAGGTGCCGGAACGGTCGTAGAAGTCACGCACCGAACCGGTCACGTACAGCGCACCGCCGCGACGGCCCAGCGGCTGGTTCAGCGTTACCTGGAACTGGCTGCGCTGGCGGCCACGGGTGGTCGGATCGATGCCGCGCTTGTCCGAATCACGGCCGTACAACGCGTCCTGCAGGCTGTAGAAGCCTTCGGTCGAATAGCGGTAGGCGGCCAGGGTCAGGTTGGTCCCGGTCTCGCCGATCATGTTGCTGTAGCTCAAGCGCACGCTGGCACCGGTGTGGTTGCCGTAGTGATCGAACGAGGTACGCGCATGGGTGACGTCGGCAGCGAATGCGCCGACCGGCGTGGACAGGCCGACGCCGTACAGCAGCGACAGGTAGCCATCGCTCAGTGCACTGCCACCGTACAGGGTCAGCTGGTTGCCGATACCGCGCTGGTAGGTGCCCTGCACCAGCCACGGCTCATCGGCCAGCAGCTTGTTGCGCACCTGGCCAGCCGTCAGCGAGTAACGCGACACGCCTTCGCGCAGCATCTGCGGCACCGAACCGAACGGCACCTTGAATTCGCGGCGGCGGCCATCGGCCTCGATCACGCTCACTTCCAGATCACCGCCGTAACCGGTCGGGTACAGGTCGTCGATGACGAAGCTGCCCGGCGACACGGTGGAGGAGTAGATCAGCTGCTCGTTCTGGCGCACTTCGATGCGCGCATTGGTCTCGGCGATGCCGCGCACGACCGGCGCGTAACCGCGCAGCGAATCGGGCAGCATGCGGTCGTCGCTGGCCAGGCTGGCACCACGGTAACCGATCGAATCGAACAGTTCACCGGTGGTGTAGGCCTCACCGATGGTGAGCATGCCGCGCACCTGCGGAATGCCGCGCTGCGCATAGGTGGCGATGCTCTGCCAATGGCGGCCGTCGCCCTCGGACCAGGTCAGGTTCGAATCGTGGCGGAACTGCCAGCCACCCAGGTTCATGCCGGCGTTGAGGCCGAGGTAGGCACTGCGGTTGCGCTGGCCACCTTCGACGCGGCTTTCGCTGTCGATGGCATTGAAGCTGTAGCCGACGAAACCGGCATTGATGCCACGGTCCCAGAGCGCCGGGTTGACGTAGCCACGCGCCTCGCGGCGCAGGAACACCTGCGGGATGCTCAGGTCGTAGCGCAGGTTGCCGCTGTCATAGACACCATAGGCGTTGGCCATGCGCTGCTGGACCGGCACGCAGCTGGTCTTGTCGGTGGGCACGGACGGATCCTGCTGCAGCAGCACGGCCTCGCTGTCCACGCCCATTTCTTCCAGCATCGGCAGCGGCAGGCAGGCGTCGACACGGCCCTGCGCATCGGCCTTGAACTGCAGATCGCGACGGCCCTGCCAGGCGCCGTTGACGTAGACGTCGACACGGTAGTTGCCGGCCACCATCGGGTTGCCGTTGCTGAAGGCCGCCAGGTCCACCTGCTTGGCCTGGCCAGACAGGAAGCTGGAGTTGAACTGGGCCGATTCCGGTGCACGCGCATTGGCCGCACCACTCTGCGCCATGAGCGCCTGTTCGCCGAGATTGGCCGGGGCAGCCAGCGCCCATCCTGGGCAGGCCACGCCAGCAACCAACAGGCAAAGCGCCTGATGGATCGACAATGTCAATCTGTTTCCGATCACACTGACATTCCTTCAATTCGCCGCACAGCGGCGGTGGCGGGATGCGCAGGCCAGGGGCCGGCGCGGCGCGTTCAGCCCCCGGTGCTGCCGAGGCGGATGGTGTGTTCCACCCGGCCGCCGTAGTCGTTGATGGTGATGAAGCGGACCTGGTCGGTGCCCGCCGGTGCGGCGAACTCCAGGCTCTGCTTCGGCGCGACCATCGCGCCCTTGACCTCGACGGCCTTTTCACTGCTGCCGGTCACGGCATGTACTTCGGCCAGAGTGACGTGGAAGGGGCTCGGGTTTTCCACCCGCAGGCGGTCGCCACTGCGGGTCCAGCGCAGAGCTGCCGGTGCGTCGTTGGCGACGCCCTTCAGGCCCTGCGGCCGGTAGAAAAGCTTCAGGCGCGAACGAAACGCGACCTGCAGGTAATTCTGTTCGCCGCTGTCAGCGTTGTCCGGGGACGGCGGCACATCCAGCACGTTGAGCCAGAACACCGACTCGCGGTCGGTCGGCAGCTGCGCGCCGGAGAAGATCAGTCGCAGCGCCTGGCTGCGGCCCGGCTCGACACGCGCGATCGGCGGCGTCAGCACGAACGGGGCATCGCTGGTATCGGCGGTCTGGTTGGCGTCGCCGCTGTCGATCCAGGCCTGCACCAGCGCCGGCGAATCGCCCACGTTGTCGACCTGCACGGTGACTTCGCGCGCCTGCGCCGGATAGATCACTCGCGTGCCATTGACCACCACGCCGGCCAGAGCGTTCTGGCAGAAGGGCAGCGTGAACGCTGCCAGCAGCAGCGCCCGGGGAAAGAATGCTTTCATCGGAAGTACTACGCTCGAGATATGTGGCCAGGGGCCGCGATGCACTGGCCGGCGCGTACGCCGGCCAGTGCGGGTACGGCTACGATCAGTTGTAGATGATCGTGTACTTGACGCTGCTGGTGACGTCGCCCGGGGTGGCGGCGGCAGTGGCGTAGTACTCAGCGTAGTAGTTCAGGTCGGCCGAGCCGTCGGTGCCGACGGTGACCCACTGCGAGTTGGTCTGGGCCAGGCCAGCGCCGGCAGCCTTGATCGGCAGGACCTGGTTGTTCGAGCCCAGCAGCTGCAGCTGCACGTTGGTGGCAGCGTTGGCCGAGGCCTGGTTCAGCAGGCGGCCGGTGTTGAAGTCGACGGTCGAACCCGGCTCGAAGTAGGTCGCGACGTTGCCGGCGCTGCACTTGGTCAGGTTGATGGCGAACGGGGTACGACCGGCAACGGCACCGGCGGTGGCCAGGGTGTTCTTGGACACGGTCGGCAGGTTGACGGCGAAGTCCTTGCCGCCCGGGGTCGAGATGGTGCAGGTCTTGTCGGTCACCTTGCCGTTGAAGGTGATGGTGCCGTCGGCGGCGTTGGCGGCCAGCGGAGCGGCGGCCAGCATCAGAGCGGCAATGAGGTTGATCTTGTGCATTCGCTTTTACCTAACCCTACTGAAGAGATGAGAAGTAGAGGAGGAAGCAAGGAGCACTGCCGGGCTATCAAGACCCATCCTTGCGTCTCACCTGTGGCCGGACTCGGACATACCTTCCCCTGAATCCGTGACGCAAGTATAGGCACAACTGTGATGAAAGTCTCATTATTTTTCTGAACGCCAATTCATTGACGCCTCAAATGTGACGTGTTAGGCGAAATCGAGGTTGGGGGAGCGCAAGGGATTTGACGGGGGCCGGATCAGGCCACAAACGACCCTGCATGACGCACCTAGTGGCGCGTTGGGCATGCGCGGAAACAGGCCTTTTTAAGGTGGAAATCACCTTATTTGATGCGCATCACTCTTTGTTGGTGATGGCCCTAGCAGATTCGGAATCGTCCTATTAAAGACGGATCGAACCTGTCGCTAACTAGGACACACCGAACCAGAGAACGTGTCATGAGAACCTCCCTTCTGCTGTGCGTGGCCCTGATGTCCGTCAGTGCGCTGGCCCAGGCCAGCAGCGGCAGCATTCGTTTCAGCGGCCGTATCGCCGAGCCGGGCTGCATGACCAACCTGTCCCAGGGCGAGCTGAGCCTGGCGGCCTGCCCGCCGTCGGCCAAGGGCTCGACGGTGGCTGTGACGGCGCTGGCCGATGGCCAAGCCGCGACGCTGCGCGACGGCAAGCGCCAGGGGCAGAAGCTGTCGGTGTCGGCCAGCGCGATGCGCGCCGGCGATATCGCCTTCTCCGAGCGCTACAGCGTGCAGGCTTCGAAGCAGCAGCCGCTGCAGGGCGCCTACCTGGTGGTGGTCGACTACCTGTAAGCCGACGTGTTTACGCCGGCGGCAGCTCGAAGACCTGGCGCAGGTAGGCCAGGTAGCCGGGGTCGTCGCACATGCTCTTGCCCGGCGAATCGCTGAGCTTGGCCACCGGCTGGCCGTTGCAGCGGACCATCTTGATCACGATGTTCAGCGGCGTCGGACCCAGATCATTGGTCAGGTGGGTGCCGACGCCGAACGCGACCTGGCAGCGACCACGGAAGTAGTCGTACAGGCGCATGACCTTGGCGATGTCGAGCCCATCGCTGAACACCAGCACCTTGCTGCGCGGATCGACGCGGCGCTGCTGGAAGTGCGCCAGCATGCGGTCGCCCCAGTCGAACGGATCGCCCGAATCGTGGCGGACACCGTCGAACAGCTTGCAGAAGTACATATCGAAGTCGCGCAGGAACGCATCCAGGCCGACCACGTCGGACAGCGCGATGCCGAGGTCGCCGCGATACTCGCGTGCCCACGATTCCAGCGCCGCCACCTGCGAGTCACGCAGGCGTGGGCCCAGCGCCTGGAAGGCCTGCAGATACTCATGGGCCATGGTGCCGTGCGGGGTCATGCCATACAGCCGGGCGAAGTGCACGTTGCTGGTGCCGACCAGCTGCGGGCCCAGTGCATCGCGCAGCAGCGGCAGCAGGCGCGCGTGCCAGTCGCGCGAGTAGCGGCGACGGCTGCCGTAGTCGGCGATGCGGCACTGTTCGAAACCGGGGGTATCGCGCAGCAGCGCGGCCTTGGCCTGCAGGCGGCGCTCGCCTTCGGCGAAGTCAGGCGTGGTGGTGTTGCGGAACCAGACTTCGTTGATGATCGCCAGCAGCGGCACTTCGAACAGGATGGTGTGCAGCCACGGGCCGGTGATGTCCAGTTCGATCTCGCCGGGCACGGTCTTCGACGCGCGCAGCTGGATGTACTTGCGGTCGAGGTGGAACAGGCCGAGGAAATCGGCGAAGTCGGGCTTCACGAAGCGCAGGCCACGCATGTAATCCAGCTCCGCGTCGCTGAAACGCAGGCTGCACAGGTGGTCGATCTCTTCGTCGATCTGGTCGATGTAATGGGCCAGGTCGATGCCGGGCGTGCGGCACTTGAACCGGTACTGCACCTGGGCACCGGGGTGCTGGTGGAGCACCGCCTGCATCATGGTGAACTTGTACAGGTCGGTGTCGAGCAGGGACTGGATGATAGGCATGGGGCGGATTATGCGCCCAGCAGGGTGAACCGGGGCGCGGCCAGTGGATCCACACCATGCGTGGATGACCCTATCCATGCAGCCGAGCGTGGGCTCGGCTCTCCGCGGAACGGCATTGGTAGCTCCACGCCATGCGTGGATGCCCTTCCGGTTCTACAACGACCTGCGCAGCAGGCGCGGCACCAGCATCAGGGCGTGGGCCCAGATCGCGCCCCATACCGCAACACGCACCGGCAGCGAACGCTGCTTCGCTTCGAACTTCTGGAAATAGCGCCACAGGCCCCGGTGCTTGTGCCATTCCACGAAGAACGGCCGTGAGCGGCTGGAGACACCGCGCACATGGGTAACCTGCAGGTCATTGGCGATGGCCACCACCGCCCCCGCTTCGCGCGCGCGCCGGCACAGATCCAGGTCTTCGGCGTGCAGGCGATAGCCGGCGTCCCAGCCACCGATGCGGTCGAACAGCGCACGCGGCATCAGCAGCAGCGCGCCAGACAACGCCGGCACCCGCTGCAGCGCCTGCTGCGGATCGCGCGGGACCGACAGCTTCGAGCCTTTGCCGGGCGAACGCAGCATCAACAGGAAATCCGGATCACGACGGCGCACGGCCTCGTCGGCATGGCCATGCTCGTCCAGCTGTTCGACACCCAGCAGGCAATCCCCCAACCGTTCGGCACGGCTGCGCAGCTCGGCCAGAGTATCGGGCTCAACCATCAGGTCCGGGTTGATGAAGGCCAGCCACGGGCTGCGCGAATCGGCCACCCCCTGGTTGTTTGCGGCGGCAAAGCCGGGATTGTCCGGATTGCCGACGAAACGCACGCGCGGGTCGTGGCTGGCATGGCGCTGCACGATATCCAGCGTGCCATCCATCGAGCCGTTGTCGATCACCCGGATTTCGGCCACGTCCCGCGCCTGGCGCAGACGGGAGAGACAGGCATCGATGGTGCTGCCGCTCTGGTAGGTGACGACGATGGCGGCGATGGCAACATTCAAACGGGTGGCTCCGGCGCGGAAGGAACGAACAGGTCGCCCTGTTCCTTCGGCATTATCGCCTGCCGCATGCGCTGCTGCAGGTCGGCACGCAGCCCGTGCAGCGGGTCGTGCATCAGGAAGTCCGCCAACCGAGGCACCCAGCCCGGCCAGCGCGCGGCCAGCGCTTCAAGATCGCCGTCACGGCTGACTGCCTCCCCCGCCCGGCTGACGAAGGCGGTCTCGCACAGCACGTTGCGCCATCCCAGGCCGGCCATGCGCAGGCTCAGGTCCACCAGCGCCGCGTTCCAGCCGGCGTAGCTGTCCACGTCCAGGCCCCCGGCACGTCGACGCGCGTTGCCCCGCACCAGCACCGCATGGGTGACTGCGGACGGCAGCTCGGGGTGCAGGGTTGGCAATGTGGCACAGGTATGCGCCAGCAGGGCCGGATCATGGGGTTCGGGATTGATTTCGCCCAGCCGTGGCCACGCAGCGGTTTCGCCGGCATTGCACCACGGGGTTGCGGTGGCGATGGCGGCATCGCGGGCGAAGGTGTCCTGCAGCTGCTGCAGCCAGCCCGGCGCGGGCACGCTGTCCGGTGCCAGCACCGCCACGTCCATGCCATCGCAGGCGCGCAACATCTCGTCCAGGTGGGCCACCTCGCCCAGCGGCCGCGCGCGGCGGGTGTACTCGGCCTGCAGTGGCGTATGCGCCAACCAGTGTTCCACCACCGCCTGCGCGCGCGGCCCGGTCTGCGCATCGTCGGCCAACCAGACCGCGGTGCCCGGCGCGGTGCCGGCATCCAGTGCGGCCAGGCAGCGGTCGAGCGCGGCATCGTCCACGCACAGCGGCAACAACACGATCGCCCCCATCCCGCCTCCGTGGTTGTCGTTAGCCACAGCCTAGCACCGGGAGGGTATCGGCCGGGTTGCACCCGGCACCCGCCTCAGGCCAGAGCCGAAGCCGAAGCAACAGCAGAAGCCGGCTATCCGTGGGATGGCGGGGTGGGTCCGGTTGCGGGGACGCTGCAAGTCCCCCTTCCGGGGCCCGGCCCAGCCGCTGGCGGCTGTGCGTTCGGGCGCTTGCGAAGCAGTGCTTCGCAAGCAAAGCGCCCTCACCCATGTAAGCTCGGTCGCCGCATCCATGCGGCTCACGCCCCCGCAACCGGACCCACCCCGCCTTCGACAGTTTTCCGCGACCTGCCTGCTCTTCTGTAGAGCAGAGCCATGCTCGGCTCAGATCTCACAGATATCGAAATATTCGATTTCGATGGAGAGTCATCCACGCATGGCGTGGATCGTGTCGACCAAGGTCGACACCTACCAACAGCCGCGGGGATCTGTCAGACGGTGGGGCGGTGTGGGTTGAGAGGACCGTTGGCGCCATGGATGGCGCCATCGAGCCCCCAGGGGTGAGGGCGCTTTGCTTGCGAAGCACTGCTTCGTAAGCGCCCGAACGCCCAGCCGCTAGCGGCTGGGCCGGCCTGTGGGTTTACGGCGTGTCCTGCCAACCCACACCGCCCCGCCATCCCTCAGTAAACCCGCTGTTGCTGTTGCTGTTGCCCCAGCTCCGGCCTCTGCGGGTGCCGGGCGCAGCCCGGCCGCAAACCCCTTACTTCTTTGCGCGCGGCTGGTTCAGCGGCTCCATCGCGCGGAAGCGCTGGCTGTACTCGTCGGTCAGATTCCGCGCTTCCTGCCCGTTGCGCACGATGCTCGGGGTCAGCAGCACGATCACCTCCGAACGGCGGCTGGTGCGGCTCTTCTGCCCGAACAGCGCGCCGACCACCGGAATCCGGCTCAGGCCGGGAATGCCGCTGCTGCCATCGGTGCCCGAATCGGTGATCAGGCCGGCCAGCATGATGGTGTCGCCGCTCTGCACCGCCGCTTCGGTCGACAGCTTCTTGGTGGAAATCCGCGGGTTGCAGTTGCGCTCGGTCGGATTGCAGTTGTCGGGCACGTTCGAGGCGCTGCTCACTTCCTGCACGATATCGAGGAACACCGTGCCATCGCGGGTTACGCGCGGGCGCACCTTCAGGATCACGCCGGTGTCGATGTACTGCACCGAACTGTAGGTGCCGGTGCCGATACCGGTGTTGACCGTGGTGGTGTTGATCGGCACCTTGTCGCCCACGTTGAGCGTGGCCTCGGCGTTGTTGCGCACGAACACCGAGGGGGTCTGCAGCAGGCGTACATCGGTGACCTTGTCCAGCGCGCTCACCACCGCCGCACCATTGTGGCCGGTGAATGCCCAGCCCAGGCCTTCGCCACCGGTCGCGGCACCGGCGAAGCTGCTCCAGGAGCCACCCGCTGCTGCCGGCAGGGTCACGCCGCCCAATGCTCCCGTCAGTGCACGCCCGGCCACGGCATTGTCGAAGAACCAGTTCACGCCGTACTTCAGGTCACCATCCAGCGACACCTCGGCCACCTGGGCTTCGATGTGCACCTGCAGCGGCATCACGTCCAGCTTCTCGATCACCTCGCGGATCGAGCGCCAGGCCTGCGGGGTCGAACGCACCAGCAGGGTATTGGTCTCCTCCACCGCCGACACGCCCACGCGATCGCCTTCCACTTCCAGGCTGACGCTGACGTTGCCGGACTGGCGCTGCGGCAGGTTCATGCTGCCGTTGCCGGCACCGCTGGAACCGCTGCCCGGGGTCGAACCGAAACTGTTGCTGTTGTTGCTGTCCATGCCGCGCTCGCCATCGCTGCCCAGCTGCGATGGAATCGCGCCGGGTGCCAGCGATGCCGGGCTGGAGCCGCCACGATTGCCGCTGCTGGCGAAGGCTTCACTGAGGCGTTCGGCCAGGTCGCGCGCCTTGATGTAGCGCAGCTCGTAGGAGAACAGGCGCGCACTGCCACCGGCGGTATCGATACGGTCCAGCCACTGCTGGATCTGGTCCAGGTAACGCACCTGCGGGGTGATCACCAGCACGGCGTTGGCGTTTTCCAGCGGCAGGAAACGGAACATGCCGGCGCTGGGGGTCTTGCTCTCCTCGCCGAACACCTTCTCCAGGTCGGCAGCGACCTGCTCGGCCTTGCCCGACTGGATCGGGAACACGCCCACCGACATGCCCGACAGCCAGTCGACGTCGAAGATCTCGACGGTGCGCATGTAGTTTTCCAGCTCGGCGCGGGTACCGCCCAGGGTGATCACGTTGCGGCCGCTGTCGACGTTGACGATCGCATTGGGCCGCGCATAAGGCTCCAGCACCTTCTTCATCTCGGTGGCGGAGATGAACTGCAGCGGGATCACCCGTACCTCGAAGCCACGCGCACTGGCTGCAGGCGCCGTGCTCGGCGCAACCGTACCGGCCAGCGCCTGGTCGGCAGCGACGATGTTGTAGCGGCCACCGCTGTAGACCATGCGGGCGTTGTTCCAGCCCAGCACCATCTCCAGCAGGTTCAACGCCTGGGCCGGCGACACCGGCTTGGGCGTGGCCAGGGTGACCGTGCCCTGCACGCCCGGTGCGATCACGTAGTTCTGGCCCAGCATGTCACCGAGGATGGCCTTGACCACCGCGTGCACCGACTCGCCTTCGAAATTGAAGGTTGCTTCACCGGTGCTGGCGCCATGCAGCGCCGGTGCCGGTGCACGTGCTGCTTCGCGGTTGATCATGGTGCCGGTGCCACGGCGGATCACCGCCTGCGGAGCGCCCTGGGCGTCACGGGCAGCATCTGCTGCGACATCAGCTGCCTGGCCGGCCTCGGCAGTGGGCGACAGATTGCCCTTGCGCTGCACATGCGGCGCGGACACGGTGCTGCAGCCGACCAGCAGCGCGAGGGCAAAGGACCAGGGAAGAAAACGCAGGCTCATGCATTCACTCTATCGGTTGGTGCCATCGCCCGGGGGCGGCGACGGTTGTTGCTGCTGTTGTTGCTGCAGCTGGCGGCGACGGGCCTGGATGCGTTCGCGGATGGCCTGCATCTGCGCTTCGCTGGGGCCATTGGTGTTGGCAGGAGGCGCCGCGGCGGCGGCTGATGGCACGCTGCTGGCGGGCTGCGGCTGCGCGGTTGCGGTTGCAGCAGCCGGAGGTGGGGATGGCATCGGCGGTGCGCCCGCCGGCGGCGGCACAACGACCGCACCCGCCGGCGGCGCGCCATTGGCACCCCGCAGTACGGTGGGCGGCTCGCCGCCCTGGCCATTGAACACGGCCAGTTCCAGCACCTGGCTGCCGCTTGGGCCGATCACCGTGGCCTGGCGCGGCGCAAGCCCCACAAGTTGCCAGCCGTCCACCGCTTCGCCGTTGAGGCGCAGCCGCAGCGAACGGTTCTGTTCGGTGGTGAAGGTGGCCATGCCGAAGTCGCCGGTCAGCAGCACGCCGGTCAGGCGCAGCGCGGCGCTGGCGGCCGGCTCGCTGCCACCGAGCAGGTAGGGCTTCGGCCTGCGGTCCTCGGCGAACAGCGGTCGCTCGCCGATCGCGCTGTAGCTGTCGGCGCTGGGCATGCGTTCCGCGGCCAACGGCGGCAGCACCGGCAGCGAAGGCACCGCATCGGCATCGCCATCCGCACCTGGCAGCTGGCTGCCCAGACCGAAGCCAGTGGCCAGCCAGACCGCCGCAGCCCAACCGGCCAGGGCCAGCAGGAAACCGGTGCGCAGGCTGATCTGCTCAAGTTTCATCAGCGACCTCCTGTCCCTCGACCGGCGCCGCCGGTGCGGGGGCGGGTGGCGCTGAAGGCGGTTGCGGCGCCGCCCCCGGCTCGGCTGCAGGCGCCGGCGCACTGCCATCGGCAGCGGCACCGGGCAGCAGGTAACCGGCCAGTTCGAATGACACATCCAGGCCGAGCCCGGATTCATTCGGCGACTGCTGGAAGCGCTGCGCGATCAGGTTGAGGTTGTCGACGAACAGGCGCGGGCTGCCGGTCTCCAGGCTGTGCAGCACCGTGGCCAGTTCGGCCACGCCACAGCGCAGGCGCACCTGCATGGCGACGCGCACGAACTCGGCGTCGCGGCGGTTGTCGGTGAGCGGCGTGCGGTTGCTGATGGTGCAGCTGCGGTTGCCCGGGCTGGCCATCGCCACCGCATCCTGCAGCTTCGCGCCGAGCGCAGCGGCTGCAGCCTCGGCGGTGGCCTCGCGCAGGAAGCCCGGCCGCTGCTGCAGTGCCTCGCGGGTGGCACGCAGGCGCTGTTCGATCTGCGGCTGCTGCTGCAGCTGCGCCTGCACGCGCTGCTCGCGCTCGCGCAGGGCGGCGACATCAGCATCGATTTCGCGCAGCGGCTGGGTGAACCAGGGGTGCACCAGCAGCAGGTAGGCCAGGCCCAGCACTGCCAGCAACAGTGCCAGTGCCAGCCAGCGGTCACGGCGTGCGCTTGGCATCGGCATCGGCCGCCTCCCGGTTCGGGGCTGCCGCCGGCAACGGCTGCAGTTCAGCGGTCATGGTGAAGCGGTCGCGGCCACTGGCGGCGCCATCGGCCTGCAGTACACCGGTCAGGTTGACCTTGCGCCACTGCGGCGCATCCTGCAGCAGCTGCACCAGCTGCGAGGCCTCGCGGCTCAGGCCGATCAGCTGCAGGTTGTTGTTCTCGATGGCCAGTTTTTCCAGGTACGTTCCCTCCGGCAGGCGCCGGGTCAGTTCGTTCCAGATCTCCACCGTACCCGCGCGCTGTCCGCGCTGCTTTTCAAGGAACGCGGCACCGTCGATCAGCGCCTGCAGCTGGGCACGTTCGCTGGCCACGCCACGCGCACTGCGCGCGCTGCGCTCCACCTGGGCACGCAGTTCGTCGGCTGCCGCGCGGCGATTGTCCAGCACCTGCAGGCCAGACAGCACCAGCATCACCACCGCGGCCACGGCCAGCAGAAGGTTCCAGCGCCGCATCGGGTCGGCCTGCAGCTGACGCTGCGCGGGCGGCAGCAGGTTCACCTGCAGGATGTTGCCCTGCGCATCAATGGCATCGACACCGGACAGTGCATCGGCCCATTGGCCCACGTTGCTGCGCCAGGCCTCGAGCTGCCGCAACGGCCAGGCCACCAGTTCGACCTGCAGCTGGCCCTCGCCCGCCGCGCCACGTTCACGCACGTCATAGCTGACCTGGCTGGATTCGAAAGGCGTCTGCCGGTCGATCTCGAAACCGACCACCGCACGCAGACGGTCAGCCGCCGCCGCCGGCAGACGCAGCTGCCGGCGCAGCACATCGCCTGCCGGCAGCAGCCACACCCGCGGCAAACTGCGCAGGCGGGCTTCCAGCACGCGATCCAGTTCGGCCGGGGACAGCGGCCACGGCAGCCGTACGACCGGTTCGCGGCGCTCCCCCGCCTCACGCCAGACCTGAAGGTGGTCGCCTTCGCGCTGCAGCAGCAGGCGCGCCTGTGCCCAGCCCAGTGCCCACTGCCAACGTGCCGGCACCCAGGCCAGCAGCGATTGCCGCCACCAGCGCAGGAAACGGCCGGCGCCAGGGCCGATCCGGCCCTGTACCTGCCGCACACTGTCCTGCCATGCCGTCATCTTGCTGTCATTCCCTGCTCCCAGCGAAGCACTGTGTAGGACCGCCCGGGAACCCCGCCCGAGCCATTGCGTACCACTGCCTGCAACACCGACCGGCGTCCACTGCCGTCGGTTGCACGAGACTCGATACTATAGGTGCCGCTGCTGCTGGCAAGCGTTGTCGCACCGCCAGCGGTATCTGCGTCACGCTCCTGCTGTGCGCGCTGCGCCAGCACGGTATCCGCATCCAGGCCCAGTGCGGTCAGCACCGGCGCGCTGGCAAACTGGGGATCCGGGCGCGCCTGGCGGCTGTACAGGGTCAGGTGCGGCAGCATGGCCTGGTACAGCGGGCCGCGCATGCCGAGTACCCGCTGCAGCTCGCCCAGCGTCTCGAAACGCTTGTTGCGGGGGCCATAGGGCAGGCCTGCTGCGGCATAGTCGGGCGCTTCGGCACCGCCGCCGGGCTGCAGCAGGCTGTCTTCGTCGCGCCAGTCGACGATCGCGCCGGCCAGCTGGCGGGCCTGCGCTTCGTCTTCACCCAGCGCCTTGAGGAAGGCGCTCAGCAGAGCCACGTCGGCCAGGTTCAGGTTGATCTTGCCGTTCTCGTCCAGCACCTTGATCTCGATGCTGGCGTCATCGAACTGCCAACGATAGACACGGCCATCGGCGCGCCAGGGCGCCCGCTGCGGATCGGCGGACAGGCGCGTCAGCGCGTACTCAAGTCCCGCCCGTGCACGCTCCTGGCCTCGCGCATCATCATCCAGCACCCGCTGCTGCAGGTGCTCGACCCGCGCGCTCAACGCGAACGCGCCCACCAGCGCCGTCATCAGGGCGATCAGCCACAGGACCAGTACCAGCGCCGCGCCGTGCGCCCGGCTCATCGCGCTCCTCCACTGCCGCCCGCGCGCGGAGCGACCACCAGTGCAGGCCAGGGAGCGCCCTTGGCGGGCACGATCTGGATCTCCACCAGCATCGGCAGGCGCCGGGTATCATCCCAGCGCGGCATCCAATCAGTCACCTGCCCGGTGCTGGCATCGATGCCGCGATAGCGCAGTTGCACCGACTTGAGGTTCTCCACCAGCACCTCCGGTGGGCGCGGCGGAGTTTCGGCGATGCGCTCGCCCTCCTGCAGCAGCACCAGGTCGAGCAGGAGGCGTTGCTGGCCGCTGCGGCCATCCACCTGCAGTGCGTGCAGGTAGGCACCGCCACGGCCCAGATAGCCCGGTAGATCGGCCGCGAACAGCATGCGTTGTTCTTCGCCCTGGAAGAAGATCGGTTCGCGGGTGGGATCGGGCACTTCCAGCGGCGTGCGCAGCGCACCGGCCAGCTGCCGCCGCAGCAGAGCCTCGACCGCACGCATGCGTTCGCTCTCGGCGGCAATCTGCTCGCCACGCTGGCTCACCGCCATCGCCGAGCGCACGCTGGCAAAGGCCAACGCCAGGCCACCGGCCAACAGCACCGTGGCCAACATCACTTCCACCAAGGTAAAGCCTGCGGCGCGTCGCTTCATCGCGCGCTCTCCAGGTCCGGCGGCAGCAGGCGCAGGCTGCGCCAGCGCAGTTGTTCGCGTTCGCCTTCGCCCCAGCGCACCTGAAGCTGCAGCTCGGCCAGCCAGGGAGCCCCCGGCGATTGCGCCTGTGCCTGTACCGCGTTGGCGGCACGCGGCTCGACCCATGGCTGTACCTGCAGCTCCCAATGGTATCGGCCCTGTTCCCAGTCGCCCTGCTGGCTGCCCACCTGCAATGGCGCGGCGACACCGGCTTCGGCCAGCAGCGACTGCGCATGCAGCACCGCACGCGTGCGCAGCTCGGCCTCTCGGACCTGTTTCGCGCCACCTGACAGGCTGCCTAGCAGCAGCGTCAGCGCCAGGCCCAGCAAGGCGAAGGCGATGATCACTTCCAGCAACGTAAAACCACGCGCCTGCCGCTTCATGGCGCCTGCCACGGGCCGGAGCGGACCTCGCCGGTCAGCCAGCCGACATCGATGCGCCATTCGGCGCCCTCACGTTGCAGGCGGATGCGGCCACCACTGGAGCCACCATCGGGATGGAACTCGATCACGCCCTGCCCCGGCGCGGTGGCCAGCTGCGCGGCACCTTCGAACTGCACCTGCAGCTGCGTCGGCACATCGCCCTGCCGCTGGTTGGCCCCCTGCCAACGGCGACGCGCCGGCTCGATCACGAAGCGCTGCGGCTCACCGCGCGCGATGGCCTGGGCGCGCACCATGCGCAGCTGGTTGGCGATGTCCTTGCCGGCGCTGCGCAGCTGCATGCCGGCAAAGCCGCGCGACAGACCCGCGGCGGTGATCAGGCCGATCGCGGCGATCAGCGCTATCACCAACAGCATTTCCAGCAGCGACAGGCCCGCTGCGCGCCTGCCGTGCAGGCGCGGGCGAGGCAGCCGGCGCGGCAGGAAATGCGTCATGCCCGGTTACGGCTGGTAGCGGATGTCAGCGTCGACGCTGCTGCCGCCGGCCTTGCCGTCCTTGCCCAGGCTGATCAGTTCATACGGCTGGCCTTCGCCCGGCGCGCGGTACTCCAGCGCGTGGCCCCACGGGTCATTCAGGTCGGCCGGCTTGGCGTACGGGCCCAGCCAGCCGCCGACACCTGCCGGTGCGGTCACCAGATCGTTGAGCGAGCCAGGCAGCTTGCCGGTATCGATCTGGTAGTTGTCGACCTTGGAGGCAACGGTCTGCACCTGGGCCTTGGCGATGTTCGCCTTGCCACGGTCGGCACCGCCCAGCACGCGGCTGGCGACCAGGGTCAGCACCGCGCCGATCAGCACGATGACGATGATGATCTCCAGCAGGCTCATGCCCGACTGGTTGCGCGCGGCAGTGAAGGAAAGGCGGATCGGTCGACGGGAAGCAATCATGGTCGGTCCTTTCAGTTGCGGAGTGTCGGGGTTGCGTAGGGAGCCATCGTCAGCCGATGGCATTGGTCAGGTCGTACAACGGCACCAGCACGGCCACGATCACCGCACCGACCACCGAGGCCAGCACCAGGGTGATCGCCGGCACCATCGCGGCCAACAGACGGTCGATGCGACGGGCGCTGTCCTGTTCAAACGTGTCGGCAGCTTTCAGCAGCATGGTATCGAGGGCACCGGATTCCTCGCCGACCTGGATCATCTGCAGGGCCAGGCGTGGGAAACGCTTACCACGTGACAGTGCCAGCGACAGGCCGGCACCGTTCTTCACTTCGTCGGCGGCCGCTTCCACATCAGCGGCCAGCGCGCGGTTGCCCAGCACGTTGCGTGCGATGCCCAGCGCCCCGAGCAGCGGCACGCCATTGCGCAGCAGGGTGCCCAGCGTGCGCGCCAGCCGCGCGGTTTCCAGTTCGCCCAGCAGGCGGCCGATGCCGCGACGCTGCAGCAGCCATCCATCCAGCGCCAGCCGGAACGCCGGTTGCCGTACCTTGCGTTCGAAGAACAATGCCAGCAGTGCGGGCACCACCAGCAGCAGCACCCACCAGTCGCGCACGAACAGGCCCAGCTGCAGTACCGCATTGGTGAACCACGGCAGCGCCACGTCCAGGCTTTCGTACATCTGCGCGAACTGCGGCACCACGTAACCGAGCAGGAACAGCAGCGCACCGCCCACCACCACCAGCAGGATGGCCGGATAGACCAGTGCGTTGATCACCTTGCCCTGCAGCGCGCGGCTGCGTTCGAGGTAGTCGGCCAGCCGCTGCAGGGTCTCGTGCAGGCTGCCACCCGCCTCGCCGGCACGCACCATGTTCACGTACAGGCGCGAGAACAGGCCGTGCTGGCGCTCCAGCGCGGTCGACAGCGGCGCACCGCCGCGCACCACGTCGCGGATGTCGGTGATCGCACGCCGCGAGCGTTCGTCTTCCGGAAGCCCGAGCAGGATCGACAGTGCACGGTCCAGCGGCTGGCCGGCACCAAGCAGGGTCGCCAGCTGCTGGGTGAACTGCAGCAGCGCCGCGCCCTGCAACGGGCGCTGGCGCAGCAGCGTGCGCCAGCTGCTGCCGCCGACCACGCCGCCATCGGCCAGCTGGGTCTCCATCGGCAGATGGCCCTGATCCTGCAGGCGCGCGACCAGTTCGGTCTCGCTGGCGGCTTCCATCTGCCCGTCGAAGATCTCGCCGTGCGAATTGAGCGCTTTGTAGCGGTAGTTCGGCATGTCAGCCCCGGCGTCCTGCGCGCATCAGCTTTCCTCGGTCACGCGCAGCACTTCCTCGATGGTGGTCTGGCCGCTGAGTGCTTTGGCCAGGCCATCCTCGTACATGGTGCGCATGCCGGCTTCACGGGCGATGCGTTCGATCTCGCCCATGCCATCGCGGCGCATCACCGCACGCCGCAGCGCGTCGTTCATCACCAGGAATTCCATGATGGTGGTGCGGCCCAGGTAACCAGTCGGCGCCAGTGCCGAAGGCTTCGGGCGGTATAGATGGATCGGCCCTTCCGGCTGCAGGCGGCGCAGCTCGAAACGCTCGATCTCCTCCGGCGAGGCTTCATAGCGCTCGGCGTGGGTCGGCTCCAGCCGACGCACCAGACGCTGGGCCAGGATGCCGTTGATGGTGGAGGTGAGGAGATAGTCCTCCACGCCCATGTCGAGCAGGCGGGTGATGCCGCCGGCCGCATTGTTGGTGTGCAGGGTGGACAGCACCAGGTGGCCGGTCAGCGCCGACTGGATCGCGATGCGCGCGGTTTCAAGGTCGCGCATTTCGCCGATCATGATGATGTCCGGGTCCTGGCGCACGATGCTGCGCAGTGCGTTGGCGAAGTCCAGGCCGATCTGCGGCTTGGCCTGGATCTGGTTGATGCCCTCGATCTGGTACTCGACCGGATCTTCCACCGTGATGATCTTGACGTCGGCGGTGTTGAGCTGGCTCAGCGCGGTGTACAGCGTGGTGGTCTTGCCCGAACCGGTCGGGCCTGTGACCAGCAGGATGCCGTGCGGTTGTTCCAGCACTTTGCGGAACTGCGGCAGGAATGCATCGGTAAAGCCGAGACGATGGAAATCGAACACCACCGTTTCGCGGTCGAGCAGGCGCATCACCACGCTCTCGCCGTGCGCGGTCGGCACCGTGCTCACGCGCAGGTCCAGCTCCTTGCCCTGCACGCGCAGCATGATGCGGCCATCCTGCGGCAGGCGGCGCTCGGCGATGTTGAGGCGGGCCATGATCTTGATGCGGCTGATCACCGCTGCGGTGAGGTTGGCCGGCGGGCTTTCGCCTTCCACCAGCACGCCGTCGACGCGGTAACGCACCTTCAGCCGGCTTTCGAACGGCTCGACGTGGATGTCCGAAGCGCGCAGTTCCACCGCACGCTGGATCACCAGGTTGACCAGGCGGATCACCGGCGCTTCCGAGGCCAGGTCGCGCAGGTGCTCGATATCGTCGACCGCGCCGCCCTCGCCGTCTGCGGTTTCAACAATCGCGCCCATCGCGCTGCGGCCCTGGCCGAACCAGCGCTCGACCAGATCATCGATCTCCGCACGCATGCCCAGCACCGGGGTCACCGGTACGCCAAGTGCCAGCTGCACAGCCTGCTGCGGATAGGGATCGTGGGCATCGGCCAGCCACAGCCGTACACCCTGTTCATCCAGCGCCAGCGGGCATACATGGAACTGTTTGAGGAAACGCAGGGACAGCGGCAGGCCCTCGGCCAGACCCTGGGGCGGTGAATCCGGCAGCTGCTTGCCATCCAGCAGCGGCAGGCCCAGCACCTCGGCGCTGGCCTGCGCCTGGTCACGTTCGGACACCAGCCCCAGCCGCACCAGCAGGCCAAGCAGGCTGCCGCCGGCCTCCGCGTGCAGCGGCCGTGCCCGTGCAAGATCGCTCTCCTTGAGGCGGCCACGCGCCAACAACGCATCCAGGATGCGGCCTTCGGCGTCGTCGGCAGCGGTTGCAGCAAGGGCGTTCACGTGACTCTCCTGTCAATCGGCTCGACTTTAGCAGTTACGTCGTGATTTCCGTCGCCCCGCCGCCCGCTTTCGTAAAAAGACGAAGCCCGTCACATGCGGGTGACGGGCTTCGGCCATTCAACTACCGCACTGCGCGCTTACTGCGTGGCGAGAATGCTCACACCGCTGTAAGCCGCCTCGCCCACCACCTTGATGTAGTAGGTGCCGGCAGTCGGTGCCGTCACCCGCACCGTTTCCGAGGTGCCCGGACGGGTCGAGCGCGCATCGTTGTCGGTGGCACTCGGCTCGCGCCCCTTGGCCAGATAGACCGAGACGTTGCCGGTGCCACCATAGGTGATGACGCTGAGCTGCTTGCCTGCCGCGGCTTCGAAGCTGTAAAGGACACTGCTGCCGGCGGCACCACTCAACCCGCCGATGGCCACCTTGTTGGTCAGCGGCTTGGCCACCGGCCCGCAGTTCTCGGTGCACGGCTCTTCCAGGGCCTTGTCCAGCGCGGCCTTGGCATCGACGATGCCGGTACCGATCGGGGTGGCGGACGGGATGCTGACCGGGAACGGACGTGCCGTTTCCTTCAGCAGGGTACGCATGCCCGCCGGCGCGAGCGGGTCGCGGTTGGCGGCGATCAGCGCGCTCTGCACCAGCGCGGCGACGGCAGCCACATGTGGCGCCGCCATCGACGTGCCGGCCTTGCCGCCAAGGGTGTAACCCTCGGTGGAACCGGCTGCCGGCGGCGACGTCTTGCTGCTGGACACCGCCTGCCAGACATAGCCGTTCGGATTGCCGTCGGTGACACCACCGCCCGGGCCGGACAGATCGATGCGGGTACCGAAGTTGGAGTAGTAGGCCATGGCGCCGGTGATGCCGGTCGCGCCGACCGAGACCACGCCATCGCAGTTGGCCGGGCGGGCGTTGGCGACATTCATCGAGTCGTTGCCGGCTGCCACCACCACCAGGGTACCGCGGTTGGTGGCACCGGTGATGGCCGCCTGGTAGGCCGGATCGCAGCTGCCGGAGCCGCCCAGGCTCATGTTGATGATCTCGGCCGGATTCTGGTTGGCAGGGATGCCGGCCACGGTACCGCCCGAGGCCCAGGTGATGGCGTCGGTGATGTCCGACAGGGTGCCACCGCAGTAGCCGAGCACGCGCACCGGCAACACCTTGGCCTTGTAGGCCAGGCCGGCGGTATGCAGGCCGTTGTTGGTGGCCTCGGCGATGGTGCCGGTCACATGGGTACCGTGCCAGCTGCTGTCGCGTACCGGCGAACCGTCGTAGCAGGCATTGGCGGTGGGCATCCAGTCACCGTAGTCGAGTGCACCCGGCACGCGGCCATCGGCGGCACGACGCGAGCGGCTGGCCTGGCTGATGAAGTCGTAGCCCTCCAGCAGGGTGCCGGCGGCGAAATCCGGGTGCTCGGGCAGGATGCCGGTATCGAGCACGGCCACCACGATGCCCTCGCCCTGCGAGACGTCCCATGCGGCCGGTGCGTTCACGCCACCGACCGGGTTGTGGAAGTGCCAGTTGTGGCTCTGGTAGTACGGATCGTTGGGCACGAAGCTGGGCGACGCATCGGACTTCGCGACGGCATCCGCACGCGACGACGACGCGGCATCGATCGGATACATGATGGCGTCGGCCACCGCATATTCGACGGTCGGGTCAGCCTTCAGTTCGCCCAGCACCTTGTCCAGTTCGGCGCGCGCGATCCCTCCCTGCAGGCGGATCAGATCGGCACCGATGCCCAGCTTGCGGGCCACCTGCGGGCGCAGCGCGGCACTGCGCGCAGCCGCGTTGGTACCTGCCGGCACGGCGCGGGCGATGGCCGAGTTGACCACGGCCAGCTTGGCGTTCGCATCGGCAGCTGCGGCGCTGCCAGCACGGTACTTCACGATGATGCCATCCACCTGCTGCGTCTTCGGGCCGGACAACGGCGCATTTGCTTTCAGGTCGGCGGCCTGTGCCAGGCCAACACCGGTCAGCGACAGCACGGCGGCTGCCAACACATTGATGCGAAGGTTCTGCTTCTTGATCACGTCGAATTCCTCTTCTGGGTCATGGATCGAACCAACACTGCGGCCATCATTCCTTGACGACTCCCGGCCGGCCCAGCCGGGATTGCCGTGACCTCCCCCCAGGCCCTCGTTGCAGGTGCTGCGCCGGCGTGGGTGGCCGCCGGCGCGATGGAGTGGCCTACCAGCCGAAGCCGGCACCGACGCCGACCGAGCTGTCGTCGCTGCTGAAGGCGCCGCCGAACGTCACCGTGGCGCGATCGCTGATCGCACGCTGGTAACCCAGGGACAGTGCCGATTCACCGCCCTGGAAGCCGATGCCGACGCCGACCCGGTTCTGGGTACGGATGCCGGCAGCACTGGTGGCCATGTTGAGCATCGCCGCGCTCATCGCGCCCTGGCGGTCGATGCGGCGATCCATGTGCCGCAGGCGCCCGTCGATCTCGCCCTTGAACACATCGAAGCTGTCGGCGACGGCCTGCACGCGGCTGTCGGTGTAGCTGTTGGCGGTAGCCATGCCACGATCGAGCTGGCCCTTGTTGACCGCATCGGTGGCGGTGGTACCGGCTGCCACGTTGGTGACCTGGCGTTCGTTGCCTTCGCTGCCCACCGAGACCGTGTTGGCACGATCAGCGACCGAGCCCTGGCCCAGCGCCACCGCGTTCGCAGCGGTGGCATTGGCACCCTGGCCGATGGCGGTGGACGAGGCGCCGCTGGCCACTGCGCCGTCGCCCATGGCGACCGCGTTGAGGCCCGATGCCGAGGTGCCCACCGGGATGCCCGCGCCCGCCGCCGCAGCGGTCGGCGTGCCCTGCACGCGTGCGCTGCTGGCCGGTGCCGCATCGGCCGCCGCCGGTGCTTCGGCAACGCTGGCCAGTGCGCTTTCATCCAGCGAGGCACTCATCGAACGCAGACTGGCCGTTCCCGAACGCGTACCACCGGCGGTGCGGCGGTCGATCTCGCTGACCTTGCGGTCCAGCGCACCCAGCGCATCGCCGACGTTGCTGTAGGTGGCGCCCTGGATCACATAGTTCGGTGCCACGAATACGCCCTGCATGCCGACGCTGGCACCGCCGCCGAGGAAGCTGGCGGCATCGCTGAGCGACTGGAACAGCTGGCCGCCATTGATCGCCTGGCGGCTGCCGGCGGCGATGCTGCCGGCACCGACATTGTCGATGGTGGTGCCCTGGAAGCCGGACAGGGTCAGGCGGTCACGACTGGCGTCGTCGTAGCCGACCGCACTGGCCGCCGTGGTCTCCACCGTGGCGATGCGCGAATCGAAATCGCCGACGCGGGTTTCCACCGCGCCCACGCGCTGATTGGTGACATTGAGCTGGGAACCGGTCACCGCGTCACTGCTGCCGGCAGCGATGCGGCCATCAGCCACGTTGACGATGCGGCGGGTGGCCGGGCCATCGGTGGGGTTGCCACTGCCCACCGACACAACATTGGCATCCAGCGCACGCGCTCCAGCACCGATTGCAACCGAGTTGACGCCGACCGCACCCGCACCGGCGCCAACGGCCAGTGCGCCGGAGGCAGACACCGTGGCATTGGCACCCAGCGCGATGCTGCGTGCGCCCGCCGCATTGGCCACCGAGCCCATCGCTACCGAATCGGTACCGATGGCGTTCGCGGTTCCCGTGCCATTGGCGCGGAAGTATCGGTTGGTGGTGTTGGCGGTGAACGCAACGGCGTCCAGCTGCCCGCGATTCACTGCGTCATTGATTTCGGTACCGTTGGCGACATTGGTGACCTGCCGGTTGTTGACGGCACTGCCGACGGACACGGTATTGGCACGATCGGCCACCGAGCCTCCACCCAGTGCGACACTGCCGGCAGCCGAAGCGTTGGCACTGACACCCACCGCCGTGGCATTCAAACCGGTGGCCTTGCTGCCGTAACCGACCGCAGTACCCAGGCGGCCGCTGGCTTCGGCATAGCTGCCCAGCGCCGAAGCGCCATCGGCCGAGGCACTGGCGCGGAAACCATTGGCCTGCGACTGCGTGCCGGTAGCCGTGGCCTGCGCACCGTTGGCCGTGCTGTAGGGGCCCTTGGCCTGGGCCCCGGCGCCAGTGGCGCTGGCGCCGGTTTCACTGGCGCTGGCGCCGCTGCCCAGCGCAACGCTGTCGACACCACTGGCCTGCGCAGCATTGCCCAGTGCGGCAGCGTTGTTGCCGGTGGCGAGTGCATCGAAGCCAACCGCCGTGGCGTTGGTGGCCATGGCGTTGGCGCCGCTGCCCAGCGCGGTCGCACCGTTGCCGATCGCATTGGCCGCATTGCCGGCCGCCAGCGCATTTTCGCCATCGACCAGTGCACCGGCCTCGCCATCGGCATTGCCGCTGGCCTGGAACTGCCGGCTGGTCTTGTCGGCGACACTGGCAACGGCGTCGAGCTGGCCCTTGTTCACCGCATCGGTGGCTTCGGTACCGGCTGCAACGTGGGTGACCTGGCGTTCGCTGCCGGCCTTGCCAACGGCCACCGTGTTGTCGCGGTCAGCCTTGGAACCGGCACCGAGCGCAACGCTGTTGCTGCCATTGGCGGTGGCATTGGCACCGAGCGCCGTGGCGTTGGTGCCTGCCGACCAGGCATTCCAGCCGATGGCGGTAGCGTAATCCTCGGTGGCCCATGCACCGGCACCGAATGCTGCCGCACCGGTGCCACTGGCGCGCGACGGAATCAGGCCGAAGAAGGTGCTGCCGCCGATCGCCACGCTTTCCGCACCGCTGGCTTCACTCGACTGACCCACCGCAACCGCGCCGGTGCCCGCCGCCGCGGCCCCGAAGCCCACCGCCGTGGTGTTGGCACCGCTGGCAGCCGAGCCGTAGCCGAGTGCGGTGCCAAGGCGACCGGTTGCTTCGGCATAGCCACCCACCGCTGTGGTGCCATCGGCGGAGGCCGCGCTGCGGAAGCCGCCGGCAAGGGACTGTGCGCCACTGGCGTTGGATTCGGTACCGTTGGCGGTGCTGTAGACACCGCTTGCCTGTGCACGCGCGCCCGCCGCGCTCGTCCCCACTTCGCTGGCGCTGGCACCGCTGCCCAGGGCCAGGCTGTCCTCGCCGGTGGCCTGTGCGGTGCTGCCCAGTGCCGCCGCGTTGGTGCCGGTCGCCAGCGCATCGATGCCGACAGCGGTGGCGTTGGCGGCCAGCGCATTGGCACCACTGCCGAGCGCAGTGGCACCGTTGCCGATCGCGTTGGCCGCATCACCTGCTGCCAGCGCATTGTCACCCTCCACCAGTGCGCCGGTTTCACCATCGGCATTGCCACTGGCCTGGAACTGCCTGCTGGTCTTCTCCGCAGCGGCGGCTACGGCATCGAGCTGGTTCTTGTTGACCGCATCGTTGCCCTGCGTGCCATCGGCCACGTTGGTGATCTGGCGGGTGTTGCCGCCGCCGCCCACCGATACGGTGTTGTCGCGGTCCGCAATCGAATCCGCACCGAGCGCCACGCTGTTGGCCGCGCGCGATTCCGCCGCATTGCCCAGCGCGGTGCTGTTGATGCCCCCCGACCAGGCGCCACCGCCCACCGCCGTGGAGTAGTTGCCCGAGGCTTCGGTCGCCAGCACGCCGAACAGCGAACCGCCGACGGCGACGCTGTTGGTGCCGGTGGCCAGGCTGCCCTGGCCGGTGGCGGTGCTGTAAGCGCCGGACGCTTGCGAATCACCGCCCAGGGCCACGCTGTTGGAACCCGAGGCGTTGGCGAAGTTGCCGAAGGCGGTGGCATTGAAGGCCGAGGCCTGTGCGTAGCCGCCGATGGCGGTACTGTAACCACCGGTGGCTTCGGCACCGATACCGAACGCTGCCGCAGCCGTGCCGCTGGCCACGCTCTCGCTGCCGACCGCGGTGGCACCACTGCCACTGGCGTTGCTGAAGTAGCCCACGGCTACGGCTTCTTCGCCGGAGGCTTCGGACAAGGCACCGCTGGCGGTGCTGCCCGCGCCGCTGGCGATGCTGGCCGCGCCGAACGCTGCACTCTGCTCACCGCTGGCTTCGCTTTCCGCACCCTGCGCGGTGGCGTATTCGCCGGTGGCCTGTGCATTGGCGCCTACGGCACTGGCATTGGCGGCGGTCGCCAGCGCGTTGAAGCCGATCGCCTGCGCGTTGCCGGCCAGCGCATTGGCACCGCTGCCAAGCGCGGTGGCACCATTGCCGATGGCGTTGGCTGCATCACCTGCGGCCAGTGCGTTGTCGCCCTCCACCAGCGCACCCGCCACATCGTCGCCGTTGCCGCTGGCCTGGAAGAAGCGGCTGGTGGTTGCTGCGGTACTTGCCACCGCATCCAGCTGTGCCTTGTTCACCGCATCGGTGGCCTGGGTACCGGCGGCGACGTTGGTGACCTGGCGCTCGTTGCCGCTGCTGCCCACCGACACCGTGCGTGCGCGGTTGGCGACCGAGCCCGCGCCGAGTGCGACGGCGTTGCTGGCACTGGCATTGCTGCCCGCACCCAGCGCGATCGCACTTTCGCCGCCGGCCACCGTGTTGGTGCCGATGGCGATGCTGTTGATGCTGTTGCCCAGCGCCTGGAAGCCCAGCGCCACGCTGTTGTCGCCATAGCCGAAGGCACCACGGCCGACTGCGGTGGCGCTGGTTCCGTTGGCCCAACTGTTGTAACCGATCGACGTGGCGCCAGCGCCGCTGGCCCACGCCGCGTTGCCGAACGCCGAGGCATTGGTGGCGGTCGCCCACGCACCGGAACCAAAGGCGCTGGCGCCGCTGGCGGTGGCCCAGCTGTAGCCGCCCACCGCGGTACTGTCATCGCTGCTGGCAAACGCACTGTCACCCACCGCCACCGCATACGCGCCGGTGGCGCGCGACTTGCCGCCGGCGGCGAAGCTGTTGTCACCACTGGCCTTGGCCGCATTGCCGAAGGCGCTGCTGGCTGCACCGCTGGCCTGCGCAGCGCTGCCGACCGCCGTGGCATCGGCCACGGCCGTGGTACCCACCTGCTGCGCCTTGCCATCTGCACCGATGATGGGTTGGTTGAACTCGTCGTAGGCCTGGCCCAGGCCACCGATGGCGACACCGCCATTGCCGGTGGCCGTGCTGTTGCGGCCCACCGCCACGCTGTCATCGCCGATGGCCGACGCGGCCGCGCCATGTGCAACCGCGCCGGCACCGATCGCATTGCTCGACGAACCGGCCGCGATGGCACCCTCGCCTTCCGCGAGCGCACCGGCATCACTGCCAGCTTCAGGCTGGGCCTGGAAGAAGCGCGCGGTGCTGTCGGCGGTGCTGGCCACCGCATCCAGCTGCGCCTTGTTCACCGCATCGGTGGCTTCACTGCCGGCTGCAACGCTGGTGATCTGCCGCTCGTTGCCGGGACTGCCGACGGCCACGCTGTTGGCACGCACCGCTTCGGAGTTCGCGCCCAGCGCGACGCTGTTGGCGCCGCGTGCCGTAGCGTAGTAGCCCACTGCGGTGCTCTGCGCACCACTGGCCCAGGTCTGCGCGCCAAGCGCGCTGGCGTTCTCGCCCGGCGCATAGGCGAAGTAGCCCACCGCGGTGGCTTCGGCGCCGGAGGCTTCGCTGAGGCTGCCGTTGGCCACGGCACGGTCGCCGCTGGCGATGGCGCCGGCCCCCACCGCGGTCGCGGCTTCACCACTGGCCTGTGTCTGTACGAAGAAGCCCAGGCCGGGAATCAGGTCGGCCGGGCCACCAATGGCGACGCTGCTGGTGCCCGTGGCATTGCTCTGCGTACCCAATGCCGTGGAGTAATCACCGATGGCATTGGAGACCGCACCGAACGCCGACGCCTGCGCGCCGGACGCATAGGCCCCCACGCCATAGGACGACGCGGCAAAACCGCTGGCATCGGCACTGGCGCCGACGGCCGTGCCACCCACACCGGCACTGGTGGCGCCGGTGACCACCGGCACGCCACCACTGGTGATCAGCGGGTTGCCGTTGGCATCCACCGCAGCGCCACCGACGGCCACGCTGCCCGGTCCGTTGGCCTGCGCGTTGTTGCCGAATGCTGCGCTGTTCTGGCCCGAGGCCAGCGCGTTGTTGCCCACCGCAGTCGCGTTCTGCGCAACGGCAGTGGCACCGGCACCGACCGCCGTGGTGCCAGTGCCGATGGCATTGGCGGCCTCGCCTGCGGCCAGCGCGTCGTCACCTTCAGCCAGCGCACCGGCATCGCTGTTGCTGCTGCCGGTGGCCTGGAAGCGCTTGGCGGTGGCATCGGCCACCGCGGCAACATCCTTCAACTGGCCAACGTTGACCGCATCGGTATCTTCGGTGCCGGCGGCAACGCTGGTGATCTGGCGGGTCAGGCCATATCCGGCGGCACCGACGGACACGGTATCGACACGGTCAGCCAGCGAACCGGCGCCCAACGCCACGCTGCCGGTAGCGACCGCGGCCGAATTGGAGCCCAGCGCGGTGCTGTATTCACCGACGGCCGTGCTGAACGCACCGACTGCAATCGAGGCTTCGTTGGCAGCCGTGGCGCCGCGGCCCAATGCGGTACTGCCGGGGCCCATCGCTACGGCACCGCCACCGACGGCGGTCGCGCCATCGGCGGTGGCTTCGGACAGTGCACCCAGTGCCGTTGCTGCACCGTTTTCGCTGGCGGCGTACGCGCTGGCACCGACGGCGGTATCGCCAAGGCCGAACGCTGCTGCGCTTTGCCCGACCACCACGCTGGCATCGCCGATCGCCAGCGCGCCCTGGCCGAATGCGCTGGCGCCGATGCCTGCGGCAATGGCCTGGGTACCGATGGCAGTGGTGGCGTTGGCCAGCGACTGCGCACCGGCACCGGCGGCCAGTGCGCCTTCACCCTCGATCTTCGCCGCGTCGCTGTCATCGCCTGCGCCGTCGGCCTTGAAGTAGCGGTTGCCGTCGGCGGCAACGTCGGCCAGCGCGGCCTGCGTGGCACGCGCCTGCGCGTCCAGCTGCGCCTTGTTCACTGCGTCGGTCGCCTGCGTGCCTGCGGCGACATTGGTGACCTGCCGTTCCTTGCCTGCATCGCCGACGGAGACGGTGTTGGCACGCGTGGCTTTGGAGCCGGCGCCCAGCGCCACGCTGTTGGCCGCACTGGCACTGCTGTTGCTGCCGATCGCCACCGCATTGCTGCCCTTGGCCGTGGCCGAGCCTTCGATCAGGCACTTTTCGAGCAGCTTGCCGCTGAATGCCACGCAGGTGGCGCTACCGCCGATCTGCACCGACTGTGCGGTGGCAGAGCCACTCATGCCCAATCCCAATACCAGGCCCAGTGCCACCGCCAGCAGTGCGGGCGTGGCCTGTGTCGCACCGCGGCGCTGGTCGACGACCCCACCGCTGCTGCTGTCGGAGGAAGCCAGTTCCGAGGCCACCACCAACTGACCCAATGCTTTGTTCCAGACCTTGCGATAAATCCGATTCATCGGTACGGCTCCTGATTGGACTGGTTTTGGGCAAAGCAACGCCACCGCTGGGCTTTCCGGCCCAACGTCCCCTGGGGGCGTTTATTCGCGTGATTTACTGCGGGGTATTGCCGAACGGCGCGCAGCGACAGAAAACCGAGCGCGTGCGCCAACCGGTTACTGCGAAATGAATGATTCTGAAACGGGGTTCAAGTGTTAACGGCAACTTTGCAGATCGTCAAGACTTTGACACGACAAATCCTATTGCCGTGAAGCAGTTCACTCTTTTCCCTGTTTATGAAAGGATTTTGTTAGCGACGCGTGACGCAACCCTGTCGCCTGAAAATCCATGTAACTCGCGGGTGCATCAGGATTTTCACACGCGCAAAGAAAAAACCCGCCGATCAACGGCGGGTTTTTCCATACGCAACGGCATTGATGCCTGCGCGGTGTGGTGCGATCAGCCGCACCACACCCGCGCGTTGCGGAACATGCGCATCCACGGCGAATCACCCTGCCACTCGGCCGGGGCCCAGCTCATGTTGAGCGCGCGCGGGGTACGTTCCGGGTGCGGCATCATGATGGTCACGCGGCCGTCGCTGCTGGTCAGGCCGGTGATGCCGTCCGGCGAACCGTTCGGATTCAGCGGGTACTGGCTGGCGACGTTGCCGTGGCCATCGATGTAGCGCAGCGAAACACGGGCCGCGGCCTGGTCGACCGCGTTGTCGAACACCGCCTGGCCTTCGCCATGCGCCACTGCCACCTGCAGGCGCGAACCGGCCATGCCACGCAGCAGGATCGACGGAGATTCCACCACTTCCAGCAGTGCGGTACGCGCTTCGAACTGCTCGCTGGCGTTGCGGCGGAACTGCGGCCAGTGCTCGGCACCGGGGATGATGCCCTTGAGCTGGCTCATCATCTGGCAGCCATTGCACACGCCCAGCGCGAAGCTGTCCTCGCGCGCGAAGAACGCGGCGAAGGCATCACGCAGTGCGCTGCGTTCCAGGATCGAAGTGGCCCAGCCACGGCCGGCACCGAGCACGTCGCCGTAGCTGAAGCCGCCACAGGCGACCAGCCCGGTGAAGTCCTGCAGCGCTACGCGGCCTTCGATCAGGTCGCTCATGTGCACGTCGAAGGCGCGGAAGCCGGCGCGTTCGAAGATGTTGGCCATTTCGATCTGGCCGTTGACGCCCTGCTCGCGCAGCACCGCTACACGCGGGCGCGCACCGGTGCTGATGAACGGCGCGGCGACATCTTCGTTGAGGTCGAAGCTGAGCTTCGGCTTCAGGCCCGGCGCATTGAAGGCGCGGGCGACCTCGCGTTCGGCATCGGCATTGGCCGGGTTGTCACGGCGCTTCTGCATCGCATGGGTGACCGACCACCAGGCGTCGAACAGCGCCTCCCAGCGCCACTCGGCCAAGTTCTCGCCGCCCAGCGATACGCGCACCACCGGTGCCGTGGTCGGCTTGGCGATGCGCTGCGCGCATTCGGTCAGTGCATGGCGTTCGACCAGGTCGGCAAACGCGGCGCGATCTTCGCGTGCGATCTGCACCACCGCACCCAGTTCTTCGTTGAACAGGCTGCGGAACGGGTCATCGCCCCAGGCATCGAGGGTGATGTCCAGGCCCAGGCGCGACGTGAAGGCCATTTCGCACAGCGCGGCGAAGGCACCGCCGTCGCTGCGGTCGTGGTAGGCCAGCAGCAGGCCGGCCTGGCGCGCATCGCGGATCAGCTCGAAGAAGCCACGCAGGCGCTGCGGGTCGTCCAGATCAGGGGCAGCGCCGGCGAACGCCGGCAGGTCACCGTGGTCGGCATGCACCTGGGCCAGGATGGAACCGCCCAGCCGCTGCTTGCCGGCGCCAAGGCCGATCAGCCACAGCTCGCTTTCCACGTCGCGGTCGAGCAGCGGGGTCAGCTGCTGGCGCACATCGGCGACCGGTGCGAACGCAGAGATCACCAGCGACACCGGCGACACGCTCTTGTGCGCTTGGCCCTGGTCGTGCCACTGCGCCTGCATCGACAGCGAGTCCTTGCCCACCGGAATGCTGATGTCCAGCTGCGGGCACAGTTCCATGCCCACGGCCTTCACCGCGTCGTACAGCAGCGCGTCTTCGCCCGGGTGGCCGGCCGCGGCCATCCAGTTCGCCGACAGTTTGATCTCATCCAGCGCATCGACCGGGGCCGCGCACAGGTTGGTCAACGCTTCGCCCACGGCCATGCGTGCCGAAGCCGCCGCATCGAGCAGGGCCAGCGGGGTGCGCTCGCCGATCGACATCGCCTCGCCGGCCACGCCGTCGAAGTCGGCCACGGTGATGGCCACATCGGCCACCGGCAGCTGCCACGGGCCAACCATCTGTTCGCGTGCGGTCAGGCCACCGACGCTGCGGTCACCGATGGTGACCAGGAAGTTCTTCGAGGCCACCGTCGGGTGCGCAAGCACGCGCAGACCCGCTTCCTGCAGGTCCAGGCCTGCGGTCTTCAGCGCCGGCCAGCGCGGTGCCGGCGGGTGTGCGGTATCGCGGTGCATCTTCGGCGGCTTGCCGAACAGCACGTCCATCGGCAGGTCGATCGGCGCATCGGCCGGGGTGTGGCCCGGCACGGCGCCATAGGCCACCACCAGGTGTTCCTCGGCGGTGGCCACGCCGACCGCAGCGAACGGGCAGCGCTCGCGGGCGCACAGCGCGGCGAACTCGGCCAGGCGCTCTTGGGCGACGCCGAGCACGTAGCGTTCCTGCGATTCGTTGCACCACAGCTGCATCGGCGACAGCGACGGATCATCGGTGGGCACCTTGCCCAGATCGATCACGCCACCGACCTTGGAGTCGTGCAGCAGCTCGGGGATGGCATTGGACAGGCCGCCGGCACCGACGTCGTGGAAGAACTTGATCGGGTTGTTGCTGCCCATCGCCACGCAGCGGTCGATGACCTCCTGGCAGCGGCGTTCCATTTCCGGGTTGTCGCGCTGCACGCTGGCGAAGTCCAGGTCCTCGGCGCTTTCACCGGAGGCCACCGAACTGGCCGCACCGCCGCCCAGGCCGATCAGCATCGCCGGGCCACCCAGCACGATCACCGCATCACCGGCCTGCAGCGGGATCTTGTCGACCTGCACGCGATCGATCGCACCGAGGCCACCGGCCAGCATGATCGGCTTGTCGTAGGCGCGCACCAGGTCGGCGCCTTCCGGCAGCTCGAAGCTGCGGAAGTAGCCGAGCAGGTTCGGGCGGCCGAACTCGTTGTTGAACGCGGCGCCGCCGAGCGGGCCGTCGGTCATGATTTCCAGCGCCGGTGCCATGCGCGGGTTCAGCGCGCGCGGCGCCTCCCACGGCTGCGGCAATTCCGGAATGCGCAGGTGCGAGACCGAGAAGCCGGTCAGGCCCGCCTTCGGCTTGCCGCCACGGCCGGTCGCGCCTTCGTCGCGGATCTCGCCACCCGCGCCGGTCGAAGCGCCCGGGAACGGTGCGATCGCGGTCGGGTGGTTGTGGGTTTCCACCTTGATCTGGAAGGCACTGGGCACCTGCGCTTCGCGGCGGTATTCGCCACTGGCCGGATCGGGACGGTAGCGCGACGCCGGATGGCCTTCGATCACTGCAGCGTTGTCGCTGTACGCGCTGAGCGTGTGCTGCGGGGTCTGCTGGTGGGTGTTCTTGATCATCCGGAACAGCGAGCGGTCCTGCTCCTGGCCGTCGATGGTCCAGCTGGCGTTGAAGATCTTGTGGCGGCAGTGCTCGGAATTGGCCTGCGCGAACATCATCAGTTCGACGTCCGACGGCGAGCGGCCCAGCGCGGTGAAGCGTTCGCGCAGGTAATCGATCTCGTCCTGGGCCATGGCCAGGCCGAGGCGCTCGTTGGCGGCCTCCAGCTGGTCCACCGGCACGCGTTCCAGTTCGCCGCGGGCGGGCGCCGAGAACAGCGCCTGGCCCTGCTGCACGGTCTCCAGCACTGACTGCGTCATCGGGTCGTGCAGCGCCTTGACCAGGGCCTGTTGCACGTCGGCATCGGCCGGCCAGCCCTGCACGTCGATACGCAGGCCCCGCTCGACCCGGCTCACCGGCTGGCCGGCACCACGGACCAGTTCGGTGGCCTTGCTCGACCACGGCGACAGCGTACCCAGGCGCGGCACCACGATGCGGCTGACCGCGCCGTCGGCCACGGCCTCGGCCTGTGGCGCCGCTTCGAGGATGCGGCACAGGGTGGCGAGGTCGGGAGCGGCGCTGCCTTCGGGCTGCACGAAGTAGACGTGCCAGGCACCGCTGATGCGCAGGGAGGGAGCGATGGACTGCAGGCGGGATTCAAGACGTTCGCGGCGGAACGGCGACAGGGCGGGCGCGCCCTCGAGGACCATCATGTCCGGGGAACCGTAGTTGGGAAACGGGCCCGACATTGTACCGGAAGCGGGGGAAGGGCTTTGGCCGGGCGGCGCCCGGCACCCGCCGAGGCCAGGGCAACAGCAACAGCAACAGCAACGGCCAAAGCAAAAGCGGGGTTCCCGTGGGATGGCGGGGTGGGTCCGGTGGCGGGGGACGCCGTAAACCCGTCCCTGGGGGCTTGGCCGCGGCATCCATGCCGCGGACACCCCCGCCACCGGACCCACCCCGCCTCCGACAGATTTCCGCGATCTGCAGTAGATCCACGCCATGCGTGGATGCTCCCCGGTAGTGCCGGCCGCTGGCCGGCAACCAGGGAACATCAGAAATCAGGCATTGGAGAGCGCAGCGACCGGCTTCGGCTTTTGATTTTTTGTTCTGCCTTTCGTGGCTGACCGCGCAGGAACCTGTCCGTGGCCGGGCGGGTGGGCTGCGCAGGGGCGTGAGCCGCATGGATGCGGCGACCGAGCTTACATGGACGTACTTGCAGCGTCCCCTGCGCAGCCCACCCGCCCGGCCCCCCCAGAAATCCGCTGTTCGCGGAAAGCCCCAGCCACGAGGGGGCTCCGCCGATGGTCGCCGACCGCGCGCAGCGCCGCTCTCCATCCGAATCCCGGAACCATGCGCTTGCTCACGGATTGACCACGCGATTGATGACAACGTTGTCCCCACCTGGCGCCGGACTCTCTCCCCGGCCTCCCAGGTACCTCCGTCCGGCCCCACCCGTCGCCTTCCCGGGCGACGCCCGGACCTGCGTCACGCGCGGCGCCATCGGGGCCCGCGCGCCCTTTGATCGGAGACTTACCCATGTACGACCCGATTGTGCGCAGTGCCGAACGTGCGACCCGAAGCTGTCGTCCCCGCCGCCTGGCCTGGCTGCTCGCCGTGGCCGCCGGTGCCGCTGCCCTGCCCGGCCTGGCGCAGGCCGCCAGCTGTGCCGGCGTGGCCCAGTGGGACCAGGCCAAGATCTACCGGGCCGGCGATACCCTGCAGAAAGGAGGCGTCCTCTATCGGGCGAACCAGGACATCTGGAACGCGCCGCCGGACCATCCGGCCGGTGCGCCCTATTACACCAACCTCGGTGCCTGCGATGGCGGCGGCGCCAACCAGCCGCCGGTGGTCAGCCTGACCTCGCCGGCCAACGGCGCCACCTTCAGCGCCGGCAGCACGGTCAACGTGACCGCTACCGCCAGTGATCCGGACGGCAGCGTCGCCAAGGTCGAGTTCTTCCGCGATGGCAGCACGCTGGGCGTGGCCACCAGTGCGCCGTATGCGGCCAGCTGGACCAATGCCAGCGCCGGCAGCCACACCCTGCGCGCGGTAGCCACCGACAACAACAACGCCACCAGCAGCACCGCGACCATCACCATCACCGTCAACGCCGCCGGTGGCGATACCACCGCGCCGAGCGTGCCGGGCGGACTGGCGGTCGGCACGCGTACCGCCAACAGCATCGCGCTCAGCTGGAGCCCGTCCACCGACAACACCGGTGGCAGCGGCGTGGCCGGCTATGACGTGTACCGCAATGGCAGCCTGGTCGGTTCACCATCCAGTGCCAGCTACGTCGATGGCGGCCTGACTGCATCGACCACCTACCGCTACCGTGTGCGTGCCCGCGACAACGCCGGCAACGCGTCCGCCCAGGGCACCGAGATCAGCGCCACCACGCTGGCCGGCGACGGCGGCACCACCGGCAAGCGGGTCATCGGCTACTTCACCCAGTGGGGCATCTACGGCCGCAACTACCGGGTCAAGAACATCGACAGCAGCGGTTCGGCCGCGCGCCTGACCCACATCAACTACGCCTTCGGCAACGTGCGCAACAACCGCTGCGAAGTGGGCGTCACCCAGCCGTCGGATCCGAACAGCGGTGCCGGTGGTGATGCCTTCGCCGACTACACCAAGGCCTTCAGTGCCGCCGAGAGTGTCAGCGGCAGCGCCGATACCTGGGACCAGCCGCTGCGCGGCAACTGGAACCAGCTCAAGCAGCTCAAGGCCAAGTACCCCGGCATGAAGGTGCTGATCTCGCTGGGTGGCTGGACCTGGTCGCGTGGCTTCTCCAGCGCGGCGCGCCCGGAAAACCGCCAGGCCTTCGTCGCCTCGTGCATCGATGCCTACATCAAGGGCAACCTGCCGGTAACCGACGGTGCCGGTGGTGCCGGTGCCGCGCTGGGCGTGTTCGACGGCATCGACATCGACTGGGAATACCCGGTGGCGTGCGGCATCGAATGCGGCAAGCCGGAAGACAACGCCAACTTCACCGCGCTGATGGCCGAGTTCCGCCGCCAGCTCGATGCAGTGCGTCCGGGCCTGCTGCTGACGGTGGCGGTGGGTGCCGGCATCGACAAGATCCGCGTCACCGACCCGGCCGCGTACCACCCGTACCTGGACTACATCAACGTGATGACCTACGACTTCCACGGCGCGTGGGATGCGAAGACCAATCACCAGTCGGCGCTGTTCGATTCGCCGAATGATCCGTCCACCGGCGACCAGAAGCTGTACAACAGCAACGACGCCATCGAGGCCTTCATCAGCCGTGGCGTGCCTGCCGCCAAGCTCAACCTGGGCATCGGCTACTACGGGCGTGGCTGGACCGGTGTGGCCAACGCCAACAACGGCCTGTACCAGACCGCGACCGGCGCTGCCCCGGGCACGTATGAAGCCGGCATCGAGGACTGGAAGGTGCTGAAGAACCTGGCGTGGCCGGGCTACACCGACAACACCGCCGGCGCCACCTGGATCTACAACGGCAGCACGCTGTGGAGCTTCGACACCCCGGCCAACATCACCCGCAAGATGGGTTACGTGAAGACCCAGGGCCTGGGCGGCGCGTTCGTCTGGGAGTTCAGTGGTGACGATGCACAGGGCACGCTGACCAAGGCGGTCAGTGATGGCCTGAAGTAAGAAAAAAGCCGGGGATGCGACACGCATCCCCGGCTCTACAGGAAAAGGTCGGCGGCGATCAGCGCTTGGCCGACAGCTTTTCCAGCGCCGCGCGCAGCTGCGCCGGCGGCAGGTAGCCCCCCAGCTGGGTGCCGTCCGGCGCGAAGATCGCCGGCGTGCCGTTCACGCCCAGCTGCTGGCCCAGTGCGTACTGCATCGCCACCGGGTTGGTGCAGTTCTTTGCCGGCACACTGCCACCGCGCTTGGCGTTGGTCAGTGCCTGGCGGCGATCGGCCGCACACCAAACCGAGATCATGTCGGTGTAGTCCTTGCTGCCGAGGCCCATGCGCGGGAATGCCAGATACTCGACGGAGATACCGTTGCGGTTGAGCTCGGCGATGTCCTGGTGCAGCTTGCGGCAATAGCCGCACTCGATGTCGGTGAACACGCTGATGGTGTACTTGGCATTCGGCGCGGCGAACACGATGCGGTCGCCATGGTTGGCCTTGGCCAGCAGATCGCGACGATAGCCGAGCAGGCCTTCGCTGTTGGCCGGGCCCTTGGCACGGGTGTCGTAAGGCTGCGACTGGAACAGGTAGCGACCGTCGTCGGACACGTACAGCAGCTGGCCGGAAACGACCACCTCGCGGAAGCCGGGGAACGGCGCGGCACCGATGTAGTCCACCTTGAAACCGGGGTTCAGGGCAGTCAACGCGGCGCGCACGGCCTGGTCGGCAGGCGCGTTGGCGGCGGGGCCGGGCTTGGCAGCGGCGGCAGGCGCCTTGGCGGCTGGCGGGGCCGGCTGGGCGCAGGCAGTCAGGCTGAGCGCACCGAACACGGCGGCGATGGCAAATCGGAGCATGGAGCAGTCCGCGACAGAAGAAGACCCCGGATTCTGACACAGCCACCGGCACCGGGCCGCGACGCCGCGCACCGCCCGGGGCCGGAGTTCAGGACACGGCTCAGCCGCGCGGATGATGCCGGGCGTGCAGTTTCTGCAGGTGCTCGCGCGCCACCAGGGTGTAGATCTGGGTGGTCGACAACGAGCTGTGGCCAAGCAGCATCTGCAGCGCGCGCAGGTCGGCACCGCGGTTGAGCAGATGGGTGGCGAAGCTGTGGCGCAGGCCGTGCGGGCTGATCCGCGCCGGGTCGATGCCGGCCACCTGCGCGTGGCGCTTGACCAGGTGCCAGAACGCCTGCCGGGTCAGCGCATGCAGCGTCGGCTCGACAAACAATGGGGTCTGCCCATCGGCCAGCGCCTGCACCTTGCCCTTGCCGACCAGCAGCGGGCGCGATGCCTGTAGATAGCGCTCCAGCCAGTGCTGCGATTCCTCACCCAGCGGCACCAGCCGTTCCTTGCTGCCCTTGCCGGTGACCCGCAGCACGCCCTGGCGCAGGTTGACCGCGGTGGCCGGCAGCAGCACCAGCTCGCTCACGCGCAGGCCGGCGGCGTACATCAACTCCAGCATGGCGCGGTCGCGCAGGCCCAGCGGGCTGTCGATATCCGGCGCTGCCAACAGCGCGTCGATCTGGCTTTCGGCCAGCGCCTTGGGCAGCAATCGTGGCAGCCTGGGCGGATCCAGCAGCGCGCTGGGGTCCTCGCCGCGTTCGCCACGGCGCACGCCATCGGCGAAGAACGCCCGCAGCGCCGACAGCAACCGCGCATTGCTGCGCGGCGACCAGCCATGACGGGTGCGCCAGGCCAGGTAGTCGAACAACCCCGGGCGCTCGATGCCGGCCAGGCCACCGTCGCGCCCATCCATCCAGCGCGCCAGCCCTTCCAGGTCGCGCCGGTAGCTGTCGAGGGTGGCGCGGGCCAGGCCGTTCTCGGCCCAGATCGCATCGAGGAAGCGCTGGATGCGCACGCTGTCGTCGGCGCGCAGCTCGGGCAGTTGCTGGACCAGCTGGCGGCGTTCGGCGGGGGTGGAAACAAGGGCCATGCGTGCAGGATACGAGGGCCACTGCGGATGCGGCCAGCATTGCGTATGCTCGGCGCATGTCCCGCCCCGCCATTGATACGGCCCCTGCGGCCACTACCGAGCTGCCCCGCCCGCGTGCATTGCTGCTGTGGCGCGTGCTGGCGATGGTCTACGACGCGCTTCCGGTGCTGGCGCTGTGGATGTTGGCCGGCACCCTGTTCACCCTTGCCTACACCTTCAGCGGCCACGCCCAGCGCGAGAACATCGCACCGTTCAGCGCTTGGCAGTGGCTGCTGTGGGCGGTGTGCTGGCTGGTCACGGGGTGGTATGCCACGGCCAGCTGGCGCCGCGGTGGGCAGACGCTGGGCATGCGGCCGTGGCGCTTGAAGCTGGAATCGAGTGATGGCGCGCCCCTGCGACGCACGCAGCTTTGGCTGCGCTTCGTGGTGGGCACGCTGTCGCTGCTGCTGGGCGGCCTGGGATTCTGGTGGGCATGGGCTGACCGCCAGCGGCTGACCTGGCACGACCGCGCCAGCGGCACCCGCGTGGTGCGCATGCCCAAGCGCTGATGCGCATCCAGTAGCGTCGAGCCATCCTCGGCAGTTTCGCGATGCACTCGATAGCCGAGCATGGGCTCGGCTCTACACGATCAACGCAGCGATCAGCCGGCTGGCGCCGGGTCCGGCAGGATCACCGCCGGCTGCGTCCAGAGGTCGAAGAAGGCGGACGCAAACGCATTGGCCTGCACATCATCGGCCACCGGCGACTGTCCGCTCAACTGCGCACGGGTCTTCACGAAGTCCTGCCACAGCTTCAGGCTGGCCTTCTTCAGGCGCCTCTGCTCCCCCGCGTCGGTGGCCGCCAGATAGCGCGCATAGAGGTCGCGCATCGGTTTGCCCTGAGCCTCATAGGCCGCCGGGAGCGCCGGCAGTTGGGCCGGGGTGAATGCCACCGATGCCGCCGGCACCTGGTAGCCGCCCGGCCCGAAGGCCGCCTTCAGGTCTTCCCCGGCGTCCAGGTACTTGAAGAAGCCGGGCACGTTGTAGAGCTTGGTCCGGTAGTCGGACGAGGTATCCGGGCTGTTGGACACCACCGTATCGGGCAGCTCCCCCATCAGCCCAACGTCCCAACGACGCGGAATGAACATACCGGTCGCCTTCACGTAGGGGCCCTCGATCTCCACGTCGTTCAGTTCGATCTTCGACGCCAGGCCACCGGAGTTGGTCTTGCTGGTGACGTACTGCTCGGTGACGATCACGTACTCGGCCATGGCCGGGTTGATCAACCCACCGATCCCATCGGCGTAGACAACCATGCGTACGCTGCCGATCTTCTCGCTCTGCAGTCGGTACTGGCCCGGCTCCAGGACCAGGGGCATGGAGGTGTGCGGCGGCAGGGTATGCACCTGCTGGTCGACCGACAAGGTCAGCGGTGCATCCGTCGGGTTGTCGATCTCGAAGTCGACGGTGGACCGGCTGCAGCCGGCAGAAAGCAGCACGGCCGCGATGTACGGCAGAAAGCGTTGGAAGCTCATGTTCGTCCTTGAAGTGAAACGGAAACAGCCGGGCCTTGCCCGGCTCCCTGGGAATCAACCCGACTTGCGTCGGAACAGCAGTCCCGATATCGCCAGCATCACGATCGGCGGCAACGCATAGGCAATGCGGTAATCGAACTTCAACGCGCCGGCCATGCGACCGAAGAACAGCTGCAGCAGCCAGAAGCCCAGCGCGAAGAGGATGCCGAGGAACAGGCGCTTGCCCATGCCACCACTGCGCAGCGAGCCGAACGCGAACGGCACCGCCGCCAGGCACAGCGCCAGCACGTTCACCGGGTAGAACCAGCGGCTCCAGTACACATCCTCGTAGTCGCGCGCGTCCAGACCGTTGCGCTCGCGGTATTCGATGCTGGTACGCAGCTCGGCCACGCTGAGGTTGCGCGGCTTGGCGATGCCGGTGGCCAGCGCGCCGGCGTCCAGCTTGGAGTTCCACGGCTCGCGCGCCACTTCCTCGCGCGTGGCCGAACGTTCACCGAAGGTATCGCGGCGCACGCCGGTCAGCACCCAGCCGTCACGGTCATGCTCGGCCGTGTCCGCATGGGTCAGCGAGGCGATCCGACCATCCTCGGCAATGCGATACAGGCGCACGTCACGCAGGATCAGCCGCGTGCCCTTGTCGCCCACCAGCTGCTCTTCGCCACCGGCGGCGCTGAGGAAGGTATCGCCCTCGCGCGCCCACAGGCCGGAATAGCGGGTGGTGGAGATGTCCCGCCCCCATTTGGCACTGGACTTCAGCGCATCGGCACGGTCCTGGCCCCAGGGGCCCAGCGTCTCGGCGCTGAGCACCATCACTGCGGTAAGCAACGACAGGGCGATGGCCACCGATACGCTCAGGCGCTTGCGCGACAGGCCCAGCGCACGCAGCGCGGTCAGCTCGGAGGTCGCGGCCAGCTGGCCCAGGCCCATCAGTGCACCGATCACCGCAGCGGTGGGGAACATGGTGTAGGCACGGCGTGGCACCGTATACAGCACCCAGGCGGCCGCATGCCCCAGGGTGTAGCCGTTCTTGCCGATGTCCTTGAACTCGCCGGAAAACGCCATCACCACGTCCAGGCCCACCAGTACGGCCCAGGTCAGCAGCACCGTGGTGAACACCGACTGGCCGAGATACAGGTCGAAACGCATCGGACGCAGTCTCATGCGCGGGCTCCCTTCGGGCGGCCCAGGCGGCCATCACGTGCATACATCCAGATCGCCAGCGCCAGCAGCGGCAGGGTCAGCCACCACAGGCCAAGCGCAGGCGGAATCTTGCCGTTGGCGATCCAGCCACTGCCGATGAACATCAGGTTGGTGCCCACCATGTAGGCCATCAGCGCCAGCATCATCCGCCCGTAGCGCTGCTGGCGCGGCGAGCTGCGGCCCAGCGGCACGGTCAGCAGCGCAAAGGCCAGCGCGATCAACGGCGGGGCAAGGCGGCGATGAAGCTGTGCCTGCGCCTCGGGCCGGTCATCGCCGAACAGCTGCGTGGTCGGCATCAGTTCCGGATCATCGCCGGTACGGGTCTGCGCACCGTCGGGCAGGGCCACATCGTTGCGGGCGAAGGTGGCCAGACGGTAATCCAGCCCCCCGGCCACCGGTCCTTCCACCTGGTGGCCATCATCCAGCTCCAGGAAGCGCTGGCGGGCGCCTTCGAAGAACATGCGCCCCCCTGCGGCGGACACCACTTCCAGACGATCGTCCTTCTGCCGCTGCAGGAAGACCCGGCCCAGCTGGGTACCATCGGGCGAGATCGAGGACAGGTAGACCACGCCACCATTGGGCAGCTGGGTGAAGCGGCCCGGCTCCAGGCCCGCCATCAGCACGCTTCGATTGGCCTCGATGATCATCTGCTCGGCCACCCGGCCGGCCCACGGGCCCAGCCACAAGGAGCAGGCGCCGACCAGCGCCACCACCGGCACCACCAGCATCAGCAGCGGCCGCAGCAGGCGTTTGGGGCCCACGCCAATGGCAGTGATGACGGCCATTTCCGAGTCGCGGTAGAGACGGGCCACCGCCAGCAGCAGGCCCAGCATCAACGCCAACGGCAGGATCAGCGGCAGGTAGGCGATGAACTGCAGGCCCAGTTGGGAGAACAGCAGCTTGGCCGGCAGGCGCCCGTCGGCGATGTTGCCGAGGATGTCCACCAGCACGCCGCCCACGCTGACCACCAGCAGGACGATCAGGGTAGCCAGGAAACTCTGGACGAAATCGCCCAGCAGGTATCGGTCGAGCTTCAGCATGGGGCGGTGGTTTAAACTCTGGGGTTCGTTCGCGGTGCCGCCCAGTCTACTGTCTGGGCGTAAACGGCCTGCGATTGTACGGACTCGCCAATGGAATCTGCTCAATGGCCCTCGAATTCACCCTGAACCACGTTGCTCCGGCCGCCGCCGCCGCCGTTGATTGCCTGGTGGTCGGCGCGTATGCCGACCATACCCTGACCCCCGCCGCACAGGCCCTGGACGCCGCCAGCGGCGGCCGCCTGGCCTCGCTGGCCCAGCGCGGCGACCTGTCCGGCAAGACCGGCGCCACCACCCTGCTGCACGACCTGCCGGGCGTGTCCGCCCCGCGCGTGCTGGTGGTCGGTCTCGGCGACGCCGCCCGCTTCGGTGTGCCGCAGTACCTGAAGGCCGTTGGCGATGCGGTGCGCGCGCTGAAGGCGGGCGCTACCCGCAGCGCACTGTTCACCCTGTCCGAAGTGGCCATCAAGGACCGCGACGCGGCCTGGGCGATCCGCCAGGCGGTGATCGCCGCCGATCACGCTGCCTACCGCTACACCGCCACTCTGGGCAAGAAGAAGGCCGACGACGCCGGCCTGGCCCAGCTGGCCATCGCCGGTGACGACGCCCAGGCCCTGGCCCAGGGCCAGGCCATCGCCGCCGGTGTCGAGTTCGCCCGCGAGCTGGGCAACCTGCCGCCGAACTACTGCACCCCGGCCTACCTGGCCGAGGTGGGCGTGAAGTTCGCCGGTGAGCATGACGGTGCCGAGGCCGAGATTCTCGATGAGCACCAGATGGAAGCGCTGGGCATGGGCTCGCTGCTGGCCGTGGCCCGTGGTTCGGCCAACCGCCCGCGCCTGGTGGTGCTGAAGTGGACCGGCGGCGGCGACGCCAAGCCGTACGTGCTGGTCGGCAAGGGCATCACCTTCGATACCGGTGGCGTCAACCTGAAGACCCAGGGCGGCATCGAAGAGATGAAGTACGACATGTGCGGTGGCGCCAACGTCATCGGCACCTTCGTCGCCGCGGTCAAGGCCAAGCTGCCGCTGAACCTGGTGGTGGTGGTGCCGGCGGTGGAAAACGCCATCGACGGCAACGCCTACCGCCCGTCCGACGTGATCACCTCGATGTCGGGCAAGACCATCGAAGTGGGCAACACCGACGCCGAAGGCCGCCTGATCCTGTGCGATGCGCTGACCTATGCGCAGCGCTTCGAACCGGCCGCGCTGGTCGACGTCGCCACCCTGACCGGTGCCTGCATGGTCGCCCTGGGCCACCAGACCGCCGGCCTGATGAGCAAGCACGACGACCTGGCCAATGAACTGCTGGCTGCCGGCGAGCATGTGTTCGACCGCGCCTGGCGCCTGCCGTTGTGGGACGAGTACCAGCCGATGCTGGATTCGACCTTTGCCGACGTCTACAACATCGGTGGCCGCTGGGCCGGCGCGATCACCGCGGGCTGCTTCCTGTCGCGCTTCACCGAAGGCCAGCGCTGGGCCCATCTGGACATCGCCGGCGTGGCCAGCGATGAAGGCAAGCGTGGCATGGCCACCGGCCGCCCGGTCGGCCTGCTGAGCCAGTGGCTGCTGGACCAGGCCGCCCGCGCCTGATGCCGTACCCGACCCTGGCCGGCCCCCGCTGGCCAGGGCCTCGCCCGGCACCGCCGGGCCCCTGCCTGACCCGGATCCTGCCATGCCCCGCGCCGACTTCTACCTGATCGCCAAGCCCCGCTTCCTGACCGAGCCGCTGCGCCTGGTCTGCGAACTGGCGCGCAAGGCCAACGACGCCGGGTTGTTCACCCTGGTGCTGGCCCGCGACCAGGCCCAGGCCGAGGAGCTGGACGAGCTGCTGTGGGCGTTCGACAACGACGCCTACATCCCGCACCAGATCGCCGGCGAAGACATGGACGAGGAAGAGGCCCTGGTGCTGATCGCCGTACCCGGCACCGACGCGCCGGCACGCCCGCTGGTGATCAACCTGCGCGATGAACCCTGGCTGGGCCAGTGCGAACGCGTGCTGGAAGTGGTCCCGGCCGATCCGGAAGCGCGCGAACCGCTGCGCGAACGCTGGCGCCAGTACAAGGCCGCCGGTTACGAGCTGAACAAGCACGACATGTAAGCGCACCCCGGCCCCCTTGATGGGCCGCCGCCGCGCCCTGATCCTTCAACGATTACCTCCTGGTTCCCCCGCATGACCCAACTCGCCTCCAGCTACGACCCGAAGTCCTTCGAGACCGACCTCTACGAGGCCTGGGAGAAGGCCGGCCACTTCAAGCCGTCCGGCACGGGCGAGCCGTATACCATCCTGCTGCCGCCGCCGAACGTGACCGGCACGCTGCACATGGGCCATGCGTTCCAGCAGACCCTGATGGACGCGCTGGTGCGCTACCACCGCATGCGCGGCTACGACACGCTGTGGCAGGTCGGCACCGACCACGCCGGCATCGCCACCGAAATGGTGGTCAGCCGCAACCTGGCGCTGGAAGGCAAGGGCGAGACCCGTGATTCGCTGGGCCGCGAAGGCTTCATCGGCAAGGTCTGGGAGTGGAAGCAGCAGTCCGGCGATACCATCGAGCGCCAGATGCGCCGCCTCGGCACCTCCGCCGACTGGTCGCGCAGCACCTTCACCATGGACCCGCAGCCGTCGGCGGCAGTGAACGAAGCCTTCGTGCGCTGGTACGAGCAGGGCCTGATCTACCGCGGCCAGCGCCTGGTCAACTGGGACCCGGTGCTGAAGACCGCCATTTCCGACCTGGAAGTGGAGAGCGCCGAGGAAGACGGCTTCCTGTGGTCGATCGCCTACACGCTGGATGAGGGCCTGAGCTACGAGCACGTCGAGCGCGATGCCGACGGCGTGGAAACCCTGCGCGAAACCCGCGACTACCTGGTGGTCGCCACCACCCGCCCGGAAACCCTGCTGGGCGATACCGCGGTGATGGTGCACCCGGAAGACGAGCGCTACGCGCACCTGATCGGCAAGAGCGTGGTGCTGCCGCTGACCGGCCGCCGCGTGCCGGTGATCGCCGACGACTACGTGGACCGCGCGTTCGGCACCGGCGTGGTCAAGGTCACCCCAGCGCATGATTTCAACGACTACGAAGTGGGCGTGCGCCACAGCCTGCCGATGATCAACCTGTTCACCCCGGTGGCAGCGCTGAACGAAAACGCGCCGGAGCGTTTCCAGGGTCTGGACCGCTACGCCGCGCGCAAGGCCGTGCTGGCCGAACTGGAAGACCTGGGCATCCTGGTCGAGACCAAGGCGCACAAGCTGCAGGTGCCGCGCGGTGACCGCACCGGCCAGGTGATCGAGCCGTACCTGACCGACCAGTGGTTCGTGAAGATGGACGACCTGGCCAAGCGCGGCCTGGAACTGGTCGAGAATGGAAGCATTTCCTTCGTGCCGCCGAACTGGATCAACACTTACCGCCACTGGATGAACAACATCCAGGACTGGTGCATCAGTCGCCAGCTGTGGTGGGGCCACCGCATTCCGGCGTGGTTCGACGAAGCCACCGGCAGCTGCTACGTCGGTCGCAGCGAAGAGGAAGTGCGGGCGAAGCACAACCTGGGCAGCGACGTGGTGCTGAACCAGGAAAGCGACGTGCTGGAGACCTGGTTCTCCTCGCAGCTGTGGCCGTTCTCCACCCTGGGCTGGCCCAACGAGCAGGCCATGGCCGAGCGCGGCTTCGACCGCTACCTGCCGTCGTCGGTGCTGATCACCGGCTTCGACATCATCTTCTTCTGGGTGGCGCGCATGATCATGGCCACCGACAACCTGGTCGGGAAGATCCCGTTCAAGGACGTCTACTTCACCGGCCTGATCCGCGACGGCCAGGGCCAGAAGATGTCCAAGAGCAAGGGCAACGTGCTCGACCCGCTGGACATCATCGACGGCATCACCATCGACGACCTGGTCGCCAAGCGCACCGGCGGCCTGATGCAGCCGAAGATGGTGGAGAAGATCGAGAAGGCCACCCGCAAGGAATTCCCGGACGGCATCGCCGCCCACGGTGCCGATGCGCTGCGCTTCACCATCGCCGCGCTGGCCACCCACGGCCGCGACATCAAGTTCGACATGAACCGCGCCGAGGGCTACAAGAACTTCTGCAACAAGCTGTGGAACGCCAGCCGCTTCGCGCTGATGAACACTGAGGGCGCGGCGTTCACCGGCGTTCCCAGGCCGCGTACCGATGCCGAGCGCTGGATCCTCGCGCGCCTGGCCGCCACCACCGCCGAAGCGCAGGGCCATTTCGCCGCCTACCGCTTCGACCTGCTGGCGCAGTGCCTGTACGAGTTCGCCTGGAACGCGTTCTGCGACTGGTTCCTGGAACTGAGCAAGCCGGCACTGAACGGTGCAGACGCTGCCGACGCCGAAAGCACCCGCCACACCCTGCTGTACGTGCTGGAAGCGCTGCTGCGCCTGCTGCACCCGCTCACGCCGTTCATCACCGAACAGCTGTGGCAGCAGCTGGCCCCGCGCCTGGGCCTGGCCGAAACCACGCTGTCGCTGCGCCCGTACCCGACCGCCGCCGAGTTCGAAGGCGATTTCGCCCAGGCCGAGGCCGACGTAGAATGGCTGAAGGCGGTGATCAGTGCCGTGCGCCGCGTGCGCAGTGAGCTGAACGTCGCGCCGTCCAAGCTGGTGCCGCTGCGCCTGCAGGCCGGGCTGGAGCAGGACCGCGTGCGCATTGAACGCTTCAGCGCCTCGCTGTCGTTCCTGCTGAAGCTGGACAGCATCCAGTGGCTGGCCGAAGGCGAAAGCGCGCCGCCGGCCGCCGCCGCGATCGTGGGCGAGCTGAAGCTGCTGGTGCCGCTGGAAGGCCTGGTCGATCTCGATGCCGAGCGCGTGCGCCTGGACAAGGAAATCGCCCGCGTCGAAGCGGAGAAGGAAAAGAGCGAGACCAAGCTGGCCAAGTTCACCGACAAGGTGCCGCCGGCCGTGGTCGAGCAGGAGCGCGTGCGACTGGCCGACTGGAACACCCAGCTGGCCGGCCTGCGCGAGCAGCGCGCGAAGCTGTAAGCGCCGCGCTCTGGTGCGTGCCAACCAGGGTTGGCACCTGCCCTGCCCCGCTCTGGTGGGTGCGGACCTTGGTCCGCACTGAGCGATGTGCCAACCAGGGTTGGCACCCACCAAACCCGGAACATTTGCCCCGCATGGCATCATCGCTGGATGCCTCTTTCCATTTTCCTGCTGGTCCTCGCGGCTGCGGCCCTGCATGCCAGCTGGAATGCGATCGTCAAACGCGGGCCGGACAAGTTCCTCGGCACCGTGTTGGTCACCGGCAGCGCCGCGCTGCTGTCGGCGGCCGCCCTGCCCTTCCTGCCGTTCCCGGCCGCGCACAGCTGGCCCTGGCTGGCTGCATCCGTGCTGCTGCAGGTGACCTACTACGGACTGGTGGCACGCTGCTACCAGCAGGTCGACATGAGCCTGGCCTATCCGCTGATGCGTGGCAGCGCGCCGATCCTGGTTGCGCTGGCCGGCACCCTGCTGGGCGAGCAACTGCCCCCGGCGGCGTGGCTGGGCGTGGTGCTGGTGAGCAGCGGCATCCTGTGCATGGCACTGGGCACACGTGGCGGCCAGCTGCGGCTGCCGCTGCTGACCGCGGCGATGATCGCTACCTACACCCTGGTCGATGCGCAGGGCGCGCGCCAGTCCGGTAGTGCGCTCAGCTATACGCTGTGGCTGTTCCTGCTGTCAGGCATCCCACTACCGCTGTGGGCGTTGTACACCCGCGGCGGCGCGGTGCTGGACTATGCGCGCCAGCACTGGCCGCTGGGACTGGCCGGTGGCGTCGGCACCACGGCGTCCTACGCGATGGCGTTGTGGGCCATGACCCAGGCGCCGGTGGCGATGGTCTCGGCGCTGCGTGAATCCTCGATCCTGTTCGCGTTGCTGATCTCGGTGTTCGTGCTGCGCGAGCGGATTCCGCGTGCGCGCTGGCTGGCGGCGGCGCTGATCGTCGGCGGTGTGTTGGCACTGCGGCTGGCGTGAGAAAAGCGTGCCAACCAAGGTTGGCACCTACCACGGCAGGTGACGTGTCGATGACAGCGGAGATCCACCGGTAGTGCCGGCCGCTGGCCGGCAACCCTTCTCCGTTACAACGGCGGCATCGTCTGCAGGTCGCCGTCGACCAGTTCGATCGCCATCACCACCGCGTCTTCGCGGCCCTGTGCGGCCGGATAGTAGCGCGGACGACGGCCGATCTCGTTGAAGCCTTCGCTGTGGTACAGCGCCAGCGCCGGCGTGTTGGACGGACGCACTTCCAGGAACACACGCTGCGCACCGCGGTTGCCTGCCAGCTGCACCAGTGCGCGCAGCAGTTGACGACCCAGCCCACGCGACTGCGCCAGCGGATCGATGCAGATGTTCAATACATGTGCCTCATCGGCGGCAATGCTGAGCACGCCGTAGCCGATCAGCTGGCCATCGCGCTCCATCGCCAGGCCGGGATAACCGGCACGCAGGCAATCAACGAAGATGCCGCGGGTCCATGGGAACGGATACCCACGCACTTCAATCGCCATCACCGCATTGAGGTCGCTCTCGCGCAATGCGCGCAGGCTGACCGGGCCGGGCTGGCTGACCGCACTCATGGTGCGCCCCGCTTGCGCAGGGCGCGCAGCTGCGGCCACAACGCGCGCTTGGCGGCCGGGTCCTGACGCAGCTGGTCCAGCGGCCAGCTGTCCATCAGCGCCTGCGTGGCAGGGTCGTTGGGATTACAGCCGGAGGCACGCAGCAGTGCGATCTGCAGGCGATCCGGGAGCCGCACCACCGGTTGCCGGGCATTGCCACCCGGCAGCGGGCGGGCAGCGGCGGGCGCGGTGTCCGGTGCGCTGACCGGGGTCTCGCGACGCGGCGGCACCGGGCGTTCCTGGCGGGAACCCGGTGTGGCTTCAGCCGGAGGCTCGCGCGCGGGGGCGATTGGTGCCCGCACCTGCTCCACCGCTGGCGCGGCAGCCGCATCGGCTTCGGCCACGCTCAACTGCAGCGCGGCATCCAGCTCCGCAGCCAACTGGCCGTCGTGATAGACGGTATAGCCCATGGCCTGCAGCCAGGCCTGCTGGGCCGGTGACCACAGCACGGGCAGTTCCTGGCTCACGCGGCCTCGGGCTTCTTGCGCAGGCGCTGCACGGCCCACATCACCGGGCCGGACAAGGCGTACAGGATGCCGACCGCGAACAGCACGCGCGGCAGATCAATGACCGCGATGGCGATGGCGACCGGCACCAGGGCCAGCACCAGGAACGGCACGCGGTCGGAACGGGTGCCCTTGGCGCCGCCACCCTTGAAGCTCCAGAAGCGGATACGGCTGACCATCAACAGCGCCGCGACGATCGTCACCGCCAGCGCCACGTAGCGCAGCTGGTTGCCGTCCCAGCCCAGGTTGCCATCGGCGAAGGCCCAGACGAAGGACATCATCAGCCCGGCCGCGGCCGGGCTGGCCAGGCCGACGAACCAGCGCTTGTCGACCACCGCGACCTGGGTGTTGAAGCGGGCCAGGCGCAGCGCCGCGCAGGCGGCATACAGGAAGGCCACGGCCCAGCCGACGCGGCCGAGCAGCGGGTCATCGAACTTCAGCCACGACAGCGACCAGTGGTACATCACCAGCGCCGGGGCCATGCCGAAGCTGACCAGGTCGGCCAGCGAGTCGTACTGGACGCCGAACTCGCTACTGGTACCGGTCAGGCGCGCCACGCGCCCGTCCAGGCCATCCATCACCGCCGCCACGAACACGGCGATGCTGGCATTGACGAAATCCCCGTTGGCCGCGGCGATGATCGCGTAGAAGCCGGCGAACAGGCCGGCGGTGGTGAACAGGTTGGGCAGCAGGTAAATCGTGCGCGAACGCGGCGGCGGTGTGATCGGGTCCATGGAATCCAGTTTAATCGACTTGCCAGTGCTCGGCGCCAATGCTGCAATCGGCGTTCTACGCCCATTCCGCGGAGTTTGCCATGCGTGCCCTGTCCTGCCTTGGATGCCTGCTGCTGTTGGCCAGTGCCAACGCCGTGGCCGGCCCGGTCTATAAATGGAAGGACGCCCATGGCGTGACCCAGTATTCGGAGACCCCGCCGGCGGGCAAGAAGTTCGAGACCCGCGAACAGGCCCGCACCCCGCAGGCCGCGGCCAGCGCCGAGACCCCGGCCGCGCCGGTGCCGGAGCAGTGCAGCACCGCCCGTGCCAACCTGGCCCTGCTGGAAGGCTCCGGCCAGGTGATGCAGGACACCAATGGCGACGGGAAGGCCGATACCGCGTTGACCGCGGAACAGCGCAGCGCGCAGAAAGGATTGGCTGAAGCGGCCATCAAGGCGTACTGCCCGGCGGAGTGAGGGTATCGGCAGGGCTTGCAGCCCTGCACCTGCTTCAAGCAACGGCAACGTCAAATGCCAAAGCGGCTCTGGTTTTCTACTGGTTTGGCGGGGCGGTGTGGGCTGGCAGGACACGCCGTAAACCCATCCCTGGGGGCTCGATGGCGCCATCCATGGCGCCAACGGTCCTGCCAACCCACACCGCCCCACCCCCGACAGGTTCCTGGTGACGGTGGTAGATCCACGCCATGCGTGGATGAAATCTGTCAGATCTCGAATTGAATCCGGGGTCAGATCCGTTTTCCTGCGGAGAATGGATCTGACCCCAGGAGCCATTCCGACAGCTCGCAGGAAACTGTCGAAGGCGGGGTGGGTCCGGTTGCGGGAGTGTCCGCGGCATGGATGCCGCGGCCAAGCCCCCAGGGATGGGTTTACGGCGTCTCCCGCAACCGGACCCACCCCGCCATCCCACGGGAAGCTCGCTGTTGCTTCGGCAGTTGCTTCTGAGGTTGCCGGCCAGCGGCCGGCACTACTGCGGGTGCAGGGCGCAGCCCTGCCGATACCCCTCTCCCCGGCCGGGCTGGCAGAATAGGCGTCTCTGCCGTAATCCGAAGCCGACGATGCGCCTCTCCCAGTTCCACCTGCACACCACCAAGGAAACCCCCAGCGACGCCGAGCTCACCAGCCACCGGCTGATGCTGCGCGCGGGCATGATCCGCAAGCTGGCATCGGGCCTGTACACCTGGTCGCCGCTGGGCCTGCGCGTGCTGCGCAAGGTTGAACGCATCGTGCGCGAGGAAATGGACCGCGCCGGTGCCGTGGAATTCCAGATCCCGACCATCCAGCCGAAGGAACTGTGGGAGCAGACTGGTCGCTGGCAGAAATTCGGCCCGCAGCTGCTGAAGATCAAGGACCGCAAGGACCAGGTGTTCTGCTACAGCCCGACCGCCGAAGAAGCCGCCTGCGACTTCGCGCGCAGCGAGCTGTCCAGCTACAAGCAGCTGCCGGTGAATTTCTACCAGGTGCAGACCAAGTTCCGCGACGAGATCCGCCCGCGCTTCGGCGTGATGCGTTCGCGCGAATTCCTGATGAAGGACGCCTATTCGTTCCACCTGCACGATGAGTGTCTGGTGCGCGAATACGAGAACATGAAGTCGGCCTACAGCCGCATCTTCACTCGCCTCGGCCTGGACTTCCGCATGGTGCAGGCCGACTCCGGTGCGATCGGTGGCGATGCCTCGCAGGAATTCCACGTCATCGCCGATTCCGGCGAGGACGCGCTGGTGTTCTCCACCGGTTCGGACTACGCCGCGAACATGGAAGCGGCGATCGCCGCCGATCCGGCACCGCGTGCGGCTGCCAGTGAAGCCATGCGCAAGGTCGACACCCCTACCCAGAAAACCTGCGAGGACGTCGCGGCGCTGCTCGGCATCGAGCTGCAGCGCACGGTGAAGTCGGTGGCGCTGATCGCCGGTGAGGGCGAAGCACAGCAGTTCGTGCTGGTGCTGGTGCGCGGCGACCATGAGGTCAACGAGATCAAGCTGGCCAAGGTCGCCGGCCTGGACGAGCAGCGCTTCGCCAGCGAGGCGGAAATCGCCGAGTATCTGGGCAGCGTGCCGGGCTTCCTCGGCCCGGTCGCCCCGGCCAAGGCCATCCGCGTGGTCGCCGACCGCGAAGTGGCCGCGATGTCCGACTTCGTCGTCGGCGCCAACGAGGCCGGTTTCCACCTGGCCGGGGTCAACTGGGGCCGCGACCTTCCGGAACCGGAAGTGGCCGACATCCGCAACGTGCGTGCCGGTGACCGCGCGCTGGACGGTGGCGAACTGAAGATCGCCCGTGGCATCGAAGTCGGCCACGTGTTCCAGCTCGGCCGCAAATATGCCGAAGCGCTGGATGCCACCGTGCTGGACGAGAACGGCAAGGCGGCGGTGATGGCGATGGGCTGCTACGGCATCGGTATCTCGCGCGTGGTGGCTGCCGCGATCGAACAGAACCATGACGATGCCGGCATCATCTGGCCGGACGCGATGGCGCCGTGGCAGGTGGTGGTGTGCGTGATCAACCCGAAGGGCGACGCCGCCGTGGCCGATGCTGCTGCCAGCCTGCTGCAGGAACTCCGCGACGCCGGCCTCGATGCCGCGCTGGACGACCGCGGCCTGCGCCCGGGCGCGATGTTCGCCGACATGGAACTGATCGGCATTCCGCACCGCGTGGTGGTGAGCGAGCGCGGCCTGGCCGCCGGTACCTACGAGTACCGCTCGCGCCGCGCCAGCGAAGCGGAAAGCCTGGACAAGGCCACCCTGCTGCAGCGACTGCAGGGCTGATCAGGAGAAGACCGGGGCATGCCCCGGTCTTTTTTTTGCCTGTCGCCCAATTGAGCAATATTGCAGCGGACATAATCCGGTCAAAATCGACGCAATGCAGCCGGGATGCTGCCAGGCCATGACCCGCCTGCATTTGTGCTGTGATTAATTCATCTTTATTCTGTCCCGCGACGCCATGGACTGGCTCGTCCCGTCCACATTTTAGTTTCCGGAGTAACCGTAAATGAGCATTGACCTGACCGGCCTGTCGGCACGCGAGCTGGGCGCCCTGATCCGTACCGCCAAGAAGCAGCAGACCATCGTCGCCAAGCGCCGGCCAATCACCAAGGTCCGGGCCCAGCTGACCAAGCTGGCCAAGACCGAGGGCTACACCATCGAAGAACTGTTCGGCGGCGCCCCGGCCCCGCGCGCGCGCAAAGCCGCCCCGGCAGCCAAGGCACCGTCCAAGACCGCCGGCCGCAAGCTGGGCAAGGTTGCCCCGAAGTACCGCAACCCGGCCAACCCCAAGGAAACCTGGACCGGTCGTGGCAAGCAGCCGCGCTGGATGGCCGAGCTGACCGCCAAGGGCAACAAGAAGCCGGAAGATTTCCTGATCAAGAAGGCCTGAGGCCGGATCGGGATGCAATGAAAAACGCCGGCGGAAGCCGGCGTTTTTCATTCTTCGGTGTGCGGGCCAACGGTCCACACCTACAGGGTTTTGCGCGCCGGCATCAGCAGGTTGCCGAACAGCAGGCCGGCCACCAGCGCCATCACCACGTTGAGCACGGTGAGGAACACGCTTTGGCCCGCGCCAACGTCCTGCTGCTGGACCAGGGTCAGCACGCCGCGCAGGCTGGTGCTGCCGGGCACCATCATGATGATGCCGGGCAGGCGGATGATCGCTCCTGGGCGGCCAACGAGGCGGCCGAACAGATTGCCACCGGCGGTCAGCAGCATCGCTGACAGGAAGATGCCGGCCGGCGCGCCCCAGGCGTGCCCGCCGAACTTGGAGATCGCGTAACCCGCCACCGAGGCCGCGATCACCCACGGGTAATCGCGCCGGTTGGCCTTGAACAGCATCGCGAAGGCGAATGCCGCGGTCAGCAGCGAACCCCACTCCACCCACGGCCCCTGCGGCCGCGTGGCGCGGATCACCGGGTCCAGGCCGAGTACATCGGCCAGGGTCACCGCGATCATCGCACCCACGCTGAGCTTCATGATGGTGGTCAACGCGCCGGCGAAGCGCGCGGTACCGGAGACCCAATGCTGGCTGGCGAGTTCATTGACCGCATTGGTCAGCGACATGCCGGGCAGCAGCACCACCAGCGAGGCGATGATCACCGTGTTGAGGTTGAGTGCGCCGACGAAGGACGCAACCAGGGTTGCGACCATGCCGGCCAGCAGCGCCGCCAGCGCCTCGGCCGCTTCGCGGGTGGCCGGGCGACGGTCGGTGACCATGCCGAGCAGGCCGATCATCAGCCCGATGACACCGGCGGTGGCGATGTCCAGCCACGGCAGCTTCCACATGCCGGCCACGCCGGCCGCGCCGAGGGTGAATGAAAGAATGGTGCGCAGCTTGCCGCGCCGGCCCGGATCCTTGTCCAGCTGGCGCAGCGCGGTGTGGCCCTGGGCAATGCTCATCCGCCCGTTGGCCACTTCCTCGGCGATATGGTCGGCGACGCTGAGCTTGTGCAGGTCGTTCTCGCCGGGTGCCAGGCGGATCACGCGGGTGATGTCGCTGGAGCCGATCGCCTGTGCCGGGTCGCTGAAACTGAGGATGATACCGGTGGGATTCGACCACGGTTCACAATCCAGATCGAGCTGGCGGGCCAGTGCCACCACTGCCGTTTCCAGGCGCTGGGCCGTGGTGCCGTAGCTGTGCAGGCGTCCGGCGATCTCGGAAACAAAGGCCACGCGCTGCGCGTAGGTGGCCTGGGGCGTGGGGATCGTGTGAGCGTCTGCGGACATGCGCCGTAGTATTACCTACTGCCGGGCCGCACTGGATAAATTCATCCGGGTTCGACGCGATGCCCCAGACAGAACGGTTATGCTGCGACCCGAATGGCCCAAGTGACCCCGAACCACGCCCCCCAGCTCGAACAGGATGCCCATGACCCGGGCCTGATCCGCCTGTCCGGCACCTGGACCCTGAAGACCGCGCTGGCCGCGGCCGAAGTCCTGCGCAGCGTTCCCGACACGCTGACCGGCATCGACGCCACCGGCATCGAGAAGATGGATTCGGCCGGCGTGCTGCAGGTACTGCGCGTAGCGCATCGCGCCGACCTTGGCGAGGACGCGTTGCAGTTCCGGCCGGACCACCAGGCGCTGGTCTGCACCATCGAGGAAGTGGCCGACGACCGGCCCCGGCCCAAGCGCGATTTCGGCGTGCTGGCGGCGCTGGAACGGCTCGGTGTCAGCGTCCATGCCACTGGCCACAACATCAAGGCGCTGTGCAGTTTCCTCGGCGAGAACCTGGTCAAGGCAGCACGCCTGGTCAAGGAGCCCCGCCGTTTCCGCCTGACCGCCACCGTCCACCAGATGGAGCAGGTCGGGCTGGACGCAGTACCGCTGGTGGCGCTGCTGTCCTACCTGGTCGGCGCGGTGATCGCCTTCCTCGGCTCGACCATCCTGCGCGACTTCGGCGCCGAGATCTACGTGGTCGAGCTGGTCAACATCGCCTTCCTGCGCGAGTTCGCCGTGCTGCTGACCGCGATCGTGCTGGCCGGCCGCACCGCCAGTGCGTTCACCGCGCAGATCGGCGCGATGAAGGCGCGCGAGGAAATCGACGCGATGCGCACGCTGGGCCTGGATCCGATCGACCTGCTGGTGCTGCCACGCCTGCTGGCGCTGCTGGTCACCCTGCCCCTGCTGACCTTCATCGCGATGATCGCGGGCCTGGCCGGCGGCATCACTGTCGGCGCGTTCGACCTCGACATCCCGCCGCAGATGTACATCGCGCGCATGCACGAGACAATGGAAGTGCGGCACATGCTGGTCGGCCTGTCGAAGGCGCCGGTGTTTGCGCTGGTGATCGGCCTGATCGGCTGCCTGGAAGGGCTGAAGGTGGAAGGCACGGCGCAGTCGGTCGGTGAACGCACCACCTCCAGCGTGGTGCAGACGATCTCGCTGGTGATCATCATCGACGCCTTCGCGGCGTTGTGGTTCATGCACATGGACTGGTGACATGAGCACGCATCCGACTCCCGAAGAAATACCCATGCAGGACGGCGACGGCCACGACCTGGCCATCCGCGTGCGTGGGCTGGTCAACCGCTTCGGCAGCCAGACCGTGCATGAAGACCTGGACCTGGACGTGCGCCGTGGCGAGATCCTGGGCGTGGTGGGTGGCTCGGGCACCGGCAAGTCGGTGCTGATGCGCTCGATCCTGGGCCTGCGCACGCCCGACGCCGGCCAGATCGAGGTGCTGGGCCGCGATGCGCGTGCCGACGACGCCGAGAGCCGCCTGCACATCGAACGGAATACCGGCGTGCTGTTCCAGGACGGCGCCCTGTTCTCTTCACTGACCGTGGGCGAGAACGTGCAGGTGCCTTTGAAGGAACACCACCGCGAATTGCCCGAGCGCTGGCACTACGAGCTGGCGCTGCTGAAGGTGAAGCTGGCCGGCCTGCCCGCCGATGCGATCAACAAGCTGCCATCGCAGTTGTCCGGTGGCATGCGCAAGCGCGCCGGCCTGGCCCGCGCGCTGGCGCTGGACCCGCCGCTGCTGTTCCTGGATGAACCGACCGCAGGCCTCGACCCGATCGGTGCGGCCGCGTTCGACCGCCTGATCAAGACCCTGCAGGAGGCGCTGGGGCTGACCGTGTTCCTGATCACCCACGACCTGGACACGCTGTACGCCATCTGCGACCGGGTGGCGGTGATCGCCGACCGCAAAGTGGTGGCCAACGCGCCACTGCCGGACATCGAGAAACTGGATCATCCGTGGATCCAGGAATACTTCCACGGACCGCGTGCGCGTGCCGCGCGCGGCGAACAGATCGAGAGTGCCTGAGCCATGGAAACCAAAGCCAACTACGTGCTGATCGGCGCGTTCACCCTGATCACCGGCCTGGCCCTGCTGGCCTTCGGCCTGTGGGCGGCCAAGTACTCCTCCGACCGCACCTGGCAGGAATACCGCGTGGTGTTCCGCGAGGCGGTGACCGGCCTGTCGGTGGGCAGCCCGGTGCAGTACAACGGCATCGCGGTCGGTTCGATCATCGAACTGAACCTGGTGCCGGACGACCCGCGCCAGGTGGTCGCACGCATCCGCCTGAACTCGACCACCCCGGTCAAGACCGATACCCGCGCCAAGCTGGCGATCACCAGCCTGACCGGCCCATCGATCATCCAGCTCAGCGGCGGCACGCCGCAGTCGCCGGCGCTGACCACGGTCAACAAGGACCCGGCCCCGATCATCCCGACCACGCCGTCGGCGCTGCAGAACATCACCGACGTTGCCAACCGCATCGTCGAGCGCATGGATCAGATCCTCAGCGATCGCAACGTGGCCTCGATCAACGCGACGCTGGCCAACCTGGAGACGATCAGCGGCGGGCTGGCCGACCGTGACCAGGGCACGCAGGCGCTGCTGCTCAGCGCGCGCGATGCCGCCCGCAGCCTGGACACCACGCTGAAGACCACCAACGGCACCATCGAGCGCCTGGACAGGAATCTGGTGCAGCAGCTGCCGGGCATCATCGACAAGCTCGACGGCACCCTGGCCAAGCTCGACTCGGCCGCCGGCAACGCCGATTCGATCCTTGGCGAGAACCGCGCCGCGATCAACAGCTTCGCCAATGATGGCCTCGGCCAGCTGGGCCCGACGCTGACCGAACTGCGCGGCCTGATCCGCGACCTGCGCCGGGTCAGCGACCGCCTCGAGAACAACCCCGCGCGCTACCTGCTGGGCCGCGACGCACCGAAGGAGTTCGAACCCAAATGAGCCCGATGCCCCTTCCGCGCCTGCTGCTGGCCGCTTCGCTGGTCACCCTGCTGGGCGCCTGCTCCATCCTTGGCAGCAGCGAGAAAACCGCGGTGACGCTGTACTCGCCCGCCGTGCAGGTGAAGGCCGATCCGGCGTGGCCGCAGGCCAGCTGGCAGCTGGTACTGGCCAAGCCCAGCGCCGCACGCATGGTCGACAGCCCGCGCATCAACGTGCGGCCGACCCCATCGCAGCTGGAGATCTACAAGGGCGCCAGCTGGGCCCAGCCGGCCACCGACATGATCGAGGACACCCTGCTGCGCGGCTTTGAGGATTCCGGACGCATCCACGGCGTCGCCCGCAGCACCGCCGGCATCCGCGCCGACTACAAGCTGTCCACCGACGTGCGCCGCTTCGAGTCGGACTACCAGGGCCAGGCCACGCCGACCGTGGTGATCGAGGTCAACGCCAAGCTGATCCACGTCGCCGACCAGCGCGTGGTCGCCAACCGTACGTTCCGCCAGGCACAGCCGGTCGGCAGTACCGACGTGCCGGCGGTGACCGCCGCGTTCGAGCGCGGCCTGCAGCAGCTGGCGCAGGATGTGGTGGGCTGGACGCTGGTGAGCGGGCAGGCCGACCAGCCGACCGTCACGCGCTGATGGCAGCGTCGCCGGGCACGCCCGGCGAGGCCCCAGTGGGTACGTGCGATAATGACGAATCACGTCCCTTGCCACACTGATGCCCGCGTCCGTCTCCATTGCCGTCTGCACGTACAACGGTGAGCGCTTCCTAGAGAAGCAGCTCGACAGCCTGCTGGCACAAACACGCCGCCCCAACCAGATCGTGATCCGGGATGATCTATCGACTGATGGCACCTTGGCGTTGTTGCAGGCCTTCGTGCCACGTGCCGAAGCTGCGGGCATTACCGTGGACCTGCAGGTGAACCCACAGAACGTCGGCTATCGACGGAACTTCGATGGTGCGCTGCGTGCCTGCACTGGTGAGATCATCTTCCTGTGCGACCAGGATGATGTATGGCATGCCAACAAGATAGCGCGCTTCTGCACCGAGTTCGATGCGCGGCCTGGCTTGCTTGCCCTGCACTGCAATGCTCAGTTGATCGATGAGGCCGGGCAGCCGCTGCAGCAGACATTGTTCGATGCGCTGCGTTACCTGCCCGAGGATCTGGCGCGCATGCATGCCGGCGGCGGCTTCCGTCTGATGCTCAAGCGAAACCTGATGACGGGCGCGGCGATGGCGTTCCGTCATTCGGTGCTGGCCGATGCTCTGCCACTACCGGACAAGGACTGGGTGCACGATGCCTGGATCGGCACGCTGGCAGCCATGCGTGGGGACATCGACAGCCTTCCCGAGGCACTCATCGGCTATCGCCTGCACAGCAACAACCAGCTGGGCCTGGGCGGCAATGACACGGCGCCACGCGCGGTACGACGCAAGCGGCAACTGGAGACCGAGTGCGTGCAATCGGGCTTGTTGCTGGCGCGAGGACGCGAACTGAGCCTGGCCCAGCCATTGCTGGCGTGGGTGGAGCGCAAGCAGCATCACGTTTCGGTACGAGCGACGCTGCCCGCCTCCCGCATGCGGCGTTTACCGGCCGTGATGGGGCAATTGCTCTCCGGAAACTACAGCAATTTCGGTCGCGGCCTGCTGTCAGCCTGCATCGATCTGGTACGCGCGTGATTTCTTTCAGCTGGGCTGGATCCAGCGGAACGTCAGGTTGATCCGCTCGCCCTGCACCCGCGCCATCTTCGGCAGCGCGTGCTGGTAGAAGCGCTGGGTCTGCCCGACCATCAGCAGCAGGTCACCGTGGCCCAGCGCGAATTCGGCCTTGCGCGCCGTATCATTGCGTCGGCGCAGCAGGAAACGGCGCGTGGCGCCCAGGCTCAGCGACGCGATCACAGGGGCGGGTCCCAGCTCCGGCTCGTCATCGCTGTGCCAGCCCATGGAGTCACCCCCGCTGCGATAGCGATTCAACAGCACGCTGTTGAAGCGGCCGTGGCCTTCGGCCTGCAGGCGCTTGCGCACGACCTGCAACACGCGCGGCCACGGATGCGGCACGAACTCGGCACCGGAGTAGCGGTAGCGCGCCTGCGGATCTCCGATCCAGCAGCTCAGCCGCGGCGAATCCACCCAGTTGCCGAACATCCGGATGCGGTGGACCTCCCACGGCACGTCGGCCTGCAGCGCCCCCATGAGCCGGTCGGCGTCGGCAGCGGCCAGCCAGCCCGGCAGGTGCTGAACGTTGGCGTCGGGCAGGTCGTGGGGGAACAGCATGGCGGCACCTCTAGAAACAGGGCGGCACGCTTGGCCGCCCTTGCAGCCTCAGCCGCGCTGGAACGCGACGCCGGTCTTTTCCTTCAGCTCTTCATCGCTTACACCCGGCGCGGCCTCCACCAGCAGCAGGCCCTTGTCAGTCACGTCGAACACCGCCAGGTCGGTGATGATGCGGTCGACCACGCCGACGCCGGTCAGCGGCAGCGTGCATTCGGCCAGGATCTTGTGCTCGCCGTTCTTGGCGGTGTGCTCCATCAGCACCACCACGCGCTGCACCCCGGCCACCAGGTCCATCGCGCCGCCCATGCCCTTGACCATCTTGCCGGGCACCATCCAGTTGGCCAGGTCGCCCTTGTCGGTGACCTGCATGGCACCGAGGATGGCCAGGTTGACGTGGCCACCGCGGATCATCGCGAAGCTGTCGTGGCTGCCGAAATAGCTGGCGCCGGCGCGTGCGGTCACGGTCTGCTTGCCGGCATTGATCAGGTCGGCGTCCACTTCCGCGTCGGTCGGGAACGGGCCGATACCGAGCAGGCCGTTCTCCGACTGCAGCCACACGTCCACGCCTTCAGGGATGTGGTTGGCTACCAGGGTCGGCAGGCCGATGCCCAGGTTCACGTACGCACCATCGGTCAGTTCGCGGGCGGCGCGTGCCGCCATCTCGTCACGGGTCCACGCCATGTCAGTTGCCCTCCGCGCGGATGGTGCGCTGTTCGATGCGTTTTTCAGGATGCGCGTTGTGCACGATGCGGTGCACGTAGATGCCCGGCAGGTGCACCTGGTCCGGATCGATGGCGCCAACCGGCACGATCTCCTCGACCTCGGCGATGCAGACCTTGCCGGCCATCGCACAGGCCGGGTTGAAATTCCGAGCGGTCTTGCGGAACACCAGGTTGCCGGCCTCGTCGGCCTTCCACGCCTTGACCAGCGCCACGTCGGCGCGCAGCGCGGTTTCCATCACGTAGTGCTTGCCGTCGAACTCGCGGGTTTCCTTGCCCTCGGCCACCACGGTGCCGTAGCCGGTGGCAGTGAAGAACGCCGGGATGCCCGCACCGCCGGCACGCAGGCGCTCGGCCAGGGTGCCTTGCGGGTTGAATTCCAGCTCGAGCTCGCCGGCCAGGAACTGCCGCTCGAACTCCTTGTTCTCACCCACGTAGGACGAGATCATCTTCTTGATCTGCCGGGTTTCCAGCAGTTGGCCGAGGCCGAAACCATCAACGCCGGCATTGTTGGAGATCACAGTGAGCCCTTTGGCACCACTGTCGCGCAGCGCGGCGATCAATGCCTCGGGAATGCCACACAGGCCGAAGCCGCCCACGGCCAGCGTCTGGCCATCGGCGACCACCCCTTGCAGGGCCTCCGCCGCACTGGCGAAGCGCTTGCTGCGCTTGCCGGTGGAAGTCGATTGCTGCATTGCTGTACTACCCTGCACGTTGAGGATGACCGCATTCTAGCTGGAGGGCGGCGAAGGGCCTGGATGCGCCGCAGCATTGCACGGGCATCGCACTGGGTTCCGTAGAATGCCCGGTTCCCCTGCCATGGCCGGCCCCATGCCCGGCCCACCCTCGTTGATGGCCCAGACCTACACCGAAGAAGACCTGCTCCGCTGGATGGACGCGTGGACACTGGAAAAGAGCGAACGTTGCCTGTCCGGTGTCCGCAACATGCATCTGACCAGTGGAATGCTCATCGCCGAAGTGAAAGGCTCGGCCAGATATCCCTACCGGGTGGAAATCGATCTGGAAGCCAGCCTGCGCCATCCTCGCAGCCGCCTGCAAAGTGAATGCTCGTGCCCTGTCGGCCATCACTGCAAGCACGTGGCAGCCGTGCTGGTCGCCCACATGCTGGACGCAGCAGACCTGGGCGATGACGATCCAGCGTCAGAGCACGAACCGGTCCAGTCGCCACGCCGCGAACTGCTGGAACAGCTGTCACGCTGGCAGTCCGTCAGAGCCCAGCCTCCCCGGTCACGTAGAAACGGCATCATCTTCGAGCTGTCCACGTTCAATCACCGGCCTTCCATCCTGCTCCGCCGCGTCAAATACGCCCTCGACGATACGATCGAGTTCGACAAGTGGCAGGAAATCACCCCTCAGCTGTTGCTGGAACCGCCCGCCTACCTGACGCAGGCCGACCTGGCCGCGGTGGCGCAGCTGTGGGCCCTGCATCAGTCGGTAAAACCGCCGGAGTGGTTCGACGTCGGCACGATCCTGCAGTCGATCGTGTCCAGCGGGCATGGCTGGGTGTCATGTGGCATGCATGATCGCGTGCCGGCCAGGCCCGGCGCACCACGTCGCGGTACGCTGGGGTGGAGCGCAGAGACGACTCACGGCAGGTTGCTGCTGGCGCCCGCACTGAGCGTGGAAGGCGACGCGGACGGCCTCGTACTGGGATCTAGTGCCGGTTACCTGGATCCGGTCTCCGGTGAAGTCGGCCTTCTCCTGCTGGACGTCAAGCCGGAGGACGCAGACGCGTTCCTCGCCCTTCCCCACCTGCTCCCCGATGAGGAACCGATCGTGGCGCAACTGCTGCAACAGATCGACCCCGCGCTGCCGCGCCCCGGTGCAGGCGACACACTGCCTACGCTGCAGATCAGCGCCATGACCCCCGTGCTGCGCCTGCATACGATCAAATTCCGGCCGCCGTGGCTCGGCCCCCGCGACCCTTCGCAATGGGCCGATATCGCAACCGTGGCCTTCGAGTACGACGAGCACGTGCGGTTCCTGGATGATCCGAGCCTGTTCGCCCACGATCCGGAGGGCCAACTCGCACTGCTGCCCCGCGACCTGGGTGAGGAATCACGGCGCGAGGCCGAGCTGCGCACGGTGGGCTTGCATCGCGACACGGCTCCGCGGGCGCCACTGGAAGGCGCCGGCCCGCAGTTCCAGCTGCGTACCCATGACTGGACACGGTTCCTGCTGGACGACGTGCCGCGCCTGGAAGCCTTGGGCTGGAAGGTGGAGGCGGACGAGGATTTCCGCCATCGCATCACCCGGGTGGAGGAGATCGACCTGGACATCCAGGCGGACCCGGAAGACGCGGGCTGGTTCAACCTGGGCCTGGACATCCAGGTGGAAGGCCGCGATGTGTCGATGGTTCCGCTGCTGCAGCAGGTGCTGCAGGCCGACCCTCGCTGGATGCGTGGCCAGCTGGATGACATCGGCGACGACGAGAACATCCTGTTGACGACGGGCGACAACACGCGCCTGGCACTGCGGGCCGCACGACTCAAGCCGATCATGGCCCTGTTGGCGGACCTGTTTACCCAGCGTGGCGCGCCGCTGCGCCTGTCTGCGCTTGACCGTGGCCGCCTGCAGGCGCTGCAGGACACTGCGCGCCTGCAGTTCCGTGGCCGCAAGGATACCCAGGCGCTCGTGCAGCGGCTGATGCAGGCACCCGCACCGAGCGAAGTACCGCCGCCGGCAGGGCTGGAGGCAACGCTGCGTCCCTATCAGCGCGAAGGCCTGTCGTGGCTGCAGTACCTGCGCCAGCAGGGCCTGGGGGGCGTGCTGGCCGATGACATGGGGCTGGGCAAGACCGTACAGACGCTGGCGCATGTGCTGGTCGAGAAGGAAGCCGGCCGCCTGGACCGTCCAGCGCTGCTGGTGGTGCCCACTTCGCTGCTGCACAACTGGCAGAGCGAAGCGGCACGCTTCACCCCGGGCCTGCGCGTGCTGACTCTGCATGGGCCGGCACGTGAAACGCTGTTCGAGGCGATTCCCGGGCACGACCTTGTACTCACCACCTACCCTCTGCTGTGGCGCGACGAGCAGGCGCTGCAGGCATATGCCTACCATCTGCTGATTCTGGATGAAGCCCAGCAGGTGAAGAATCCGAAATCACGCGCTGCCGTCACCCTGCGCACGTTGCAGGCCCGCCATCGCCTGTGTCTGACCGGCACGCCGCTGGAAAACCACCTGGGCGAACTGTGGACGCAGTTCGATTTCCTGCTGCCCGGCCTGCTCGGCACCGAGAAGCAGTTCAACCAGTATTGGCGCCACCCCATCGAACGCGGCAGCGACCATCGCCGTGCCCAGCTGCTGGCGCAGCGGTTGCGCCCGTTCATCCTGCGCCGACGCAAGGACCAGGTCGCGTCGGAGCTTCCGCCCAAGACCCTCATTACCCGTGCGGTCGAAATGGAGGGCGGCCAGCGTGATCTCTATGAAACCGTACGTGCAGCGATGGAAAAGCAGGTGCGTGAGGCCATCAGCGGCAGCGGGCTGGCGCGCAGCCATATCGTGGTGCTGGATGCATTGCTGAAACTGCGCCAGGTCTGCTGCGATCCGCGCCTGCTGCCGGGCAACGCACCGGCACGGGCTGCAGGCTCGGCCAAACTGGATCTGTTGCGCGAGATGCTGCCGCCGATGGTCGAGGAAGGTCGTCGCATCCTGTTGTTCTCGCAGTTCACCGGCATGCTGTCGCTGATCGCGCAGGCGCTGGACGATCTGGGACTGGCCTATGTGACCCTGACCGGTGATACCCAGGACCGGGCCACGCCGGTGCAACGTTTCATGCACGGTGAAATCCCGGTGTTCCTGATCAGCCTCAAGGCAGGTGGCGTGGGGTTGAACCTGACCGCGGCCGACACCGTCATCCATTTCGATCCCTGGTGGAATCCCGCTGCCGAGAACCAGGCCAGTGACCGCGCTCACCGGATCGGCCAGCAGCAGCCGGTGTTCGTCTACCGGTTGATCACTGCAGGCAGCATCGAAGAGCGGATTGCCGAGCTGCAGGAGCGCAAGGCTCTGCTGGCCGAATCGATTCTCGAAGGCGGTGGCAGCGCCGGGCCGCGCTTCAGCGGAGAAGACGTGCAGGCACTGCTGGCGCCACTGCCGGGCCTGCCGGCCAGACGCACCCGCAGGCCGGGCCGGCGGCCGCCGCAGCACTGACCGGAACACCCAGTCAGGTGGCGTTTCCCGATGGAAACGATTCCCATACGGGACTGGGACTACAATCGGGGGCTGAGCTCACAAAGGATCTGATCGATGCCCCTGCCCGCTTTCAAGGCCTACGATATCCGCGGCCGTGTGCCGGAAGAACTGAACGAGGACCTGGCCCGTCGCATCGGCGTCGCCCTGGCCGCACAGCTCGCTCCAGGCCCGGTGGTCCTCGGCCATGATGTGCGCCTTACCAGTCCGGCACTGCAGGATGCGCTGGCCGCAGGCCTGCGTGGGACCGGCCGTGAGGTGATCGACATCGGCCTGTGCGGCACCGAAGAGGTCTACTTCCAGACCGATCACCTCGGCGCGGCCGGCGGCGTGATGGTGACCGCCAGCCACAACCCGATGGACTACAACGGCATGAAGCTGGTGAAGGAGAACGCGCGGCCGATCAGTTCGGATACCGGCCTGTTCGCGATTTCCGACGCGGTCGCCGCCGATTCCTCCGAGGCCCAGCCGCCGCGTGCCGGGCAGACCGCCCAGCATGACAAGCACGCCTACATCCAGCATCTGCTGAGCTACGTCGATGCCAGCAAACTGAAGCCGCTGAAGCTGGTGGTCAATGCGGGCAATGGCGGCGCCGGCGCCATCGTCGACCTGCTGGCACCGCACCTGCCGTTCGAGTTCATCCGCATCTGCCACGAGCCGGACGGCAGCTTCCCTAACGGCATTCCCAACCCGCTGCTGCCGGAGAACCGCGCCGCCACCGCCGACGCGGTGCGCGAACACGGTGCCGACTTCGGCATCGCCTGGGACGGTGACTTCGACCGTTGCTTCTTCTTCGACCACAGCGGCCGCTTCATCGAGGGCTACTACCTGGTCGGCCTGCTGGCCAAGGCGATCCTGGCGCGCCATCCCGGCGGCAGGATCGTGCATGACCCGCGCCTGGTCTGGAACACGGAGGACATGGTCGAGCAGGCCGGCGGTGTCGCGGTGCAGTGCAAGAGCGGGCATGCGTTCATCAAGGAAAAGATGCGAGCCGAGGATGCCGTGTATGGCGGCGAGATGAGCGCCCATCACTACTTCCGCGAATTCGCCTACGCCGACTCCGGGATGATTCCGTGGCTGCTGATCGCCCAGCTGGTCTCCGAAAGTGGCCGTTCGCTGGCCGACTGGGTGGAAGACCGGATGGCCGCCTATCCGTGCAGCGGCGAGATCAACTTCAAGGTGGACGATGCCAAGGCCGCAGTGGCGCGCGTGATGGAGCACTTCGCGGCGCAATCGCCCAGGCTGGACCACACCGATGGCATCAGTGCCGACTTCGGCGACTGGCGCTTCAACCTGCGCAGCTCCAACACCGAACCGCTGCTGCGCTTGAACGTCGAAGCGCGCGGTGACGCTGCGTTGATGCAGGCGCGCACCGACGAAATTTCCCGTCTGATCCAGCAGTAACCGAGGCCCGCATGAGCAGCATCCAGCCCGTCATCCTGTCCGGCGGATCCGGTACCCGCCTGTGGCCGCTTTCGCGCGAGGCCTACCCGAAGCAGTTCCTGCCACTGGCCGGCGAGCTGACGATGCTGCAGGCCACCTGGCAACGCGTCGCCCCACTGGCGGCACGTGGCCCGCTGGTGATTGCCAACGAGGAACACCGCTTCGTTGCCGCCGAACAGCTGCAGCAGGTCGGCACCGAACCGGCCGCGATCATCCTTGAACCGGTGGGCCGCAATACCGCACCGGCCATCGCCGTGGCTGCGCTGGAAGCCACCCGTGACGGTGCCGACGCGCTGCTGCTGGTGCTGCCCTCCGATCATGTGATCACCGACGAGGCGGCCTTCCGCAACGCGGTGCAGGCCGCCGCCAGTGCCGCTGAAGCCGGCAAGCTGGTCACCTTCGGCATCGTGCCGACCGGCCCGGAAACCGGCTACGGCTATATCAAGGCTGCCAACGGCCAGGGCCTGCGTGCCGTCGAACGCTTCGTCGAAAAGCCCGACCTGGAGACCGCCGCCGGCTACGTCAGCAGCGGCCAGTACTACTGGAACAGCGGCATGTTCCTGTTCAAGGCGTCGCGTTACCTGCAGGAGCTGGAGCGCTTCCAGCCGGAAATGCTGGCTCGCAGCCGCCAAGCTTGGCAGCAGGCGCGCCGCGATGCCGACTTCACCCGTCTGGACAAGGATGCCTTCACGGCGGTGCCGTCGGACTCGATCGACTACGCGGTGATGGAAAGGACTGCCGATGCAGTCGTGATCCCGCTGGATGCCGGCTGGAACGATGTCGGTTCGTGGACCGCACTGCGCGATGTCTCGCAGCAGGATGGCGACGGCAACGCCCACCAGGGCGATGTGATCGCCATTGATTGCCGCAACACCTATGCCTATGCCCAGCGCCTGGTGGCCATGGTCGGCCTCGATGACGTGATCGTGGTCGAGACCGACGATGCGGTGCTGGTGGGCAAGGCCGACCGCATGCAGGAGGTCAAGACCGTGGTGGCACAGCTGAAGGCCGAAGGCCGCAGCGAGGCCACCTGGCATCGCAAGGTCTATCGCCCGTGGGGCGCCTACGATTCGATCGACAACGGCGAGCGCTTCCAGGTCAAGCGGATCACGGTCAAGCCCGGTGGCACGCTGAGCCTGCAGATGCACCACCATCGCGCCGAGCACTGGATCGTGGTCAGCGGCACCGCCGAAGTGACCCGTGGCGATGAAGTGATCCTGCTTAGCGAGAACCAGAGCACCTACATTCCGCTGGGCGTGACCCACCGCCTGCGCAATCCGGGCAAGCTGCCGCTGGAACTGATCGAAGTGCAGTCCGGCAGCTACCTGGGCGAGGACGACATCGTGCGCTTCGAGGACACCTACGGGCGCAGTTGACCCCGCGCCCGCTGGAGGCTGCCGACCGTTGGTCGAGGTGGGTGCCGACCGTTGGTCGGCACGTCGCCTACAGGCTCAGGCAATCTCCGCCATCACCCGCTTCAGGCCGTCCTGCCATGCCGGCAGCACGATGCCGAAATCCTGCTGCAGCTTGCGGTTGTCCAGCACTGACCAGGCCGGGCGCTTGGCCGCGGTCGGGTACTCGGAGCTGGGAATCGCCTCGACCGACGGCGCCTTCACCAGCACGCCCGCAGCCAGCGATTCGGCGAAAATCGCCTCGGCAAAACCATGCCAGCTGGTCTGGCCGCTGGCAGTCAGGTGCCAGGTACCGGACAACTGGCCCGGGTGCTGCAACGCCTGCGCGGTGACATCGGCGATCAATGCCGCCGGGGTTGGCGTGCCCACCTGGTCGGCGACGACGCGCAGCTGATCGCGCTCGGCGCCGACGCGCAGCATGGTGCGCAGGAAATTGGCCCCATGCGAGGCATACACCCACGCCGTGCGGAAGATCAGGTGGCGACCACCGGCCGCACGCACCGCATCCTCGCCATCACGCTTGCTGGTGCCATACACACCCAGCGGCGCGGTCGGCTCGTCCTCACGGTAGGGCGCGGTGCCCTGGCCATCGAACACGTAGTCGGTGGAGTAATGCACGAATGGCACGCTATGCGCCGCACACCAGCGCGCGATCACCCCCGGCGCCTGCGCATTGGCCGCAAAGGCCGCGTCGACCTCCTGTTCGGCACGATCGACGGCCGTGTAGGCCGCGGCGTTGACCACGATCGACGGCTGCAGCCGGTCCAGCAGGGCCGGCAGGCTTTCAGGTTGGCCGAAATCGGCGGTTTCGCAGGCGCTGCCATCCGGCAGAGTGCCGCTGCGGGTGGTCGCGACCACCTTGCCCAGCGGCGCCAGCGCGCGCAGCAGCTCCTGGCCGACCTGGCCGTTGCCACCGAAGACCAGAACGGTCATGGCACGTAGACCGGCAGGCGGTCTTCGGCGATGTCCTTCAGGAAGGGGGCATTCTCGTCCTTGGCCGACAACGTCGGCGCACTGATCGGCCAGTCCACGGCGATATCGGCATCGTTCCAGCGCACGCCGGCATCGAAGTCCTTCAGGTAGACCTCGGTGCACAGATAGCTGAACACCGCGCGCTCGGACAGTACGGCAAAGCCGTGGGCGAAGCCTTCCGGAATCCAGAACTGCTTCTTGTTCCCCGCGCTCAGCACCACCGCTTCCCACTGGCCGAAGGTCGGCGAGCCGCGACGGATGTCGACGGCCACGTCATAGACCTCGCCTTCCAGCACGCTGACCAGCTTGCCCTGCGGGCGCGGCCACTGGTAATGCAGCCCGCGCAGGACACCCTTGGCCGAAGTCGAGACGTTGCTCTGCACGAAGCGATCCGGCAGGCCCAGCGCAGCGAAGCGCTCGGCATTCCAGGTTTCGAAGAAGTAGCCACGGGCATCGCCGAACACCGCCGGCTCGATCACCACGCAGCCAGGCAACTTGGTTTCAATCACTTTCACGGAACAACTCCACGCAGGGCGAGCTTGTGCAGGTACTGGCCGTAGCCATTCTTGATCAGCGGCGCGGCCAGTGCTTCCAGCTGTTCGGCGGTGATCCAGCCCTGGCCAAACGCGATTTCTTCCGGGCAGCAGACCTGCAGGCCCTGCCGGGTCTGGATGGTCTCGATGAAGTTGGAGGCTTCCAGCAGCGACTGGTGGGTGCCGGTATCGAGCCAGGCATAGCCACGGCCGAGCGCTTCCAGGTGCAGGTTGCTCTCGCCCAGATAGCGCTTGTTGAGATCGGTGATCTCCAGTTCGCCACGCGGCGACGGCTTTAGTTCGGCGGCATGCGCGCTGGCGTTGCCGTCGTAGAAGTAGAGGCCGGTCACTGCATAGTTCGAACGCGGATTCTCCGGCTTCTCCACCAGGTCGATGACCTTGCCGGTCTTGTCGAACTCGGCCACGCCATAGCGTTCCGGATCATTCACCCAATAGCCAAACACGGTGGCACCGTCCACGCGCTCATCGGCACGCTTGAGGACTTCACGCAAGCCATGGCCATGGAAGATATTGTCACCCAGCACCAGGCAGCTCGGCTTGCCGGCGACGAACTCCTTGCCGATCAGATACGCCTGGGCAAGCCCATCGGGGCTGGGCTGCACCGCGTACTGGATGTCCATGCCCCACTGCGAGCCATCGCCCAGCAACTGCTGGAACAACGCCTGTTCGTGCGGGGTATTGATGATGAGCACTTCACGGATGCCCGCCAGCATCAGCACGCTGAGCGGGTAGTAGATCATTGGCTTGTCATACACCGGCAACAGCTGCTTGCTGACGCCCTTGGTGATCGGATACAGCCGGGTGCCGGAGCCACCGGCGAGGATGATGCCCTTGCGCTGGGTCATGGTGTCTCCTGGGTTCAGGCCGCGGTGCCGATGCGCTGCAGACGGTAGCTGCCGTCGAGCACGCCGTTGACCCATTCCTGGTTGTCCAGGTACCAGTCAACGGTAAAGGTGATGCCCTGCTCGAAGGTGTAGGCCGGTTCCCAGCCCAGGTCGTTCTTCAGCTTGGAGGCATCGATCGCGTAACGGCGGTCGTGGCCGGGGCGATCAGTGACATAGGTGATCTGGCTGCTGCGCGGCTGGCCATCCGCACGCGGGCGGCGCTGGTCCAGCAGTGCGCAGATGGCCTGCACCACTTCGATGTTCTGCTTTTCCGAATTGCCGCCGACGTTGTAGGTCTCGCCGACCTGGCCCTTGGCCAGCACGGTGCGGATCGCTTCGCAGTGATCGGACACGAACAGCCAGTCGCGCACCTGCTTGCCATCGCCGTACACCGGCAGCGGTTCGCCAGCCAGCGCCTTGGCAATCACCAGCGGGATCAGCTTCTCGGGGAAGTGATACGGGCCGTAGTTGTTGGAGCAGTTGGTGGTCAGCACCGGCAACCCGTAGGTGTGGTGGAACGCACGCACCAGGTGGTCCGAAGCGGCCTTCGACGCCGAATACGGGGAATTCGGGGCGTACGGCGTGGTTTCGCTGAACCTGCCGGTCTCGCCCAGGGTGCCGTACACCTCGTCGGTCGACACGTGCAGGAAGCGGAAGGCCGCCGCTTGTTCGGCCGGCAGCGCCTTCCAGTAGTCGCGTACCGCTTCAAGCAAACCCAAGGTGCCCACCACATTGGTCTGGATGAAGGCGCCTGGGCCGTCGATGGAACGGTCCACGTGGCTTTCGGCGGCGAAGTTCAGCACTGCGTCCGGCTGGTGCTCGGCCAGCAGGCGGGCTACAAGGGCACTGTCGCCGATGTCACCCTGCACGAACACGTGGTTCGGGTTGCCGTCCAGGCTGGACAGTGTCTTCAGGTTGCCGGCGTAGGTCAGGGCGTCGAGATTGACGACCTTGATGCCACGGGCGACCGCTTCGAGAACAAAGTTACCGCCAATGAATCCGGCACCGCCGGTGACAAGCCATGTGGGCACTACCTGTTCTCCTGATCTAAATTCATCCAAGGGGGCGCTACCAAGCACCCTGCACAGCAGTACAGGATACATGTGGTTCGTCTTCACGACTGCCTGCGTGACGTGAACGACGCACCCGATCCACACGAGCCATACTGCACTGCAGCATAACCATACGCATTCGCATGGTTCCCTCAAGCCAGCTAGAATCGGGATCCCACCCCCGAACCGGTTGCTGTGCGAGAACCGGACGTTCTCTCCATTATTGAAGGACCCCGTACCAGATGAAAATCCTCGTCGCGTACAAGCGCGTGGTGGACTACAACGTCCGCATTCAGGTCAAGCCGGACGGTTCCGGCGTGGTCACCGACGGCGTCAAGCTGTCCCCTAACCCCTTCGATGAAATCGCGCTGGAAGAAGCCCTGCGCCTGCGCGACAAGGGCATCGCCAGCGAAGTCGTGGTCGCCACCATTGCTCCGGCCGATGCCCAGGCGCATCTGCGCAACGGCCTGGCCATGGGCGCCAACCGTGCCATTCACGTCGTCACCGATCAGGCCATCCAGCCGTTGACCGCCGCCCGCACCCTGCTCAAGCTGATCGAGAAGGAACAGCCGGACCTGGTGATCCTGGGCAAGCAGGCCATCGACGACGACGCCAACCAGACCGGCCAGATGCTGGCCACGTTGTGGGGCCGTCCGCAGGCGACCTTCGCCAGCAAGCTGGACATTGCCGACGGCAAGGCCACGGTGATCCGCGAAGTCGACGCCGGCCTGGAAACGCTGGAAGTGGACCTGCCGGCGGTGGTCACCACCGACCTGCGCCTGAACGAGCCGCGCTTCATCAAGCTGCCGGACATCATGAAGGCCAAGGCCAAGCCGCTGGAGACCCTGCAGCTGGCCGACCTCGGCGTTGAAGCCGCCGATACCTTCAAGACCACCCAATACGCCGCACCGTCCAAGCGCAGCAAGGGTGTGATGGTCAAGGACGCGGCCGAACTGGTGGCCGCACTCAAGCAGAAGGGGCTGCTGTAATGAGCAAGATTCTCGTCATCGCCGAACACCACGACGGCAAGCTCAACGCCGCCACCGCCAAGACTGTCAGCGCCGCCGCCGCCATCAGCGGTGCCAGCATCGATGTCGTGGTGCTGGCCTCCGATCCGGCCGCCGTCGCCGCCGAGGCCGCGAAGATCAGTGGCGTCGCCAAGGTCCTGACCGTGGCCAACGCCGCCAACGCGCAGGCCATCGCCCAGGTGCTGGCGCCGCAGATCGCGCAGCTGGCCAAGGGCTACACCCACGTGTTCGGCCCGTCGACCACCTTCGGCAAGGACCTGATGCCCTGCGTGGCCGCCCTGCTGGGCGTCAACCAGGTCTCCGACCTGATGACCGTCGAAGGCAGCCACACCTTCAAGCGCCCGATCTACGCCGGCAACGCGATCATCACCGTGGAAGCCCCGGCCGACCAGATCGTGGTCGCCACCGTGCGTGCCGCCTCGTGGCCGGAAGCCGCCCAGGGCGGCAGCGCCGCCATCGAAGCGGCCAGCGTCGATGCAGCCCTGCCGACCCACACCCGCTTCGTCGGCCTCGCCGCTGGTGCCAGCGACCGCCCGGACCTGCAGGCTGCCAAGCGCGTGGTCTCCGGTGGCCGTGGCGTCGGTTCGGAAGAGAACTTCAAGGTCATCTTCCAGCTGGCCGACAAGCTCGGTGCCGCCGTCGGTGCCTCGCGTGCCGCGGTCGACGCCGGCTACGTGCCCAGCGATCTGCAGGTGGGCCAGACCGGCAAGATCATCGCGCCGGAACTGTACGTGGCCGTAGGCATCAGCGGTGCCATCCAGCACCTGACCGGCATCAAGGATGCCGGCACGATCGTCGCGATCAACAAGGATGGCGATGCGCCGATCTTCGAGATCGCCGACATCGGCCTGGTGGGGGATCTGTTCGCGATCCTGCCGGAGCTGGAAAAGGCGCTGTAGCCGACCTTCGGGCGATTACCAATAGCTGGCCCCGGCAACTGTCGCCGGGGCCATTGCTACCTCCAGTCGCTATACTTGCCAACCATTGCCCGCGGAGTGGCCTGAATGTACTTGAACGTGTTCCAGTCGAGTCGAGGTCTCATCACGTGAGCCTCGAAAAACGCGCGCTGTGCGTTGACCTGGACGGTACGCTACTGCGTACAGACGTGCTTTACGAGTCGTTCCTAGCGCTTCTTGCCAGGAATCCTCTCTACGTGCTCCTTATTCCTTTCTGGCTTTTGAAGGGAAAAGCAGCCCTGAAGCGCGAGCTCGCTCAGAGAGTGGCGCTTCCTCCCGAATCACTCCCCTACGATGAGCGCGTGCTGCAGATACTGCGGACGACCTCCCAACGCCCGCGCGTTTTATGCACCGCTTCCGACGAACTGCTGGTGGCGCCCATTGCAGAGCATCTGGGTCTGTTCGAAGAAGTGATGTGTAGCAACGGGCGACAGAACCTGGCCGGGCATCGCAAGGCCGAGGCACTCGTAGCGCGCTTCGGCGAAAAAGGCTTCGACTATCTCGGCAATGGCTCCGTCGATCTTGATGTCTGGCGCCATGCCGCCTCTGCGATGGTGGTCAATGGTCCGGCAGCGCTGTCACGACGTGCTCGTGACGTTGTTGAAGTAACAGACGTTCTTCCCCCAGCCACGGCCGACCTGCGCACATGGGTCAAGGCACTGCGCATATACCAGTGGATGAAGAATCTCCTGGTGCTGGTCCCCTTGTTCACGGCCCATCGCATCCTGGATCCAGAGGCCGGCGCGCAAGCCATCATTGCATTCCTTGCCTTCGGTCTTTGCGCTTCCGGAGTGTACGTACTTAACGATCTCTTGGACCTCACCCCCGACCGCATGCACCCACGCAAGCGGAATCGACCGTTTGCAGCGGGCCGCATACCCATTCTGCACGGCTTGTTGGCAGCTCCCTTGCTGACAATCGGGGGCTTGGCAATTGCATTTGCCTGCAGTTGGCAGTTCGCGGCGGTGCTGGCGGGCTACTACACCATGACGTTGAGCTATTCATTGAAGCTCAAGCGAATCGTCATGATCGACGTAATTCTGCTTGCGGCACTGTACACGGTCCGGATCATCGGCGGAAGCGTGGCGATCGGCGCGGAAATGTCGTTCTGGCTGCTTGCGTTCTCGATGTTCATCTTCCTCAGCCTGGCACTGTTGAAGCGCTTTGCCGAGCTCGAGTCGGCCAAGCTCAGCGGGAAGCAGACCGCCATCGGCCGGGGTTATAACGTCAGCGACCTGTCTCTCATCCAGTCCCTCGGCACAAGCGCTGGTTACATCGCAGTCATGGTCCTCGCACTCTATATCAACAGTCCCGCCAGTCTAGTGCTCTACCACCACCCCCAAGTTCTTTGGCTTCTCTGCCCCGTGCTGCTGTACTGGATCAGCAGGGTCTGGTTGGTTGCGCACCGCGGTCATATGCATGACGATCCAATAGTGTTCGCCGTGACGGACCGCGCCAGCCAGATCGTAGGAGCCGTGGGAGTTCTGGTCGTGCTGGGGGCCATCTAACAGTGGACGGCGCGTCTTGGGGGAGATACCCCGAAACCCGGGACCAGCGGCTGGTCATGGTTGACAGCCGGCGCGCCGCTCTGCCCGACTTTGAGGGCAAGGCGCTGCCACGGGGTAATGGACGCAGCTACGGCGACAGCTGCTTGAACTCGGCTGGCACGCTGCTGTGCACCCGACCGCTGGACCGATTCATTAGCTTCGATCCAGTCAGCGGCATCCTACGTGCCGAAGCTGGAGTGACCCTCGCGCAGGTCATTGCCCTGACCCTGCCAAAGGGCTGGTTCCTGCCGGTGACACCTGGAACACGATGGGCGACGCTTGGGGGTGCCATCAGCAATGACGTGCACGGAAAGAATCACCACGTCGCCGGCACCTTCGGCCACCATGTTCGCGCGCTGGAACTGCTGCGCTCTGACGGCACGCGAGAGGTCCTGAGCAAGGAGGCACCGTCGGCTCGTTTGGCGGCTACGATCGGCGGCCTTGGGCTTACCGGCCTGATTACCTGGTGCGAAATCCAGCTTAAGCGTGTTCCCGGCCCATGGCTGGAAACCGAGAGCATCCGCTTTGACTCGCTTTCAGATTTTTTCCGGCTATCAGCCACATCCGCGGCGAGCCATGAGTACACCGTGGCATGGATCGATTGTCTGGCCAAAGGGAAAGCCCTAGGACGAGGTCACTTCATCCGCAGCAACCACGCCACCGGGGACTCATCCGTCCCGGTGCCCGGCAATGGCCAAAGGCTGACATTCCCCGTGACGCCACCGGTGTCGCTTGTCAACCGCCTGACGTTGCGTCCTTTCAATACGCTGTACTACTGGCGACAGAGTGCAAGACAGGTACGCAGCCAACAGCATTATCAAAGCTATTTCTATCCCTTGGACGGGATCGGTCACTGGAACAGGATGTACGGTCCGCGCGGCTTCCTGCAGCACCAGTGCGTGCTGCCAGCAGACGCGGCACAGGACGCCGTCCCCGCCCTGCTTAGGCAAATCTCAGACAGCGGCCAAGGCTCTTTCCTCGCTGTGTTGAAGGAATTTGGCGATCGCCCCTCGCCCGGGATGCTGTCCTTTGCACGCCCTGGTACAACACTTGCCCTGGACTTCCCCAATACCGGCCCATCGGTTTTCCAACTGTTACGGCGCCTCGATCTTATCGTCGCCGAAGCAGGGGGCACGCTGTACCCCGCCAAGGATGCACGCATGGCGCCATCGCTATTCATGCAGGGATATGGAGCAGCGTTGCGGGCCTTCCAGGAACATATCGACCCTCGAATATCGTCTGATTTCTGGCGACGCGTGATGGAGTAAAGATGAAGAAAGTACTGATCATTGGTGCGACGTCGGCCATTGCCGTAGCCGTTGCTCGCCGCCTCTCCGCTCGCGCGGCCGCTTTCCACCTGGTTGGCCGCAGTGAAGAGCGCCTGATGGACTTAGCGGCAGATCTCAGCGTCCGTGGAGCCCATGCGGTGACAATAAGCGTGCTCAACGTTGCGGATCTGTCCGCGCATGAGGCGATGATTGAAACCTCCACCAGGAATCTCGGCGGACTGGACATCGTTCTCATTGCACACGGAACACTCCCGGTCCAGGCAACATGCGACACGGATACTACCTACGCGCTTCAAGAGTTCCACATCAATGGCACCGCCACGATCGCACTGAGTAATCGCTTGGCGCCCATGCTGACGCCCGGGTCAACACTGGCGGTCATTTCGTCCGTGGCGGGAGACCGTGGTCGCGCGAGCAACTATCTCTATGGAAGCGCCAAAGCCGCAGTCTCAGCCTATCTCAGCGGGCTAAGCCAGCGGCTGTTCAAGGCCGGGATCAATGTGCTTACGATCAAGCCAGGCTTCGTTGATACCCCTATGACGGCGAGCTTCAAGAAGGGCGCAATGTGGGCCACGCCCGACCAGGTCGCTGCAGGAATTCTCACTGCCATCGACAAGCGGCGCTCGATGGCCTACCTGCCTTCTTTCTGGTACGTGATCATGAAGATCATCGTTAACATCCCGGAATTCGTATTCCGCAGGATTCGACTGTGAGAATTCAACGTCTTGTAATCCTGTACATGGCATTTGCAGCCATCTCGATCGCAGTAAATATCGGGGCACAGGCGGCTGCCATATATGTTTACACCGGACCGTTCTCAATTGCCATTTCCATGCTGATTGGGACCGCCGTCGGCCTAGTCACCAAGTACGTCCTCGATAAGAAGTTCATCTTTCTTTACGCAAGCGAGAGCGCCAACCAGGAAGCAAAGACATTCCTGCTGTATAGCGTCATGGGACTCGCAACAACAGCTGTCTTCTGGGCCACGGAGTACGCATTCGAACTTGCATTCGACTCAGATTCAATGAGATATGTCGGCGGTGTGATAGGGCTCATAGCCGGCTACATCATCAAGTACCATCTCGATAAACGACTGGTGTTCAAGTAATGCGATTCTGGAAAACATCAGGCCGCACCGCCGCCCTGTTCGTCGCGGCAATTGTTCTGCTTATGACGCTCGGATTGACATTCCCAGGTAAGGGAATGATCAACAATGGCGACTTCCTTCGCGTCCACCAGTCGATGCCGATCCTCACCAAAGGATGGGAGCCCTTGAAGGAAGAGTACGCCTACCGCAATGAGCAGCAGGTTTCCCCAGACTCTCTCATGGCTGGTGTCGCCCAACTAACAGGCCTTGCAAGTCGAGTCGGCAGCCCCAAATCCATGCCGATGTGGACGGTCTCCAGCGTGCTTCTTGCCGTCTTCCTGTCAGGGACCTTCATCCTAGTACGAATGGGACTGGCCAGCCCTCAGCTCCGTCGAACGATCACGGTAACCGTGGCCTCGCTTTCTGTGTTCACTGGGATTTACGCAGTCTATTTCAGATCACTTTATGAAGAAGCAATGGTTCTCGCGCTCGCCCCAACGCTTGCAGCAGGGATCATCGCCCTCACCCAGGAAGGCAAGTATCGACTTTTCGCACTCAGCTCGGCAGCCATCCTTGCATGCAAAGCACAGATGATACTGATGCTGCCGGTGTTGCTAGTAACGGTGCTCTGGATGGATCCGCGGGGAGGCCGCTACCGCCAAAAGCTGGCCACCTGTCTTTTCCTGACAGTTTGCGGATTCTCATACCAAGCGTATCTCGCTCATTTCGGCGAGATGAGTGCGGTCAACAATTACAACAGAACCTACAATGGTATCGGATGGGCATTACAGCGATCTGCCGACTGGCCTGCCAGGACCTTCGAGCAGCGCCTGCATTACTTCAGCGAGAATCGGTTGGACATGCAGGCTCGAAGTTCAATCTACGAACCTGATCCGAGCCTCCCTCTGCTTGGGACCAGCTATTGGCCAACGGGAGCCGAGATTTCGACCGAGCGATGGTCCCCTGCGACTGCCGCTACCCGTGCGGTACAGATCCAGAATGCATTTGACGCAGGCAAACCCCACATGTACGTGATGAGAGTGGCCAGCCAACCCGCTTTGGCATGGGCGCTGCTTCGGAACACAGTGGCAACAGCGTGGCAGTCGGACTATTCGCTTAGCCATCTACGTTCGGCCAAAACCATCGCAGACCGCGGATTCAATGCAGTTGGATTGTCTGGGTGGGCGTTTCAGCTTGGCGCCCTTCTGCTGGTAGTCATTGTTGCAGTCCGCCGAACGGCGACTTCATTCTTCGCCCTTATCTGCTTTGGATTGATTGCTCCGCTTTTTGTAGTCCTGGGCGACGGGTACTACGAATTCGAAAAGCACATGGCGCCGTACATCATGTTGATTCCTGCTTTTGTAGCCATTCAGTTTGCAAATGGAGGACGTCGAAAACCGGGTGTCCTGCGTCAACCCGAAGCAGGCGCATCCTGAAGGGACTGAGCCCCCTATGCGGCGACGCCAGGAATATCTGGCGTGGGACCTCATTGCTCATAATAGAAAGCGACGCCTCCGGTGAATCGGACTGGTACGACCGCTTGGATGCAGGTATTGCCGCGGACCCGTAGGCCTGTGAGCACGGCCGCCCGCTGAAAGACAACACTACCGTGCAGGTATTCAGAGAAGTCGCATTGCGAAGCCAACCCCACAACCTCGACATTGAGATCCTTCGCGCAGCTGCGGTGGGCTTGACCCTATTTGCGCACTTGGAGATCCTCCTGTATTGGCAGAGCCCTGCCTTCAAAAAGATCACCGACGTCGTCTTTTTCTGGGGTGGCGTTGACATCTTCTTCTGCATCTCAGGTTATGTGATTACCGCCAGCCTGCTTCGTGAACACCCCCGAATCCCATCATTTTCCAGGCTGGCCATTCCGTTCTGGATTCGACGATTTTGGCGCCTGACGCCGTCTGCCATTTTCTGGCTGCTCGTGGTGGTCCTCATGAGCGCACTCCCCATCAATGATGGACACCTGCGAAGTGTGAGCCAGAACCTGATGGATCTGGCCTCCGCCACACTCTATGTCGCCAACCTCCATTTCTGGTCCTGCTATGCGGGCGAGAGTCAAGGCTGCGGAATCAACCAGGTGTACTGGAGCCTGTCGCTTGAAGAGCAGTGCTATCTGTTATTGCCGGTACTGGTCTATACGCTTGGCTGGAAAAGGCTACCCGTTGCCCTGGTCCTCATCATTGCAGTCCAGGCACTCTTGCATCGCCCCATCCTTTCACTTCTCTGGTTCGTCAGAACCGACGCGCTTGCAGCTGGCGTCCTGATCGCGCTGGCAGCGGACAGAGGGCTTCTGAAGAAGATAGAGCCAAAATTCCTCGGGTGGAGGCCACTCGGTCTCACCTTCTTTGTCTTGTGCATCCTGTCCATCGGCATGCTTGCAGCAAAGTCGCATGTGATCCAGCTCCATACGACCTGCATCATGTTAGTGGCGGCCGTGCTGGTATGGGCAGCCTCCTACGGCAACTCCTACCTGGGCATCAGCGGACGTGCCGGACGACTTGCTGCCTACATCGGGAGCAGGTCCTACGCCCTTTATCTCACCCATGTGCCCGTCTACTATCTCGCCAAGCCAGTTTCCGAGTGGGTCGGCGTCGGCGCGCACTCGTCTCCAGTCAGCCATGTCGTTTACGTATGTGCAGCGCTGGGGACAGCCCTGCTATTGGCCGAAGCCAACTTCAGATTCATTGAAGTGCCGCTACGCGCGCACGGGCGCACGATCGCAGCTCGATGGACCGAGCATCGTAGTCAATGAGGCTCAGATTGGCGGAATTCATCCTCTGGCCAGAGTGGCACTGCCGTGCCTTGGTAATTCCCCCACAGATTAGCCGCAGCCAGAAGTGGAATTTTCTCGTAACCTAACCCGAGGAGATCCCATGAAGAAGTCACGATTCACCGACAGCCAGATCATCGCCGTACTCAAGCAGGCCGAGGCCGGCACGCCTGTCCCTGACCTTTGCCGGCAGCATGGCATCACCTCAGCGACGTTCTACAAGTGGCGCAGCAAGTTCGGCGGCATGGATGTGTCCACGGTGTCCCAGCTCAAAGAGCTACAGGACGAGAACCGGCGGCTGAAGAAGTTGTACGCCGATACGCAGCTTAGCGCCGAGCTGCTGAAGGAAGCGCTCTCAAAAAATGGTGATGCCGTCTCAGCGGCGCGAGATGGCCAGGCAGGCGGTCCAGGCAGGCATCACCAGCATCGTTCATGCGTGCAGGACGTTCGAGGTGAGTCAGACCTGCTACCGCTATCAGGCCAAGGCCAGCCAAGAGAACGCGATGATCGCCGACTGGTTGCTCAGGCTGACCAGCGCCTACCGCGATTGGGGCTTTGGGCTGTGCTTCCTGCACCTGCGCAACGTGAAGGGCTTCGCTTGGAACCACAAGCGCGTGTATCGGATCTATCGCGAGTTGGAGCTGAATCTGCGCGTCAGGCCGCGCAAGCGCATCGTCCGGGAAGTGTCGGCGCCTCTGGCGGTGCCTGAGGCGGCCAACCAGACCTGGTCGATGGATCTCATGCATGATCAGCTGGCTGATGGACGCAGCTTCCGGATGCTCAACGTTTTGGATGACTTCAACCGCCAAGGACTAGCGATGGAGGTCGAAATCTCCTTGCCTGCGGTGCGCGTCATCCGCAGCTTGGAACAGGGCATTCAATGGCGCGGAGAGCCCCGCGCCATACGCTGCGACAACGGGCCCGAGTAGATCAGCGGAGCCCTGCAAGCATGGGCCGAGCGGCACGATATCGCGCTGCTCTACATCCAGCCAGGCAATCCTCAGCAGAACGCCTACATTGAGCGCTATAACCGGACCGTGGGTTACGCTTGGCTTGCCAGCAACCTGTTCAACGACATCGAACAGGTCCAGGACATCGCCACTCGTTGGCTATGGGCTTACATCCATGAGCGGCCGAACATGGCGCTCGGCGGCATCACGCCAATGCAGAAACTTGCACTGGCAGCATAGTTTCACTTTTGGCGACTGCTAAAAGCGGGGGGGGATTACCGCTCCTTATCTCCCCAACAAGCAATCGTGGAATGACGGCGTCACGTTGATTGAGTGCAGGGCCCGACGCGACTACAAGCGCGGCATACCCGGCTTGGCCCTTAAGCGCCTGCTTGCGCCCAATCGTCTTCATCGGGGGAGGAGATACGAAGATGACCCCATTTCCGATTCCCGTGGGACGTCTACCCACAAGACGTAGTTCATTGTGAGGCGTTCAGATGCCAATTGAATCTATTTGCGAAGCCGCACGCTACACTTCCGAGATCATCATCATCGACGTTCCGCCCCTCGCGCGAAAATGGCGCGCGATAGCCCACCGGCTATCGCGCAGTAACTCTCCGCTACTTACGTCGAAGCGATCGCAGAACTCTCGTCAGGCGCCAGGAAGATGAGTTAAGGATCTGACGGATGTGGAACTCCAAATCCTGCTCACTCATTGTCCAAATCCTAGGATTCCGGGATCGAGGCTGCCGCCGCAAGATTCGACGGATCTGCCTCAGGGGTCCGGTCATCTGCCACGAGAGTGAATTTATCAACTCATGATATCGCAGACGAAGTTGCTCGATCCTTGCATCGTCTTCAATCTGCGGATCAACCACAATTGCACTGTCGACATCAACCTCGACATGCCCCTGCAATCGCTCCAACGTCAGATACATCTTCCGGAGTTTGACAACCGAGCCCGCTGGCAGAAGAAGCGGAACAGCATTGATCTTCTTGAGTGTCTTGAAATAGTTGCTCTGCCATTCGAACTGATCATGGGCAGAAGTGGAATTATCACCACTCTTCCAGAGGCGATACAGCGCTGTAACCACCTTGGATGAGGCCACACCCGACAACGGAGCAACTCGGATGATCAAATCCCAATCCTCTGCCGTGCTCAGCTCCGGATCGAATCGATAACCTAGATTCGAGAATAGTACTCGCGGGAACGCGATGGAATGCAGAGGAGTTCTGTTTTCCGCCAGATGGGCAATCAACTCAAATTTGTCTGGATAGAGCATGCGCATCCCACTGATCGCACGAGAAGCCACCGCGTCGCCCCGCCTGATGCGCTCCCAATCCTGAGCGGCCGCCGTTACCCTCAGCAGCTGACCAGAGTTGCCCTCTTCCAGTCCCTTGAAGGTTTCGACCCAGTTACCGAACACAAGGTCATCATCATCGAACGCAACAACATAACGGCCTTCGGCTGACAAAAAGCCAACGTTCAGTGGTGCGGAGCGCCCACCTCCGTCGACTGTGACCAGCCGGGTCCGAAGACGGACGCTCTCCAGAAGCTCAGCGATCAGCTGCTCCACCGCGATCTGGCGCTGGACATCCAGATTATGGCCGACGACAACAATCTCGAAGTCTTGGCACGTTTGCGCAGTCAAGCAGAGCAATGACTCGCGCAGGGTTTCGATCCGTCGCCCCACAGTGCGAATAACGACGGATAGGAAAGGAGCATCTTCACGCTCACGCGCAGCAACGTAAGGCACGTGTACCTTGCCAGTTTCCGGCCCCGGCAGGTAAGCACGTACGAACTGATTCACATACCCATAACCGTCGGCCTGCTCACGAATTCCGGCAAGTAGCTCAGCCAGCGGTGCTTTCGGGGCAAGGACAGGCAACTGAGCGGGGAAATGCTGGTCGCTGCGAATCAGCGACACATCGTGGCGATGAACCTCGTGCCATCCACCGTCTTTCATCAACGAGGTGAATCGGTCGCTGGTGAAGTACTGCATGTGAGTATGGTCAAGCAGGCCGGCCTCGGTGTAATCGAAGCGACCCACCGTTAGCTTTGCGCCAATGTCAGTGTGCGCGACGTTGGGCACCGACACAAGAAGCGGAACTGAATGCCCGCGCCCGATGCGAGCGTAGAGCCTAAGCGCAGCAAGTGGATCAGGAAGATGTTCGAGCGTGTCAATCGTGCATAGCGCAGCGATTGCAGCACCTTCAGGAAGCACGCGCCGCACCAACTCAAACGCAGCTTCGTCATCCCCAAGATCAGCATAGTGCGCGGAAAATCCGCGCGCACGGAGAGACTCCAAACCGGGCTCATTGATATCAAAACCTACGTATTTGACACCGAAGCGCTCTTCCACGACCTCAGCGAGGCGCCCAAAACCGCAGCCGAAATCGAGGAAATAGCTTCCCGCGGCTGGCTCGAAGCGGGCGAAGAGACTGGCGATGTGGCCATAGACGTTATGGTCTGAAAAACTGTTGTCGTAGATTTCCATCACATTCCGAACCTATGGTTGGCATACGCGCCATTGGTGAAAACAGCAACCTTGTGCGCGGGATCAAGCTGTGCAGGAAGCTCGCCAGCGACCTTTCGCCGGGCGTATTCGTCAGCAGCCTTCAGCCAGACAGCATCGCCACTGTTCTTGAAGTAAGAATGGATCTCTTCCGCCAGATCCTGCCTGCTGTACTTGTAGGCGAGCAGCATGGCAGCTTCGGCCGAGTAGTATTTCTCCGCCCAACCAACATTCCATTCACCACCGTCACCAAGTCGTTTGTCATGAAACGCCGCGGCGGCAGGACAATAGAGAACACGGTAGCCTGCAAGCTTAACTCGCCACGAGAAGTCCACATCATCGCAGTACAGGAAGAACGTCTGGTGATCGAAGCCTTCGAGCGCCCTGAGCACCTCTCTCGAAATGAGGGTACAGGCAGTCGCCGCCCAGGAGGTATCGCCGGTTGCTACGTCGTACTGTTTCGGATGCTCGATTGGCAGCTGCTTTGCCTCAGCCATTCCGACCTTCTCGTCAGAAAAAACTCGGGCAAGCTCAACGATCGCATTCGGCGCCATCATAATGTCAGGGTTCATGATGATCACGAACTCGGAATTACCGATGTTGAGCAGTCGATTGTGCCCGTGCGCAGAACCTAGGTTGGCATCGAAGAAATGATACTCGACCCCGGCCAGCGCAGAGTTCTCACGCGCCTGTGCAAGCACGGTACCGCGCAACTCATCGCCGGGCGAGCAGTCCCCGTAGGCCAGCTCGACACTGTCAAAGACGCCCTGCTCCAAGGCCACGTGAGCTGCACGTTCCAGATGAGCGACCGCCTGGCTGATTCGATGAGGTTCATTACCGTAAAGGATCGAATGAACTCTAAGGCGGCCCAGGCGTGGCAGATTATCCTTTGTCATCATCCGCCCTCCCCCGAGAGACGAACATCAATCCAATCGCAGAGATGGGCGACTCCTTGCGACATAGTGACCTCTGGCGACCAACCAAGTTCAAGAGACCGGGACACGTCGCAGCCCGCGTGGCGAACGTCACCATTCCGGTACTTGCCGCAGACATGAGGCGCAGGCGCCCCATAATGGCGTGCGACCTCGTCAGCGAGGTCTTTGATCGTCGAGGGCAATCCGTATCCGATGTCGTAAACCCGGCCGACCGCTGCGGCCTCCTTCGTCGCAGCGAGCACGGCGCGCGCCACGTCGCTGATATACACAAAGTCCCGACGCATCAATCCGTCTTCGTACAGTGGAATGCTTTGCTTCGCTTTGGCGAGGCGGGAGAACAGTGAGACGATCCCGGTGTAGGGGTTGTCGAGGGACTGTCCGGCACCGTAGACGTTCTGCAATCGCAGGATAGCAACATCAGTGCCGAAGCTGAGCGCCCAAGCACTGATGATGTGTTCCTGGGCAAGTTTGGTGGCGCCATAGACACTGGTCGGATTCGCCGGCGTGACGTCAGCACGGAAAGGAATTGCCGTCGCGCCGGGGAAATCCCACTGCGCATCATCAAGCATACGCTTGGAACGCTGACCGGGCTGGAAGCGCTCCCCCGTCGCCTTCTCCCAAAGTCCCTCTCCGTACACGGCCCGGCTACTGGTCAACACGATTCGATCCGGAACATGACCCACCGCGGCGAACGCATCGAGCATGCGTGCCGTGCCAGTGACATTCACATGCGTGTGCCTGGATGCCTCACTGAGGGACTGGCCAGTTCCCGTCTCTGCAGCGAGATGCACAACAAGCGAAGGCCTCCAGTGAGCCATGAAGGCCTCCCAGGTGTCTGGCTCACAGACATCGGCCACCACAAGCTCAACGTCCCGATGCAGGTCCGCCGGGCGCAACCGCTTAGGATGAACTTGCGGATGTAGATTGTCGATGGCAACGATGGGACGCTGATCTTCAGCGCGAAGGAGATGAGATAGAGCACTACCGATGAAGCCAGCTCCACCGGTAATCAGGATGCAATCTTTCATGATGAGGGGATTTCCTTCGAGTTTACGGTTCGGCCAGAGATGCGCTTGCCCGGCTTGAACGACAAGGCACGCTTTTCGACCGAGTGCCACGACAAATACGCCAGTGCGACGACAATGGGCACTGCAAAAGCAGTGTTCTCCAATGGCCCCATGCTATTGCCCCCAACGGCAAACAAGGCCTGCTGCACCGGGAACCCATAGAGGTAGATGCCGTAGGAAGGATCACCGAATCGACCGACCCGCGAAATCATGGGCGTGGCAATCGTAGAGAATGACAGGACCACGTAGGGCAGCACCACCATCAGCACCAGCTGTTGCATCCAGTAGTGCGGCAACTGAAACAACGCAGCAATGGCGACCAGAAAGAGTGCAGTCCCTGGGTTAAGCATGCGCTCCATCGGCGTGACTGCGATAATCGCACCGAGGAAGAAGTAGGGGCCGACATCCGCCACTGAGCGGGAACCCGTTCCCCACCAAACAATCTGGCTCTCTGCCGGAACAATCATCAGATAGTAGAGGCTCAGCGCGATCCCTATGAGCGAGATCGCGACAAACACGATACGGCTTCTGGCAATCGCCGCAATGGTCGCAAGCACCGGGAGAAGCAGATACATCGATACTTCTACCGGCAGACTCCACAAGGATCCATTGACCGCCCCGGGATACGTATTGCCCGCGAATACCCCCGGCAACGCATACACCGGATAGAGGACAATATTGTAGACGAAGTAGCGGATGGTGCCCTCGTTGACAAGATACTCATGAATCGGAAGCGTCGTGAACAACGGCCCCAGCGCAAGGACGGTCAACGCGAGCAGCACGAACAGTGCCGGGAACAGACGAAGCCCGCGTCGGATCAGGAAGCGCCCGAAATGCGGATCGGACCACCAGCTCTTTGCGACCAGGAAACCACTCACAACAAAGAAGATCTTGACTGCTACGCTTTGCACGGCATTGCCAAGCAGCGTCGGATCGGGCTGCGCAGAAAGCGGATGCGCGTGCCCGAAGATCACCACCAATGCCGCAATAATGCGCATTGCATCAAAGTTATTTTCCCGCGTCATTGCACGCCCCTGTTGTTGCCATCCTCGAATGACCAATCTCGAGCATTGGAATTCCGATCAGTCCCGTCGCGACACTACTGGCACGACTACTGAGAATCAAAGCATCATGCACCCACTGGTGCATGACGTGATCTTCCTGCACACCATCGCTAATGGCAGCACTGACCGCATAGTCCCCAGCGGGCAGCACCGGCATCCGGAACCGGAAGTAAAACTCGACCGCATCGCCTGCCTTGATACTGACTGGATCATCACGATGGGTCAGATAGCTGTTGTCTCCAAATAGAGGCTGCCCCTGTCGATCCTTTACAACAAAACCAACGATCAATGACCGAATCGGCGCGGTGGCACGCACGCGCAACCGGAGCTCGACCCACTCCCCGCCGACTACCCAGGTAAGCCGGCGTCCCTGGCGATCATAGAACCCGCCCTTGATGAACTCGGCGCCCCGCACCCCGAAGTCGTGCGAGGCATTGAATGCTCCGAGCCGGATGTCATTGCGAAACTGGGTGTGATTCAACCAGGAAAGGCGACCATCCACCTCTTCCTCTTTTTCCTCAGAATCGTCTAGGACAAACTGATCCAGGCCAGGGAGGTCTGCTACAGGCTCTACCTCGTATAGATCTGCCAGATAGGCGGCCGCCACCTGCTTCGGCGGCGCATCCATGAACACGCAGCCATCCTTCAACCAGATGACCCGGTCACACAGCGCGGTCACTGCACCCATGTCATGACTGACGAACACCAACGTACCGCCCTTGTCGCGGAATGCGTGGAGGAAGCGCATGCACTTCTGCACGAAGAAGGCATCTCCTACCGCCAGAGCCTCATCCACGATAAGCACGTCCGCGTCGACGTGCGCGACCACCGAGAACCCCAAGCGGGTGAACATGCCGCTTGAGTAGGTTTTCACCGGACGATCAATGTAATCACCAATGTCGGCGAACTCAATGATCGAATCTCGCCGCTCACGAATCTGCTCCTCGGAGAGGCCATAGATCTGTGCACAGAGGTCGATGTTCTCGCGACCCGTCAACTCCGGATTGAAGCCTGCGCCCAGCTCGAGTAGCGCCGCCACCCGGCCATACACTCGCGCAAAACCGGCACTCGGCGTCAGCGTTCCGCACAGTATGCTGAGCAGAGTAGACTTGCCTGCACCGTTGCGACCTACCAGGCCAAGCGTCTGCCCTCGCAGCACCTTGAAATCAATGTCTTTGAGGACACGATGCTCCCGGTAGAAGGTACGCCGACTCCCCAGCAGCATCTGCCAAAGACGATGCGAAGGTTTGTCGTACAGCAGGAAGCTCTTGTCGACATGATCGACATCGACAATCAATTGGTCAGAGCACATCGGCAAACCCCTTGCGTGTGCGCACAAATGCCCCGTAGCCGAGACTCATCACCACCAAAGCCACGATCGAATAAATGCCCAGCACCCGGAAATCAGGGAGCTCGCCGTGAATGGCAACCGCACGCACCTGCTCGATGATCACGGTCGTGGGATTGAGGACCAGGAACGGTCGATACTGCTCAGGAACCATCTCCATGGGGAAGAAAATGGGACTGGCAAACATCATCAGGGTAAGAATCAACGGCACGACCTGCTGGATATCACGCAGGAACACTGCGAATGCGGAGAGCATCCAGGACAGCCCGAGCAGCAGGGGCAGCGCCGGCAACATCACCAGGAAGATCAACGGCCAGGTCGGAGGGATGCTACCTACAATGAGGAACTGGCCGATCAGCAGAATGGACAGGTTCACGCATAGATGAAACGCACCGGTTGCCAGTGTCATCCACGGCAGTACCGTGAGCGGGAAGACCACTTTTTTCACATAAGTAGCATGCTCAAAGATCAACCCCGAGGCCCGCCCCAGAACTTCAGCAAAAAACAGATGAGTGATCAATCCAGAGAACAGGACAACGGGAAAGGCGACCTGCGGCGTTGCGCCAAAACGCGCCTGCAGCACGACACCGAGGAAAAACCAGTAGGCACACAGCAGCAGCAGGGGGGTAGCGAATGACCACAGCGTGCCGAAAATCGATCCCTGGTATCGGCCCCGGACATCTCGCTTGACCATCCGTCCCAACAGCGCACGATGATTCCAGAGATCGCGCAGCGGACCACGTCCGTCGACAGTGCTCATCGGATCAACCCAGCGCCCGCTCAAGATCCACCTGCAGATCCCCCAGATCCTCAACACCCACGCTCAGCCTTACCAGCGCATCACTGATCCCCAGCTGTTCCCGCCGCGCGACCGGAATCGAGGCATGCGTCATCACCGCCGGATGGTTCACCAGGCTCTCCACACCGCCCAGCGATTCGGCCAGGGTGAACAGCTCGGTCTTCTCGCAGAAGCGCTTGGCCGCCTCGAAACCGCCCTTGAGCACGATCGAGACGATGCCGCCGTAGCCGGCCATCTGCCTGCCCGCCAGCTCATGCTGCGGGTGCGACGGCAGGCCCGGGTAGATCACCTTCTCCACCGCCGGGTGCTTGTCCAGCCACTGGGCCAGGGCCAGAGCGTTGGCGCAGTGCGCCTTCATGCGCAGCGGCAGGGTCTTCAGGCCACGCAGGGCCAGGAAGCTGTCGAACGGACCCTGCACGCCACCCACCGAGTTCTGCAGGAAGGCCATCTGCTCGGCCAGTTCGGCGTTGTCGCCAACCACGACCATACCACCCACCATGTCCGAGTGGCCGTTGAGGTACTTGGTGGCCGAATGCAGGACCAGGTCCGCGCCCAGTTCCAGCGGGCGCTGCAGCATCGGCGAGGCGAAGGTGTTGTCGACCACCACGATCAGGCCATGGCGCTTGGCGATGGCGGCCACCGCGGCGATGTCGACGATCTTCAGCATCGGGTTGGTCGGGGTCTCGATCCAGACCATCTTCGTCTTCGACGTGATGGCTGCCTCGAACGCAGCCAGGTCGGTCAGGTCGACGAAGCTGAAATCCAGCCCGGCGGTGCGGCGACGCACGCGCTCGAACAGGCGGAAGCTGCCGCCATAGATATCGTCCATCGCCACCACGTGGCTGCCGGCGTCCAATAGTTCGATCACGGTCGAGCTGGCCGCCATGCCCGAGGCGAAGGCGAAGCCGCGGGTACCGCCTTCCAGCGACGCTACGCAGCGCTCATAGGCGAAGCGGGTCGGGTTGTGGGTACGCGAGTACTCGAAGCCCTGGTGCTCGCCCGGGCTGGACTGCGCATAGGTCGAGGTGGCGTAGATCGGCGGCATCACCGCGCCGGTGCTGGGGTCGGGCGATTGGCCGCCGTGGATGGCCAGCGTGGCCAGGGCCAGGGCGCGATCCTGGGAAGTAGCGTTGGACATGTTCTTTCCTGAGGGGCGCCGACACGCGGCGCCATCGAAGGTGCGGAAGTCTACCAGCGCGGCCTTAACGACCTTTGACGCGGATAAACCGGGATTCAGCAGCGAACGTCTGCGATCAACGGCTTACTGCACGCGACGGCGCAGATAGTTCAGCAGGTCGATACGGGTGATAAGGCCCAGGAAGGCGTTGCCGTCCATCACGATCGCCACCTGGCCGCGGTCGAACACCGGCAGCAGCGCCTCGATCGGCGACTTCACGTCCAGCCGGTCCAGCTTGCTGACCATGGCGGTGGCGACGGTGTCGCGGAAACGCGCTTCGTCACCATAGACGTGCAGCAGCACGTCGCTTTCGTCGACGATGCCGACCAGCTGGTCACCGTCCATCACCGGCAGCTGCGACACGTCGTACAGCTTCATGCGCTGGTAGGCGGTGGTCAGCAGGTCGTTCGGGCCGATCACCACGGTGTCGCGCTGGCCGTACGGGCGCAGGATCAGGTCGCGCAGGTCACCGTGCTGCGGGCGCTCCAGGAAGCCGTTGTCCAGCATCCAGTAGTCGTTGTACATCTTCGACAGGTACTTGTTGCCGGTATCGCAGACCAGCACCAGCACCTTCTTCGGCGTGGTCTGCTCCTTGCAGTACTTCAGTGCCGCGGCCAGCAGGGTGCCGGTGGACGAACCGCCGAGGATGCCTTCCTTGCCCAGCAGCTCGCGCGCGGTGTGGAAGCTCTCGGCATCGCTGATGGCGTAAGCCTTCTTGACGCGGCTGAAGTCGGAGATCGACGGCAGGAAGTCCTCGCCGATGCCCTCCACCAGCCAGCTGCCCGACTTGTCGTTGAGCACGCCGTCATTGATGTATTCGGCCAGGATCGAGCCGACCGGATCGGCCAGCACCAGCTCGGTCTTCGGCGACAGCGTGGCGAAGGCACGCGACAGGCCGGTCATGGTGCCGGAGCTGCCGCAGCCGAACACGATGGCGTCGAGGTCGCCGCCCATCTGCTCCAGGATCTCCGGGCCGGTACCGAATTCATGCGCGGCCGGGTTGTCCGGGTTGCCGAACTGGTTGATGAAGTAGGCGCCCGGGGTCTGCTCGGCGATGGTCTTGGCCAGGTCCTGGTAGTACTCCGGATGGCCCTTGGCCACGTCCGAGCGGGTCAGGCGGACTTCGGCGCCCATCGCCTTCAGGTTGAAGATCTTCTCGCGGCTCATCTTGTCGGGAACGACCAGGATCAGCTTGTAACCCTTCTGCTGCGCGACCAGGGCCAGGCCCAGCCCGGTGTTGCCGGCGGTACCCTCGACCAGGGTCGCACCCGGCTTCAGGTCGCCGCGCTGCTCCGCCGCCTCGATCATCGACAGGCCGATGCGATCCTTGATCGATCCACCCGGGTTGGCGCTTTCGAGCTTCAGGTAGAGCTCGCAGACGCCGGTGTCCAGGCGCTGGGCCTTGACGATCGGGGTCTGGCCGATGAGTTCGAGGACGGAAGAATGAATGGGCATTCGGAGGACTTTCGGTTCGCGCCGCAGGGGGCCGGACCGATGATTATCCGTCGGATGGCGATGAATGTCAGGTCGGCGCGGAGACGGGCCGCAAGCCCGCAGAAAGAGATGCGGACGGCCCCGGATCGACGAGGAGACCGGTACCGCCCGCATCGGTGAGTTGTGCCTGCAGGCCAAGGCACCACCGCCTGTGGTGCCTTGGCGCGGCCGCCTCATCGGCGGTGCCGCGATGCCGGGGCAGGAGAGCCCGGCGGGGCCATCGATGGCCGGGTCACGCCGTTCCGGGCGTGACGGGGTGCGTCAAAGCGTGGGGGACGTCGTTGGGAGCGGTGTTTCGTACATTCGCAGAAGTCGTTGCTTGGCCAGCAGCTTCTCGCGCTTCATGCGACCCAGGGTGACATCATCGATCGGGAGTACACCCAACTCCGCGTCCATGCACTTCTTGTTCAACTTGCGGTGCTGGTCATGGAGTGCCCTGAACTCCGGATCACGCGCGCGACGTGCGTCGATCTCGCTCTGGGGCTGATCTTCAAACATGATGGACCTCCTTCGACAGATACACGAACGCCCCGGCCGCAAGGCACGGGGCGTTGTTCATGGAGGAGCGCCGGTCGATGACCACCTGGACGCCTGCAACGACCTGCAGCACTGGCCTGCGCACGTCGATCTGCTGCGGTTCGCGCCCTGCTTGCATCGGCCCGGCCCTCCCATCGTCCGGTCCGCGGCATTGCGTCCCGGACGATTGACCCTACGCCTGCTCAAGGCGGGGTACAAGACCCCTGCATCAAAAAGACCGAACCCCGCCGGGGCGGGGTTCAGGCTGAATGCTCATCACAACGAAAAACAAACAATATCAAGCAATTACGGGGCGATGATGACCTCAGCCGAACGTGCCTGGGTGGAGGCCGCCTTCTTGCCGGCAAGCTGGATCCGGTTGCTCGCGACACCCGCCGCAACCAGGGCATCGCGCAGGGCCTCGGCACGCTTCTGGCCTACGCCGTTGGCACTGTCGTAAGCCTCGATGCGCAGGCGGCCCTTCTTGCCGATGTTCAGGTATTCGGCCAACGCCTTGGCCTGGTTGCGGGCGCCGCCGGACAGGCTGGAGGCGCCGGCGGCAAACGCATCGCCACGGAAGGTGAAGACCTCGCCGCGGCCATCGAACTTCGAGCCCGGCAGCTTCTGACCGGACACCAGCTCGGCTTCCTCGCGGGCCAGCTTGGCAGCGTTCTGCTGGGCGGCGCTGAGGCGCTGCTGCTGCTTGCCGGCGACGCTGGTCAGGGCGTTCTCGGCGTCCTGGCGGGCCAGGGTCTCGGCCTCGGCGGCCTGGCGCAGGCGTTCAGCCTCCTCGGCCTGCATCTGTGCCTGCATGCGCAGCTGTTCGGCTTCCTGGCGGGCACGCGCGGCATCGCGGCGGCTGGCCTCGATCAGCAGGTCGCTGCGGGTCCGCTCCAGGCGGTCGACCTCGCGGGCGGCCAGCGCGGTACGCACGGCCGTCTCGGCGATCTCCACCCGGCGCTCGGCCAGGTAGGTGGCCAGCTCCTGGTCGCGGCGCTTGGCCTTGTCCAGGGTGGCGATGGCCTGCTGGGCCTGCATGCGCTCGAAGGCGCCCAGCTCAGCGGTATCCGGGTTGGCCTGGATGGCCATCAGGCGCTGGCTCAGCTGCGCCACCATCGGGTTGTCGGCGGCCACGGCCAGGATCGGCAGCGCCAGCAGCGCGGCCAGGGTTGCGGCAGTCATCGGCTTCACCGGCGATCCTCCCCGGTCGACAGCTGGCGTTGCAGCTGGTTGACCTCGTTGCGGCGCAGCTGCAGCTGGGCGGTCACGGTGGCTTCCTCGCTGCGCACGCGGGCCAGGTCGGCATCGGCGGCGGCACGCAGGGCCATGGCCGGGGCATTCTTGCGCTCGCGGCGGTCGCCGGCGGCGCGCTGGGCCTGCTCCAGCCCCTGCCGGGCCAGCCCGATCAGGTCCGGGGCGTACTGGTCGGCATCGGCCTGGGTGGCCTTGTCGACCGCCTGCCGGGCCTGGGCCAGTTCCATCGCGCCATCCTGCGCCCAGGCGGGGGCAGACAGTGCGAATGCAAACGCCATCACATACAGGCTGTGGCGCATTCGTGCGAAGCTAAGTCGTTTCATTGGGGAGGCCGTACCGGTTGTCGGTTCACGGCCATTGTCGTCAAGCCGACACCGTGCTGGCAACGGGCGTCGGCCGTTTCGTTGGGGAAAATTCGCAATGGATATCGGCTACTTCCTGAAGCTGATGACCGAAAAGAACGCTTCGGACATGTTTCTGACCACCGGGGCACCGGTCTACATCAAGATCGAGGGGAAGCTCTATCCGCTGGGCAACACCGGCCTGCCGCCGGGCATGGTCAAGAAGATCGCCTACTCGCTGATGGACGAAGGCCAGGTGCCGCAGTTCGAGCGCGAGCTGGAACTCAACATGGCCATCGCCCTGCCCGATGCCGGTCGCTTCCGCGTCAATGTGTTCAAGCAGCGCGGCGAAGTGGGCATGGTCATCCGTGCCATCCGCAGCCGGATTCCGAGCATCGAGGAGCTGAACCTGCCGCAGGTGCTGAAGGACGTCATCATGACCCCGCGCGGGCTGGTACTGGTGGTGGGGTCCACCGGTTCCGGCAAGTCCACCTCGCTGGCGTCGATGATCGACCACCGCAACAGCACCACCACCGGTCACATCCTCACCATCGAAGACCCGATCGAATACCTGCACAAGCACAAGATGTCGATCGTCAACCAGCGCGAGGTCGGGCTGGATACCCATGCCTTCCACAACGCGCTGAAGAACGCCATGCGTGAGGCGCCGGACGTGATCCTGATCGGCGAGATCCTGGACGCAGAGACGATGGAAGCGGCGATCGCCTTCGCCGAAACCGGCCACCTGTGCCTGGCCACCCTGCACTCCAACAACGCCGACCAGACCATCGAGCGCATCCTCAACTTCTTCCCGGAAAGCGCGCACAAGAACGTGCTGATGAACCTGGCGCTGAACCTGCGTGCGGTGATCAGCCAGCGCCTGGTGAAGAACAAGGAAGGCCGTCGCCTGCCGGCCACCGAAGTGCTGCTCAACACGCCGATGATCCGCGACCTGCTGCGTCGCGGCCAGGTGCACGAAATCAAGGCGGCGATGGAAGCATCGCTGGAAGAGGGCATGGAGAGTTTCGACCAGTGCCTGTTCCGGCTGGCCAAGGCCGGCACCATCGAGCAGGAGGAAGCGCTGCGCGCGGCCGACTCGCGCGATGGCCTGGCACTGAAGTTCCGCCTGTCCGAAGGCAGCAGCGGCGAGCATGACCCGTACGCGGATTTCTCGGCCGGCGCACCCAGCATCACCCACGGCTTCTGACCGCACGAAAAAGGGGACGGAGGGGATCAAGTCGTATATGCACTCACGACTTGATCCCCTCCGTCCCCTTTTCCTGAAGAATTCAGGGGACGTCTCATCCAATGAGACCCCTCATCCGTAGGTTTCCTCAATGGAAACCATCCGCAAGCTGGCCATTCTGGCCGATGCCGCCAAATACGACGCCTCCTGCGCCTCCAGCGGCTCGGGCAAGCGCGATTCGCGCGCCAGCGGCGGTATCGGCAGCACCGAGGGCATGGGCATCTGCCACAGCTATACGCCCGATGGCCGCTGCGTATCGCTGCTGAAGATCCTGCTGACCAACTTCTGCGTCTACGACTGCGCCTATTGCGTCAATCGCGTGTCCAGCAATGTGCCACGCGCGCGCTTCAGCGTGGACGAGGTGGTCACGCTCACCCTGGACTTCTACAAGCGCAACTACATCGAGGGCCTGTTCCTCTCCAGCGGCATCATCCGCAATGCGGACTACACCATGGAGCAGATGGTGGAGGTAGCCCGGCAACTGCGCGAAGAACACCGCTACGCCGGCTACATCCACCTCAAGACCATTCCCGAGGCCTCGCCGGAACTGCTGGCCAGCGCCGGGCGTTACGCCGACCGCCTGTCGATCAACGTCGAACTGCCGACCGAAGCCGGGCTGAGCGCCTTGGCGCCGGAGAAGACGGTGCACTCGATACGCGGCGCGATGGGCGAACTGCGTTGGCGCATCGAGGAAGCCAAGGAGGCGCGCAAGGCCCCCGCAGCGGTGGCGCCGACGGCCAGCCGCAGCGCACGCCCGCGCCCTCCCCGTTTCGCCCCGGCCGGGCAGAGCACGCAGATGATCGTCGGCGCGGACGGGGCCAACGACCAGCAGATCCTGGCCAGCGCCGACAGCCTCTACGGCAGTTACCGGATGCGCCGGGTCTACTACTCCGCGTTCAGTCCGATTCCCGATGCCAGCCGGCAGCTGCCGCTGCAGCCCCCACCCCTGCAACGCGAGCACCGGCTGTACCAGGCCGACTGGCTGTTGCGCTTCTATGGCTACGGCGTGGACGAGATCACCGACACCACCCAAGGCGGAATGCTCGATCTGGATATCGATCCGAAGATGGCCTGGGCGATCCGCCATCCCGAACGCTTCCCGGTCGATCTGAACCGTGCACCGAAGGAAATGCTGCTGCGGGTGCCCGGCCTCGGCGTGCGCAATGCAGAGCGCGTGCTGATGGCGCGCCGGCACGGGCGCCTGCGCGTGGCGGACATCGCCCGCCTGAAGGCGCCGATGAGCAAACTGCTACCGTTCGTGCTGTTGGCCGACCATCACCCGCGCAAGGCATTGGATGACCCGGCCGCGCTGCGAGCACAACTGGCCCCGCCGCCGCGCCAGGGATCACTGTTCGATGCACCGCCGGCAGCCTGACGCGCCGCGCTGGTCGCAGCGGGTGGATCCGCCGTGGTCGCTGCAGGCCTGGCGCGACGGCGCGCGTGATGCGCTGCTGCGGGGCGTGCGGCCCGAGCAATTGGACTGGCTCGAAGGCGGCGAGGCATCGCTGCTGGATGCGCCGCCGGTGCAGCAGGCACCGGTGGCGGCACAGGCAAGCGTTCCCGGCGTCCCGCGCGAATTCCTGGAACTGGCCGACAGCTGCCTGTGCCATGGCGAACCGCAGCGCCTGTCACTGCTGTACCGGCTGCTGTGGCGGATCACCCATGGCGAACGCGCGGTGCTGACCAATCCCGCCGATGCCGATGTGCTGCGTGCGATGACATTGGCCCAGGCCGTCCGCCGTGACACGCACAAGATGAAGGCATTCGTGCGCTTCCGCGAGCTGCCCGGCCAACCTGATGCGTTCATCGCCTGGTTCGAGCCACAGCACCACATCGTCGACCGGGTCGCGCCGTTCTTCGCACGCCGCTTCACCGGCATGCGCTGGGCCATCCTCACTCCTTCGCGCAGCGTCGCCTGGGATGGACAGGCGCTGGCCTTCGGCCCCGGCGCACGCCGCGAGGACGCCCCGGCCGAGGATGCGCGCGAGGCCCTGTGGCAGACCTATTACGCCAGCATCTTCAATCCGGCCCGGCTCAACACCCGGATGATGATGCAGGAGATGCCGGCCAGATACTGGCGCCACCTGCCCGAGGCGCAGCTGCTGCCGCGCCTGGTGCGCGATGCGGGCGATCGCGTGCAGGAAATGCATGACCGGCCCGCGCAGGCACCCCAGCGCAGGATTCCCATGCGTGGGGACGCTGCGGCAGCGCGCCCAGATACCGCCACCCTGCAGACGCTGCGACAGCAGGCCAGCGCCTGCCGCCAGTGCCCGCTGTGGGAGACCGCCACGCAGACGGTGTTCGGCCAGGGGCCGGCCGATGCGCGGGTGATGGTGATCGGCGAGCAGCCTGGCGATACCGAGGATCTGCGCGGCCAGCCGTTCGCCGGCCCTGCCGGCCAGTTGCTGGACCGCGCATTGGCCGAGCTGGGAATCGATCGCGCCACGCTGTACCTGACCAACGCGGTGAAGCACTTCCACCATGAGCGGCGTGGCAAGGTGCGGCTGCACAAGCGGCCGGAAAGCCGCCACATCCAGGCCTGCCGGCCGTGGCTGATGGGCGAGATTGCGCGCGTGCGGCCGCAGCTCATCGTCTGCCTGGGCGCAACCGCGGCAGCCTCGGTATTTGGCCGTGATTTCAATCTGTCGCGCGACCGTGGACGCTGGCACACGCTGGAGGAAGGCACCCGCGGCTACGCCACCGTGCACCCGGCGTGGGTGCTGCGACAAGGCGATGGCGCGCGCCGCGAACGGGCCTATGCACTGTTCCGCGATGATCTCGCGCAACTGCTGCAAAAAGGGGACGGAGGGGATTAAGTCGTGAATGCACTTGCGACTTGATCCCCTCCGTCCCTCTACTTTCAGGCTGCGTCGGGCTGGTTTTCCGGGCGCGCGCGGTCGAAGGCGTCCAGCGCCTGACAGGCGGCCTCGATGCGGCGAAGGGTCGGGTACGGCGCAAGGTCCAGGCCGAAACGATGGGCGTTGTACAGCTGCGGCAGCAGGCAGAGGTCGGCCAGCCCGGGGCGGTCACCGTGGCAGAAGGTGCCGGTGTCACGGCTGTTGGCCAACAGCGCTTCCATCGCCGCAAAGCCCTCGGCAATCCAGTGCAGCGTCCACTGCGTGCGTGCATCGGCCGGCAGCTGCAGACTGCGTTCCAGGTACTGCATCACCCGCAGATTGTTGATCGGGTGGATGTCGCAGGTCACCAGCTGGGCCAGTGCCCGCACCCGCGCGCGGCCGGCGGCGTCGGCCGGCAGCAGCGGCACCTGCGGGAAGCGCTCGTCCAGGTATTCAAGGATCGCCAGCGACTGGGTCAGCACATGCCCCTCATGCAGCAGGGTCGGCACCTGCTGCTGCGGGTTGAGCGCGCGATAGGCGTCCAGGTGCTGCTCTCCGCCGTCGCGCACCAGATGTACCGGCCGGGCCTCCCAGGCCAGGCCCTTCAGCTCCAGACCGATGCGCACGCGGTAGGCGGCGCTGGATCGCCAGTAGGTGTACAGCACGATGCCGTCGTCGACCGGAATCTCCATGGCCGCCTCCATGCTCAGGGCTTGGCGGCCTGTTCGATGCGCTGCTCGATCGCACCGAAGATGCTGTTACCGGCGGCATCGAGCATCTCGATGCGGACCACGTCGCCGAACGACATGAACGGCGTGCTCGGCTTGCCGTCGCGCAGGGTTTCGACCACGCGCTGCTCGGCGAAGCACGACGCACCCTTGCTGGTGTCTTCATTGGCGATGGTGCCCGAGCCGACGATGGTGCCGGCGCCCAACGGACGGGTCTTGGCCGCATGCGCGACCAACTGGGCGAAATTGAACTGCATGTCCACGCCCGCTTCCGGCGCACCGAACCACTTGCCGTTGATGTGGGTCAGCAGCGGCAGGTGCACCTTGCTGTCCTGCCACGCAGCGCCCAGTTCGTCGGGGGTCACGAACACCGGCGACAGCGCCGAGCGCGGCTTGGACTGCAGGAAGCCGAAGCCCTTGGCCAGCTCGCCCGGAATCAGGTTGCGCAGCGACACATCGTTGACCAGGCCGACCAGCTGGATGTGGCCGGCGGCCTGTTCCGGGGTCGCCGCCATCGGCACGTCGTCGGTGATCACCACGATCTCCGCTTCCAGGTCGATACCGTAGTCCTCGCTGACCACCTTGACCGCGTCACGCGGGCCGCAGAAGCCGGCGCTGGTGGCCTGGTACATCAGCGGATCGGTGTAGAAGCTCTCCGGCACCTCGGCGCCACGGGCGCGGCGCACGCGCTCGACGTGCGGCAGGTAGGCACTGCCGTCGACGAATTCATAGGCGCGCGGCATCGGCGCGGCCAGGGCCTGCGGGTCGAGGTCGAACACGCCGTCGGCATCGCCGGCATTGAGCGATTCGTACAGGGCGTTCAGGCGCGGCGCGATGTGGCTCCAGTCTTCCAGAGCCTGCTGCAGGGTGGCGGCAATGCCGGTGGCGCGCACGCCGTGGCGCAGGTCACGCGAGACGACGATCAGGGTGCCGTCGCGGCCGCCTTCCTTCAAAGAACCAAGCTTCATGGGTGGGTGTCCGGAGTCGTGGGCAAACAAGTTTCAAGTGTAATCAAATCTGCGGCGGCGCCAAGCTGCAGCGCGGCATCGGCCCACCCTACCGTAGTGGGGGGTTCGGCAGGGCTTGCAGCCCTGCACCTGCTCAATGCAACAGCAACGGCAACGTCAAAAGCGGCTCTGGCTTTCTGCTGGTTGGGCGGGGCGGTGTGGGCCGGCAGGACACGCCGTAAACCCGTCCATGGGGGCTCGATGGCGCCATCCATGGCGCCAACGGTCCTGCCCACCCACACCGCCCCACCCCCGACAGGTTCCCAATGACTGATCGAACATCCACATCATTCATCGTCGAGATCCGTCAGACACCGAAATTGATCGAATGAGATTCGACAGATCGCGGAAAACTGTCGAAGGCGGGGTGGGTCCGGTGACAGGGGCGTGAGCCGCATGGATGCGGCGACCGAGCTTACATGGACGTACTTGCAGCGCCCCCTGCCACCGGACCCACCCCGCCTACCCACAGGAACCCGGCCTTTGACGTTGCTTCAGCCTCTGCGGGTGCAGGGCGCAGCCCTGCAGAGAGAACCCCTACCTGAACAGGTCTTTTTGCGTGAAGTCTCAAACATCGTTTAGACTTGCACGGTCTGCAGCGGCCGTCCGTTTCCCTCCGGGATCGCCGGCGATCAGGGTCCGCCCTCTTCGCCCGCCCCCACTCCGACGCCGTTCGTCACGCATTCCAGCCTGCGCTTCGTGCCGGCTGCACCCAATTCTCGCAGCGCGGTTCACGGGAACGCTCCGAGTCAGCCGATCAGTTTGATCTGCCCCCGTCTGTCCGTTCGGACAGGCGTTTCTTGTACTTGGAGCAAACTCAATGTCTTTTGAATCGCTGGGCCTGGCGCCCTTCCTGCTGCGTGCGCTTGCCGAGCAGGGCTACGAAAACCCGACCCCGATCCAGCAGCAGGCGATCCCGCTGGCACTGGCCGGTCGTGACCTGCTGGCCGGCGCACAAACCGGCACCGGCAAGACCGCCGCCTTCGGCCTGCCACTGCTGCAGCACCTGGGCACCGCCTCGCAGGAAGTGCGCAGCGGCCCGCGCAAGCCGCGCGCGCTGATCCTGGCCCCGACCCGCGAACTGGCCACCCAGGTGCACGACAGCCTGCGCGGCTACAGCAAGTACCTGCGCATTCCCAGCGCCTGCATCTACGGTGGCGTCGGCATGGGCAACCAGCTGGACATCCTGCGCCGTGGCGTGGACCTGCTGGTGGCCTGCCCGGGCCGCCTGATCGACCACCTGGAGCGCCGCAGCATCGACCTGTCCGGCATTGAACTGCTGGTGCTGGACGAAGCCGACCGCATGCTCGACATGGGCTTCCTGCCGTCGATCAAGCGCATCCTGGCCAAGCTGCCGAAGCAGAACCGGCAGACCCTGCTGTTCTCGGCCACCTTCGAGGACAACATCCGCCAGCTGGCGCTGGAGTTCATGCGCAACCCGGAACAGATCCAGGTGACGCCGAAGAACACCGTGGCCGAAACCATCACCCACCGCGTGCACCCGGTCGATGCCGGTCGCAAGCGCGACCTGCTGCTGCACCTGCTGGCGCAGGACAGCCGCGAGCAGACCCTGGTGTTCGCCCGCACCAAGCACGGCAGCGACAAGCTGGCCTCGTTCCTGGAAAAGTCGGGCATCAAGACCGCGGCGATCCACGGCAACAAGAGCCAGGGGCAGCGCCTGCGTGCACTGGGTGACTTCAAGGCCGGCCGCGTGACCGTGCTGGTGGCGACCGATATCGCTGCGCGCGGCATCGACATCAACGAGCTGCCGAAGGTGATCAACTTCGACCTGCCGATGGTGGCCGAGGACTACGTGCACCGCATCGGCCGTACCGGCCGCAACGGCGCGACCGGCCAGGCGATTTCGCTGGTGGCACAGGATGAAGTGAAGCTGCTGCGTGCGATCGTGCGCCTGCTGGGCCGCGACATGGACATCCGCGATGTGCCGGGCTTCGAGCTGCAGGTGCCGATCCGCTGGGGCAACAGTGCGCCGGGCAAGGCCGAGCACGATACCGGCGAGCGCGCACCGCGCAAGAGCCATGCGCGCCGTCCGCACGGTGATGCGCCGCGCCACGCGCACGCAGGCCCGAAGAAGGCCGGCGGTGGCCGCCGCGAAGGCGGTGGCAATGGCCAGCAGCGTGCAGGTGCCGGCCAGGGCCAGCGCCGTGGCGGTGGTGGCAATGGTGGCGGCCGCGGTCGTGGCCAGGGTGGCAACGGCGGCGGTCGCGCCGGCTGATCCCAGCTGACATGGAGGGTGCTTCCCGCTGCGCGGGGGCTATCGAGGGACGGCGCTGACGCGCCGTCCTTTTTTGTTGCGGGCTACCGGGTGATAAAGCACGCGGTGGCAGTACCGAGGGCGAATGGGCATGGGGGCAGCGCAGAACACGCTGTAAATACGTCCATGTAAGCTCGATGGCGCCATCCATGGCGCCAACGGTTCTGCGCTGCCCCCATGCCCATCCGCTTCAAGCATTGCCTGCGCCTTCTTGTCCCGCCGGGTAGCCGGGAGAAGAAAGATCAAATCCAAATTCAAATTCAAATTCAAAGGCAAAAGCCGAAGTCGCAATTCCTGGCTTTGCTTTTGCTTTTGCCCTTGCTCCCGCCTTGGGGTCTGATGCGTCCGCGCCCGCAGGAAACTGTCATGGGAGGCAGGGGGCCTCAGCCAGGACCGTTGGCTCCAAGGATGGCGCCATCGAGCCCCCATGGATGGGTTTACGGCGTGTCCTGGCTGAGGCCCCCTGCCTCCCAAGCACAACAGAAACTCGGCGCCAAACACCTCAACCCCGCGCTTTCGCCGGATTCACCAGATTCCCGAAGAAGATCGCGTTGATCAGCAGTCGGTCCGTTCCGTGCCAGTACTTGCGGTGCGCCGGGTCATCGGCAAACAGCACCACGTTGCCCTGCCCCTGCGCCGACACCAGCAGCCACGCACTACCCGCCACCCGCGTGCGGTTGCGCTCGGACAGATAGCCATTCACCCGCGGCGGCGTGTCGATGCGCACCACCGTGGAAAACGGGTTCGCGCTCGGCTGCAGCGTCACTGTGTTCTCCTTGTTGATCGCCAGCTGCCGGCGCGGCACGCCGAACGCCAACGGATGGCTGGTATCCACATCGGCACTGAGGATGTTGCCGCTGACCCGCTCGATCGCAGCGATGTCGCGCTGGTCGCCAAACGCGCGGCGACTTGCATCAGCAGCCTCTTCTTCCTTGCCGAGCTTTTCGCCGTCGGCCAGCTTCTGCTCGATCGCCCACTTCGAGGCACTGCCGTAGGTCACCAGTGAACCTCCGGCCTGCACCCAGCGCTTCAGTGCAGCCACCGCCGTGGCATCGACGCCCGTGTAGGTGCCACCGGACAGCACGATCGTGGTGTAGCGGTCCAGCGGTACCTTGCCCAGCTGCTGCGGATCCAGCTTGCTGGCTGGCAACTGCAGCTGCTGGTCGAGCAGGAACCACGCCGATCCGATTTCGGTGGCGGCCACGCCCTCGCCCATCACCAGTGCCACCGCAGGCTTGCGCAGCGCCTTGACGCCGTCACTGCCGAGGTCGATGCCTTCGCGGCTCCGGCCGCTGGACAGCGCGTGGACCTGTACGCCCACCTCGCGCGCGGCCGATGTCACTGTCTCGAGCAGCGCCGCGCCCTGCAGCGATTGCCCGGCAACCGGAATGACCAGGCTGCCGGCGGCGAAGCTGATGTCGCCCTGCGCGGTCGCGGTGGTGAACGGCTGGAATGCCGCGCGTGCATTCACGCCCTTGCCCTGCAGCGCGGCCAGCGCGCGCCCGGCGTTGTAGTCGCGCCAGTCGATGGCGTAGGCGAATCCGGCCTCGCCGCCCAGCACCGCGCCCCGCTCCACCGGCAGCGCGGCCACGCGTGCGCCGCCTTCGATGCGGCTGCGGCTGCCCGCAAAGGCCACGCCGTAGGCCGGTGCGATCGCATAGCTGGTGCTGCCGTAGAACACATCACCCTTGATCGGCGGCGTCTCGGCAAAGATCGAATGCACCAGGCGGAACTGCGCCTGCTGCACCGGTACCACGTAGGCGCTGCCGGCATCGAAGCGCTGCCCATCGACAGTGACGGCACGGTCCAGTGCGCGCACCTCGATCCGGTGCAGCAGCAGCAGTTCCAGCAGGCGACGGGTCAGGGCCGGGTCATGCGCATCGCCGAACACGAAGCTCTTCACCGGCTGCTGCGCAGCCTGCTTCAGCGCGCTCTGGAAGAACTGCTTCTGCAGGTCGAACAGGCCACTGCGCTCGCTCGCCGCGCCACGCACCGTGCCCAGCCCGGTGGCGACCTGGTTGCGGATGGTGAAGGGGAAGGTCAGCAGGCCATTCACCGATTCCTGCACGCGGCCGCGCGAGCTGGCCTGCTCGACGGTAACGCCGACGGCACCATGGAAGTCCGGATAGGTGGAACCATACACCGGCGAGAAGTTGTCGAAATTCTCGCCGGTGTAGTACAGCGACCCCAGCGCATCCAGCGCCTGCGCGTGGTACTTGGCGAGGGTCTTGTTGAATTCATACGACGCCGCCGGAATCAGCGGACTGTGCATGCTCTTCGGCGAGGGCTCGAAGTAGTAGGTGCTGTCCTTGCCCATTTCGTGGAAGTCGATCTGCACGTTCGGGTACCACTGGTGGAACACCTCCACCTTCGGCCGTGAGTCCTGCTGGGTCAGGGCCAGCCAGTCGCGGTTGAGATCGGTGAAGTAGTGGTTGGTACGACCCTGCGGGAACGGCTCGACGTGTTCCTTGTCGGCGGGGTCGGCAGAAGCTGGGTCGGACGCCCAGGCGTTGTGCCAGTTGGCAGCACGGTCACGACCATCCGGATTCTGCGCTGGATCGAACAGCACCACTGCCTGCTGCAGCCATTGCTGGGTTTCTGCGCTGCGGTTGGCCACCAGGTAGTACGCCGTCAGCATCGCTGCCTCGGCACTGGAGGTCTCGTTGCCGTGGACGCTGTAGCCCAGCCACACCACCACCGGGCTGTCACCGGCGGCGCTGCGCGGCTGCGCCGGATCGGCCAGGGTCGCGTGCTGCTGGCGGATCTGTTCCAGCCGCGCATGATTGCCTGCAGCGGTGACGGTGGCGATCAACAGCGGGCGGCCTTCATAGCTGCGGCCGATCTCGCGCACGCTGATCTTGTCCGAGCGTTTCGCCAGTTCCTGGAAGTACGCCACCAGCTGGTCGTGCCGGGTGTAACGGCTGCCGATCGGGTAGCCGAGGAACTGCTCCGGCGTCGGCACCGCTGCATCGAACGCCGCTGCGTCGGTGACCTGCGGAAAGAAGTACGCGCTCTGTGCCCGCGCCGGCTGCGGCGAGGACAGGGCGGTGGCGGCGGCAAGCAGCAACGGAAGAACGGCACGGCGATGCAAGGACACGGTGACTCCCCTGGAACACAACGGCAGACGATCGCGCGGCCGGTCCCCTCAGGTGACCGGCCGCGGCGGATGGATCAGAAGCGGTAATCGAAGCCCAGCGTGAAGTAGCGGCCACGCAGGTCGTACTGGCTGAAGTCGTACGGCGCGCGGATGCCCGGGAACGAGGCGTCGTACGGCGGCGTCTTGTCGGCCAGGTTCTGCACCTTGGCATACACGGTCAGCTTGTCGATGCCGGTGTAGGCCAGGTACAGGTCGTACTGGCTGTAGCTGCCGACGCGCTGCTGCACGGCTTTGGCGGCGGTGCTGGCCTCCTGGCGGTAGCTGCTGGTGTAGTACCAGGTCACGGCTGCGTTGAAATCACCGTACTTCCAGTCCAGCGTGGTGGTGGCCTTGTCCTTGGGCAGGGTCGCGCCCAGGTTGCTGCCGGCGTAGTCGACCAGCGGCCCACCGACCACGGTCGGGCGACGGTAGTCGCGCACGTGGGTGTAGGCCGAGGACACGGTGAAGTCACCCAGCGCCGCGGTCGGGATGCGCTGGCGCAGCTCGACATCGATGCCCGAGGTCTTCAGCTCGCTCAGGTTCTGGTAGCGGTTGTAGACCGCCTGCAGCTTGCCGCGCTCATCGCGCTGCACGGCGCCGGCCACGTTGTCGTTGACCAGGGTCTGGGTGTTGTTGGTGCCGACCAGGTTGTCCAGCTGGATGCGGTAGTAGTCCACGCTCAGGTTGGTGTTGGCCCACGGCGACAGCACCACACCGAAGTTGACGCTCCTGGTGCGCTCCGGCTTCAGTTCGTTGTTGCCGACGGTGAAGAAGGTGGGGTTCTGACGCGAGCCCGGCACGTCCGGATCACGCGGGTCGACCACGCTGCCGTAGGCGATGCTGGTGCTGTTGGAGTTTTCCGACAGCGACGGTGCACGGAAGCCCTTCGACGCCGAGGCGCGCACCAGCAGGACATCCAGCGGCTGCCAGCGCAGGCCGATCTTCGGCGAGAACGCATCGCCGAAATCATCGTAGTGATCAGCGCGCGCGGCGGCGGACAGTTCCAGCGTCGAGGCCAGCGGCACGTTCACTTCGGCGTAGGCCGCACTGACCTGGCGCTTGCCGTGCACTTCAGCAATGGCCGGGCGCACCTGCAGGCCGGCATCGATCTGCCACGGGTTGTTGGAGTCGAGCTTTTCGCGGCGCCACTCGGCACCCGCAGCGAAGCCGATCTCGCCGGCCCAGGTGTGGCCCAGGCTGCCGGAAATCTTCGCATCGATGCCCTGCAGCTTGGATTCGGCCGGACGCAGCGTGGCGATGTTGATCGAATCACGCACCGACTGCGGCGTGGCCGCCGGGTTGAGCAGGTTGTAGCTGCCCGTGGCCAGCGCGTCGGCCAGCGCCCAGCGGTTGGCGAAGCCACCGGACACGCTCTCGCGCTCGCTGCTACGTGCACCGAACGCGGCCACTTCCCAGTCCCACTTCGCGGTGGTGCCACGCAGGCCGAACACGCCGCGGTAGGCGGTGGAACGGTTGGTCTTGATCGTGCCGCCCAGGTCGAAGAAGGTGTACTCGATCGGGATCGCGCGGCCGTACGGGTTGTACGGATTGTTGGCCGGCAGCAGCGACGACACCGGCTCTGCCAGGCCGCTGTTCGCGTTCAGTGCGAAGCGGCCGCTCTCCAGGGTGAAGAACGGGCTGCTGCCGAACCACGCGGCACTCTTGATCTGGCTGTACAGCACTTCGCCGAAGGCTTCGACATTGTCGTTCAGGCGGAAGGTGCCGTTGGCATAGGCCTGGTAGCGCTTGGTGGAGGGGATCAGCGTGGTGAACGGTGCCTGGTTGAAGCCGCAGGTGTCACCGGCCAGGCCGTCAATCGGTGCGCTGGCCACGCGGGTGGTACCGGTCGGGCAGTTACCGTTGGCATCGAGCATCGGCACCGAGACGCCGTTGACCAGGTAGCGCGCGCCCTTGGCCGACCAGCCGTTCCAGCGGCCACCCGGCTTGTCGGTGTAGATGCCGCTCCTGGTCAGGTTGCGTTCGTCCTGGTCCAGGCGCTCGCGGTTGTACCCCTGCAGGCTGAAGAGGATGTTGTAGCCATCGGTGTCGAGATCACCCAGGCCGCCGACGAACTTCAGGTTCTGCTCGTGCAGGCCGCCCTGGTCGGCACCGCCGAAGCTGCCGCCGATCTCGGCGCCTTCGAAGTTCTGCCGGGTGATGATGTTGACCACACCGGCCACGGCGTCGGAGCCGTACACCGCCGAGGCGCCGTCCTTGAGCACCTCAATGCGCTCGACCGCGACCAGCGGCAGCGCATTGAGATCGACGAAGGTATCGGACAGGCCACCGGCCGGGAAGCCGTAGTTGGCCAGGCGACGGCCGTTGAGCAGCACCAGCGTGTTTTTCTGCGACAGGCCACGCAGGCCGATACCTGCCGAGCCGGACGCCCAACCATTGTTGGTGGTTTCGTTGCTGGCGTTGCCGGTGTTGGCCGAGATCGAACGCAGCACATCGGCCACGGTGGCCTTGCCGGTCTGTTCCAACTGTTGGCGGCCGATCACCTGCACCGGGTTGGAGGCCTCGGTATCGGTGCGCTTGATGTTGGAACCGGTGACGCGCACGGCGGCCAGGGTACTGGCTTCGCCACTGGCATCGGCGGAGGTTTCGGCGGCGGCGGACAAAGGCGCGGCCAGAGCGACGGCCAGGGCCGCCACGAGCAGGGTGTGCTTGGGCATGACGATGTGGGGGAGGTGGAAAGGGCGACGTAGTTCCGCAGTAGTCCATGCCTGGCCGGGGTCCGGCCAATAACATCTCTTCATACGGATATAAGAGAAACTATCATCTCTTCATCCGGATGGAAAGAGTTACTTCACGAAAGCCCAACATCCGCTCAGGATGGCCGGCCACCTGCGGCGTACAATCGCGCCATGGAAATCTTCAAAGTCTTCATGCTCGAGGCGGCGCACCGCCTCCCCAACGTGCCGCCGGGGCACAAGTGCGCGCGCCTGCATGGCCACTCGTTCCGGGTGGAACTGAAGGTCGAGGGCGAGCCGGGGGCGCAGACCGGCTGGATCATGGACTTCGGCGACGTGAAGGCGGCCTTCCAGCCGATCTACGACCGCCTGGACCATCACTACCTCAATGACATCCCCGGCCTGGAGAACCCGACCAGCGAGAACCTGGCGGTGTGGATCTGGAACGAACTCAAGCCCAGCCTGCCGGCGCTGAGCGAGATCACCGTGCACGAAACCTGCACCTCCGGCTGCCGCTACCGCGGCCCGACGGCCTGATCAACCCATTGATCTGAAAGGTGTTTCAAAGGCGCCTTGGGCGCCTTTGTTATTTTTGTTGCATTGCCGCATCAACGGCGTATGCTGCAATGCATCAAGCCACTCCCTGATGCCCCATGGCCGCCGCCTTCAGCGATCGCTTCAGTGATGCCACCCGCCAGCTCGCCGCCGCAGCCACGCGTGCGAACCGGCTGGCGTTGGAGAACGCGGAGAGCATGTTCGGCGTGCAGTTGAAGGTGATGGAGCGCAACCTGACCGCGACCGGCGGCTGGCTGGGTGAACTGGCCCGCAGCGACGACACGGCCGGGGTGCTCAACAAGGGTGCACAGCTGTGGCAGGACAACCTGCAGCGGCTGGGCCAGGCCCAGCAGGATGTGGTCGGTCTCGGCCTGCAGGCCGGCAAGGCCTGGTCCAAACTGGTGCAGGGCTACAACGAATCAACGGCGGACGCGAACAACCACTGACGCGACGCAACGCTCATTGCGTGGGTCCCTCCCCCCACGCAATCCGGACCCGGCAGATCCCTCCCTCTGCCGGGTCTTTTTTTTGCCTGGTGTTCGGATTCCGAAGTGCGTCTTCGTCCGATGTCTCTGCGAGCTGAGGGGCCCCGCCGGGGCAGGCAGGGGTCTGGGCAAATGTCCCCCGGCGCCGGCCGTTGGCCGTCACCTCCTCCTTTACTTTGCCCAGACCCCTGCCCGCCCCGACGAGGCTCGGCTTGCGGTGGGTAGAGCGCAGTGCTCGCGGCAACCTTTCAATGACGCGCCGACGAACTCCGAACGCAGGGCGGAGGCCCTTGCGTACGAAGTAAAGGAGGAGGTGACGGCCAACGGCCATCGCCGGAGGACATTCGTACGCAAGGGCATCCGCCCGGCGCCACGCAGAATGAATCCGCCACACGCGTGTCTTCGTCCCGATTCCCCGCGAACTGACGGGCCCCGCCGAGACAGGCATGGGCCTGGGCAAATGTCCCCCGGCGCCGGCCGTTGGCCGTCACCTCCTCCTTTACTTTGCCCAAACCCCTGCCCGCCCCGACGAGGCTCGGCTTGCGGCAGGAAAGGAAAAGCGCAGCGCTCGCGGCGCCTTTCAACGAGGCGTCGACGAACTCCGAACGCAGGGCGGATGCCCTTGCGCACGAAGTAAAGGGGGAGGTGACGGCCAACGGCCGGCGCCGGAGGACATTCGTACGCAAGGGCCTACGCCCTGCGCCACGCAGAACAAACCGCGAAGGAATCTCAACGCCCGCGATTGACGTGCCAGTGCTGGTGCCACGCCTGGAACATCAGCACGTTCCACAGGTGCGTGTGCCACTTGCGTTCGCCACGCAGGAACGCTTCCCAGATGCCGCGCACGCGTGCCGCATCGAAGCAGCCCTGGTTGCGCAGCAGCTGCGGGTCCAGCAGTGCCTCCGCCCAGTCGCGCAGCGGGCCCGCCAACCAGCGTGCCATCGGCGGTCCGAAGCCGCGCTTGGGGCGATACACCAGCGGCTCGGGCAGGTAGCGCGCCAGCAGGTGCTTGAGGATCCGCTTGTGCTCACCGTCGTGGTACTTCAGGTGCTGCGGCAGGCGCCAGGCCAACCGCACCACCTCCATGTCCAGCAGCGGCGCCCGCGTCTCCACGCCCGCCGCCATGCCCGCACGATCGACCTTGGCGAGAATGCCCTCGGCCAGGTCCATGCGGAAATCCAGCAGCTGGATGCGGGCCTCGGCCGGCAGCGCCGTGTCCTGCTGCTGGAAGATCGTCATCGGCTCGCGTGCACCCAGCACCACCTGCGCCGGCTGCCGCCAGCGCGTCACGCGCTGCAGGTAGTGACCTTCCACGTCGTTGGCGGCGACTTCCGCCACCAGTGCGCGCCAGCCGCCCAGGCGGGCGCGCTCGACATTCATGCGGTTGCCACTGCGCCGCGCCAGATCACGCACCCAGTCCGGCAGGCCACCGCACAGGCGCGCATTGCGCAGCGCGCGGCCATAGCTGGGGTGGCCGAAGAACAGTTCATCGCCACCGTCGCCGGTGAGGGCCACCGGCTTGCGCGCGCCCAGCAGTTCACTGGCCAGCAGGGTCGGCAGCTGCGAGGCATCGGCGAACGGTTCGCACCAGACCTGCGGCAGCCGCTGCAGCAGATCCAGGCCTTGTCGCGCATCCATGCGGTGCAGGTGGTGTTGCACGCCCAGATGCCGCGCGACCTGCGAGGCCCAATCGCTCTCGTCATGGCCGGGATCGTCGAAGCCAACCGTCCACGCTTCGATCGGAAGCGTCGACTGTGCCTGCATCATCGCCGTCACCAGCGAGGAATCGGTGCCGCCGGACAGGAACGCACCGCAGGCCAGCGGCGAATGCATGCGTGCGGCGATGGCCCTCTGCAGCACAGCTTCCAGCTGGTCGGTCGCCTGCTCCAGGCTCGGCGCCGGCAGCAGCGGTTCCTGCAGTGCGCTCTGCATCGCATCGCGTGCGCACCAGTAGCGTGAACCACCCTGTGCGGCCTGGCTGGAGCCGCCAGCCGCATGGTCATTCAGATCGATGCGCAGCATCGCGCCTGCCACCAGCTTGTGGATGCCGCGGTAGATGGTGTGCGGTGCCGGCACGTAGTCATGGCGCAGCAGCAGGCTCAGCGCATCCTGGTCGATGCTCGGGGCGAAACCGGCAAAGGCCTGGAGTGCCTTCATTTCCGAGGCGAACAGGAACCGGCCCTGGTACCAGCCGTAGTACAGCGGCCGCTCGCCAACCGGGTCGCGGGCCAGCCACAGTTCGCGCGACTCGCGGTCCCATACGCTGAAACCGAACGCGCCCTCGATGCGGGAAAGCGCCCGTTCCACGCCCCATTCGATGATCGCCTGCAGCAGCAGCCGCGCATCGCTGCAGCTGCGTGGCAGATCGCGCAGCTGCGACTGCAGGTCGGCCCGGTTGTACAACCGGCCATCCAGGCACAGCACGTAACGGCCACAGTCCGAACTCAGGGGCTGCAACGGCGTATCGGTTGGCGCCCGGCAGTGGCCCAGCGCCAGGCCGGCCTCGGCGTCGGTCCAGTAGCCGATGCGCCCCCGGCCGCGCTGCTGCAGGGCGCGCAGCATTGGCGCCAGCTGCTGCAGCAGGTGTTCGTCCTCGGCGGGCGGCAGCCAGGCCCCGACCACGCCACTCATCGGGCACCTCCGCAGCGGCAGCGGCGGGACGGGTTCAGCAGGCAGGCGGCGGCGGGCGACATGGGAGCGACACGCGGAGCGGAGGAGACTCCATGCTCGGCCCGCCCCCGGCCCTGCGTCAGTCGCTTTGCTGTCAGCGATGGTCACCGTGCGTATCACGAAGGTAACGTTTTGTAACAGCATCAGGCTATGCTGGACGCCAAGTTGTTGCCAGGCCTGAGGCCCGGCCCGTGCGCCAGCAACCCCGGCTGAATGGCGCCCGCCCCCGGGACCCGGGCGGCCCGAAGGCTGGGATAGCATCGCCGCGCTCGTGCCGTGGCGGTACGTGTGCGTCCACGGAGGCCTTGAAAATGCTGGATATCGTACTGGTCGAAGACGATGCCCGCCTGGGTACGATGGTCAGCGACTATCTGCAGCGGCATGGCTACCAGGTGGCCCACGAGCGCAGCGGTGAGCGTGCGGTGGCCCGGATCCTGGCCGACAAGCCCGCCCTGGTCCTGCTCGATGTCGGCCTGCCCGACCAGGATGGTTTCGAAGTGTGTCGGCAGATCCGCCCCCACTATGACGGCATCATCTGCGTGCTGACCGCCCGCACCGACAACATCGACCAGGTGCTGGGACTGGAACTGGGCGCCGATGATTACATCGGCAAGCCGATCGAACCGCGGGTGCTGCTGGCCCGCCTGCGCGCCCACCTGCGCCGCCACCGCCGGGTCGAACCACGCGACGGCAGCCTCCGCTTCGGCGAGCTGAGCATCGACCCGTCCACCCGCAACGTGCACCTGCAGGGCGCGCTGCTGGAGCTCACCACTGCCGAGTTCGACCTGCTGTTCCTGCTGGCCAGCAATGCCGGCCAGATCCTGGACCGCGATGCGCTGCTGCGCGGCCTGCGCGGGATCGCCTTCGACGGCCTGGACCGTTCGATCGATGCCCGCATCTCGCGCCTGCGCCGCAAGCTGGGCGACAACCCAGAGCAGCCGGAACGGATCAAGACCGTGCGTGGACGCGGCTACCTGTTCAGCCGCTCGGCATGGGGATGAAGCGCACGCCCTCGGCGATGCGCGGCCACGCCTTCCACTTCCTGCGCTACGGCATCGGCTTCCTGGTCGCCCACCTGCTGCTGATCGTGCTTGGCCTGTGGGCCTGGGATGCGCTGCTGGAAGACCGCACCGAAGCCGGACTGCTGGCCGAGATGCGCGGTACCCATGCCCTGCTGCAGCACCGCTTCGCCGAAACCCCGCGCGAGCAGTGGCCGACGCTGGCGCGCGAACTGGACGCCGACTTCGCCTATGCCCTGCGCATGGTGCCGTTGGCAGAGGCGATGAAGGCGCTGCCGGCCAGCCAGCGCCCCCCCTTCAGCAACGGCCGGGTGCAGATCGACCTGGAGCACATGCGCAGCCTGCAGCGGATCGGCGACAGCGACTACGCGGTGATGCTGGGGCCGTTGGACGAAGCGCTGCCTGACGAGGGCTGGCAGGACAGCGAAGTGTCAGGCGTGGCGATCCTGCTGCTGATCCTGATGGTGGCCGTGGCGCTGCCGATGTACGTGATGGTCTACCGCCTGTGGCGCGACGTCTCGCAGCTGGCCCAGGCCGCCCGGCAGATGCGCGACGGCCAGCTGGATACCCGCGCGCCGCGCGCCGGAACCGCGCTGGTGCGGCCGCTGGCCAATGCCTTCAATCACATGGCCGAGCAGCTGCAGCAGCTGCTGGAAAGCCAGCGCGTGCTGGCGCAGGCGGTGGCGCACGAAGTCCGCACGCCGCTGGCGCGGATGCGTTTCGGCCTGGCCGACCTGGAGGACACCGCGCTGGACGAGATCCAGCGTGATGCCTTGGGCGGCCTGCGCACTGATGTCGATCGGCTGCAGCACCTCACCGATGCCGGCGTCGAGTACGCCGCGCTCGGCCGCTGCCATCAGCTGACCCGCCAGCGCCTGCAGCTGGCGGCACTGGTACGTGGGGTGGTGGCCCAGTTCGCGCCGCTGCCGATGCCGGTACAGCAGGTGCTGTCGCCGGCGGGCCTGGTCAACGTCAACCGGCACATGCTGGAACTGGCATTGCGCAACCTGCTCGGCAATGCCCTGCGCTATGCGCGGCGGCAGATCCGTATCGCCAGCACGGTCAACGACGGCTGGCTGTGCCTGCAGGTGGAGGACGATGGCCCCGGCATCGCACCCGAACTGCGCGGGCAGGTGCTGCAACCCTATGTGCGGCTGGATCCGGGTAGCCCCGGTTTCGGCCTCGGACTGGCGCTGGTGCAGGTGGTGGCCGACAAGCATGGCGGCCTGGTCGAAGTAACCGATTCGGAGCTGGGTGGTGCCTGCATCCGACTGCACCTGCCGCTGGAAAGCGGCGCTGCCGTGGAGTGCGATGCGGCCTGCTAGGCCGCTGGTTCCGCACGCGGCAACGCAAACGCGAACAACGCACCGCGCTCGCTGTCACGCAGTTCGATGCGACGGCCGTGCAACTGCACGATGCGCTGCACGATCAGCAGGCCCAACCCGCCGTTCTCTCCACGTCGCGCGCCCAGCGCGGCCGGTGCCTGGAACAGCTGCGTGCGCAGTGCAGGGGCAACACCAGGTCCATCATCGGCCACGCTCACTTCCACGCTGTCCGGCGTCGCGCGCAGGCACACCTCGATCCGCCCACCGTCGGGCGCATGCCGCAGCGCGTTGTCGAGCAGGTTGGTCAGCACCCGCTCGACCAGGCCCAGATCGGCGCGCACCAGCGGCAGGCCGGGCGGGAAGTCCGCGTGCAGGTACTGGTTGCGAGCCTGCGCCGCCAGCTCGAATTTCTGCAGCACGTCCTGCAGCAGCTCCGGCAATGCGAACACCTCCCACTCCAGGCGCACTTCGCCATGTTCCAGCCGCGCCAGCTCGAACAGCGCACGCGCAAGCCGGCCAACCTTGGCGCTCTGCGCCAGCGCGATACCGAGGTAGCGGCGGCGCTCGTCCGGCGACAGCGTGGCGTCCTTCAGCGCCAGCGTTTCCAGATAGCCGTGCAGCGACGACAACGGCGTGCGCAGGTCATGCGAGATGTTGGCGACCAGCTCGCGGCGCTGCAGGTCCTGCTGGCGCAGCTGCTGCCACTGCTCGCCCAGCCGCTGCGCCATCTGCGCGTGTGCGTGCTCGAGGATCACCAGCTCGTCGCGCTCACCGGGACGCAGCGGCTCCGGCGGCGGCAACGGCGTGGGTGCGTCGATGTCGAAGGCCTGGATGCGCCGGGTCAGCCGCCGCAGCGGGCGTGTCACCCAGTAGAAGGCCACCAACCCGGCCAGCAGGCCCAGGCTGCCGACCAGCATCACCGACCACAGCGTGGTGTTCCACTGGCTGCCGGCGGCAAGGTCGTCGGACAGCATCTGACGGTGTTCGCCGACCAGCACCACGTACACATAACCGGCCTGGCGACCCTGCACGATCAGCGGCGCGGCACTGAACACCTTGCGGCCATCCGCGCTGCGCGGGTCATCGCCCAGGATCGGCAACGGTGCACCGGCCAGCAGCCGGCGCAGCGGTGCCACGTCCACCCGGTTGCGCACCAGATGGCCTGTCGGCGCATCGTGGCCGAGGATGCGGCCCTGGTCGTCCAGCAAGTAGACCTCGACGCTGGGGTTGACCGCCATCAGCTGGCCGAACAGCGCGCGCACGGCGGCATCACGCATGCCGCTGGTGTCCATCAGTTCGCTGCGCTGGGCAATGTGCTCGGCCAGGCCCAGCGACAACCGCTGCACCACTTCCTGCTCGTGGCGGGTGTTGGCGCGCATCTGCAGCGCCAGCAACGCCATGCAGCACATCAGCATCAGCGCAGCGATCACCGCCGCCAGCTTCTGCCACAGGTTCGGCTTGATCATGCCGCCGCCCCGGCCGGGTCCACCAGCTTGTAGCCGCGGCCCCACACCGTCAGCAGCCGCCGCGGGTTGGCCGGGTCCGGCTCGATCTTGCTGCGCAGTCGGTTGATGTGGGTGTTGACCGTGTGCTCGTAGCCATCGTGCTGGTAGCCCCAGACCTGGTTGAGCAGTTCCATGCGCGCGAACACCTGGTCCGGATGACGGGCGAAGAACAGCAGCAGGTCGAACTCGCGCGGGGTCAGCTCCAGTGCGTTGCCATCCACCGAGGCGGTACGCGCAACCGGGTCCAGCTGCAGACCACCCAGCTCGATCGCGCCGGCATCGATGCGCGCGCTCTGCGCCATCGCCTCGGCCCGGCGCAGCAGCGCACGCACGCGGGCCACCAGTTCCGGCATCGAGAAGGGCTTGGCCAGGTAATCATCCGCACCCAGTTCCAGGCCGACGATGCGCTGCGTTTCGCTACCACGCGCACTGATGATGATGATCGGCACATAGCGCGCCATCGCGCGTGCACGCTGGCACACCTGCAGGCCGTCCACGCCGGGCAGCATCACGTCCAGCACCAGCGCATCCCATGGCCCTTCCTGCTCGAGCAGGCGCAGGCCGGCATCGCCGCTGGCGGCATGGGCGACGTCGTAGCCCTCATCGCCCAGATGCATGCGCAGCAGGTCGGCGATGTGGGCATCGTCTTCAACGATCAGCACGCGTTTGATGGACATCGGCAGCTCGGGGCCAGTGGGGAGGCTGGCTGCATTGTGGCGCGGGATGGACGCCGATACCTCACGAAAAATTGAATCCTGCGTGAGGATTCGTTGACCCGGGCGGGCGCAGCATGGCCCCGTCGCCCCTTCCCGGAGTCCGCCATGTCCCTTACCCGACGCCATCTGCTGGGCCTGGGCGGTGTTGCCACCGCCGCCGGTCTGCTCGGCCTGGGGGCCTGCAGCCGCGCCGCCCCGGCCGCCGCTGAAGCGCGCCCGTCGCGACAGTTCGAGGTCATGCGCAGCGATGCCGACTGGCGCCAGCGCCTGACCCCGGCGCAGTACGCAGTGCTGCGCCAGCAGGCGACCGAGCGCCCGTACAGCAGCCCGCTCAACAAGGAACACCGGCAGGGCACGTTTGCCTGCGCCGGCTGTGCGCTGCCGCTGTTCTCCTCCTCCACCAAGTTCGAGAGCGGCACCGGCTGGCCCAGCTTCTGGGCGCCGCTGCACAACGCCATCGGCGAAGACCGCGACGTCACCTTCGGCATGCTGCGGGTGGAGGTGCACTGCCGCCGCTGCGGTGGCCACCTCGGCCATGTGTTCAACGACGGGCCTCGCCCAACCGGACTTCGCTACTGCATGAACGGCGCAGCGATGGTGTTCGTTCCCGGTGCCGCTGAGGGCGGTACCGCCGATGGCTGGCGGGTGCCGGTCGGTTCTTCCCCTGCTTCCGGAGCCTGACGATGCTGCTGTTGCTGCTTGCCTACCTGGGGGGCGCGCTGACCCTGCTCAGTCCCTGCATACTGCCGGTGCTGCCGTTCGTGTTCGCCCGTGCCGACCGCCCCTTCCTGCGCAGCACGCTGCCGCTGCTGCTGGGCATGGCACTCACCTTCACCGTGGTCGCCAGCCTGGCTGCGGTGGGCAGCCAATGGGTGGCACAGGCCAACCAGGTCGGACGCTGGATCGCCCTGCTGCTGATGGCGCTGTTCGCACTGGCATTGCTCTGGCCACGACTGGCCGACCATCTGCTGGCGCCGTTCCAGCGCGTGGGTGCCCGCTTGAGCGCGCGTGCCGATGCGACCGACGCAGCGGGGCGTGGCGGTGCGTGGACCTCGCTGCTGATCGGCATCGCCACCGGCCTGCTGTGGGCGCCCTGCGCCGGGCCGATCCTCGGCCTGGTGCTGACCGGTGCCGCGCTGCATGGCGCCAGCGTGGGTACCACTGCCCTGCTGCTGGCATATGCGCTGGGCGCGATCACGGCGCTGGCCCTGGCCGTGTGGGTGGGCGGCCGCGTGTTCCGTGCGCTGCACGCGCGGCTTGGCCTTGGCGATGTGCTGCGCAAGGTGCTGGGCGTGGCCGCCTTGCTGGCGGTGGTGGCGATCGGCCTGGGCTGGGATACCGGCCTGCTGACCCGTCTTTCCACGGTCAGCACCGCGCGTATCGAGCAGGGCCTGCTGGATGCGGTACCCGGCACGCAGCCGGCAGCACCGTCGATGATGATGATGGCGGGCCCCGATGCGGGTGCCAGTGCACCGCTGCCAGTGGAAGGCACCCTGCCCGCGCTGGATGGTGCCACCGGCTGGCTCAACAGCCCGCCGCTGACGGCCCAGCAGCTGCGCGGCAAGGTGGTGCTGGTCGATTTCTGGACGTACTCGTGCATCAACTGCCTGCGCGCGATGCCATTCGTGCACGAATGGGAGCGCCGTTATCGCGACCACGGCCTGGTGGTGATCGGCGTGCACACCCCGGAATTCGCCTTCGAGCGTGACCCGCGCAATGTGATGAAGGCGGTGCAGCAGCTGAAGGTCGAGTACCCGGTGGCGCTGGACAACCAGTACACGATCTGGCGCGCGTTCAACAACCGCTACTGGCCGGCGCAGTACTTCGTTGATGCGCAGGGCAACATCCGCGGCCACCAGTTCGGCGAGGGCAACTATGCGCGTTCGGAACAGGTGATCCGCCGCTTGCTGACCGAGGCCGGCCAGACGAACCTGCCACCGCCGGCCGATCCGGCCGCCGCCGATCTGAAGGGCGTGGCTGCGCAGGCCGACATGGGCAATCTGCGCTCGCCGGAAACCTATCTGGGCCACGCCCGTGCCGAGCAGTTCGCCTCGCCCGGTGGGCAGCGCAGCGACACCGCGTTCGACTACACGTTGCCGGCCAGCCTGGCGTTGAACCAGTGGGGCCTGTCCGGACGCTGGACCGTTACCGACGAGGCTGCGCAGCTGCAGCAGGCCGGTGGCCGCATCGCCTTCCAGTTCCATGCGCGCGACCTGCACCTGGTGCTGGCACCGGGCCAGGAAGGAAAGCCGGTGCGCTTCCGCGTCCTGCTGGATGGCAAGCCATTGCCCGCCACCGATGCCGGCACTGATGTCGGCGCCGATGGCAGCGGCGTGGTCGACGAGCACCGCCTCTACCAGCTGGTGCGCCAACGCGGCACGGTCAGCCCGCACCGCTTCGAGATCGAATTCCTCGATGCGGGCGTGCAGGCCTATGCCTTCACCTTCGGTTGAACCGGGAGGACACGATGAAATTCTCCTTTGAACAGGGCATTGCCGCTGGCGTTGCCGGACTGGTGGCCACGGCACTCATCGCCGGCGTGCTGCTCGTTGACCATGGCGCCATCGCGGCACCGGTCGAAGCCCGCGCGCAGACCCAGGCACTCCCTGTACCCACGGGCGACGCTGCGTTCCGCGATGACGCCACCCACGCCAGCGTGGTGTTCGCCGGCGGTTGCTTCTGGGGCGTGCAGGGTGTGTTCCAGCATGTCAAAGGCGTGAGTAATGCGGTGTCCGGCTACATCGGTGGCAGCGCTGCCAATGCCCGCTATGAGCGGGTCAGCAGCGGTCAGACCGGTCATGCCGAAGCGGTGAAGGTCGACTACGACCCACGCCAGGTCAGCTATGGGCAGTTGATGCAGGTGTTCTTCTCGGTGGTGCACGACCCGACCCAGCTCAACCGTCAGGGGCCCGACCACGGCAGCCAGTACCGGTCGGCGATCTTCACTGATGACGCCCGCCAGCAGGCAGCCAGCCGCGCCTACATCGCCCAGCTCGGCCAGGCCGGCAGCTACCGCGCACCGATCGTCACCCAGCTGGTCAGCGGCCAGCGCTTCTACCCGGCCGAGAGCTACCACCAGAACTACATGACCAACTACCCGCAGGCCGCCTACATCCGCTACTACGACGCGCCGAAGCTGGCCGCCTTGGGCAAGCAGTTCCCGGTGCTGTACCGGCGCGATGCGGTGCTGGTGCCGATGCGCTGACGGCATTTCCGTGGGGCCGGCTGGCGCTCGGTGACGCACCTGCCAATTCGGTAACGACCCGGGTAGTGCCGGCCGCTGGCCGGCTCCTGCGGTCCAAGGGGATTGCCGGCCAGCGGCCGGCACCACCTCCAAAAAAAGACGCACGGCCATCCAGCCGTGCGCTTGGAAAGTACCGGCCGTGCCCCGATCAGGCCCGGCCGACAACGACATGCTAGGCTCGCCGTCATCATGGGTACAGCACCAGATGGCGGGAAACTCGATGGATACAGATGATCAGAGCGCAATGATCCCCCCCCGCTACCAACGGCTGTCCGACGAACTGGCCGAGGCCATCCACGGCGGACGCCTTCCGGTCGGCAGCCGCCTGCCTTCGCTGCGGCAGATGGCCCTGCAGCGCCGGCTCAGCCTGAACACGGTGATCGCCGCCTACCGCCAGCTGGAAGACGCTGGTCTGGTCATTCCGCGGCCCAAGGCCGGCTTCGAGGTCGCGCCGCGGCTGTCGGTGCCGGAACGTTCGCTGCGCGACACACCTTCTGCGCCCACCGCGCCGCTGCAGCAGGTACTGATGGCCCGCGTGCTGGAAGCACAGCGCCGCCCCGGCGTGATCGACCTGGCCTTTGCCGGCCCGCGCGGTCGCCAGTTCTACCCCGGAGCGCAGCTGGCCAAGCACACGGCGCAGGTACTGCGCCATGGCCAGCAGACCGTGGAGACCTATGCACGCCCCAACGGCTCGCCACGGCTGCTGGCGCAGATCGTGCGCCGCGGCCCGCGCATGGGCCTGCATACCCACAGCGAACGCCTGCTGCTGACCCACGGTGCGATGGAAGGGCTGCAGCTGGCGCTGCGTGCAGTCACCCAGCCCGGTGATGCGGTCGGCATCGAGGCGCCGTCCTACTTCAACCTCTACCCGTTGCTGGCCAACCTCGGCCTGCAGGCCATCGAACTGCCCACCCATCCGCAGCTCGGCCTGGATGTGGATGCGCTGGATGCGCTGCTGGAGCACACGCCGCTGGCCGCACTGGTGGTGATGCCGACCGTGCATAACCCGCTCGGCTGCACCATGCCGACCGCCGCCAAGCAACGCCTGGCCGAACTGGTCAACGCACGCCAGCTGCCGCTGATCGAAGATGCGGTGTATGCCGAGCTGCAGTTCTGCGAACCGCCGGCACCGCTCCTGAAGGCCTTCGATCGCGATGGCTGGGTGATGGTGGTCGGCGGCTTTTCCAAGACGCTGGCGCCGGATTACCGCATCGGCTGGCTCGATGGCGGCCGCTTCGCCGAGCGCATCGCGCTGCTGAAATTCCAGTCCACCGGCGGCGAGCCGCAGCTGCTGGGCGACGCGGTGGCGGCCTATCTGGAAGCGGGCAGCTACGAGCACCACCTGCATCGCATGCGCCGGCTGTACCGCGAGCAGGTCGGACGGCTGCGCCAGCTGGTGGCCGAACACTTCCCGGCCGGCACCCGCGCCACCGAACCGCAGGGTGGCTTCCTGCTGTGGCTGGAACTGCCGGGCGTGGACACGCGCGAGCTGTTCGAGCGTGCACTGCAGGAGGACATCGTGTTCATGCCCGGCCAGGTGTATTCACGCGGCGCGCGGTATCGCCATTGCCTGCGGCTGTCGTGCTGCCAGACGCTGGATGCACGCTTCATCGGCGCGGTGGAGCGGTTGGGTGCGATCGCGCGGGAGCTGGCGGCCGCAGCACGGTAGTGCCGGCCGCTGGCCGGCAACATCGGGATCACCGGGTGGTGCAGTTGCCGGCCAGCGGCCGGCACTACCCAGGATCACTCGAGCAGACGCGCGCTCAGCGCTTCGCCATCCGCTCCCGGCAGATGCGGCAGCCGCCCCCAGCACGGCATCGGCAGGCGCTGCTGCAGCGTTGCGATGTTCTCATCCTGGCGCTGCATCGCCGGGTCGATGTGGTTGCCGATCCAGCCCAGGCACTCCACGCCGCTGGCCTGCAGCGACTGCGCGGTCAGACGCGCGTGGTTGACGCAGCCCAGCCGCATGCCCACCACCAGCAACACCGGCAACCGCAATGCGCGCACCAGGTCGAGCTGGTCGAGCGTGGCCGAGACCGGCGCCAGCCAACCGCCAACCCCCTCCACCACCACGACATCGGTCTGCGCGCGCAGCCGCTCGAACGCTGCCACGATCGGCGCCAGCTCCACCTGCACGCCGTCCTCGGCAGCGGCCAGCTCCGGTGCCAGCGGCTGGCGCAACGCATATGGGTTCAGATCGGCATAGTCCGGTACCGGCCAGCTGGCCGCCTGCAGGGCCAATGCGTCTTCGTTGCGCAGGCCCTGGCCCAGGTCTTCGCTGCCGCTGGCCACCGGCTTCATGCCCACCGCACGCAGGCCGCGCCGGCGCAGTGCGTGCAGCAGCGCGGTGCTGGCCGCGGTCTTGCCGATCTCGGTATCGGTGCCGGTGACGAACAGGGCGGGCGGCAGCGTGGCGGGCAACGGCATCGACGGGCTCCAACAGGGCAACAGTGTGTGCATTATCGCTGGCCCGGCACGCTTGCTAGACTGCTGGCATGTTCGCCAATGCCTCGCTCACCGGCAGCAAGCCGGAACAATACGCCCAGCTGCTGGAACAGGCCCGTGGCCTGGTCTATGCCGAGTCCGACCGCATCGCCAACGCGGCCAACCTCTCGGCCCTGGTCTACCACGCCCTGCCCGACCTGAACTGGGTGGGCTTCTACCTGTACGACGGCAAGGAGCTGGTGGTCGGCCCGTTCCAGGGCCTGCCGGCCTGCGTGCGCATCCCGCTGGACAAGGGCGTGTGCGGTGCCGCCGCCAGCCAGCGCGTGACCCAGCGCGTAGAGGACGTCGACGCCTTCCCCGGCCACATCGCCTGCGATTCGGCCTCGCGCTCGGAACTGGTGGTGCCGCTGCTGCGCGGCGATGAACTGATCGGCGTGTTCGACATCGACAGCCCGAAGGTCGGCCGCTTCGATGCCGACGACCAGGCTGGCCTGGAAGCCATCGCCCGCGTGTTCGTCGAGGCGCTGGGATGAGCGCACCGAAGCTGCGCAACATCGGCCCGAAAAGTGCGGCGTGGCTGCGCCAGGTCGGCCTGCGCAGCCGCGACGACCTGGTCGCGATCGGAGCCGTCGGCGCCTTCGTCAAGGTCAAGCGCGCCGGCTTCAAGCCCAGCCTGAACCTGCTGTACTCGCTGGAAGGCGCGTTGCTGGACTGCCATTGGCAGGAGCTGAGCGAGCCACAGCGTGAAGCACTGGTGCAGGATTACGAAGCACGCATCGCTGCGCATCCGCTGAAGGCAGCCGGCCCGGCATCGGGCCCGGTGCATGAGCAGCGCTTCGATGCCGACGATGACGCTGAGGACAGCGTGGCCGAGGGCGCGGACGAGGATTGAGGCCTCCGCGTTCCTGGGGATGCCGGCCAGCGGCCGGCACTACCAGTGTGATGCGGGATCGGTAGCGCCGGGCCATGCCCGGCGAGTGCGCTCAGGGCTGCTGCAGCTCCAGCAGCTCACCCACCAGCCCGATCTCGCCGCGCTCCAGCCACACCCGCAGGCGCGTGCCGTGATCGATACGCAGCGCCCAGCACAGCGACATCGGCAGGCCGCAGACCTGCGACAGCACCATGCGCAACGGGCCGCCATGGCTGACCACCAGCGTCGGTACCGGATCGTCATCATCGAGCAGGCGATCCAGCGCGCGCGCGATGCGCCGCTCGAAGTGGCCCCAGCTCTCGCCATTGGGCGGTGGGAACGCGTGCGGATCGGCATGGAAGGCCGCCAGTGCATCCTCCGGCAGGTCGAACAGCGACCGCCCGTCCCAATCGCCGAAGTCCAGTTCTTCCCATTCCTCGTCCGCTTCCACGTCCAGCCCACGCGGCGTGGCCAGGGCCATCGCCGTATGCAGCGCGCGCAACCGCGGTGAACTGATCACCCGCTCCCAGCGTTGCCCGGCGTAGGCCTCGACCAGCTCCTGTGGCAGGCCGGCCAGCTGCGGTGGGTCGCTGCGGCCATCAAGGAACTCATCACGGCCATTGCCGGCATGGCGGACCAGGTCGAGGATCATGCGCGCGTCCCGGACGGGCGACGCAGGTACAGCGGAAAACGGGCGGACATCGGCAACGGCACCACGGGATCGAGCAACCATTCTAAAGGCACAGCAAAGGCAGTCGCGCAGGCGCGACGCAACGGGACGGCCTGCGATGCCGTAGACTGCGCGCACTTCCAGGTGACCTGCGGCCATGGCCGGCAGGTTGAAACGGGAAGCCGGTGACGCGTGATTCCACGCCAGGCCGGCGCTGCCCCCGCAACGGTAAGCACGTCAGTTCCAGGCAACACCGCCACTGTGCCGCAGGCATGGGAAGGCGCCTGGACGGTGGCCTCGCGCCACCCGGCGGCAAGCCCGGAGACCGGCCCGGAAGCCTCAGGTCGCGATGCGGTGGGCATGGCGCTGGATGACCGTGGCGTGCGCTGCGGCATCGGCGCACGCCTGCCTTCGCGGCTCCTCCCCTTCGCCACGCGGGCGTGCGTGGCACCCGGAGTCCCCCATGAAGCTGCAGTCCCGAATGCTGTCCCTGGCCGTGCTGGCCGCCCTGCCCGCGCTGGCCCAGGCCGCCAATGACACCACCGCGCTCGACCAGATCCTGGTCACTGCCACCCGCACCCCGATCGCCCTGCAGGACAGCATCGCGCCGGCGCAGGTGATCGACCGCGCCCAGATCGAATCCAGCCAGGCCACTTCGCTGCAGGAACTGCTGCGCGGTCGCGCCGGCATCAACCTGGCCAATGCCGGCGGCCTCGGCAAGCAGAGCTCGCTGTTCCTGCGCGGTACCAATTCCGGCCACACCGTAGTGCTGGTGGACGGCGTGCGCATCAACAGCGCCGACCTCGGCCTGGCCATGTACCAGGACCTGCCGCTGGCGCAGATCGAGCGCGTGGAAATCGTGCGCGGCCCGCAGTCGAGCCTGTACGGCGCCGACGCCATCGGTGGCGTGATCCAGATCTTCACCCGCCGCAACCAGGGCGATTTCGCCCCGCACTTCCAGCTTGGCGGTGGCAGCAACGGCCTGCGTGAAGCCAGCGGTGGCATTGGCGGCGGTACCGAACGCGGCTGGTTCGGTGCGGATATCGCCTACCAGCATTCCGATGGCATCGATGCCTGCCGCGGCTCGGCCACACTGTTCACCGGCTGCTTCGCCGACGAGCCCGACCGCGACGGCTACCGCAACCTGTCCAAGAGCCTGCGCGGTGGCTACACCTTCAACGAGCAGTGGAACGTGGAAGGCAGCGCCCTGCGCGCCGACGGCAGGAACCATTACGACGGTTACTACAACTATTCGGAAACCCGCCAGCAGGTGCTGGCCGGCAAGGTGCGCTACACCCCGTCCGAGCGCCTGGCATTCACCGCAAACGTCGGCCGCAGTGACAACGAGTCGGACAACTTCGGCGACTTCGGTGCACGTGGCAGCGCACAGACCCACCGCGACAGCGCCTCCCTGCAGGGCGATTTCGGCGTGGCCGAGGGCCAGCTGCTGAGCGCAGGCGTGGACTGGAGCGAAGACAACCTGGATGGCAGCAGCGCGGGTTACCTGGTCGACAGCCGCCGCAACACCGGCGTATTCGTGCAGTACCAGGGCCGCTTCGGCCGCCACCAGCTGCAGGCCAGCGCACGCAACGACGACAACCAGCAGTTCGGCAACCACGCCACCGGCAGCGTTGGCTGGGCGATGGAGCTGGGCCACGGCCTGCGCCTCAACGCCAGCTATGGCACGGCGTTCAAGGCACCGACCTTCAGCGATCTGTACGACCCGTGGAGCGGCGTGCCGACGTTGAAGCCGGAGAAGTCCAAGAGCGCCAACCTCGGCGTTTCGCAGCAGGGCCAGGGCTGGCACTGGGGCCTGGACGTGTATGAAACCCGCATCGATGACCTGATCACCTACGATGCGGCAACCTTCAAGATGCAGCAGGTGGAGAAGGCCCGCATCCGCGGTGCCGAGCTGACCGGTGGCGTGCTGCTCGCCGGCTTCGACATCAACGCGCAGCTGAGCTACACCGACCCGCGCAACCGCACCGGCGGCAGCACCCAGTTCGACAACTGGCTGCCACGCCGCGCGCAGCAGACCGCGCGCCTGGACATCGACCGTCGCTTCGGCGATTTCCGCGCAGGCCTGACCGTGCAGGGTGCCGGCAAGCGCTACGACGATGCCGCCAACACGGTGAAGGTGGGAGGTTACGGCACGCTGGACCTGCGCGCTGAGTACGCACTGACGCCATCGTGGTCGCTGCTGGCACGCGCCGCCAACGTCTTCGACCGTCGCTACGAAACGGTGGCATGGTTCAACCAGCCCGGCCGCGAGTACCAGTTGAGCGTGCGTTACCAGCCGAAGTGAGCGCAACGTTCATGGTAGTGCCGGCCGCTGGCCGGCAACATCATGACCTTCGGCAACGCATCCCGGGTTGCCGGCCAGCGGCCGGCACTACCCCCTGCTTCAGCCCCACAACCCCGGCAGTTCACGCAGGTCGTCGATCACCGCCACCGCATGCGCGGTGGCCAGGTCCAGGCCGCGCGGATAGCCGTAGCGCACCAGCGCGATCGGCATGCCGGCCTCTTCGGCGGCGCGGTAGTCGGTCAACGAATCACCCACCATCAGGCAGGACTCCACCGGCAGCCCGAAGTGCGCGGCGATGTGCCGCAGTGGCTCGCCACTGGGCTTGCGCTGCGGCAGCGAATCCCCCCCCAGTACCAGCGCGAATGCATCACCGATACCCAGGTGCTGCAGCAGCGGCGGCACCAGTGCTTCGGGCTTGTTGGTGCAGATCGCCAGCGGCACGTTGCGCGCACGCAGTTGCGCCAGCGCTTCGCCCACGCCGTCGAACAGTCGCGGGCTGCGCAGCAGGCACTCACGGTAGTGCACCATGAACACCGGCATCACCTCGGCCAGGTCCACCTCGCGGCCGGCGGCCTGCACCGCCTGCTCGACCAGACGACGCACACCGTCACCGATCCAGCCCAGCACGGTGGCTTCCGGCACGCGCGCCAGGCCGATGTCTTCCAGCGTGCGGTTCAGCGCTTCGGCAATATCGGCAGCGCTGTCGACCAGCGTGCCATCGAGGTCGAACACGACCAGCGGATAGGGATACGACAAGGGAACGGCACCTGTGCGACGTGGGGCCGTCCATTGTACGCCGCAGTATTTTGGGCAGGCCTGCCTCAGCCGATCCGGCGCGCGCGGGTAGCCAGGAAGGTGGGCAGATAGCGGTCGATCAGGAAGCGCGGCTGCGGCTGCCAGTCTTCCATGAAGCGATCGATGACGAAGCCGGCATCCAGCTGGCCACCGATCAGTTCGGTCAGGCTGTGGCCGAAGGTCAGCGCATCGCCCCGCGCCAGTTTCGCCTCGCGCTCGGCCGGTGGCAGGTCTTCCAGATCCGAATAAGGAATGACGTACTGCGGCCGGATCAGGCCCTGTGCATCCAGCTGCGGATCGCGCGCGCCGACGAACAGCACCGGGTTGTAGAAGCTGGCCATCAGCATGCCATCACGCGCCAGCACGCGGCGGCATTCGGTCCACACCGGCCGGACGTCGGGCACGTACAGGTTGGAGATCGGGTGGAACACCACATCGAAGCTGTCGTTGGCGAAGGCGTGCAGATCGCGCATGTCGCCCTGCACCGTGCGCAGTTGCAGGCCATCACGCGCCGCCACCTGACGATCCTGCTCGAGCTGGCCATCGGACAGATCGAACACGGTCACCTCCGCCCCGGCCGCCGCCAGCACCGGGGCCTGCTGGCCACCGCCCGAGGCCAGGCAGAGGATGCGGCGGCCGCGCACATCCCCCAGCCAGTCCAGCGGCAGCGCGCGCGGGGTCAGGTGCACCTGCCAGCGGCCATCGCGCGCGGCGGCAATCGTTGAGCTTTCCACCGGGCGCGACCATTCGCGCACTTCGCTGGCCTGGCGGTCCCAGGCAGCACGGTTGTGGTCGATCAAGGCCTGTCCATGGTTCATGTGTTCTCCTTGCCCGGTGGGCGCCAATCCAGATCCTGGAAGGCCGGGCTGGCGAAACACTCGCCCAGGAAATCCAGGAATCGCCGCATGATAGCGGGCTGCTGGCGCCGTGATGCGTACACGGCATGAATGCCGAGTTCGTCCAGACTGAATTCGGGCAACAACTCGATCAGCTCGCCACTGCGCAGCAGTGGCGCCACCTGGTAGGTCGGCAGCATCGCGATGCCGGCGCCCGCACGCACCGCTTCCAGCAACAGCGAGGCTTCGTTGGCGCTGATGTTGCCGCCCACCGCCACCGACAGCGAACGGCCATCGCGGTGCAGCTGCCACAGGCTCTTGCCTACGTAGTGATGGGTCAGGCAGTTGTGCCCGGCCAGGTGTTCCGGGGCGGTAGGCGTACCGCGCGCCTGCAGGTACGACGGCGTCGCGCACAGCACCGAGCGGCAGGTGGCCAGCCGTCGTGCGATCAGGCTGGGATCGATCTGGCGGGCGATGCGCACGGCAAGGTCCACCCGCTCTTCCACCAGGTTCACCATGCGGTCGACCAGCAGCAGCTCGATGCGTGCCGCCGGATGGCGCGCAACAAAGCCGGCCACCGCCCGCGCCAGGTGGCTCTGCCCGAACGACACGCTGGCAGTCACCCGCAGCGTGCCATGCGGCTCCGGATCATCGCTGGCCAGCTCACCCTGCAGTTCCTCGCCGATGGCCAGCATCTGACGGAAGCGCGCCAGCGCCGCCTCGCCGGGGCCGGTCAGGCTGACCCGGCGCGTGGTCCGGTGCAGCAGGCGCGCGCCCAGCCAAGCCTCGACCTCGGCCAGGTAGCGGCTGACCATCGCCCGCGACATGTCCAGCACCTCGGCGGCGGCGGTGAGGCTGCCGCGCTCGGCCACCTCGACGAATACGGTCATGGCGGTCAGTCGGTCCATATGCTCGATCCATGCAACAAACAAGCGCGTTATACGCTGTTTTTCGAGCGACTGCAGCGGCCTAGAGTGGCCCCATTCCCACCCCACACCGCCCCACGGAGTCCTGCCATGAAGATCGCCCTCGTTGGTTCCACCGGCAACATCGGCCGCCAGATCGCCCGCCACGCGCTGGCCAACGGCCACGAACTCACCGTCATCGTGCGCAGCGCGCAGGATCTTCCGGCCGAACTGGCCGGTGCCCATCCGGTGATCGCCTCGCTGGATGACCAGGATGCCCTGGTCGCCGCCATCGCCGGCCACGACGTGCTGGCCAGCGCCTATGGCCCGCGTCCGGGCGATGACATCGGCCGCGTCGGCGAAGTGGCCGCGCAGCTGGCCGCCGCCGCGCGCAAGGCCGGTGTACCGCGCCTGGTGGTGGTCGGTGGCGCCGGCAGCCTGGAAGTCGCGCCGGGCGTGCAGCTGGTCGATACCCCCAACTTCCCGGAGGCCTACAAGCCGTACGCGCTGGCCCATCGTGAAGCCTTCAATCGCCTGCAGGCGGTGGACGACCTGGACTGGACCTTCTTCTCGCCGGCCGCCGAAATCGGCCCGGGCGAAGAGCGCGGCCAGTACCGCGTGCAGCCCAAGGCCTTCCTCGCTGATGCCAGCGGCCACAGCCGCATCAGCTACGCCGACTACGGCGCCGCGTTCGTCGCCGAGCTGGAAGCGCACCAGTACCCGAAGCAGATCATCACGGCCGCGTACTGATCATGGCGTCCGCCGGGCATAGCCCGGCGCTACCCAGCTGTAGAGCCGAAGGCAACGGCAGGAGCCGTTGCCAGCGTCGCTTGCGACGGCCCGCAGCGGGCCAGGCAAGGACGCCCGGCATAGCCCGCGCTCCGCTCCCATCCGACACGAGGAATTCCCAATGCGCACCGCTACCCTGCTGCTTCCCCTCGCGCTGGCCGCCGCCTTCGCCAGTGCTCCGCTGATGGCGGCTTCGGCCACGCCGACGCCGGCCACGGCGACCAGATCCCAGCTGCACCTGCAGACCTTCCATCCGGGACCGCAGGCGATGTTCTCGGTGTCTTCGGTGCTGATCGAAGGCCGCCATGACGCGATCCTGGTCGATGCGCAGTTCGGCGCCAGCGATGCGCGCAAGCTGGTCGAGCTGATCCGCGCCAGCGGCAAGCAGCTGACAACGATCTACATCAGCCACGGTGATCCGGACTACTACTTCGGCCTGGCTACCCTGCAGGACGCGTTCCCGCAGGCACGCATCGTCGCCACTGCGCAGACCGTTGCCCACATCCAGCAGACCCAGGCCGGCAAGCTGGCCTACTGGGGGCCGAAGATGGGTGCCGACGTGCCGTCGCGCATCGTGGTGCCGCAGGTGCTGGACGGCGACGCCCTGCAGCTGGAAGGCCAGCGCCTGCCGCTGATCGGCCTGGATGGCCCGGCCCCGGACCGCACGGTGCTGTGGGTGCCGTCGCTGCGCGCGATCGTCGGCGGCATTCCGGTGGTGGCCGGTGAACACGTGTGGATGGCCGACACGCAGACGCCGAAGTCGCATGCCGACTGGCTGCAGACCCTGCAGCGGTTGCAGGCGCTGAAGCCGAAGGTGGTGGTGCCGGGGCATTACGCGCCGGGTGCCGCACTGGATGCCAGCGCGCTGGTGTTCACGGCGGACTACATCCGCGCGTTCGATGCCGAGACGGCAAAGGCCAAGGACAGTGTGGCACTGGTGAAGGCGATGCAGGCGCGCTATCCGAAGCTGGCGGGCGTGGCGTCGCTGGAGCTGAGTGCGAAGGTGGCCAAGGGCGAGATGCAGTGGCCGTGAGGTAGGGAGTTTTCTTTTGCAGGGCTGCGCCCTGCACCCGCTCAATGCAACGGCAACAGCCGAAGCAACAGCAACAGCTGGCTATCCGTGGGATGGCGAGGTGGGTCCGGTTGCGGGGGACGCCGTCAATCCGTCCATGGAGGCTCGGTCGCGCCATCCATGGCGCTCACGCCCCCGCAACCGGACCCACCCCGCCTTCGACAGATCTCCGCAATCTGTCTGGATGGCATGGCCTTCTTTGGGTGGGTGTCGACCTTGGTCGACACATAGATCAGCTTCGCGGGGAATCGTTGGGTTCGTGCTCGAACAGTTCCCCCTGCACCACCGGCTCCTTTTCGCGGAAGCCACCCAGCCCGACGCCGACCAGGCGGTAACGGGTCTCCGCCGGCAGGTCGACGCGGGCGCGCAGGGCCAGAGCGATGTCGCGCAGCTCTTCCATCGATTCCGGCGGGCGCTCCGGGGTGAAGCTGCGGGTGAGGATGCGGAACTGCGCGGTCTTCAGTTTCAGCACCACGGTGTGGCCGATGCGCTCGGTCTTGCGCGTGGCGTTCCAGGTCTTCCCTGCCAGCTGCACGATCGCCTCGGTCAGGTCTTCCAGCAGCAGGTCTTCGGCGAAGGTGTCCTCCGAGGAGATCGACTGCACCTGCTGATCCGGTTCCACCGGCCGCTCGTCGATGCCACGTGCGCGGTTGTACAGGCTGCGGCCGAAGCTGCCGAATGCCTCTTCCAGATCGATCAAGGCCCACTGCCGCAGGTCGCCGCAGGTGGCGATGCCGCGCGCGGCCAGCTTGCCTTCCATGACCTTGCCTACACCGGGCACGCGGTTCACCGGCAGCGGCGCCAGGAACGCATCCACGCGCTGCGGCGGAATCACGAACTGGCCGTCGGGCTTGCGCCAGTCCGAGGCGATCTTGGCCAGGAACTTGTTCGGCGCGATCCCGGCTGAAGCAGTCAGGTTCGTTTCCTCGCGGATCTGCGCGCGGATGGTGCGGGCGATGTCGGTGGCCAGTTCAATGCCACTCTTCGGCTCGGTCACGTCCAGATAGGCCTCGTCCAGCGACAGCGGCTCGACCAGGTCGGTATGGCGCAGGAAGATCGCGCGTACCTGCTGTGACACCGCCTTGTAACGCGCGAAGTCCGGCGGCACGAAGATCGCGTCCGGGCACAGGCGCTCGGCACGCACGGCGGGCATCGCCGAACGCACGCCGAACACGCGCGCCTCGTAGGACGCCGCACACACCACCGAGCGGGCGCCACGCCATGCCACGACGACCGGCTTGCCACGCAGTGACGGATCGTCGCGCTGCTCCACCGACGCGTAGAACGCGTCCATGTCAACGTGGATGATCTTGCGCAGTCGGGTCATGTCAGGTGGGAAAGGCAGGGCCGGGCCGGGTGGGCCACACGCCGAAGTATGGTCGTTGCACATCAACAGGATGCGCGTATTCCCTTGAAAACACTACGGTTGCGTACGGTTGAAATGTTTGATCGGCGCAGTTTCCACGGGCATTCTCGGGCGCTTGTTTCCCTGTTCTTCGCTTCCAGGATTGTGCTTCATGACCCGTCTCCACGCGTTCAACCGCGAACAGCTGCTGGCCAGCGCACGCGGTGAACTGTTCGGCACCGCTGCCGGCCGTCTGCCCAACGACCCGATGCTGATGTTCGACCGCATCACCGACATCCGCGAGGACGGCGGACCGCATGGCAAAGGCATGGTACGCGCCGAACTGGATATCCGCCCGGACCTGTGGTTCTTCGGCTGCCATTTCATCGGCGACCCGGTGATGCCCGGCTGCCTGGGCCTGGACGCCATGTGGCAGCTGACCGGCTTCTTCCTGACCTGGCTGGGCGCCCCCGGCAAGGGCCGCGCGCTGGGCTGTGGCGAAGTGAAGTTCACCGGCCAGGTGCTGCCGGAAGCCAGGCTCGTGCGTTACGAGATCGACATCAGCCGCGTCATCAACCGCAAGCTGGTGATGGCCCAGTCGGACGCCCGCATGTATGTGGATGACCGCGAAATCTACAGCGCGCGCGACCTGCGCGTCGGCCTGTTCACCGAAACCGGGAGCTTCTGATGCGTCGCGTCGTCATCACCGGCATGGGCATCACGTCCTGCCTCGGCAATGATCTGGATACCGTTTCGGCCGCGCTGCGCGAAGGGCGCTCGGGCATCACCGCCCTGGCCGACCACGCCGAAGCGGGCCTGCGCAGCCAGGTCGGCGGTCGTGTCGACCTCGATCTGGAGGCGCTGATCGACCGCAAGCAGAAGCGCTTCATGAGCGATGCAGCGGCCTTCGCCTATCTGGCCATGCGCGATGCCATCGCCGATGCCGGGCTCAGCGCCGAGCAGGTCAGCAGCCTGCGCACCGGCCTGATCGCCGGTTCCGGTGGCGGCTCCAGCGAATGGCAGATCGGCGCGGTCGACCTGCTGCGCGAACGTGGCGTGCGCAAGGTCGGCCCGTACATGGTGCCGCGCACGATGTGCTCGACGGTCTCGGCCTGCCTGGCCACGGCCTACCAGATCAAGGGCGTCAGCTATTCGCTGTCGGCCGCCTGCGCGACCTCGGCGCACTGCATCGGCGCGGCCGCGGACATGATCCGCCATGGCGCGCAGGACATCATGTTCGCCGGTGGCGGTGAAGACCTGCACTGGTCGATGAGCGTGATGTTCGATGCGATGGGCGCGCTGTCGACCAGCTTCAACGAAACCCCGGCCAGCGCCTCGCGTCCGTACGACAAGGACCGCGACGGCTTCGTCATCGCCGGTGGTGGCGGCATGCTGGTGCTGGAGGACTACGACCACGCCGTTGCGCGCGGCGCGCACATCCATGCCGAACTGATCGGCTATGGCGTGACCTCCGACGGCGCCGACATGGTCGCTCCGTCCGGCGAAGGCGCGGTGCGCTGCATGAAGATGGCGCTGCAGGGCGTCGATCGCCCGCTGGACTACCTCAACACCCACGGCACCTCCACGCCGCTGGGCGACGTCACCGAGCTCAATGCGATCCGCGAAGTGTTCGGCGATGCGGTGCCGCCGCTGTCCTCGACCAAGGCGCTGTCCGGCCATTCGCTCGGTGCGGCGAGCGTGCACGAGGCGATCTACTGCCTGCTGATGATGCGCGATGGCTTCGTTGCCGGTTCGGCCAACATCGGCGAGCTGGACCCGAAGGTGGAGAGCTTCCCGATCCTGCGCGAAAGCCGCGAGCAGAAGCTGGATACGGTGATGTCCAACAGCTTCGGCTTCGGTGGCACCAACGCCGCGCTGGTGTTCGGGCGGGTGTGAGGGGCAGGTGTGCCGACCAACGGTCGGCACCCACCAGGGCAGTAAAGAGTGCCAACCAAGGTTGGCACCCACCAACGCAGTAAAGAGTGCCGACCAACGGTCGGCACCTACCAGTTACCTCGGCAACAACGGCAGCAGGAGCGCGTGCGCGTCCACCAGCGAGCCGACGATGCGGTGGCCCAGTGCGCGCAGTTCTTCGTCAGGATGCACCAGGTCAGGCACCTGGATCACGGTCATGCCGGCCGCCAGCGCCGCACGCGTACCGGCCGGTGAGTCTTCCAGCGCCAGGCAGCGTTCCGGCGCCTGGCCCAGCCGCTGCGCGGCCAGCAGGTAGATATCCGGCGCCGGCTTCGGCCGCGCGACGTCGCCACTGGTGATCACCGCATCGAAGTATGGCAGCAGGCCGGCCGCAGCCAGTTTGCGGTTGGCGCGCGGCTGCCGCGTGGTGGTTGCCACCGCACGCGGTACCGCATGCGCCTTCAGCAGTTGCAGCAGCTCCAGGATGCCCGGCCGCAACGGCAGGCCGGTCTGCGTGCGTGCTTCATACAGGTCGTGGCAGCGCGCGGCCACCGCCTCGATCACGCTGTCCTCGATGCCCTGCGCACGCAGCAGCGCGTGCGTGTCACGGTCACCGAGGCCGACCATGCGCAGGAACACCGCCTCGTCCAGGCCCAGTCCGAACTCGTCGGCGGCCTGGCTCCAGCAGGCCAGCGAAACCCGCTCGCTGTCGATCATCAGGCCGTCCATGTCGAAGATGACGGCGTCGGGGAGGAACGGCAGCGCAGCGATGGTGGTCATGGAGCGAACAGCGTATCCAGGTCGGTGGAGGTGAGCTGCCGCCATTGCCCTTCGTCCAGCCCCTGCAGATCCAGCCCGCCGACGCGGCTGCGGTGCAGGGCCTGCACGTGGTTGCCGGTGGCGGCGAACATGCGGCGTACCTGATGGTAGCGGCCTTCGTGCAGCACCAGGCGCGCGCGGCGCGCATCCAGCACTTCCAGTTCAGCCGGCAGCAGGGGCGTCTTCTCGGACTCCAGCATCAGTGTACCGCTGGCGAACAACGCTACCTCGTCGCCGCGCAGGTCGTCGCTCAACTCGACCTCATAGACTTTCGGCAGCTTCGACTTCGGCGAGATGATCCGGTGCAGCAGGCCGCCATCGTCGGTCAGCAGCAGCAGGCCACTGGTCTCGCGGTCGAGGCGGCCCACCGTGGACAGCACCGGATCGCGATCGCGGAAGCGCGGCGGCAGCAGATCGTAGATCAGGCGGCCGGTGTCCTTGGTCGAGCAGGTGTAGCCGGCCGGCTTGTGCAGCGCGATCGACAGGCCCACCGGCGGGTCCAGCGGCTCGCCGTCGACACGGATCGCCTCGTGCGGCACCTGGTCGTCGGCATACAGCACCTCGCCGTCGGCGTCGGTGACGCGGCCTTCGCGGAACATCCACTGCACCTGCTTGCGGCTGCCATAGCCCAGGTTGGCGATGAGCTTGACCAGCTTCACTTGCCCTTCCCCTTCACCGCTTCCACCAGCTTGAAGCCATCACGCTCGGCGATCACGCGCACCGCGCCAAAGCTCTCGTTGAGCGTGTACTCGTACGGCAGGTGGCGGTTGGCCACTACGTACAGGCGTCCGCCCGGGCGCAACGCCTGCGCGGCCACGGCGATGAAGCGCTGGCCGATGTCCGGGCGATCGGCGCGCGACGGCGTGTGGAACGGCGGGTTGCTGATGATGACGTCGTAGCCCGGTTCGATACCCGCGGTGACGTCCTGCCACAGGAAGCGCAGCGGCAGCGGGCGCGGCGGCGGCGCCAGATTGAGTTCGGCCAGTGCCAGCGCGCGCTGCTCGGCTTCGTACAGGTCCAGCGCGGTGATCTTCGGGCAGCGTTCCAGCAGCTCGCGCGACAGGTAGCCGTAGCCCGCGCCGAGGTCGGCGGCACGCCCGGCCAGGTCGGCCGGCAGGTGTTCGGCCAACAGCGCCGACGCCGGGTCGATGCGATCCCAGGCGAACACGCCCGGGCGGCTGAGGAAACGGCCCCCGACAATCGGGCGCACTGCATCCAGCGCCGACCAGCGCTTGGCCAGGTCGGCGTCGTGCTGGCCCTGCATCGGCGCGGTCCAGTACACGCGGCAGTGATTCTTGGTCAGGCTGCCGCCGAGGCCGGTCAGCTGCTTGAGGTCACCCTCGCCCGAGCGTGCGCCTTCGTTGTTGGACTGGCAGGCAACGATGCGGCCGCCGTCGGCGACCAGCGCCAGCGCGCGGGCGAACAGCGCGCGGGCTTCTTCACGCTGGCGCGGCGGCAGCACCAGCACCAGCGGGTAGCGGCCCTCGCCGGCCACATCATCCAGCTGGCCGCTGACGGTCCAGCCGGCGGCCTGCTGCAGCGGCTGCGCGAACGGGGCGAAGCTCTGCTCGCAATGCACCTCGCGGTTGCCGGCCACTTCGCGCAGCGGCCAGCCGTCGCGGGCCCGCAGGAAAGCCACGGGGCCTTCCGGCCAGCGCAGGGCGCCTTGGGAGTACGGCAGGAACAGGGTCTGCAGGGGGGCGTCGTCGCTGGAGGCCATCGGCGCGGGTACTTCAAGCGTGAGGGCCGTCCATTGTACCGGCTTGACCGGGCCGGCCCCGGCAGCCGCTTTGCGAAACCCGAACGGGGCCTTGATCTGCCAGCAACATTGGAACGTTCAGGGTAGAGGCTCCCCCGGAAACCCAGGAGAACCTGCATGCGAGCCTTGTTCGTCGGTGGCGTGGTCGACAACAGTGAAATGGACCTGGAAGGCAGCCATCCGCCCGTGCATTACCCCGAGGACACCGGCGGCGGCCACTCGCGCTACCGGCTGCACCAGGTCGGTCATGGTGCCGACGGCAGCGTGGCCTATGCGGTGTATGGCGCGCCGGACCTGGCCGATGACGAGGTGGCGAGGGTTGCGGAGGAGCGGGCGTATGCACGCCGGTTCGAGGCGACGCCGACCCTGTTCGAGCACTGAGCGCAGCAGCCACGCATGGCGTGGCTCTACTGCAACCTCTGGTAGATCCACGCCAAGCGGGGATGTGCCCGGCAGGTTGCCGTCAAACCCTCGGCGGCAACCTGCGGATGCTGGCGATCTCGTCCAACCACACATGGTGCTGCTGCACCGGCGTGTCGTAGTCATCCAGGCGCAGCTGGCCGTTGCTGCCTTCATCACCAGCGACGTTGCGGTATTGCTGCACGGTTGGCCTCACGGCCACCGTGCCGAGCAGGCGGCGGCCATCGTGAAGAATCAGTTCCACCTGCGTTTCGCCATCCAGCTGCGGCAGCAGGGCTTCCAGGCGCGCGATCTGCGCCGGATCGGTGTGGATACGTGGAGCTATACGGGACATCGGCGACCTCCTGATTGCAGGGTCGCCGATCGGCCGTGAATGTTCAGTGCAGCGCGCTGTCCGCGCGCGGCACCTGCACCTTGCGTACGGCAGCCACCAGCTGCGCCACCGAGTATGGCTTGGCCACATGCTCCTGGAAGCCCGACGCCAGCGCGCGGCGGCGGTCATCGGCACGCGCCAGTGCAGTCACCGCCACCGCAGGCAAGGTTGCCGCGTCCACGCCCATGTCCTCGCGCAGCGTGCGCACCAGCCCATAGCCATCCATGCCCGGCATGCCGATGTCGGTCAGCATCACGTGGTACTGCAGATGGCCGGTGTCGGCCAGCAGTGCCAGTGCCTCGCCGGCCGAGCTGGCCGCCGACACGCTGGCGCCCTGCTCTTCCAGCATGCGCCGCAGGTACTCCAGCACCTCCGGCTGGTCTTCCACCGCCAGCACATGCATGCCCCGCAGCGGATACGGTTCGACGATCACCGGCTCCAGGATCGGCCCGCTGATGACTTCGCGCAGCGGCCGGCGCTCGGCATCCGGCAGGTGCTGGGGCAGGCGCACGGTGAACGTGGCGCCGTGACCATGGCCTTCGCTGGCGGCGGCGACGGTGCCGCCGTGCAGTTCGACCAGCTGCTGCACGATCGCCAGGCCCAGGCCGAGGCCGCCATGGCGGCGCGTGGTGGTGCCATCGGCCTGGCGGAAGCGGCTGAACAGGTGGTTGAGGAACTCCGGTGCGATGCCATCGCCGGTATCGCGCACCGTAATGACCCAGTGGGTACCGTCGGCCTGCAGCTGAACGTCGATGCGGCCCTCGGCCGGGGTGAACTTGATCGCATTCGAGAGCAGGTTCCAGAACACCTGCTGCAGGCGCGTGGCATCGCCCAATACCAGGCTGGGCTGCTCGGGCAGCTGCAGGTGCACGTCCAGCGCCTTGCCTTCGGCCACCAGTTCCTGCGCGCCGATGGCTTCGCCAAGCAGCGTGCGCAGGTCCAGCACTTCCACCTCCAGCTGTACCTTGCCCAGCAGCATGCTGCTGAGGTCGAGCATGTCCGAGATCAGCCGCTTCTGTGCACCGGCGCTGTTGGCGATCACGTTCAGGCCCTTGTACAGCGGGCTGGTGTTGTCCACGCGCTGCAGCAGCAGCTCGCTCCAACCGAGGATGGTGGTCAGCGGCGTGCGCAGCTCGTGCGACAGCGTGGCCAGGAACTCGTCCTTCAGCCGCGCCATGTTCTCGGCGGCGCTGCGCGCGGCGCGTTCGGACTGCAGCAGTTCCTCGCGTGCCAGTTCGATCTCGCGGCGCTCGGTCACGTCCGGACTGCTGCCAGCCAGGCCGATGAAGCGGCCCATGCGCGAGAAGCGCGGCCGCGCGTTCATCTCCAGCCAGCGCCACTGGCCGTCGGCGCGCCGCGCACGTACCAGCGCATGCATCGAACGCTGCGCCTTCAGTGCTTCCTGCAGCTCGTACTCGAATACGGACGCATCGTCTGGATGTACCAGGCCGCGCCAGACATCTTCCGGAACGCGCGTTTCGTCGCCACCGAAAAACTCGCTGAAGGCGCTGTTGACGAAGCGGGCGTGGCCGCGCTCGTCGAGCACCCATACCGGCATCGGCAGGCCATCGGCCAGTGCGCTGAAGCGGGCTTCGCTTTCGCCCAGCTCCACTTCCATCTGCTTGCGCGCGGTGATGTCGAAGAACAGGATGCCGACCTTGTCTTCGCCCGGACGACCAACGCGCACCGCATCAACCGCGAACGAGCGGCCCAGGGCGCGCGCTTCCATCTCGAACTGGGCGGGGCGACCACTGCGGGCCACTTCACCGTAGATGCGGAACCAGTCTTCCTCGTGGTTCGGTTCCAACGCACTCATGCGCTGACCGCGTGCGTCCTTCAGGCCGGTATGGCGCTCGAAGGCGTCGTTGACCTCGATGAAACGATAGTCCACCGCGCGGTCGCCTTCGAACAGCACCTGGATCACGCAGAAACCGGCGTTGATGCGCTCAAGCACGCCATGATGCAGGTCGGGTTCGGGCGCCGGCACCATCATCGGTGGGCGCTCCACTAGGGGCGGCAGTGTGGACAAGGGCGTCTGGACGGGCCGGATTGGAGACACAGCATGTTCCAGAGAGCGTATTCACAGCGTCAAGCGCCGTCAGTCAGGGTTGACGACGATGAATTGGCGGTAACCCCCCTTGCATACGACGCAGCCGGCCATTGCAGTGACCCGGCCACAGGATCACACTCGATCCGTGATCAACATCGTCCCCAGCGCGGGGACGCAGGAGACCGTCATGAAACGCGCACTCGTGATTGCCCTGCTGGCAGGCGCCCTGGTGGTGAGCGGCGCCAACGCTGCAGCCCGCAACGTAACCGGTACGGACGCGCCGCGTGCGTTGCAGGCCAATGGCCCGGTCAGCGTGAAATGGGAGGATCCGGCCACGTTCACCGAGATCCGCCAGAGCACCAACCGCTTCGAGGCCGAACGCGGTGACTGGGTACAGCAGCTGGCCCGCTACCTGCAGACCACCGCTGCCAAGCCGCTGCAGCCTGGGCAGACCCTCGATGTCACCCTGGTGGACATCAAGCGTGCCGGTGACTACGAGCCGTGGCACGGCCCGCGTGCGCGCGACATCCGCGTGATGCGCGATATCTACCCGCCCCGCATCACCCTGCAGTACACGTTGAAGGACGCCGACGGCCGTATTGTGAGCGAAGGCGACGCGCGCCTGAGCGACTCCGGCTACCTGCAGGGCAGTGGGTTGCTGACCAACAGCGATCCGCTGCGCTACGAGAAGCGCCTGATTGATGACTGGGTGAAGCGCCAGCTGGCCAGCCAGGCCACCGCTGCGCGCTAGGCCCCTCGGCAGGTGTCGACCCTGGTCGACACGTATTCACGGCGCCGACCAAGGTCGGCCGCTACCAGAACTGCGCATGGCGACCGCTGCGCGCCAGGCCCCCCGGTAGGTGTCGACCTTGGTCGACACGCATTCATGGCGCCGACCAAGGTCGGCCGCCACCGAAGCCGAGCGTGGGCTCGGCGTTACACGTACACCTTCGCCACGCGCTTGACCGCGCACGGCAGCTGGTACGCGCTCACGCCGCATCGCGGCGCCAGTTCCGCCAACGTCGGCGCACTGCCCCACAGTTCCACCACGCTGCCCACCGCGGCCTGCGGATGCGCCGTCAGGTCCACCGTCAGCATGTCCATCGACACGCGCCCGATCAGTGCGCCGGGCTGGCCATCGATCAATACCGGCGTGCCATTCGGGGCGAACTGCGGATAACCGTCGGCATAGCCCAGTGCAACCACACCCACGCGGGTGCGCGCCTTGGCCACGAAGCGCGCGCCATAACCCACCGGCTCACCCGCTTCGATCCAGCGTTCGGCGATCACCTTCGACTGCATCGTCATCACCGGGCGCAGGCGCTCGGTCAGCGTGGTGTCGTCCGGCAGCGGGTTTGCGCCATACAGCATCAGGCCCGGGCGCACCCAGTCGCTGCGCACGTCCGGCCAGCCCAGCAGCGCCGGCGAATTGCACACGCTGGTCTCGCCGTGCAGGCCGTCGATGGCGCGCGCGAAGGTCGCCGCCTGCTCGTGGGTGCGTTCGCTGTCCAGCTCGTCGGCGCGCGCCAGGTGGGTCATCAGCACGATGCGCTCGACCTGCGGCAGCGCTGACAGGCGCGCGTGCGCCGCGCGGAAGCTGTCCACGTCCAGGCCGAGGCGATGCATGCCGCTGTCCAGCTTCAGCCACACCGTCAACGGGCGCGGGCTGTCGAAGGCGGCGACGGCCTCCAGCTGCCACGGCGAACCCACGGCGAACCAGAAATCATGCTCGGCCACCAGCGCCATGTCGCTGGGTTCGAAGATGCCTTCCAGCAGCAGGATCGGCGCACGGATGCCGGCCTGACGCAGTTCCAGCGCCTCTTCGATGGTGGCCACGCCGAAGCCATCGGCCTCGCCTTCCAGCGCCTGCGCACAGCGCACCGCGCCATGCCCATAGGCATCGGCCTTGATGATCGCCAGGGCCTTGCCACCGCCCAGTTCACGGGCGAGCCGGTAATTGCTGCGCAGGGCGCCCAGATCGATCAGCGCGCGGGCAGGACGCATGTGCGGTTCTCTTGTTGCGGCGCGTGACCGTACTGGCCGTAGCGGAAAATATCCAGGCCTTCGGTGCTGATCTGCGGCTGGCGCGCGCTCATCAGGTCAGCCAGGTAGCGGCCCGAGCCGCAGGCCATGGTCCAGCCCAGGGTGCCGTGGCCGGTGTTGAGGTACAGGTTGCGGAACGGCGTGGCGCCGATCACCGGCGTACCGTCCGGCGTGGCCGGGCGCAGGCCGGTCCAGAACTGCGCGCGCGACAGGTCGCCGCCCTTCGGGTAGAGGTCGCTGACCACCAGCTCCAGGGTCTCGCGGCGTCGCTGCGACAGCGACAGGTCGAAGCCGGCCACTTCGGCCATGCCACCGACGCGGATGCGGTCGTCGAAGCGGGTGACCGCCACCTTGTAGCTCTCGTCGAGGATGGTCGAGGTCGGCGCCATCGCCGGGTCGGTGATCGGCAGGGTCAGCGAATAGCCCTTCAGCGGGTACACCGGCAGGCGCATGCCCAGCGGTGCGACCAGCGCCGGCGAATAGCTGCCGAGCGCGACCACGAAGCGGTCGGCGGTTTCCAGCTTGCCGTCGATGCGCACGCCGGTGATGCGGTCGCCATCGAACTCGAGGCCGGTGATGTCCTGGTCGAAGCGGAACTCGACACCGGCATCCACGCACATCTGCGCCAGGCGACGGGTGAACAGCTGGCAGTCGCCGGTCTGGTCACGCGGAAGGCGCAGCGCACCGACCAGGCCATCGACAGGCGCCAGGGCCGGTTCGGCCTGGATGATGCCGGCGCGGTCCAGCACCTCGTACGGCACGCCGTACTGGGCCAGGATCTCGATGTCCTGCGCCGAGGCATCCAGCTGCTGCTGGGTGCGGAACAGCTGGGTGGTGCCCAGGTCGCGGCCTTCGAATTCGATGCCGATCTGCGCGCGCAGCTCGTTCAGGCAGTCGCGGCTGTACTCGGACATGCGCACCATGCGCGCCTTGTTGATCGCATAACGCTCGTGGGTGCAGTTGCGCAGCATCTGCCACAGCCAGCGGTACTGGGCCAGGTCCATGCCCGGTTTGATCGCCAGCGGCGCGTGCTTCTCGAACAGCCAGCCGATGGCCTTCTTCGGCACGCCCGGGGCCGCCCACGGCGACGTGTAGCCGAACGACAGCTGGCCGGCATTGGCGAAGCTGGTTTCCAGCGCCGGGCCGGGTTGGCGGTCGATGACCGTGACTTCAAACCCGGCCTGTCGCAGGTACCAGGCACTGGTGGTACCAATCACGCCGCTGCCGAGAACTAGGACTCGCATGGGACTTCTCCAACCCGATCATTCCCTGCACTGGAACGCACAGGGACCATAATTGGGGAAGTATAGACAGCCATTCCCAGTTGATTTGCCTGTTTTGAAATCAACCGGCAGGATGTTCTCCTGCAATTCATTCCCCAAGGTTGACGACCATGGCCACCCGTACCCGCGAACTGGACAAGATCGACCGCAAGATCCTGCGCATCCTGCAGGCCGAGGGCCGTATTTCCTTCACCGAGCTTGGCGAGCGGGTCGGCCTGTCGACCACGCCGTGCACGGAGCGCGTGCGCCGGTTGGAGCGCGAAGGGGTGATCACCGGCTACCACGCCCACCTCGACCCGGCCGCAGTGAAGGCCAGCCTGCTGGTGTTCGTGGAAATCAGCCTGGCCTACAAGTCCGGCGACATTTTCGAGGAGTTCCGGCGCGCGGCGCTGAAGCTGCCCAACGTGCTGGAGTGCCATCTGGTGTCGGGCGACTTCGATTACCTGCTGAAAGCGCGGATCAGCGAAATGGCCTCCTACCGCAAGCTGCTCGGCAGCACGTTGCTGACACTGCCGCACGTGCGCGAGTCGAAAAGCTACATCGTGATGGAAGAAGTGAAGGAAACGCTGAGCTTGCCGATTCCGGATTGACGCGGTTGCGATCGGGGTCAGAGCCCGCGTTGCGGGATCCGACCCCGGTCGGGATTCGGCAAGGGGTCGGATCCCGCGCAGCGGGCTCTGACCCCGGTCATGGCAACAGTCAACGCTGCTGTGGATGTTTCTGCGAGCGCTGTTCCTGCTGCTTGCCGCCCTTGTGCGGCTGCTGCGGGTCCATCTGCTGTTGCTGTTGCTGCTGCGGGTTGCGGCCCTGCGGTTCCTTGCCGGGATGACGGTTCTGCTGGTTTTTCATGATCGCGATCCAGTGGACAAAGGACATGCGGCGGCGAAATGCCGGCGCACGGTCACGTTGGTCCCGGAACGGTTAATCGCAGGCGAAAAAGCAGTGATCTGCAGCAGGTTGTTTTCGTGCGTTCAGCCCGCACAGCCCGCAGCCGCTGCCCACCTGGATTGGCATTGGAGGTCAGCGCTTGATCTGCTGGCCATCGCCGGCCGGCACGCTGTCGTAATAGCGGCCGGTGCGCGAGTCGAACACGCGGTTCGGGCCGGCCGGGCGCACCCCGGGAACGATGCGGCCATTGCGGTCATAGACCTTGTCGGCCGGCTTCGGGACCGGCGCCGGCGCGACCTGGGCCGGACCGGTGGACTTGATCGGCTGCGTCGGCTGTGGCGAGGGCAGTACCTGCGGCTGCGGGCGCGCGGCCTGTGGTGGCGGCACCACCGGCTGCGGTGCCACGGTGGTCGCACTACGGGTGGCGGTCGGGCTCGACGATGTCGGTACCTGGGCCTGCGCGACCAAGGGCAGCAGGGCCATCAACAGCAGGGAAAGGGTCGATTTCATGGCACGCTCCGGCGTGGTTCGCATTCACCATGCGCCAGCGCCTGTGTGCCGCCCATGAACGGCCATCACACTTGCAAGCGGGCGCCAGCACCCCCACGTTTTCCGGCATCCCCAGGCCATCGACCCCACGGAGCGCCGCCATGACCGCCTTCGATCTGACGCCCCCCACTGCCACCCAGACCGAGGCGCTGGTCGCCGGCCTCAGCAGCGAGGAGCGCCGCGTGCTGCTGCAGCACGGCACCGAAGCGCCGTTCTGCGGGGTATTCCTCGACAACAAACGCGAGGGCGTCTACTGCTGCCGGCTGTGCGCGCTGCCGTTGTTCCGCTCCAGCACCAAGTTCGATTCCGGCACCGGCTGGCCCAGCTTCTTTGCTCCGTTCGATCCGGCGCACGTGCGCGAGATCCGCGATACCAGCCACGGCATGGTGCGCACCGAGATCACCTGCGCGCGCTGCGGCAGCCACCTCGGCCACGTATTCCCGGATGGTCCGCCGCCCACCTACGAGCGCCACTGCCTGAATTCCGTCTCACTTTCATTCACTGGCAATGGTGAGCCGTGGCCCGATCCACTGCAGCGTGGCGGTGCCGAGGCCGGCATGGCGGGCTAAATACCCCGCTGACCGATTTCACAGAATTCCCTCTTCAGAAAACCGGGCGACGGGCCGACAAGGAGATATCCCCTCTCCTTGCGTCGCCCCATGCTCATCATCGTTGGATTCCTGGTCGTCATCATCAGCGTGATCGGGGGCTACCTCGGCGCCCACGGCCGCCTGGGTGCCCTCTGGCAGCCCTACGAGCTGGTCATCATCGGCGGCGCGGCGCTCGGCGCCTTCCTGGTCGGTACCCCGGCCAAGACCGTCAAGCAGACCCTGCAGGCCATGGTGGGCGTGTTCAAGGGCCCGCGCTACAAGCAGCAGGACTATATCGATGTGCTCAGCCTGCTCTATGAACTGCTCAACAAGGCGCGCCGCGAAGGCTTCATGGCACTGGAAGACCATGTCGAGCGCCCAGCCGAGAGCGCCTTGTTCGGCAACTACCCCAAGGTGCAGGCCGACCATCACCTGATCGACTTCATCACCGACTGCCTGCGCCTGATGATCGGCAGCAACATCGAGCCGCACGAGCTGGAACCGCTGCTGGAACTGGAGCTGGAAAAGCATCACGCCGAAGCCATGGCGCCGTCGCAGGTGCTGACCAAGGTCGCCGACGGATTGCCCGGTTTCGGCATCGTGGCGGCGGTGCTGGGCATCGTCATCACCATGGGCTCGATCGGCGGCGATATCGTCGAAGTGGGCGGCCATGTGGCCGGTGCGCTGGTCGGTACCTTCCTCGGCATCCTGCTGGGCTACGGCTTCGTCGGCCCGATGGCGGCGGCGATGGAAGCCCGCGCCGAACAGGACAGCCGCATCTACGAATCGGTCAAGACCGCCCTGCTGGCCTGCCTGCGCGGCTACAACCCGAAGATCGCGCTGGAGTTTGCCCGCAAGACGCTGCCGTCGAACGTGCGCCCGGCCTTCTCCGATTTCGAGCAGCACCTGAAGACGGTCAAGTAAGCCATGGCCGAGAACAAGCCCACCGTCATCGTCCGCCGGGTCAAGAAGGCCGGCCACGCCGCCCACCACGGCGGCTCGTGGAAGGTGGCCTACGCCGACTTCGTGACCGCGATGATGGCGTTCTTCCTGGTGCTGTGGCTGATGGCCACCACCAACAAGAACGACCGTGCGGCCATTTCCGAGTACTTCCGCAACCCCAGCCCGCTGAGCGGGCAGAACGCCACGCCGGCGCCCGGCATGGCCGGCCCGGGCGGCGCCAGCACCTCGATGATCAAGCTGGGCGGTGCCACCGACATCTCGCGCGGCAACAGCAACGATCCCTTCCAGAACCAGAAGGAAGCCGTGCCGCAGCCGGTGGACCAGCAGCAGCGCGACAAGCAGCAGCTGGAAGCGCTGATGAAGGAGCTGCAGGAGGCGATCAGCAGGAGCCAGGCGCTGGAGCCGTTCAAGGACCAGCTGCTGCTGGACCTGACCCCGGAAGGCCTGCGCATCCAGATCGTGGACAAGCAGAACCGGCCGATGTTCGACCTTGGCAGTGCCACGCTGAAGCCGTACACGCAGCAGATCCTGCACGAACTGGCTGAGTACCTGAACCATGTGCCGAACCGGATCAGCCTGACCGGCCACACCGACATCACCGCCTATTCGGCCGCACGCGGCTATGGCAACTGGGAACTGAGCGCCGATCGTGCCAACGCCGCACGGCGCGCACTGGTGGACGGCGGCCTGGAGGACAGCAAGATCACCCGCGTGGTCGGCCTGTCCTCGTCGGTACTGTTCGACAAGACCGACCCGCAGAACCCGATCAACCGCCGCATCAGCATCGTGGTGATGACCAAGGCCGCCGAGGAGGCCGCCCTGGCCGGTGCCGGCCCGCAGGTGGGGCTGTCGGCGCCCACCGCCGACCCGGACGTGCAGGCCGCGCAGGGCGAGGCAAAGTAGACGGTGGGTGCGGACCTTGGTCCGCACATCCGGGAAAGCGTGCGGACCAAGGTCCGCACCCACCAGGGGCATCCCCCGGCGCACCCGCTACAATGGCGGTCTTTCCTTTTCCAGGTGATCCCACCCCATGTCCCAGAACTCCAAGGCCAAGCGCGACAAGCGCAAGAAGCAGCAGGCCAAGCGCCCGTTCCTGCGCCTGAACGCACAGCAGCAGGTGCAGAACCATGCCGTGCTGACCAACGAAGACGGCCAGGTGGTGGCGGCCATCGGCCTGCAGGGCCGTGAGTGGCTGCTGGCCATCGGCGGCCAGACCATGGGCAACGCCGAGAACCCGGTACCGATGCTGGCCATGCTCAAGCACCTGTCCAACGTGCAGGAGAAGGAAGGCCGCAAGGTCAACCTGGAGTACTCCGAACTGCTGCAGAAGCTGCTGGACACCCTGGCGGCCGAATCCGAGCAGACCGCCGACGAGTACCTGGACAAGCTGGTTGCCGAGTTCGAAGGCGTCGACGCTGCTGAAGGCGAGGAAGGCGAAGCCGCCGAGGGCAACGTGGCCGAAGAAGCCGCTGCCGAGGCCGCTCCGGCCGCTGACAGCGACAGCAAGCCGCAGGCCTGAACCGGCCGCGGCGGTGACGGTCTACGTCGATGACGCGGTGCATCCCTGGCGCGGACAGCGCTGGGCGCACCTGATGGCCGACACCCTGGCCGAGCTGCACGCGATGGCGGCGCAGCTCGGCATTCCCCCGCGGGCCTTCCAGAACAAGGCCAGCGGTGCCCACTACGATGTCACTTCCGAGCTGCGCGCACAGGCGATCGCGCTCGGTGCGCGGGCGATCTCACGGCACACCGACCGTGACCTGGTCAAAGCGGTGATTGCCAACGCCAGGGCGCAGTACCGGCCGTAGGCCACGTCGCGGGTTCGCCGGACACCAACCGGCACCGACCGGGTAGAGTCGACTGTCAGTCGACTGCTCTCCCATCCGGCCGCGAGAACCCCGCGCTGCGCGCGATAGTCGACCAACAGTCGACGCTACCCCGTCGGGTCGTCTCCAGCGGATCAACCCATCAGGCCGCGCCCAGCAGAACGTCCCGCCGGGTGGTACCGGGCGGATCGGCCCATCGCTCAGAACGGGTCGCTGCCCAGCCGGATTTCCACGTTCAGCAGCGAGCACAGCGCCAGCATTGCGTCGTCGTCGCGGGTCAGCGCCATCACGCCGGTGAAGCCGTCGCTGCCGGCATCCACGCTCCACAGCGTGTAGTTGTGCTCGCGCAGGCGGTCGAAGGCGGTGGACATCAGCTGCACGCCGTCCAGGTCTTCGGCGAAGTCCTCGTCATCCAGGTCGCCGCCCCAGTCCAGCTGCAGGTTGAAGCGCGCCGACAGCTCGTTCACCGCCGACTGCAGCGATTCCAGGTCGTCGCGTTCCACCTCGAAACCGGACTGCCAGGCGATGGCCGTGAACAGGGCCGGCAGCCAGTCGCTGTCCGCTTCCAGCGGCTGCCCGTCCTCGGCCAGGTGCTCGCGCCAGCGGTTGAACTGCTGCAGGGCCAGTTCCTCGTCGCCCGGGTTGATCAGCACCAGCAGGTTCCAGACCCGTGCCTCGAAGCCATCTTCGTCGAAGTCGTGGATGTCTTCCTCGAAGTCGAAATAGTCGCTGTTGTCGGGCATGGCGGAACTTCCTCTGGGGCAGGCCGGCATTCTACGGTTTATCCTGTGCCGCTGAAGCCGGCCTTGGTGGCCGTCACTGTGAATGAAGCGATGAGCGATACCCCTCCCGACCACCTGGCGATCAACCCGGCCAGCCCCTTCCATGATGCGCAGGCGCTGGAGCGCGGCGTCGGCGTGCGTTTCAACGACGTCGAGCGTGACAACGTCGAGGAATACTCGGTCAGCGAAGGCTGGATCCGCGTGCAGGCCGGCAAGGCCCGCGACCGCCGCGGCAACCCGATGACCATCAAGGTCAAGGGCAAGGTCGAGGTGTATTTCCTGGACCAGAAGCCGGAATAAGCACGGCTCCCGGATCCTGGGGTCAGATCCCTTTCCTGCGGAAAGGGATCTGACCTCGATCAACGCAGACCAAGGTCCGCACCCACCCGGGGTACACGGTCATTCGCGCTTGCGCGATTCCAGCAGGTCCAGGTTGCGGATCAGGCGCCGCGAGATCTCATCGGAGATCACCCCGCGCCGGGTCAACCGGAACAGCTCCTCGCGCTCGGCATTGAGGCCGGCGCTGCGCAGCTGGCGGTAGCCCATTTCCATGCGCCGTACCTTCTCCGGGTCCACGTCGGGCCCATCACTGTCGCGCTCCAGGTGCCGCTGGTAGAGCAGGCTCACCCGCGAGGCGGCGTCGTTGTACAGCTGCACGTTCTCGGTGTTCTGGTTCATCACCAGCTGCTGGCGCATGCGCTCGACCCCGGCCAGCGCGGCCTTCGACGACAGCCGGCGTGCCAGGTCCTCTTCCTTGCGCTCGCCCGAGTCAGCCGGCAGCTGCAGGCCCTTCAGCAGCTGTGGCAGCGCGATGCTGGCGCCCAGCAGCGAGAACAGGATCACCGATGCGGCCAGGAAGATCACCAGGTCACGCGCCGGGAACGCACTGCCGTCGGGCAGGAACAACGGCAGGGTCAACACACCGGCCAGGGTGATCGCACCGCGCACGCCGGCCACCGAGGTCGCCACCACGATGCGCCAGTTCGGTGCCTCGCCCCGCTCCAGGCCGCGACGGCGCGCGCGCAGCAGGTTCCAGCGCAGCGACAACCACACCCACAACAGGCGCAGCACGACCAGTGCCAGATTGATCACCACCACATACACCAGCAGCCACCACGCACTCTGGTGGCCGGTCTCGTTCATGGTGGTGGTGGCGCGTTCGACGATGCCCGGCAGCTGCTCGCCCAGCAGCACGAACATGATGCCGTTGAAGCTGAACTGCAGCATGTTCCAGACCCCGGCGCGCTGCACGCGCATGCTGCCGGAGACGCGACCGGTCAGCTCGACATAGCTCATCGCGATACCGGCGGCGACCGCGGCGAGGATGCCCGAGGCATGGATCTCTTCGGCCAGCAGGTAGGCCGCGAACGGAATGAGCAGGTTGACCAGCATCGCCGCGCCGGGCTCTTCGCCGAAGCGGCGCCACAGCCAGCGCTGGAAGGTGGACACACCCAGCGTCACCGCCACGCCCACCGCCAATCCCGCCACCGCCACCCACACGAAGGTCAGCGAGGCCGTGGCCAGCGAGAAGGTGCCGGTCATCACCGCCGCCACCGCGAAGCGGAAGCAGACCAGGCCCGAGGCATCGTTCAGCAGCGACTCGCCTTCCAGGATGTGCATCAGGCGCTTGGGAATCGGCGCCTTCGAAGCGATCGCGCCCACCGCCACCGGGTCGGTCGGCGAGACGATGGCCGCCAGCGCGAAGCACACCGCCAGCGGCATCACCGGAATCAACCAGTGGATCAGGAAGCCGGCGCCGATGACGGTGAACACCACCAGGCCGAACGCCAGTTCGAGGATCGCGCCCTTGTCGCGGAACAGGCCCTGCTTGGGGATGCGCCAGCCATCGAGGAACAGCAGTGGCGGCAGGAACAGCAGGAAGAACACTTCCGGCTCCAGCGCGTGGCCACGGTTGAACACCCCGGCGATGACCGCACCCAGGCCGATCTGCACCAGCGGCAGCGGCAACGAGAACGGCAGGACGCGAACCAGGTAGCCGCTGGCGACAACGGCCACCAGCATCGCCAGGACGACTTCAATGGTATGCATGCTTCTTCCAGGAAGCGGCGCGTGGGGAGGCTTGGAGGCCAGCGCCGGAAACCCGGAAAAAACTACCACATGCGGCCATGGCCGCGACGGCCGGGGCCGCCGCGCGTCAGCCCCGGCTCATGCCCCGTCGAAGCGGTACAGATCCATGGCGAGGAAGCCGGCATCGATGCCGGCATCGATGCGACGCGCACCGAAACCGCCCTCGCCGGCCGCGCCCATTGCAAAGAACAGCGGCAGCAGGTGCTCGTCGGTCGGGTGCGCGCGTTCGGCGAACGGCGCCTGCCGGCGGTAATCCAGCAGGGCCTGGCGGTCATCAGCGGCCAAGCGCTGCTCCACCCATTCGATGAAGGGCCGCACGTACGGCGCTTCCTTGCCGTCCTGGTAGTCGCCCCAGTCGTGCAGGTTGTGGGTGATGCTGCCGGAGCCGACCAGCAGCACGCCCTGTTCGCGCAGCGGCGCCAGCGCACGGCCCAGCGCGAACTGATGCTCGGGGCCGAGCAGCGGCTGGATCGACACCGGCACCACCGGGATGTCCGCCTGAGGGCGCAACAGCCGCAGCGGTACCCACGCGCCGTGGTCGAGGCCACGCTGCGGGTCGATGGCCACTGGCAGGCCTGCGGCGGCGATGCGGCCGGCCACTTCTTCGGCCAGTGCCGGATCACCCGGTGCCGGGTACTGCAGTTCGAACAGCGCGCGCGGGAAGCCACCGAAGTCGTGGATGGTCGGCGGCTGCGGATGCGCACCGACCAGCGGCTGCCGGCCCAGCCAGTGCGCCGAGGCCATCACGATGGCGCGTGGCGTCGGCAGATCGCGCGCCAGCTCGGCCAGGCGCACGCCAACCTGGCCCGGCTGCAGGGCAGTCATCGGCGAACCATGGGAGATGTACAGCGAAGGCAGGCGGGACATGGAATTCTCCAGTTGCAGGATCAGGCGGCGATCAGCGCGAACGCAGGGTCCACTTGCCATCGCCGAGCAGGAACAGCACCACCAGCGCCAATGCCCAGAACGCCGGGTATTCCCAGCCGCCGCCGGCATTGGCGAAACCGAAGCCGTTGGCGCCGTGCACGGTAACGATGGTGCCCAGCAGCAGCGGCACGCCGACCAGGCCCACCCAGCGTGCGTAGATGCCCAGCAGCAGCGCGACGGTGATCACCAGCTCGACGCCGATGGTGAGGTAGCCGAGCACACCGGGCAGGCCCAGAGACTCGAAGAACGCCGCCGTACCGGCCGGGGTGAACACCAGCAGCTTGGTCAGCGCGTGGACCAGGAACAGCACGCCCAGAGCCAGGCGCAGCAGGGTGGCGCCATACGGCGCCAGCGGCGAAACAGGAGCGGTCGTGGTGTGCATGGCAAAAGCACCTTGAAGGGAGTGGGCACAGGTTATTGCGCCTTCACGGGTCGATAAATACGATCGTTTGACCGTATTTATTTCACAAGGCGCAACAATGGACACCCTCGAGGCGATGCGCGTGTTCGTGGCGGTGGTCGAGCGCAACGGCTTCAGTGCCGCCGCCCAGGCCCTGGACATGTCCACCGCCGGCGTCACGCGCCAGGTCGCGGCGCTGGAAAAGCGCCTGTCCACCCGCCTGCTCCACCGCACCACGCGCCGGGTCAGCCCAACCAGTGCCGGCGCCGCCTACTACGCCCAGTGCGTGCGCCTGCTGGCCGAATTCGACGCGCTGGAGGCCAGTATCGGCGCGCAGGCGCTGGAGCCTTCGGGCACGCTGCGCATCAACGCACCGGTGAGCTGGGGCATTGCCCGCCTCGGTCCGCTGCTGGCCAGTTATCGCCAGCGCTTCCCGCAGGTGGAGCTGGACCTGGCGCTGTCCGACCGACTGGTGGACATGGTCGAGGAAGGCTACGACGTGGCCATCCGCATCACCCGCGAGCCCGGTCCCACGCTGATCGCACGTCGCCTGGGCGAATCGCGGGTGAGCCTGTGCGCCGCGCCGGCCTACCTGGCCGCACACGGCACCCCGCAGACCCCGCAGGAGCTGCAGGCACACGCATGCCTGAGCTACAGCTACTGGGCCGCAGGCAACAACTGGCCGCTGCAGGGGCCCGGCGGTGAAGTGAAGGTGGCGGTAAGCAGCCTGCTGCACGCCAACAACGGCGACGTGCTGCGCGAAGCGGCGATCGCCGGCATGGGCGTGATCCTGCAACCGGACTTCCTGCTGGAAGACGCACTGGCCGATGGCCGTCTGGTGCGCGTCCTGCCCGAGTGGGAAGCCGCGCCGATCGGCATCTTCGCGGTCTACACCAGCCGCAGCCACCTGGCACCGAAGGTGCGCAGCTTCATCGACCACCTGGTGGAGGCCGGGGTGTAGCCGAGCCTGGCGTTTGCGGTAGTGCCGGCCGCTGGCCGGCAATCAGACACCTCCCGGTCCTGGGCGAATGCCGGCCAGCGGCCGGCACTACCACTTAGGCGGCGACCTCATCCAGCGCGTCGATGATCCGTTCCAGCGGTGCCGGCCGCCCCAGCAGGTAGCCCTGCACCTGGTCACAGCCGTGCGCAGCCAGCCAGTCCAGCTGTCCCGGCGTCTCCACGCCTTCGGCGATGATGGTCAGGCCCATGCTGTGGCCCAGCGACAGCAGTGCGCGGCAGATCGAGGCGTTGCGTGGATTGGTTTCCACGTCCGCCACGAAGCTGCGGTCGATCTTCAGGATGTCCAGCGGCAGGTGCTGCAGGTAGGACATGCTGGAATAGCCGGTGCCGAAGTCATCCAGCGACACGCTGATGCCCTGCTCGTGCAGGCGCTGCATGGTCTGCATCGCCTGCCCCGGCTTGCGCATCAGGCTGCTCTCGGTCAGTTCCACATGCAGCGCACCCCGCGCCAACCCGAACTCCTGCTGGGCGCGGGTGAACTCGGCCACCAGGTCGCTGTTGAAGAACTGCACGGCCGAGACGTTGACCGCAATCGGCAGCTCGCCCCACCCCGCCTCGACCAACCGCCGCTGCGCCTTCGCTGCCGCTCGGATCACCCAGCGGCCAAGTGCCAGGATCAGCCCGGTGTCCTCGCACAGCTGGATGAACTCATTGGGCGGAATGAAGCTGCCATCAGCCTGCGGCCAGCGCAGCAATGCCTCCAATGCCGCCGGGCTGCCATCGCTGGCATGCCGGATCGGCTGGAAGTACAGCTGGAACTCGTTGTCGATGGCCGCATGGATGCGCCCGGCCAGGCGCAACCGGTCGGCCAGCCGCGTGGTCACCGCTGCGTCGAACCAGACCACCACGTTGCCCTCGGCACGCGCCGCGTGCGCCGCCTGCGCGGCCATGCCGATCACCTGTTCGGCGCTGTGGCCGTCACCGGCCACATGCACCGCCACGCCGATGCGCGGCTCGAACTGGTGCAGTGAATCCTTGCCGCGCATCGGCGCCGACACGATCTGCAGCAGGTCGTCCAGCACGCGCTGGGTATCGTGCTCCGAACCGATGGCGAACACGAAGTCCTCCGCCGGCTGGAACGCCAGCGTGCCGCAGCGTGCGCCCAACCCGCCCAAGCGGGTCGCCATCGACTGCAGCACCGCATCACCGATTTCACGGCCCAGCGTATCGGCCACCAGCTGCAGTCCGCGCAGTTGCACGAAGGCGATGGTATACCCCTCGCCCTGCTCATCCAGCTGGTCGGTCAATGCACGCACGTTGAGCAGGCCGGTGGCCGGGTTGTGCCGTGCCTGGTAGGCCAGGTCGCGCTCGTAGGCCAGCCGTTCGCTCACATCCTCGGCCAGCACCAGGCACGCGGGCTGTCCGTCGAAATCGAGCTTGGACAGGTGTGCGCGCACCTCGAAAACACTGCCGTCCTTGCGCCGGTGCAGGCGCACGGTTGCGTCAGGGGGATCGCCCACCTGCGCGCGCTGGATGGCACCACGCACCTCGTCCCAGCCTTCGCGCGGGCGGATGTCGAGGATGCTCATCGCCAGGAACTCTTCGCGGCTGTAGCCGTACTGGCGCACCGCCGCGTCATTGACCTCGATGAAGCGCAGCGTGTCCGGGTCGAACACCCAGAATGGCGCCGGGTTGCGGTCGAACAGCAGGCGGAAGCGGCGTTCCACTTCGCTCATCTGCTCGCGCGCCTGGTAGCGTTCGCTCAGGTCGGTCAACGCGCCGATCATGCGTCGTTCGCTGTCGGCCACCTCCACTCGCTGTCCGCGCGCGCCCACCCAGCGCACTTCACCACCGGGCAGCACCAGGCGGAACACCTGGTCGAGCACTGCGCCGCCGGCAAAGGCCTGGTCGAAAGCCTGCTGCAGGCGCGCGGCATCATCGCGATGCACGCGAGCGAAGAAGTCGGCCACCGGCAGCGCATCGGTCTGCACGCCGAAGATCTCGCGCGCCAGGGGGGACCAGCGCAGCAGCGCGGCGTCCTCATCCACGTACCACGTGCAGACACGCCCGACCTGATGGGCCAGACGCAGCTCGGCATGGCCCGCCTTCAGTTCCTCGGCCATCGCCTGCTGGCTGCGGGTACTGCGGCGCACCGCATACAGCAGCACCAGCAGCACCACGATGTAGGCCAGCACGATCGCCACCGATGCCTGCAGGTACGGCCACCAGGGTGCCAGCACGTCCTCATCGGCCAGGCCGATCTGCACCGCCAGCGGGCTGCGGTCGAGCGTACTGATGGTCGTGATGCGCGGCACACCATCGACCACGCCGGGCAGGCTGCCGAGCTCGACCACCGCCTGCTTGCCGAGCAGGTCACGCCGCGGCAGGTCGTAGCGGCGACCGACCGTGCCATGCGGATCGGGCACGCGCGCCAGCATGTAACCCTCGGCGTCGGTGATCGAGACCAGCCCGTTGGGACCAACATCCAGGCCGCCGGCGATGCGCTGCAGTTCACCACAGCGCAGCCGCGCCAACAGCCAGCGTTCACCGGCCATCGGCAGTGCCAGCGGCACCACCCAGTCGCCATCGCTGGCCCGCTGCGGCGGGCCGATGTACAGGGCACTGCCCTGCCCCCGGCGCAGCGGGTCGGTCCACAGCGGCAGCTGCAGGTCGCCGCGCCCGGCGGTCAGCGCGCGCCCGTGGCGGTCCAGCACCACGATGCTGTGCAGTTCAGCGTGGCGGCGCAGCACGCCACCGATGGCCGCATCCAGCAGTGCCGGAGCCTGTGACGGCACGCTGCGGAACAACTCACCGGCATCGCCGGCGATGCCGGTCATCGCCCGCTCCAGATTGCGCAGTTCCAGCGCCAGCAGGCGCTCGCTCCCCACCGCCAGCGCCCGGCTCTGCCGCTGCGCGGCCTCCAGGCGGCGGTGATGGTCGTTGGCCAGCATGGTGGCCAATCCGGCCACCAGCAACAGGCCCAGCAGCACGCCGCCCCAGGTGATGGCGCGCAACGGACGGGCCAACGCCCGCTTCAACGCGGGCATCGGTCGATCTTCCTTGTGCAGTCGGCTGGCTTCATGCGCGAACGAATCCTCCACATCCCCGACCTCAACGGCCGGCGGACGCCATTCTTGACGCCTGACCCCGTCCTGCATGGCCACCTCCCCGTGTCCGCGCAGGGCTCCAGGGCCCAGCATGCACCACCCCGGTGACGGCGTGAAGATCGCTTCGGCGCGTTCAGCCAGATCCTGCACAGGACCGGCCAGCCACAGGGACGGCCAGCCGGGCTGCGGCGGATTAGACTTGGGGTTTTCCGCTGCAAGAGAAGTCCATGTCCAAGCTGCGCCGTCCCACCCTGGCACTGGCCATCGTTGCCAGCCTGTCCCTGGCTGCCTGCGACCGTCCGGCCGATCCGGCCGCTGGCACCGCCAAGCCCGCCGAGGCTGCACCCGCTGCCGCCAAGCCGATGCTGGGCAGCTTCGGCTTCGATGCCAGCGGCATGGACCGCAGCATCGCGGCCGGCGATGACTTCTTCGGCTTCGCCAACGGCACCTGGGTGAAGAACACCGAGATTCCGGCCGACCGTTCGCGCTTCGGCAGCTTCAACGTCATCGCTGAAAAGACCCTGGCCGACACCCGCGCCATCCTCGAGGGTGCGGCCGGCAATGCGCAGGCCAGCGGTGACGACAAACTGATCGGCGACTACTACGCCGCCTACATGGACGAAGCCGGCATCGAGCAGCACGGCATCGCCCCGGTGCAGCCGCAGCTGAAGGCCATCGAGACCATCGCCGACAAGGCTGGCCTGGCACGTGCCCTCGGCGGCGAGATGCGCGCCGACGTCGACCTGCTCAATGCCACCAACTTCTACACCGACCGCCTGTTCGGCCTGTGGGTCTCGGTCGACATGCTGCAGCCGGACCGCACCGCGCCGTACCTCGTGCAGGGCGGCCTGGGCATGCCCGACCGCGACTTCTACCTGGGCGGCGGCCGCATGGCCGAACTGCGCAAGCAGTACCAGGGCTACATCGCGCAGATGCTGCAGCTGGCCGGCGTGGCCGACCCGGCCGGCAAGGCACAGCGCATCCTTGCGCTGGAGACGAAGATCGCGCAGGCGCATGCCACCCAGGAAGAAACCAACGACGTGACCAAGGGTGCCAATCCGTGGACCCAGGCCGATTTCAACGCCAAGGCACCGGGCATGGACTGGAACGCCTTCCTTGATGCGGCCGCGCTGGGCGAGCAGCAGGACTTCATCGTGTGGCAGCCCAAGGCCGTGGCCGGCCTGTCCAGGCTGGTCGCCACCGAGCCGCTGGAGGTGTGGAAGGACTACCTGGCCTTCCACGCACTGGACCGTGCCGCCGCCTACCTGCCGAAGAAGTTCGCCGACGCCCGCTTCGCCTTCCATGGCACCGCGCTGAGCGGCACGCCGCAGCAGAGCGATCGCTGGAAGCGCGCCGTGGATGATGCCAACCATGCTGTCGGCGAGGCCATCGGCAAGCGCTATGTCGAGAAGCACTTCGACGCCAGGACCAAGGAGCGTGCGGACGAAATGGCGAAGAACATCATCGCCGCTTTCGCCAAGCGCATTGACGCACTGTCGTGGATGTCGCCGCAGACCAAGGCGCATGCCAAGGCCAAGGTCGCCGGCCTGACCGTGGGGATGGGCTACCCGGAGAAGTGGCGTGATTACACCGGCCTGGAGATCCGCCGCGATGACGCGCTCGGCAACGCACAGCGCGCCGAGCTGTTCGAATACCAGCGCAACATCGCCAAGCTGGGCAAGCCGGTCGACCACAGTGAGTGGGCGATGCTGCCGCAGACCATCAATGCGATGAACGTGCCGCTGGAAAACCGCCTGGTGTTCCCGGCCGCGATCCTGCAGCCGCCGTTCTTCGACGGTGCCGCCGACGACGCGGTGAACTATGGTGCGATCGGCGCGGTGATCGGCCATGAGATCAGCCACGGCTTCGATAACGCCGGCGCGCTGTTCGACGAGACCGGCAAGCTGCACAACTGGTGGACCACCGAGGACCTGAAGCAGTTCAACGCCGCCGGTGATGCGCTGGCCGCGCAGTTCAGCAGCTACGAGCCGTTCCCGGGCGTGCATGTGAACGGCAAGCTGACCCTGGGCGAGAACATCGCCGACGTGGCCGGCCTGGGCACTGCCTACGATGCCTACCAGCTTTCGCTGCAGGGCAAGCCGGGCCAGACCCTGGAAGGCTTCACCCCGGACCAGCGCTTCTTCCTGGGCTTCGCCCAGGCGTGGCGCAGCAAGAGCCGCGAGCAGGCGCTGCGCAATTCGCTGCTGACCGATGTGCATGCGCCAGGCCAGTTCCGCGCACTCACCGTGCGCAACATCGACGCCTGGTATCCGGCGTTCGAAGTAAAGGAAGGCCAGAAGCTGTACCTGGCCCCGGACAAGCGGGTCAAGGTGTGGTGATGTAACCGGAACGGGCGCCGCGAGGCGCCCGTTTCATTTCCCGGTAGCTGCCAACCTTGGTTGGCGAATGCCCCGCTCGGGTGGGTGCCGACGTTGGTCGGCATATCTACAGGTCTACAGGACTACAAGCCATCCACGCATGGCGTGGATCTACCGGCGCGTTGTGGCAATCACCAGCGTGGCGACCATGGCAAGCCCGGCCGCGACCCACAGATTCGCATGCAGGCCCACGCCATCCAGCAGCCGTCCACCGCCCCACGCGCCCATTGCGATGCCGATATTGAACACACCGACATACAGCGCGGTGGCGATCTCCACCGCGTGCGGCACTGCCTTCATCATCCAGCTCATCAGGCCGACCGACACGCCGCCATAGGCCAGGCCCCACAGCAGCAGCACCACAATGCCGCCGGTGGGTGTGTCGCCCAGCCACAGGAACAACAACGGCGTCAGCAGCAGGCCGCAAGAGATCGCCAGCAGCATGCCGCGCGGGTGACGAGCGGCCAGTGGTCCGGCGATGAAGTTGCCCGCGATGCCCGCCATGCCATAGGCGAACAGCAGCGCGCCGATCCAAGCGGCATCCACGCCCGATCGCAGGGTCAGCAACGGGCGTACATAGGTGAACGCAATGAAGTGACCTGCTACCAGCAGCAGCGTCAGGCATAGGCCGCGCTGCAGGCCACGGTGGCCGAGCAGCTGCACGAACTGCGCCGGGCGCACCGACGCCACCACCGGCAACGCGGGAACCACCCACAGTTGCAGCAGCATCACCGCCGCACTGAACAGCGCCATCGCTGCGAACGCGAAGCGCCAGCCCAGGGCGTCGCCGATCAGTGCACCCAGCGGCACCCCCAGAACCGATGCTGCGGCCACGCCCCCGAAGATGATCGAGGTGGCCAGGCCGATGCGATGCGCCGGTACCAGGCGGGCTGCCAGCCCACCAGCGATGGCCCAGATCCCGCCCATGCAGAACCCCACCAGTACGCGCGCGGCCAGCAGCCAGCCGATGCCCGGTGCCAGCGCCGAAGCAACGTTGGCGACCAGCAGCAGCCCCAGCAGCACGCACAGGATGCGGCGACGATCGATGCCACCGGCTGCGATCACCACCAGCGGTGCGAACACTGCCGCCAGCAGGGCCGGCAGCGAGATCATCAGGCCGGCGGTGCCGGTGGACGCGCCGAGATCTTCGGCGACAGGGGTCAGCAGGCCCACCGGCAGCATTTCGGTGGTGACCACCGAGAAGGTGGCGAGGCCAACCGCAGAAACCGCCCACCACGGATGGCGATGCACAGGCGCGGCATGCGCAGGCGATGAAGCGCTCACGGGATGATGCCTTCAGGGGTGGATGCGGCAGCCGGGCGCAACGCACGTCGCGCGAGAACGGCCAACAGCAGCACGCCCCCGCCTGCCACCAGTGCAACGACAAAGCCGCTACGCACGCCCCCCGCATCGACGCTCTGCCCGGACAGCGCCGCGCCCAGCGCCACGCCGATGTTCAATCCGGCCAGCAGCCAGGTCATGCCCTCGGTCAGGCGCGATTCGGGTACGCGTTGTTCGACCAGCGACATCGCCACGATCATCGTCGGCGCGAAGAACACCCCGGCCAGCAGCACCGCCACGGCCAGCCCGGGCAGGCTGCCGACCCACGGCAGCGGCAACGTGGTCAGTGCGGTGGCCACTGCGCCGGCCAGCAACAGGCGCCGCAACGGTGCCTGCAGCTTCAGTGCCCCGAACAGCAGGCCCGCCGCGCAGCTGCCCAGCGCATAGGCCGACAGCACCACGCTGGCGGCAAGCGGCTGCCCCCGCTGTTCGGCGAAGGCCACGCTGGTGATGTCGACCGTACCGACAATCACGCCCATCGCCAGCATCAGCAACGCCAGCAGGCGGATCTCCCTGTGCCGCAGCAGCGAGCCCGAGGGAGTTGCACCTTCGTGCTGCTGCAGCGGCGGCTCGGTACCCCGCTGCAGCACCAATGCGGCGACGCCGACCACCAGCAACAGGGCGGCCGCCAGTACGCCGGCCTGTGGCCATACCGCCACCGACAGCCCCACTGACAACGGTGGACCGACGATGAAGGTCACCTCATCGAACACGGTCTCCAGCGAATACGCGGTCTGCAGCTGCGGGCGACCGCGATGGATCGCAGTCCAGCGTGCGCGCACCATTGCGGACACGCTGGGCATGCATCCAGCCAGCATGGCGGCGACGAAAAGCGCCCAGTCTGGCGCAGCCAGCAGCGTGCACGCGAGCAGCAGCAACAACCCTGCCGCACTGGCCGCAGTAGCCCATGGCAGCACCCTGCCCTGCCCGCGCCGGTCGACCCAGCGCGATACCTGCGGTGACAGCAGCGCGTAGGTCAGCACGAAGGTGGCAGACACCGCACCGGCCAAGGCATAGCTGCCGCGCAGCTGCGACAGCAGGGTGATGATGCCGATGCCGGTCATCGGCAGCGGCAGGCGGGCCAGCAGGCCGGCCAAGGCAAGGCGGGCGGTGCCAGGGGCAGCGAACAGGTCGCGGTAGGGGGTGGCCATCGGGATCTCCAGGGCAGCGGCTTGCCTGGCGCTCCCGGCGCCACGACAATACATACAGAGCGTATGAATAAGAGCCTACATTCATACGCGTCGTATGTAAATAATCATGCACTGCGTATGTAAGGAGCTCCGGATGGTCCGTCGCACCCGCGCCGAGATGGAAGAAACCCGTGCCAGCCTGCTGGCCACCGCCCGCCGCGTGTTCAGCGAGCATGGCTATGCCGCCACCTCGATGGATGACCTGACCGCCCAGGCCGGCCTGACCCGGGGTGCGCTCTACCACCACTTCGGCGACAAGAAGGGCCTGCTGGCCGCGGTGGTCGCCCAGCTCGATGCCGAGACCGACCTGCGCCTGCAGGCGATCAGCGATGGCGCGGATGATGCCTGGGACGGTTTCGTACAGCGCTGCCGTGCCTATCTGGAGATGGCGCTGGAGCCGGAGATCCAGCGCATCGTGCTGCGTGACGCGCGCGCGGTGCTGGGTGGCGCCTCACCGGAATCGCAGCGCCACTGCGTGCACTCGATGCAGCGCCTGATCGAACAGTTGATCGCGCAGGGCGTGGTGGCGCCGGTGGATGCGCACGCGCTGGCATCGCTGATCTACGGCAGCCTGGCCGAGGCCGCGTTCTGGATTGCAGAGGGCGAGGATGGCGACGCGCGCCTGCGGCAGGCGACGACGGCGCTGGAACTGCTGTTGCGTGGGTTGAAGTCGGCCGGGTGAGGCCCATCCACATGGCGTGGATCTACTGCGGCATCCGCTCTGGTAGAGGCCAACCTTGGTTGGCCCTTCTGCGGCACCGCGCGCAACGCGTGCCAACCAAAACCATGGCATCAGCAGATCCACGCCATGCGTGGATGAAGCTTTATCGCGCAGCGCGTGCCGACCAAGGTCGGCACCTACCAGGTAATCGCGGGCCACTCGCGCAGGGCTTCCACCGGCACGTCCATGCGCGCGCAGGCGCGGCTGGCGAGGCCATCGGGCAGCGCACGGCGGAACAGCGGCGCCATGCCCTGCATCAGCTTCGCTGAAGCGGCCGCCTGCGCACGCTGGCGGCCGCTGCGTTCAAGCATGCCTTCGGCCCAGTCCGGCAGCAGTGCCGCACCGGCGCCAAGGAACACCTCGCGCGACAGCCCCGGCACCGGTACCGGCAGGCGCACGCCGGACAACACCTCCAGCACTTCACGCGAGCGCTCGTCCACACGCAGCTCCGGTTGCCGCGCGCAGAAGTACGCTGCCACCTCGGCTTCACTGCGCGGCACATCCACCGCACCCAGTGCCTCGGCCACGCGGCGGTACTCGTCGTAGTAGCGGTCGGCGATGTACGCCGGCACCTCGCGCCCGTAGCGACGGAAGCCCTGCAGGAAACCAAACGCCTCAGTCACGTGCACCCATGTCAGCAGTTGTGGATCGTCCGCCGCGTAGGGCTCGCCCTGCGCGGTCTGGCCGCGGATCCGTGCATGGATGCGGCGCACCTTGTCCACCAGCGCCTCTACCTCCCCGCTGGGTGCATAGCTGGTACCGGCGACAAACGCGGTGGTGCGACGCAGGCGACCCACCAGGTCCTGGCGGAAATTGGAGTGGTCGTAGACCCCGGCCAGCGCGCGCGGATGCAGGGTCTGCAGCATCAGCGCACACAGGCCCCCGGCCAGCATCGAGGGGAACTCGGCGTGCAGGCGCCAGGTCACGCTGTCAGGTCCAAACCAGCCCGGGTCACCCAGCGGCTGGTCGTAATCGATGCCGCTCTGGCCACGCGGGAAGGCCTCCAGTACCCAGCGCCGGATCGGCGCGGTGACGGGGCGGGAGAGTCGCTGCAGCAGAGCCGGCATCACAGATCCAGGGAAAGCGAAAGAGTGGCCGCGAGTTGCGCGGTCAGCCCCGATTCTGGGCGATCACGACGCCGGCGGCGAGTCTTCGCACTCAGCCACGGTTTCATGTGCGGCCGCAGCACATTTCACCCTGCGACATCCTGTCGCAGGCTCCGGCCTCGATGCTGCGATGCAGCAACATTCACCGATTCAGAGAAGGCCCTTACGCGGCTTGGCATTGCGCCCATTGCACGGCTCGCTGGAAGTGCTAGAACTGGACTCGCCACACCGTCCAATGCTGATCGACGCACGTTCCACAAGGAGCCAGCCATGATTGCTTTGTTCAAGGGTTTGGGAATTCTGCTTCGCGACAACGAGCTCTACAGCAGCCCGTTCGATAAACAGGTTGCGCATTGGCGCAATCTCAGCGAGCAGCAGATCCGCGATGAAGTAGCCGTGCTGGCGCAGGCCAAGTGCCAATGGCTGATCGCCTCGATCGTCGGCTGGCAGGCGGCCTCGCTGCTGATTCTTGGCCTGATCGCCAACTACCTGTGGCGTGACGACTTCCATATCACGTTCACCCGCGTGGTAGTCGTGTTCGGCTCGTGGGTCTCGATCCTGTTCGTGATCTGGTTCATGGCCAACATGTTCGATCAGCAGGCCGGTTTCGAGCGCTGGATGAAGGCGTTCAACAGTCGCGCACGCATCAGCTCCAAGGCCGACAGCGTCGAGCACGTGGCCGAGGCCCTGGAACTGGCCGAGCATTACCCGGAAGTGCTCGATTACAAGCAGGCGGTCACCGCCAAGCGCGAGCTGCGCCACGAGGACATCCGCATCATGACCGAGATCGGGCGCATGAAGCAGCACTCCGAACTGGTCGGCCGCCTCAACCACGTGGGCGAGAACGAGCACCACCACGACCTGACGCTACAGCCTGCCTACTGACCCTTCAGGGAAGCGGGGGGACCCACAATGCCGCCGTGATCACTCACGGTGGCATTGTTCTTTCCGATCCTCGCTGACGCACTGGGCGAAGCCCTTCGGCAGGTCCCTGAACTCCTGGGTGGTGCCGGCCGCCAACGCGAACGACCGTATCGGCGCTTTCGCACACGCCGCGTCAGGACGACAGGCCGGGTCCAGCAACAGGTAATGGCACTGACCGCTGCGGCTGGCCATGCACTCAAAACGCGCCACGCCGTCCACTATCGTGCGCTTGCTGTACAGCGTGTCCACGCCATTGGCAGTGGTGCGGGTGATCGCGGTTTCGGTGGACTTCTGGCAACCGGCAAGCGCCAGTGCAGCGAGGCCTGCAAGCAGGAAAGGACGCATGCAATGCTCCTGATAGCGGAAAGGTGCGGTGCGGCTACATGCCGCGGAACAGGCTCATGAATGGTTGGCTGACCACCAGTGTTTCCGTCCGGCCCCGCAGCCGCAGCACACCGCGCCCGGTATCGTCGCGGCTGACCGCCGCCACAGCCTTCATGTTGACAATGGTGGAGCGGTGGATCTGGCGGAAGTGCTGCGGGTCGAGTACTTCCAGCAGTTCGCGCAATGGTGTGCGCAACAGGCTCTCGCCGGCAGCGGTGACCACGGTGGTGTACTTGTTGTCGGCACGGAAGTAGGCGACATCTTCCAGCATGATCAGCTGCGTCTCGCGGCCGTTGCTGGCGGTGATCCAGGCCAGCGGCGGGCGCTCGGCAGCACCCTGCGATGGACCCAGCCGCTGCAGCAGGCGTTCAAGCACGGCGTCATCCTGGCGCGCCGATGGCAGCCGCGACAGGATGCGCTCACGCGTCGCCAGCAGGCGTTCGTCACTGACCGGCTTCAGAAGGTAATCCATCGCGCCCTGCTCGAACGCATCGATGGCGTACTGGTCATAGGCGGTGACGAACACCACCTGGGTACGCGGGCTCAGCTCGGACAGCGAGCGCGCAACTTCGATGCCACTGATGCCGGGCATGCGGATGTCGAGGAACGCGATGTCCGGCTGCGTCTCGGCCAGCTGCTCCAGCGCACTGGCGCCGTCCTCACACTCGGCCACCAGCTTCAGCTCCGGCCACAACCGGCGCAGCTGTTCCACCAGTGACTGCCGCAGCAGTTCCTCGTCTTCGGCAATGAGGGCTTCAAGCGGCATGGCTGCGCTCCTTGTGTGTCTGCGGCAAGGTCATGGTCGCGGCCACACCGCTGGGGAAGTTGGCAACGATCGCCACGCCGGCCTGCTCGCCACAGGTCAGGCGCAGGCGTTCGCGCAGGTTCTTCAGGCCGATGCCGGTGCCGCTGGTGCCCTGGCCGAAGCCGAGCCCGTCGTCGGCGACGGTCACGGTCACATGGTCATCGAAGCCACGCGCCAGGATCCAGATCGTGCCACCGCCGGGCTTGGGTTCCAGGCCGTGCTTGATCGCGTTCTCCACCAGCGTCTGCAGTGCCATCGCCGGCAGGTGCACGCCGTGCAGCTCATTCGGTACCTGCACTTCCACCGCCAACCGTGCGCCCATGCGGATGCGCAGGATCTCCAGGTAGGCGCGCGTGCGTTCCAGCTCCACGCCCAGTGTCGACACCGACTCGTCCACCTGCGGCAACGAGCTGCGCAGGTACTGGATAAGGTGGCCGAGCATCTGCTCGGCACGTGCCGGGTCGGTGCGGGTCAGCACCTGCGCGTTGGCCAGCGTGTTGTACAGGAAGTGCGGCTCCACCTGCGCATGCAGCAGGTTCAAGCGCGCGACCGACAGTTCCTTTTCCACCTGGGTCTGTTCGGCGGCGGCCTGCTCATCGCGGCGCTGGTCGGCCACGCGGCGGCTGATCGCGCGGGTAACCGCTTCGGCGTTCTCGAAGTTGCTGCCCTCATCCAGCGCCAGCAGATCGGCCCACCAGCCGGCATCCGGTTCGAACAGCAGAGTGACGGTACTGGTGCCCTGCCCCGGCGTGACCGTCGCCAGCACGCTGTTGCGCTTGATCGCCAGCCGCGCCGGCAGATTCCAGCGCGACGGCTGGCGGCCATTCCAGAGGTCGACCCGGCGCACGTAGGCGCGCACCTGCAGGCTGCCGGCCGAGCTTTCCACATCTTCCACGCGCGGAAGTTCGGCAATTGCCGCTTCCACCACGGCATAGGCCTGGCCGGCATCCATCGGCAGTTCCACCTGGCGGCGCTGGCGCCCGGACAACGTGGTCGAATCCAGTCGGCCGGCCACCAGCCAGACCCGGCGCACGTGGGTGATCGCGCTGCCCAGCGCGGAGATCATCAGGAACATCGCCAGCAGGCCGAACACCCAGCCCGGGCCATCGTTCATGCCGCTGAAGATGCCGCTCCAGACCATGCCGGCGACAACCAGCGCGGCGGCCCAGGCCAGCAGGTGGCGGATCAGGAGAGAGAGGCTGGCGAACACGGCGGCGCCTTGGAGGAAGGGGGTGAGCCGAGCATAGGGCGGCGCGCCGGGCAAACAAGCGGGCTGCGACGAAGGCCGGAAAAGTGGGGATGGAAGGCCATCTGGTAGTGCCGGCCGCTGGCCGGCTCCCCACTTTCTCCGCATGCATCACAGGGATGCCGGCCAGCGGCCGGCACTGCCCGGGAGGCGCCGGGCGAACCCGGCGCATGCCCTTACTTGCGCTGGTCGGCGCTGGCGTCACGAACGGCGCGGAACGATTCGTCCTTGCTCCAGTTCGGCCAGCTGCGCGTGTTGGCCAGCTGGTTGCCCAGCGTGTACAGCACTTCCAGGTCGCGGGCGGCACCGGCGAACACCCAGTCCGGCTGCCATTCGTCGCCCTGCTGGTGGTAGCGCTTGGCGGTGTAGTCCTCGGAGGCCTTCTTGCCCGCGGCCACGCCACCGTCCACCCAGTCCTGGCCGGCCGACCACGACAGTGCCGGAACGCCACGCTTGGCGAAAGGGAAGTGATCGGAGCGGAAGAACAGGCCGGCTTCCGGCTTCGGGTCCGGCGTGTAGCGGATATCCCAGCCCTTGGCCACGTCCTTCAGCTGGTCCAGCAGCTCGAAACGCGCGGCACCGTAGATGCCGAAGTCACGCGACGGCCCGAACGGCGCCATGCCGTCCATGTTGATCACCGCCACGGTCTTTTCCAGCGGATACAGCGGATGGGTGGCGTAGTACTCCGAACCCAGCAGGCCCTTTTCCTCGGCGGTGACCGCCAGGAACAGCACTGACCTCTCCGGACGCTTGGCCTTGGCGAAGCCGCGCGCCAGTTCGATCAGCGAGGCGGTGCCGCTGGCGTTGTCCAGTGCGCCATTGAAGATGCGGTCGCCACGCGCGTCGGGCTCGCCCACGCCGATGTGGTCCCAGTGCGCGCTGTAGACGATGGTCTCGTCCGGGTGGCGGCTGCCTTCCAGGCGCGCGGCCACGTTGTGCGAGGTGATCACTTCGGTCTTCACCGCGTACTTCGCGTCCAGGCTGGCGCCGGTCAGCGGCACCGGGGTGAAGTCGCGCTGCTGCGCCTTCTTCTTCAGCGCCTCGAAATCCTGCCCGGCCGAGCGGAACAGCTCCACGGCCAGGTCGCGCTGGATCCAGCCTTCCAGCAGCGGGTGGCTGTCGGCCGGGTTGTCGCGCACCACATCGAACATGGTGTTGGTGTTGGAGCCGGCCACGGTGGCCCAGCCATACGACGCCGGTGCGGTCTCGTGCACGATCAGCACGCCCAGCGCGCCCTGGCGGGCGCCTTCTTCGTACTTGTAGGTCCAACGGCCGTAGTAGGTCATGCCCTTGCCGTCGAAGTCACCCTGGCCGGTCTCGAAGTCCGGGTCGTTGATCAGCACGACGGCGATCTTGCCCTTCAGGTCCACGCCCTTGAAGTCGTCCCAGTTGCGCTCCGGGGCCTTCACGCCGTAACCGAGGAACACCAGCGGGGCCTTGCTGATGTCGACGTTGCTGGCCCCGTTCATGGCGGCGCGCACGGCAATCTGCTTGCCCTGTTCCAGCGGCAGGGTCTTGCCGCCCTGGTGCAATGCCAACTGCGGCGCGCCGACGATGTCGCCCTTGCGCAGCGGCACGGCCTGGGTCCACAGGCGCTTGCCGTCCTTGAGGTCGCCGCCCGGCTGCAGGCCGGCGTCGGCGAACTGCTTGCTGAGGAAGGCGATGGTCTTTTCTTCGCCGGCGGTGGCCGGGGAGCGGCCTTCGTAGGCGTCGGAGGCCAGTTCCTTGATGTCGGCGGAGATCCGCGCGCCATCGAATTTCGGGGTCGCCGCCATCAGTGCGCTCGACACCGACAGGGCCAGCACGCCCAGTACTACTCGTTTCATTGCTCTCTCCAGCAGGAAATCCTTCTGGAGTGTAATGGGATTCGGCAGGGCTGCGCCCTGCACCTGCCGATGCCAGAGCAACAGCAACAGCAGAAGCAGGCATTCGGTGGGACGGCGGGGTGGGTCCGGTTGCGGGGGACGCCGTAAACCCGTCCTTGGGGGCTTGGCCGCGGCATCCATGCCGCGGACACCCCCGCAACCGGACCCACCCCGCCTTCGACAGCTTCCCGGTGCTGTTGGTAGGTGTCGACCTTGGTCGACACGCATGGAAAACACGAAGGGGTCAGATCCCTTTCCCGGCGGGAAAGGGCTCTGACCCCATCGGTGTGTTGCTTGAGCCTGTTACCAGTTCGGGTCTTCGGCCGGCGCGGCAGCGGGCTTGGGCTTCGGCTTGGCGGCCGGGCGTGCGGCAGCTGCGGGAGCGGCCGAGGCAGTCGCACCTGCGGCGGCGGCGGCCGGCTTGCTGCCCAGCTTCTGGCGCAGTTCGATCTGGCCCGGACGGAAACCGCCGCGCATCGCGTCGACGCCGTCTTCGATGGTGCCGTACGAGGTCTGTGCAGCGACGCGGTCGATGCGGATGGTGCAGCACGGGTGTTCGCTGCGGCCCAGCGAGCGGCCGGTCTGCGGGTCCTTCAGTTCTTCGCCCAGGCGCACGGCCTGCCAGCGCTGGCCGGCCTGCACGGTGTCACCGCCCTGGCTCAGCACCACCTGGTCACCGTCCACCGAGACCACCGACACCGGAAACAGCGTGGTGACGATGCTGGTGCCGATCTGGTCCGACAGCGATTCCATCATCGCCGCGGCCATGTTGCGGCCGTTGACCACGCGCGGCAGGGTGCTGGGGCCGGTCGAGGCCAGCTGGTGGTCGAAGCTGTCGGACATCACCACCTGGCCGGTAGTGGCGTTGATCAGGCGCAGGGTGATGCGGCCGCCACCGGAGTACGAGGTCACCTGGCGGTCGGACATGCGCAGGTTGCGCACGCTGCGCGGGTACTCGAAGCGTTCGATGGTCGGTATCAGGATCAGGTCGGTCGCCAGCTGCTGGCCCACGCGCGCGGTGTCCTGCAGGCGCACGTTGCCGCTGTTGATGTGGTCGATCTCGGCCTGCAGTTCGTCGCCGAACTCGCGGTCCAGCACGATGAAGCGCTGGGTCTGGGTCAGCGTGTCGGACAGGCGCGCACGGATCGCGTCGGCCACTTCATCGGCATCCACGCGGCCATCGCCTACGGCGTAGCTGCCGGCCTTGGTGCGCGGCAGTGCAACCACGATCTTCGGCTTGCCCTGCTCGTCCGGCGCGCGGTACTGGGCGATCTGCGCGCGCACGCGCACCTTCCAGTAGCTGCGCATGCTGCGGTGGGTCACGTCGGAATCGAACGAGCTTGCACCACGCTTGGCATCGACGCTGACCTTCTCGTCGTAGCTTTCCCTGACGCTGGCCGAGGCCGAACCGCTCTTGGCCGAGGCTTCGCCGGACGCATTGGCCGACGCCGAGCCCTTGAAGCTCCAGCCTTCATCGCTGGCGCGCACGCGGGCGATGGTTTCCTCGTCCAGCTGCCGCACTTCATCCTGCGACAGGATTTCATAGCCCAGCACCGCGCCCTGCGAGCCGGCGATCATCTGCTGGGTGAACGCGTCGGCGCGGATATCGCCGACGTGTTCGCCATCCACATCCACATGCAGGCCTGCGCGCAGGCCCTGCATCTGGCTGGCCACGCGTACGCCGTTGACCTGCGCCACGGCCGACTGCAGCGCCGCCAGCACCGCCAGTTCCGGGGTGCTGCCGATGCCGTCGGCTTCGCGCGCGACCTGGGTGGTGCCGCCGAAATCCGGCGTGCCACGCAGGGGCGCTGCTTCCACTGGCGCATTGCTGGCCAGTGCACTGGTTGCCTTGTCCTTGGCGGGCGCGGCGGCCGGGGTGTCCTGCTTGCCGCAGGCTGCAAGCAGCGCGGCGGCCAGGCCCAGGCCGATCAAACGGGTTGTCATACGCATGGAGATTCGCCTCGGATCAGATCGAGTCGAGCATCGAGTCGGCGTTGGACGGCACCTTCACCTTGCTCTTCCTGGCGAAGGTCACGGCCGACTTGGTCGAACCGTACAGGCCCTGGATGAAGCCCGGCGATTCCTTGGCCACCCATGCGCCCGCTGCCAGCTTGCGGCCAACGGTGGCCAGCTGGGTCGCGCCCAGGTTCTTCATGCCGGCGGTGAAGCTGCTGGCTTCGCCGCCCAGCTTCTGTGCTTCGGCCGCCGAAGACAGCAGCGAGACCAGGCCTTCGGCGTAGTGCTGCTTGGATTCAGCGTTCAGTTCCGGCTGAGCGGCCTGGCGCTCGTTGATCGCGGCCTGCGCAGCTTCGCTGACCGACACCGACTTCTTCATCGCATCGACGCTGACCGAACCCGACGACAGCGCCTGGCGCTCGGCTTCCAGCAGCTGCACCTGCTCGGCCAGGCCGAAGGCGCGGGCGAACGAAGTCTGGGCCTGCAGCGAGTGCGACTGCGAGCTGACGAAACGACGCACCAGCGCTTCCTGCGCGGCTTCATCCGGAGCGGCGGCGCTGGAGGCGCTGCTGCTGGAGGTGCCTGTGGCGGCACCGGCCAGGTCCTTCAGCTTGCCCAGGCCCGCGTGGGCCGGCATCGACAGGGTGGCGGCAGCGATGGCCACGACAAGAGCGGTATTGCGGATCATATGAGTGTCCTTTGGGAGAGACGGCCGCGAAGCGGCACGTGGGAATCGGTAACCCCAGCGCGATGCCGAGCGAGCTCGGCACCCACCGGGTGGCGGATCAGCGGACTGCCTTGACGTTCAGTTCGTTGATCATCTGCTGGGCGGCCTTCTCGGCAGCCAGCTGCAGGGCATTGGTACGGGCCACGGTTTCATTCGGGCCGGTGCCGGAGAACTGCACCGGGCCCACCGACGACACGGTGCGCGGGAAACGACCGGTCACGTCCAGCACCTTGCCGGTGACCGTGACGAACACGCGGGTGTTGCCGCTGGCCGGATCGCGGTCGCGCATGCCGACGTCGAGGGTACCGACGGCGATGTAGGGGATGTTGGCCGCACGGATGCCGTTGGCGGTATCGCGCAGGGTGGCGGCAGACAGGTCGTTGCCGGTGCTGAAGTCCTTGCGGATGCGCTCGATGCTCAGCAGGCCGCGCGATTCGCCTTCCACATACTCGGCTTCAACCACTTCGTAGCCGGCGGCGCTGAAGGCACCGGTCATCGCAGTGTTCACTTCAGCGGCATTGGCCACCTTCCAGCTGATGTTGTCGCTGCGCTGGGTGGTGCTGCCACCGCTGGTGACCGACACCGAACCGTTCTGGTTGATGCTGCCGTTGGTGCTGACCGAGTTGCCACGGAAGCTGTCGCCTTCACGGGTGTTCTCGCTGTAGCTGCTGCTGGCGTCGACGCGGCGGTATTCCTTGTCCTGGAACGACTGCACGGTGTCCTGCGAGCGTGCCATGAACAGGAAGGTCAGCAGCGAACGCTGCGCGGCGGTGGCACCGGCCACGGCCGAACCTGCGTCCAGCTTGGTCTGCAGCAGCGTGGTGTTGATCTCGGCGCGGACAGTGACGGTGTAGGTCTTGGCCTTCTTGTCTTCGGTGTCCGACAGCGGCACGGCGCTGAGCACATAACGGTCGATCTCGCCGATGAACTCGGCGCGGCGGGCTTCGAACAGGCGCAGCTTGGCCGCACCGGTTTCAGCGATGTACGCCTCCAGTGCATTGACCTTGGCCTTGTTCAGGGCCTGGGCGCGGGTGTCGGCGCTCAGGCGCAGGCCGTAGCTGGCCGAACCGGTACCGCGCGAACTCGCGGTCTGCGCGGCGACCGGCGAGGCCACCACCAGCGCGATGAGGATGAGCAGGATGGTACGCATCAACGACATGACTTGATCAACTCCTGGAGGGCTTGGGTCTGCTGCTGCAACGGGCGGCCGCCCGGCTTCTGTTCGTCCAGCCATGCGCGCGAATCGGCACGCTTGGCGGCGGCGCCGGCGAAGGCATCGAAGCCGGCCAGCAGGGTTTCGTAGCTGGCCGACCATTGGTCGACCTGCCACTGCGTGACCGGCACCACCTTGGTGGCGCCCTTGCGCAGCGGCTGTTCGAAATAGACCTTGCCGGAGAACGGTTCGGTCACTTTGGCGGTGAAGAATGCGCCGAACAGCATCGTCTTCATCGCCGGGGTTTCATTGATGACGCCGTTCTTCAGCGCATCGACCTGCACAGTGATGACGTAGTCCGGCTCGGGGATCTTCAGCTGGTAGACCTTGCCGTCGGCAAAGCGGGCGGCCATCGCACCACCGATCGCCTGGCCCGAGGCCGGCGGCAGCAGGCCGACGCCGGTATTGGACGACAGCGTCTTGGACAGTTCATGGGCCAGCGTGGCGCGCAGCGGGCTTTCCCACTTCGGGTCGGGCAGCTTGGCGCGGACCGCGTCGGACAGGGTTACGCCACCGACCTGCAGGCGACGCACGGCGGCATCGGGCAGCTTGGCCTGGGCGAGACTGGCGGCCAGCACCTGCGACAGGCTGGTATCGGCGCTGCCGTACAGCAGATCGGCGACGATCGCATCGATATCGTCGTTGTCCGGCCGGTAATCCTGCACGTCGATGCGCTGCAGGGTCAGCGGATAGGACGCGATCACCTGGCGCTCGCGGAAATCGAAGAACAGTGCCTGCAGGGCCACTTCCACCAGCACTTTGTACTGGTTGCCGATCGGCTCGACCGAGACCAGTTCGCGGTCCAGTGCGGCGGCCAGCACCGTCGCGCTGGTGGTGCCGTCGAGCATCGCCACCGGCTGGTCGATCAGCTCCAGGTTCGCCGGCGGCCGGCGCTTGAGCGCCTGCGCCAGGGTCTGGTTCAGCGGGATCAGGCCGCGCTTTTCCAGCACGGCATGCGCATGCGGCGTGGTCGCCTGCACGGCAGCGGCATCCGCGGTATAGGCAAAACCGGCCCAGTAGGCCTGCTGCGATTTGTCAGCCGCCTGCGCGGCCATCGGCCACACGGCCAGGCACAGGGCACAGGCAAGCAGGCGCGCAAAAGCGCGCGATGCGCTCTTCGTCCTTGAATACATCCAACCGCTCCTCGGTCAATACGCACGGAATGCGGACGCTGATGCGTCCGCTGGGCGCGAAACATAGCCGCTCAGGCGCCTGCCGACAAGTGCTGCGTTCGTCGCAGTCACTCCTGGGGCGGCAGTCCGGCCCGTTGGCGCAGCAGGCCCCGCTCCGCCTGGTTCTGGCTGAGTCTGGCGGCTTCGGCAAAAGCATGACGTGCGTCGAGGTCGCGCCCCAGCGCCTGTAGTATCTCCGCGCGGACGACCTCCAGAGGGGCATAGTCGCGCAGACGTGCATCCACCAGCAGCGGCTGCAGTTGTGCCCACGCAGCGAACGCGCCCTCGCTGCGCAGCACCGCCACGACCCGATTCAAAGCGACAACCGGCGAAGGCATCACCTGCAGCAACCGGGTATAGAGCGAAGCGATACGTGGCCAGTCGGTGGCTTCAGCCCGACGCGCAGCCGCATGGCAGGCGGCGATGCGCGCCTGCAGTACATAGGGATCATCAGCACCACCGGCGGCCAGCGCGCGGGCCAGCACCTGCTGCCCGCGTTCGATCTGCAGCCAGTCCCAGCGCGCGCGGTTCTGCTGGTCCAGCAGCACCGGCGCGCCCTGCGCGTCGGTCCGTGCCGCAGCACGCGATGCCTGCAGTTCCATCAGTGCCAGCAGACCCAGCACCGGCGGCATCGGCAGCCGGTACGCCAGGATGCGTGCGAGCCGCAGTGCCTCCTCGCAGAGCGCCGGGCGCATCCAGTCATCGCCGGCGCTGGCCGCGTAACCTTCATTGAAGACCAGGTAGATCGCCTCCAGCACCGAAGCCAGCCGCTCGGGCATCGCGTCCGCGCGCGGCAGCTCATAGGGCACCTGCTTCTGCGCCAAGGTGCGCTTGGCGCGCACGATGCGCTGGGCGATGGTCGGCTCGGGCTGCAGGAACGCACGTGCGATCTCGACGGTGGTCAGGCCACCGAGCAGGCGCAGGGTCAGTGCCACCCGCGCATCGGCCGGCAGCACCGGATGGCAGGCCACGAACATCAACCGCAGCAGATCGTCACCCAGGTCATCCTCCAGCGCCTGGCTGTCATCCGGTGCCGGCAGCGCCGCTGGGTGCAGTTCCTCGCCCCACCGCGCATGCTGCTGCGCCACGCGCTGGTGTTGGCGCAGCACATCAATGGCACGGTTGCGCGCAGTGGTCATCAGCCAGGCTCCGGGGTTGTCCGGGATGCCCTGTTCCGGCCAGCGCTCCAGCGCGGCCAGCCAGGTGTCCTGGGCCAGCTCCTCGGCACGGCCGACATCGCCCCCGAGCAGCCGCGCCAGGCGCGCGATCAACACCGGCGACTCCATCCGCCAGAGGGTTTCCAGACGCTGCGTCAGTGCGGGATCGGGCATGCGCCGATCACAGCACGCACGCCCGGCCCGCACAAGCGCCGCAGCTCACGCTTCAACAATCGGCTTGAAGCCACCCCAGAACATGCGCCTGGTATCGAACGGCATGTCCTTCGGGCCCAGCGACGCCAGCCGCGGGTCGGCCATTACCCTGGCGTTGATGCGGTCGCGCGCCGCGCGCGAACGGAACACCACGAAGGAGACGATCACCGTTTCGCCGGGCTTTGCCTTGACCGCACGCGGGAACGAGGTGCTCTTGCCCGGATCCACATCGTCAGCCACGCATTCCATGTACTGCAGCGCGCCATGGTCCTTCCACACCGCACCGGCCTTGCGGGCAAGGCGGCGGTAGGCCGCCACCTTGTCCTGTGGGCACGGCAGCACGTAAGCATCCACGTAAGCCATGAGGGTTCTCCCTTGCGGCGGCCGTCAGCCCGGCTCGCCGTCCATGTGTGCGATTTCCCAGAGATGGCCATCCAGGTCCTGGAACCCGCGCTGGTACATGAAGCCGTAGTCGCGCGCCGGCTGCGGTTCGCTGGCACCTGCAGCCAGTGCCTTGTCCACCAAGTCGTCAACTGCCTCGCGACTGGGGGCCGAGAGCGCATTGATCACTTCCGTGTGAGTGTGTGCATCGGCAATCGGCTTGTTGGTGAACTGCTGGAAAAAAGGTTGGGTCAGCAGCATCACGTAGATGCTCTCGCTGATGACCATGCCAGCCGCATCGTCATTGGTGTAGGTGGGATTGAAGCTGTAGCCCAACGCGGTGAAGAACGCCTTCGACTTCTCCAGGTCCTGCACGGGCAGGTTGACGAAGATCATCTGCGGTTGTGGTGCGCTCATCGGTGAAGCTCCTTGCGAATGACAAAAAGGGGGATCAGGGCTGCTTCATGCAGTTGACCATCCACGGCTTGCCGTAGCGGTCGATCAGCATGCCCCAGCGGTGGGCCCAGAACGTTTCGGCAATCGGCATCTGCACCTGGCCACCCTCGGCCAGTGCAGCGAACACGCGTTCGGCTTCTTCGATGCTGTCGACGTCGACATTGATGGTGGTCGAGCCACCCTCGCCGCCGCCGGGACCGTCGGCCGCCATCACGATGGCGCTGCCGATCTCCAGCTGGCTGTGCGCGACGTGGTCCAGGGTTTCCGGCGGCATCTCGTTGCAGCCCGGTGAGCCATCGGAGGGCGGCATGTCGCGGTATTTCATTTCCGAAGTGACCTGGCCACCCAGTGCCTTGGCGTAGAACGCCATCGCCTCATGGGCCTGGCCGCTGAAGCCGAGGAAGGGAATCAGTTTCATGGCAATACTCCGTTGTGCGGTTCAGGGCAGTAGTGCCGGGTCGGGCCCGGCAGGGAGATGAATCGGGTCAACCTTCCAGCTGTGCACGCAGACGCTGTTCCTGCTGCTGTAAGTCGGGGGTGAAGGCTTCACCGAAGTCTTCGGCGGAAATCAGCGGGCGCAGCTCCAGCGTGCCGCCACTGTTGAACGGCGCGCGGCTGGCCCATTCAACGGCCTCGTCCAGCGAGCGCACGTCCCACAGCCAGAAGCCGGCGATCTGGTCGCCGGCGGGGCCGAACGGACCGGCCTCGACCCTGGGTGCGCCGCTGCCGAAGTGAATGCGGCGACCGCGCTGGGTGGCGTGCAGGCCTTCACCGGCCAGCATGATGCCGGCGGCCACCAGTTGTTCGTTGAAGGCGCCCATTTCGGACAGTTCCTGTTCGCTGGGCATGCGGCCGGCTTCGGAGTCGGCGTTGGCCTTCACGATCACCATCACTTTCATTGCGGTCTCCCGTGGGGACGCGTGGTGCGTGCCCTTCATTGGGTACAACGAACCAGGGGGCTGGGAATCGACACGTCTGTTGGAAATTTTTTTCTTGCGCGGAAAGCGTGCCTTCGGCGGAGGTCGGCGAACGGCGGAGCCCCTCCGTGGTGGGGTTGGGTTGGTCGCTGAAAGCTCGGGTTCATGGGTTTGGCCGGGTGGGGAGGCAGGGCAGGGGACGCTGCAAGTACGTCCATGTAAGCTCGGTCGCCGCATCCATGCGGCTCACGCCCCTGCCCTGCCTCCCCACCCGGCCTTGGACAGTTTCCTGCCTCCGGCACGCACCACGGGAAGATCAAGAAAAAAGGCAAAAGCAAAAGCAAAAACAACGGCGATTGGCTGGCGGGCTCGGCTTTGCGAGCGAAGCGACCCGCTTTTGCTCTTGTTTGTGATTTTCCGTGGTGGACGCCGCAGGAAACTGTCCAGGGCCGGGTGGGTAGGCGGGGCGGGGGTGTCCGCGGCATGGATGCCGCGGCCAAGCCCCCATGGACGGGTTTACGGCGTCCCCCGACCCGCCTACCCACCCGGCCAACCGCCAGAAACCCAGCTTTCAGCGACCAACCCAACCCCACCACGGAGGGGCTCCGCCGTTCGCCGATCCCCGCCGAAGGCGCCGCCTCCCGCGCTGCAACATGCCCACGCGCAATCCTGCGCGATCATGGACACTCCGCCCCCGCCAGGACCGTGCCATGCAGCAGTACCTGCTTCTGATCTACATCGAGCCTGCCCTGCTGCAGGCCCTGCCCATCGAAGAATTCAATGCGCTGATGCGCGACTGCCTGGCCCACGCCGACAAGCTGCAGGCCGAGGGCACGCTGCTGGCCGCGCAGAAGCTGCAGCCGGTCGACACCGCGCAGACCCTGCGCGTGCGTGATGGCAACAGCCGTGTTCTCGATGGCCCGTTCGCCGAAACCCGCGAACTGCTGGCCGGCTTCAACCTGATCGTCGCCCGCGACCGCGACGAAGCCATGCGCATCGCCCGCGACTTCCCCTGGGCGCGCTTCGGCAGCATCGAGGTGCGGCCGCTGGAAGACATGGACGCCGAGCGCGAACGCTGCGGCGCCCCGGCTGCCGCTATGGCAGCAGCCGTACTCTGATCTCGCGCGGGCCGACGCCTTCGTTGCCGCTGTAATCGCGCACGCTGGCGCGCACGATGTACTCGCCCGGCGGCAACGCCGCCGGCTGCCAGCGTCCGGTTTCCATCAGGCCATCACGCACGGTATTGGTGGCCAGGTAGCGGAACCGGGTTACCGCGCTGCCATGCACGGTGATGCCGCTGTCCGGTGCGTAGGCCACGCGCACCGCTTCCTTCTGCGGCGGCATGCGGTTGAACACGATGTTCCAGCGCGGCTGCTCGTAACCCTGCAGCGGCTGTCCGCCGGCATCGAGGATCTGGTAGCCCACCTGGTACATGCCCAGACGGCGGCGCGGCAGGTTGTTGTCGACCTGGTCCCAGGCCTCGATCACGATCTGCACGCCGCGGCCCTGGCGCGCCACCATCACCACGCCATCGCTGCCGGCGGCCATCGGCTGGTCGTTGTCGTCCAGCAGCGCCACATCGGTGATGCGCGGTGCGAAGTGGTCGGCGTAGTTGTGGAAGCCCAGCGCCACGGCTTTGGTCTCGAAACCACCGGTACCCACGGCCAGGTGCACGTGCGCCTGGTTGTTGATGCTGCCCAGGCGGTCGCCGACGTGGATGCGCATGCCGCGGCGCACGCGCATCCGCTCCAGCTTGCCCTGCTCGTCATACAACGCCTGCCAGCGCGCATCGTAGGGCTCATCGCGCGGGGTGCGGCCGACCCGCATGTGGATGTACTTGAGGCGGTCCACCGCCAGGCCCTCGGCCTGCTCACCCAGGCTCCAGGCGGCCACCGGGCTGCTGATCTTGCCCTCGGCAATCGCCAGTACGGTCTGGCCCACATCACCGCGCACGTCGAAACCGCCATGCAGGTGGTGGCGGCTCTCGCCGGTGAAGTTGCCGCGCACCTCACCCAGCGTACCGACCACTTCATGCCAACCGTCCTGCGGTGCCAGCGGCCAGCGACCGCCCGTCTCCGGCAACGCCGCATCGGCAGCCGGGCCGACCAGTGCCGGTGCCGGCAGTTCGCCCACCGGCAGCGGGCGCAGGCGATGCAGGCGGTAGCTGGCGGCGTCGGCCACCAGCACGCTGCCATCGGCATCCAGCGCCAACCCGCTCGGGCGGGCCAGGCGCGGCAGGCGGCCATTGCCGACCAGCGCGATCTGGTGGCCCTGCGGCGTCACCTGCACGATGCGGCCATCAAGATCGCCCACGTACAGCACACCGTCGTGCGTGGTGGCCAGCGACAGCGGCCCATTGATCACGCCACCGGCGGCGACCACGGTGCTCACCGTGCCGTCGGCGCCTACGCGGCGCACCGCGTTGTTGAACAGGTCGGCCACCAGCAGCGCGCCCTGCGCATCGAAGGCCAACGCCACCGGCGTGTCGAAGCGCGCAGCGGCGCCGGTGCCATCGGCCAGGCCCGGCCGATCGCCGCCGGCCAGGGTGCGCACGTTGCCATCGGTACCGATCACCCGGATGCGGTCATTGAAGGTATCGGCCACGTAGACCTGGCCCTGCGCATCCACTGCGATGCCCATCGGCGCATCGAAGCGTGCCTGCGCGGCAGGGCCATCGGCGTGGCCCTGTTCGCCACCGGCCAGCGTGGTCACCTGGCCATCGGTGCCGATGCGGCGGATGGCATGGTTGCCGGTGTCGGCCACATACAGGTTGCCCTGCGCGTCGGCGGCAATGCCCGACGGCGTATTGAAACTGGCCTGCAGTGCCGGGCCATCAACGCGCCCCTCGCCCTGCCCGGCCACCGTTTCAACGCGACCATCGGGCAAGCGGCGGCGGATCCGGTTGTTGTCGCCGGCATCGGTGAAATAAACGCTGCCATCGGCACTGCGCAGCAACGCGTACGGATCGGCGAAACGTGCCTGCGCGGACGCGCCATCGCGGTCACCCGGGTGGCCATCGCCGGCCAGCGGTTCGATCTGCGCGGTCCACGCCAGCGGCGTTGGAACCGGACCCGCCGGTTCAGCCAGCGTATGCAGCGGTGTCTCCCACCAGGTTGCGGCCAATGCCACTACCGTCGCCAATGCTACGCCTGCCGCCATCCATTGCCACCGTGCCATCGTGCTGCGCTGCCTGCCTGCTGTCTGAAGAGGCACCGACAATAGTCGCTGAACGCACGATCCGCCATGGCCAATCGTGCGGTCAAACGCCAGAGTTCCATCCATCGCGCTTGTTCTCGCTGGCTGCAGCGGGTTCAATGCGGTTCCCACGGATGGAAATCCTCCATGCCCCGCATCCTCCCCGTCGCCGCCCTGCTGATTGCCGCATTGGCCAGCACATCCGCCACTGCTTCGATCACGGTGGTACCGCAGAAGCCGTCCGTCACCGCCGATGCGATGCACCAGGCCTATGCCACGCGATGGGATGAAGCCATCCAGCAGTCGCGCAGTGGCAACACGCTGGGCGCACTGATCGCAATGGAACGGCTGATGGAAGATCCGATGCTGGATGACTTCGATGCCGAACACCGCGGCCGCGCCGCGCAGGTGGCCGGCTGGACCGCAATGGTGCAGAAGAAGCCGGAGCAGGCCCGACGCTACCTGCAGCGCGCGCAGGAAGCACTGCCGGACGACGCGCAGATCCTGCTGACCCTGGTCTCGGTGGAACTGTCCGAGAACCAACCGGCACCTGCCACGAAGCACCTGGTGCAGGCGCTGAAGCATGCCGACGCGCCGTTGCCGGTGGACCACCACGCGATCAACTACCTGCAGTTCCGCCTGCGGGACCAGCCCCAGCAGCGCATGGAACTGCTGCAGGCGCTGTTCGACAACGGCTGGAAGAGCGGCGGCCTGGAACCCACCGGGCTGTGGCTGGCACTGGCCACGCTGCAGGCCGACAACGACCGTGGCGACAGGATTCCCGCCACGCTGGCGCGCATCACCGGCCCCGCCGAGATCATCCGCCTGCGCAGTGACAAGCGGTTTGATCGCTATGTCGACCGCGCCGATGCCCGCTTCGATCCGGTGCAGGCTGCACAGAAACACCTCGACGAACTGCGGGTCTCCGGCCTGCTCGACCGGGCGCTGGACGCACGCATGGCCGAGTTCAGCAGTACGCTGCTGATGCTGGACCGCAACGAGGAAGTGCTGGCACTGACCGATGGCATGGCCGGTGCGGCGGCCGAAGGTGAGTCGCCCTCGGCGGCGGAAGCCGAATGGGTGGCATGGCTGCTCAACAGCCGGCTTACGGCGCTGCGCCGGTTGGGCCGTACCGACGATGCGCTGGCCACAGCCAGGCTGGCCGCACGCATCGGTGCGCTGGGCCCGGATGGTGCCGAGCACCAGTTCAACGTCGGCTTCGTGCTCAGTTCGCTGGGCCGCATGCAGGACGCTGCTGCCGCAGTGAATGACATGCCAGGCCTGGCCGGTTACGGCAAGGCGGCCCAGGCACTGCTGCAGTTCGCTGCCGCCCGCGAACGCGGCGATGCCCAGGCAGTGGAAGCCGCCCGCTCGGTGATCCTTGCCCAGCGCGACGACGCACGCCTGTTCCATCGCGAGATGCTGCTGGACGAAGGCAACCTGGACGGCGCAGCCGCAGTGCTGATCGAACAGCTGCGCTCCCCCACCGACCGTGGCGAGACGCTGGCCTCCCTGCAGGACATGCGCACCTACCCCTCGCTGCCCGGTGACGTGAAGATCGATGCGGCCTGGCGTGCGCTGAAGCAGCGCGCCGACGTGCAGGCCGAGGTGGCACGCGTCGGCCGCGTTGAGCGCTACGACCTGGTCAGCGCTTCCACTTCGCGCTGAGCCGATTTTCTGTGGCGCCGAGCGTGGGCTCGGCACTACACCTTCCGCCTAGCGGGCTGGCACCTCGGTACGGATGCCCATCGCTTCGCGGTAGCGCGCGTACAGGGCCATCACCTTGTCCACATAGGCCAGGGTTTCGGCGTAGGGCGGCACGCCCTTGTAGCGGGTGACTGCACCGATGCCCGCGTTGTAGGCGGCCGCCGCCAACGGGCGATCGCCGTTGTAGCGGCGCAGCAGCGCGCGCATGTAGCGCGCGCCGCCCTCGATCGACTGCTGCGGCGAAAACGGATCGCGCACGCCATATTCCTGTGCGGTCTCCGGCATCAACTGCATCACGCCCTGTGCGCCCTTGGTCGAGACCGCCAGCGCATCGAAGTTGCTTTCGGCATGGGCAATCGCGCGCAGCCATGCGTCATCGACACCCGTGGCCTTGGCCGCGGCCTTGAACTGCTTGGCGTGCTGCGCCAACTGCGGCTTGCCGACCTTGCCCAGGCCTTCGTGGGCAGGTTCGCCCGGCGGCGTGGCCACTGTGAACTTCAGGAACACCCGCGAGCCGGGCAGGTTGCGGGTGGAGTAGACCAGCGCGCCATCCTGCTCGCGCTCGTACAGCACGCCGCTGAACACGCCCATGTTGCCCCACAGGTTCGGGGCCTGGATGGCGTTGTCGTCGATTTCCTTCGGGGTGCAGCGTGAACCGGGTTCCGGCGCGGTGGCCAGGCTGACGGTGTTGCCCTGCACGCAGCGGTAGACGGTGCGCGCGGCGGCCAGCCCGGGCCACAGGCTGGGCAGCAGCAACAGCGCAAGCAGGAGAGGGTGACGGGGCATGGCGGCCGGATCATCCGGCCGCGCCCGCTAATGTTGGGTGAATGGGGGCCGGCAGGGCTGCGCCCTGCACCCGCGCCGGCGCCGGCGCCGGCGCCCGCGGCGGTAGAGTCGACGGTCAGCCGACTATCGCGCGCAGCGCGGGGTTTTCCGGAAGCCCACGGGAGAGCAGTCGACTAACAGTCGACTCTTCCGACGTTCCCGATTTCGGCCTTGCCGCCCCCGCATCCCCGGTCATTTCGCGGTCCTGCGGCGCACCCAATACCCCACGCCCAGCAGCACGAACCACACCGGGCTGGCGATCAACGCCTGGCGGGTGTCGGCCTGCAGGCTCAGCAGCACCAGCACGGCGGCGAAGAACACCAGGCAGGCCCAGCACATGGCAACACCGCCGGGCATCTTGAAGATCGATGCGGCATGGCGCTCCGGATAGCGGCGGCGATAGGCCATGTAGGCCACCAGAATCAGCGACCAGACGAAGATGAACAGCACCGTCGCCAGCGTCGTCACCAGGGTGAAGGCGGCTACCAGGTTCGGAATCAGGTAGATCAGCAGCGTGCCACCGAGCAGGCACAGGCACGAGAACAGCAGACCACGGGCGGGCACGGCGGCGCGTGACAACTTCGACAACCCGCGCGGGGCGTGGCCCTCTTCGGCCAGGCCGTACAGCATGCGGCTGGTGGAGAAGATGCCGCTGTTGGCCGAGGACGTGGCCGAGGTCAGCACCACGAAATTGATCAGGCTGGCGGCGGCAGGGATGCCGGCGAGCACGAACAGCTGCACGAACGGGCTCTTGTCCGGCACCACCTGGCGCCACGGGGTGACGGCCATGATCGCGATCAGCGCCAGCACGTAGAAGATGATGATGCGTACCGGGATCGAGTTGATCGCCTTGGGCAGGTTGCGCTCGGGGTCGGCGGTTTCGGCGGCGGTGGTGCCGACCAGCTCGATGCCGACAAAGGCGAACACCGCAATCTGGAAGCCGGCGAAGAAACCGACCAGGCCCATCGGGAACATGCCGCCGTCGTTCCACAGGTTCGACAGCGACGCGGTGTGGCCGCTGGGCGAGGTGAAGCCCCACGCCACCAGGCCGGCGCCGGTGATGATCAGCGCGCAGATCGCCACGATCTTGATCAGCGCGAACCAGAATTCCATTTCGCCGAACAGCTTCACCGTCACCAGGTTCAGCGACAGCAGCAGCATCACGCACGCCAGCGCCGGCTTCCAGGCGTCAAGCCCGGGGAACCAGAACTGCGCGTAGGCGGCAATGGCGATCACATCGGCGATGGCGGTGACGATCCAGCAGAACCAGTACGTCCATCCACAGAAGAAGCCGGCCCAGGGGCCGAGCAGGTCGGTGGAGAAATCGATGAAGGATTTGTACTGCAGGTTGGAAAGCAGCAGCTCGCCCATCGCGCGCATCACGAAGAACAGCATCGCGCCGATGATCAGGTAGACGAAGACGATGGACGGGCCGGCCAGGCTGATGGTCTTGCCCGACCCCATGAACAGGCCGGTACCGATGGCACCGCCGATGGCGATCAGTTGCAGGTGGCGGTTGGACAGGCTGCGGCGCAGGTGCTCGGGGGGCGTTGCGGGCTCGGTCATGGGCGCGGGCAAAAGGGCGGGCGAAGCGTTCGACGGTAGTCCTCCGCAGGCCGGAGCGCCAGCGTCGGATGGGCCGATCCCGTCAAACTTGGCCGCTTTCATCACAATGTGACCGAATACCGGATTCATCCCATTCCGCCCGGCCCGGCGCCATGCTCAGATAGCCGCACCTGCCCAAGGATCGGCCCGACCATGCGCCCTGCCCCGCCCGCCCCGCTGGAGCCCCGGCCATGAGCCGGCTGCGCGTGATCATCGGCGGCACCGCACTGGCGCTGCTGGCCGCAGCCGTGCCGATCGCGGTGATGGCCTACGCCACCTGGGACCGTGCGGTCAGTGTCGAGCAGCAGCGCCTGCGCGACATCGCCGGCCGCACCCTGCGCCGCGCCGACCAGTCCTACCTGGAAGCGCTGGCCGCGTTGAAGTCCGCCGAGGCCGGCGCCTACGATCCGTGCGGGCCGGACCACATCCGGCGCATGCAGACGCTGGTGATGACCTCGCCGTCGGTCGACCAGATGGGCTACTTCGAGGGTGGCAAGCTGCGCTGCACGTCGTGGGGCCCGTTCCTGTCCGACGTCAACCAGCCCAGGTCCGACCACGTCACCAGTGATGGCGCCGGCATCGCCGTGGATGTGCGCCCCGAGGCAAGCGGACGGCGCCAGGTCCTGTCGATCCTGTATGGCAACTACGACGTGCTGGTCGATCCGCGCCGCTTCGTCGATGTCATCGCCGACCCGAACGTGCGCCTTGCCCTGGCCAGCCCGGACGGCCGCCTCCTGGCCAGGCAGGACGGCATGGATCCGGCATTGCTGGAAACCCTGCTGCGCGCGCCCGGTGAGGGCCTGGACCACAACACCCTGTACGCCACCGCGCGCAACGAAGAGTGGCTGGCGATCGCAACCACGCCACGTACCGCGCTTGCCGCGACCTTCCGCCAGCAGGCCTGGCTGTTCGTGCCGATCGGCGTTCTGCTGGCCGCCATCGGTGCCGGCCTGGTGATCTGGCTGTCGCGTCGCCGCCTGTCCCTGCGCGGCGAGCTGGCCACGGCGATCCGCCGCCGCGAGCTGTACCTGCACTATCAACCCATCATCGAACTGGATACCGGCATCTGCGTCGGCGCCGAGGCGCTGGTACGCTGGCAGCGCCCGGATGGCACCCAGGTGCGGCCGGACCTGTTCATTCCGCTGGCCGAAGAGGCCGGCATGATCGCCGCAGTCACCGATCTGGTGATCGAGAACGTGGTGCGCGACATGCGCGAACTGCTGGTGGCCGACCGCAGCGCGCACATTGCGATCAACCTGGCCGCCGAAGACATCAGCAGCGGCCGTGCGCTGAAGATGATCTCCAAGCACATGGCCGGCAGCGGCATCCTGCCGCAGCAGATCTGGATGGAAGCCACCGAGCGCGGCTTCCTCGATCTGGACCGCGCCCGCACGATGCTGGCACAGGCACGTCGGGCCGGGCACAGCGTGGCCATCGATGATTTCGGCGTCGGCTTCTCCAGCCTGCAGTACCTGGAGCAGCTGCCGCTTGATGCGCTGAAGATCGACAAGTCGTTCATCGATGCGATCGGCACCGAGAGCGCGACCAGCCCGGTGACGCCGCACATCATCGACATGGCCAAGGAGCTGGGCCTGTGGGTGGTGGCCGAGGGCGTGGAAACCGAGGCACAGCTGGCGTACCTGCATACCCGGAAGGTCGAGTTCGCGCAGGGCTGGCTGTTCTCGCGGCCGCTGCCACGGGATGAGTTCGTGGCGTTCCACCACAAGCGGCAGCAGCGCTATGGCGCGGCGCGGGAGCACATGCAGAATCCGCGCAGCGTGCCGATCGAGCGTGAGGGGGTGGAGTAGGACGGCGAACGGCGGAGCCCCTCGTGGCGGGTCGCGTATTGCTATCCCAGGGCTGGCCGGGACGGTCGGGTTCGCGGGGGACGCCGTAAACCCGTCCGTGGGGGCTTGGCCGCGGCATCCATGCCGCGGACACCCCCGCGAACCCGACCGTCCCGGCCTCTGACAGGTTCCGGCGGCGTCCCGCCACGGAATCAACGGAAGAAGGCAAAAGCAAAGGCAAACGCGGGTCGCTGCGCTCGGTGGATCCACGCCATGCGTGGATGGCGGGGACCACGGTAGTGCCGGCCGCTGGCCGGCACCTCCGTAACGTTTGCTCTGGGCCTACGCCCAGGCCTTCGGCCGTGCCAGCAGCCACGCCACGCTCACTGCCAGCAGCAGCAACGGCAGCCATCCCAACTGGTTCGGGCCGCCCGCCTGCAGCAGCACACCCCCTGCAACGCCTCCGGCGGCGATGGCGAGGTTCCAGCCGGTCACCAGCATCGACTGCGCCAGATCCGCGGCGGCACCCGCACGCCGTGCCAATGCGGTCTGGAACAACGTAGGCACCGCACCGAAGGCCACGCCCCACAGGATCGTCGCCAGCAGCAGCGCGGTCGCGTCGCCCGGCCACAGCAGCAGCGCCAGCACCGGCACGATGAAGCCGATCACCGCCGCCCACACCAGCGTGCGCAGATGACGGTCCACGCCCCAGCCGGCAATGCCGATGCCGGCGATGGCGGCCACGCCAAAGGCCAGCAGCAGACGGTCCAGCCACGGGCCGGCGCCGGCCTCCACCGCCAGCGGTTCGATGTAGGTGTAGAGCACGTTGTGCGCCAGCACGTACAGCACCATCACCAGCAGTGCACTGCGCACGCCCGGCATGCGCCACACCGTGCCCAGCGGTATGCGCCGGCCAGCACCGGCGGCGGGCAAGGCCGGCAGTGCCCAACGCGCATACACCAGCAGCCCCACGCCCAGCACGCTCATCAGCGCGAACGCCCAACGCCAGCCGATCTGCTGGCCCAGCAAGGTGCCCGCCGGTACGCCCAGTGACAGCGCCAACGGCGATCCGACCATCGCCACCGCGATTGCCCTGCCCTGCAGCGACGGCACCACCATGCGCGCGGCGTAACCGGCCACCAGCGACCACAGCAGGCCACCACTCACGCCGGCCAGGAAACGCGCGGCCAGGATCAGCGGATAACTGCTGCTCAGTGCGGTCAGCGTGTTGACCAGCACGAAGCCGGCAATCGCAGCGAGCAGCAAGGGGCGTCGCGGCAGGCGCTGGGTCAGTGCGGTCATCGGCAAGGCGGCCATCACCGAGCCCAGTGCGTACACGCTGACCAGCTGGCCGACCGCCGCATCACTCACACCGAGGCTGTCGCCCATCGGCCGCAGTACACCGGCCGGCAGGGTCTCGGTCAGCAGAGTGATGAAGCCGCCACCGGCCAACGCCAGCAGGCCGGCCCATGGCAGGCGCGTGGCTTCACCGGCGGGGCTGGCTGCATCGATGGCATGGCCGCTCATCGGGCGGCCTCCAGATCGGCGTAGACCGCATCACGCAGCTCATCGACGAAGGCGCCATCCATGCCTTCGTACAGGGTGTTGGTCAGCGCCACCACGCTGAGCCCACGCGCAGGATCGACAAACCAGCTGTGCCCGTAGGCGCCGCCCCAACGCCATGTACCTGCGTTCTGCGGCGTGCCGCTTGCGGCCGCATCGCGCAGCACCGCAAAGCCCAGGCCGAAGCCCCAGCCGGCCGGTTCCGGCGGTCCCTGCTCGCCGACCTGCGGGCTGGCCATCTCCGCTGCCAGTGCGGACGGCAGCAGGCCTGAACGCTGCACATCACGCAAGGCTTCCAGCACCGCCATCACGTCATCGGCGGTACCGACCAGGCCGGCCCCGGCCGAGGGGAAACGGCTGGCGTCGGTGGCGCGCGCGAGGCTGTATTCGATGCCGACCGTACCCTCGAACGGAGCGACCACCTCGCCTTCCTGCAGGCGATGCGGCTGCGGCGCGTCGCTTACATAGGGCGTGGCCAAGCGTGCCGCGTTGCGCGCAGCAAAGGCGGTGTCGCGCAGGCCCAGCGGTGCGGCCAGCAAGCGCTCGTACAGTGCCTGCAGCGTTTCACCCGTCGCTGCTTCGGCAACGGCACCGGCAACGTCCACGCCCAGCGAGTAGAGCCATTGGCTGCCCGGCGCGAACAGCAGTGGCGCCTGCGCGATGCGGCGCACGTTGTCGGCCAGGGAGAGCGGGTTCGCGTCCAGGCCATCGCTGACCCCAGCGCGCGCATACGGGCCGTCGGCATCGGCTTCGAGGAAGCGATAGCCCAACCCGCTACTGTGGCTGAGCAGTTGGCGCAGGCTGATCGGCGGCGTGCTGCCGTCGGCCAGTGCCGGGCGGAAGTCCGGCAGCCAGCGCTGCACCGGCATATCGAGGTCGAGCACGCCCTCTGCTACCAGGCGCAGGATCACCGTGGTCAGCAGCGGCTTGCTCACAGATGCCAGCCGGAACAACTGGTCGCGCTGCATCGGTGTGGCCGACTCGCGATCGGCCAGCCCGGTCGCGCTGGCGTGGCGCAGCACACCGTGCTCGCGCACCAGCACCACCGCACCGACCAGGCGCTGCGGGTGCACCTGCTGCAGCAGCCGCTGCACCGATGGCAGTGTCGGCGTGGGTTCAAGGGAAGGAGCGGCATTCATCGCGGGAATCCGTGGGGGAGAGGCCCGCCACGTTAGGCAGCACGGCGCAGCGCAAAAAGCCGGTTGCCGCTCCGGGCATCATGGACCGTGCAGTCCGCAATCGGCATGATGGCCGGAACTGCTAGGCCGTAACGGCCCCCGCACCACCCCGCACCACAGTGTTGCGATGGCGGAGCCGTCCACTACGGCCGCGCCGACCTACCCTGCCGCTTTCATTGCCCACACGCCCATGTCAGTCCTGGACAACCTCGCCAACCTGCAGACCTTCGTGCACGCGGCCGATACCCGCAGCTTCGTCGAGACCGGACGCCTGCAGGGCATCTCGGCCTCGGCCGCCGGCAAATGCGTTGCCCGCCTGGAACAGGCATTGGGCGTGCGCCTGTTCCACCGCAGCACGCGCAGCATCACCCTCACTGCCGAAGGCCAGCTGTTCCTGCCGCGTTGCCGGCGCATCCTCGACGAGCGCGATGCCGCACGCACCGAACTGGCACAACCGCACGCCATGCCTCGCGGCACGCTGCGCATCGGCCTGCCACTGGTGGGCGACCTGACCCTGCCGCTGATGGCCGAGTTCATGGCAGCCTATCCCGATATCCGCCTCGACCTCGATTTCAGCGATCGGCTGGTCGACGTCATCGAGGAAGGTTTCGATGCCGTGCTGCGCGTCGGCGAGCCCAGCGACTCACGCATGAACGCACGACGCCTGGGCGTGTTCCCACGCCGCATCGTCGCCTCGCCGGCGTACCTGCAGCGGCGCGGCACGCCGCGCACACCGGCCGATCTGATGCAGCACACGCTGCTGCACTATCGCTTCCCCAGTACCGGCAAGCTGGAACTGTGGCCGATCCACTGGCCCGACCAGGAAACACCGCAGGAACTGCCGGTGCACATGGTGGCCAACACCATCGAAGCGCGCGTGGCATTGGCCCTGCGTGACATCGGCCTGGCCTTCGTGCCGGTGCACTCGGTGCGCGATGCGTTGGCCGATGGCCGGCTGGTCACCGTGCTGGACGAGCATGTGCATTCCTGCGGCATCTTCCACCTGTTGTGGCCCTCCGGCCGCCACGTGCTACCGAAACTGCGGGTTTTCATCGACTTCGTCAGCGCACGCCTGGAAACTGTGCCCTAGGCGATCGATCCACCCCATGCCCGGCCCACAGTAGATTCACGCCATGCGTGGATGCCTTTGTAGAGTCGCGCCATCAAACCATTCAGCCAGCCCCGCTATACTGGCCCCTCATTCCTCCCAGAGGCTCGCGACCAATGCGCCATTGATGCCGCCGTCTTCCCACCAGACGGCCTGACTCTTCCCGCCCCTGCGCGCAGGGGAGACCCCGGCATCCATGGAGGTCGCATGACCCCGCATTCCCTCACGCTCGATCGCGTGTCGTATCGATTGGCCGACGGCCGCCCGCTGTTTTCCGATCTGACGTTTTCCTTCGAACCGGTCGCCACCGGCCTGGTCGGTGCCAATGGCGCCGGCAAGAGCGTGCTCGCACGCCTGCTGGCCGGCCGGTTGCTGCCCGACACTGGCCAGGTGCGCGGCACCGGCCGCGTGTTCCTGTTGCCGACGCCCGGCTATCCACCCGCCGGCACGGTCGGTGAACTGGCCGGCGTCGGCGCGGAACTGGCCGCACTGCAACGCATCGAAGCCGGCAGCGTGGACGAGGCCGACTTCGCCTGCGTCGGCGACCGCTGGGATCTGCGCGAACGCCTGCAGCAGCAATGGCAGGCGCTTCGGCTGCCCGACGATCTCGATCCCGCCCAGCCGGCCGCGCGCCTCAGTGGTGGCCAGGCCATGCAGGTCGCGCTGTCCGGTGCCTGGGCCAGCGGTGCCGATTGGCTGATCCTGGACGAACCCAGCAACCACCTCGATGCACGCCATCGCCAACAGCTGTACGAGCAGTTGCAGCAGTGGCGCGGTGGCCTGCTGGTGATCAGTCATGATCGCGAGCTGCTGGCGCACATGCAGCAGATCGTCGAACTCGATGGGCGCGGGCTGCATCGTTACGGCGGACCGTGGCAGCACTATGCCGATGCGCGCGCCGCCGAGCGCGAAGCTGCCGCCGCCCAGCTCGACCATGCGCGCGCCCAGCACCGCCAGCAGCAACGCAGCGCGCGCGAACAGCACGAACGGCAACAACAACGCCAGGCGCGTGGCAACCGCGATGCGAAGCAGGCCAACCAGGCCCCGATCCTGCTCGGCCGGCAGAAGCAGCGCGCCGAGGCCAGCCACGGCCGCGCACAACAGGTGCAGGCCGAACGCCTGCAGGCCAGCGCAGAGCATCTGCGCGCAGCGGCATCGGCGGTGCACGCGGCGCCGGAACTGGCACTGTTCGCCGGTGCGGGTGACCGTGGCAGCACGCGCCTGCTACAGGCCGAGGCGCTGGTGCTGCCACATGGCTGCAGTGCACCGTTGCAGCTGGAGATCCGCCGCGGCCAGCGCATCGCCGTGGTCGGTGACAACGGCAGCGGCAAATCGACCCTGCTGCGTGTGCTGGCCGGCCAGCTGCCTGCACGCAGTGGCGCCGTGCAACGGCATGCGCCACTGGCCCTGCTCGACCAGCAGCTGCTGGGGTTGTCCGGCGAGCGCAGCATCCTCGACACCGTGCAGGCCGCCAACCCGGGCGCGGACCCAGGCGAGCTGCGCACGCGGCTGGCCCTGCTCGGGCTGGATGCACAGCGCATCCAGCGGGCAGCCCGCAGCCTCAGCGATGGCGAACGCGTGAAAGGTGCGCTGGCCAGCGTGCTGTACGCCGATCCCGCGCCCCAGCTGTTGCTGTTGGACGAACCCGGCAATGCGCTGGATCTGAGCGCATTGCAGGCGTTGGAGGAACTGCTTGCGGCGTGGCCGGGCGCGCTGGTGATGGTCAGCCACGACCGGCACCTGCTGCAGGCATTGCGACCGACGCAGGTGTTGCAGGTCACCGCCAACCACTGGCAATGGCGCGACAGTCTGTAGAGTCAAGCCATGCTCGACTCCGCCATGCATCCATCCACGCATGACGTATCGACCAGGGGGTAGTGCCGGCCGCTGGCCGGCAACCCATGGATCCTCAATGCACCGTCAACGCTTCCACACCGGGAACGCCTGCGGCAACTGCTGCCACAGCAATGGCCCCGCACGCAGCTCCTGGTCGTTGAGCAGACACGCGTCCAGCTCCGCACGCACCGCGCGCTCATCCATGTGCACGCCAATCACCACCAGTTCCTGGCGACGGTCGCCCCAAAAGGGATGCCACAGCCGTTGCATCGCCGCGTGCGCGGCCGAATCCGGGAATTCTTCCGGCCCCGGCAGCGGCGCGCTCCAGCAGTCGGCCTGCTGCCGCGCCCATCCCAAGTCGCTGTAAGGCAGCGGTGTCGGCGGCAACAACGGCGCGGTGTCTTCCAGCCCGGCCCGCACGCGGTCACGTGCGGCGTACCAGAAGCCCGCCGCCTGCGTGCGCGTCGCAGCGCCCACACTGTTCAGCTCACCCACCCAGTCCATGCGGTTGGCCAGCCAGAACCAGCCTTTGCTGCGGATCACGCCGGGCATGCCGGACTGCAGCGCGCGGGCGAAGCGCGCCGGGTGGAACGGACGTCGCGAGCGGTAGACGAAGCTGCCGATGCCGTACTCCTCGGTTTCCGGTGTGTGCTCGCCTCGCAGTTCCTTCACCCAGCCCGGCGCACGTTGCGCACGCTCCATGTCGAAGCGACCGGTATCCAGCAGCTCGGCCAGCGGCACATCGCCGAAGCTGGACAGCAGCAGCTTCGCGTCGCGGTTCAGGCCACGCAGCACGGCCAGCGTGTCCTGCAACACTTCGTCATCCACCTGGTCCACCTTGCTGACCACGATCACGTCGGCGAACTCGACCTGCTCGCATAGCAGGTCAACCACACCTCGGTCATCCTCCGGGCCGGCCTGTTGGCCGCGCTCGGCCAGTCGCGACGTCGAGCCGAAGTCGGCCAGGGACGCGCTGCCGTCGACCACCGTCACCATCGTGTCCAGCCGCGCGATATCACTCAGGCTGAAGCCATGCTCGTCGCGCACCGCGAAGGTGGCCGCCACCGGCATCGGCTCGCCGATGCCCGTCGATTCGATCAGCAGATAGTCATAGCGGCCCGCATCGGCCAGGCGCCGCACTTCCTGCAGCAGATCATCGCGCAGCGTGCAGCAGATGCAGCCGTTGCTGAATTCCACCAGCGTCTCTTCAGTGCGGCGCAGCTCGGCGCCACCTTCGCGCACCAATTGCGCGTCGATGTTGACCTCGCTCATGTCGTTGACGATGACCGCCACGCGCAGGCCTTCGCGGTTGCGCAGGATCTGGTTGAGCAGGGTGGTCTTGCCGGCCCCCAGGAAGCCGGACAGCACGGTGACCGGAAGGCGACGGTCGGCGCGGGAAACAGTGTTCATGTCGGAGCAGGTTGGCTGCGGAACGGAAATGTTACTGTATAACAACTGTTGCGCAAGGAACCTCCCCCGATGAAGTCGCCTTCTGCCGCCCTGCTTGATGCCGGCGCGGTCGCCCTGTCCAGCCTGTGCCTGCTGCACTGCCTGGCGCTGCCCCTGCTGGCCGCCGCGCTCCCCCTGTTCGGCACCTGGGCCGAAGCGGAATGGGTGCACCTGCTGTTCGTGGCCATCGCCCTGCCACTGACCGGCTACGCGCTGTGGCGCGCCGAGCGCCGTCACCCGCTGCCCGTACTGGCCTGGGCCGCCGCCGGCGTCGGTCTGGGCCTGTTGCTGGCCGGCGCGCTGGCGCTGCCCTCACATGACTGGGAAACGCCGATGACGGTCACCGGCAGCCTGCTGCTGGCCGCCACGCATATCTGGAACGCGCGGCACCGGCACGCGGGGTAGAGTCGACTGTTAGTCGACTATCGCGCGAAGCGCGGGGTTTTTCGTTGGTTGTACGAAGAGCAGTCGACTAACAGTCGACTCTACCGCCCCTCGGCCTATTTGCCGTAGCGACGCAGCAGCTCCACCAGCACTTCGGCCTCGTCCGCCCGCTGCTGCGGGTCATCGGCCCCCACCACGTGTTCCTGCAGGTGCTCGTGCAGCAGCTCCATCAGCAGGCTGTGGGCGGCACCGCGCACGGCGGCGACCTGCACCAGCACGTCCGCACAGTCGCCGGCTTTACCCTCGGGCTGGTCCAGCGCCTGCTCCAACGCCGCCACCTGGCCCGCGATGCGGCGCACCCGGGTCAGCAGCTGCTTTCGATTCTTGTGTACATGCGCCATGGCCGGATCATATACCCTATGGGGGTATCCTTCTACCCTCTGGTCTTCCCATGCACCTGGATGCCCTCGCCGCCGCCCGTCGCCACGAACACCGCTTCGACGACGGCAACCCGCTGGCCGAACGCAATACCCGCCGCGCCCTGTGGCTCACCGTCAGCATGATGCTGGTGGAAATTGTCGGCGGCTGGTGGTTCAACTCCATGGCCGTGCTCGCTGACGGCTGGCACATGAGTTCGCACGCGCTGGCGCTGGGCCTGGCGGTGTTCGCCTACCGCTGCGCGCGCCGCTACGCGCACGACCCGCGCTTCGCCTTCGGCACCTGGAAGATCGAGATCCTGGCCGGCTACACCAGCGCCATCGCCCTGCTCGGCGTCGCCGCGCTGATGGCCGTGCAGTCACTGCAGCGGCTGTGGGTACCGGCGCCGATCCACTACAACGAAGCCATCGCCATCGCTGCGGTCGGCCTGGGCGTGAACCTGCTCTGCGCATGGTGGCTGCACGACAGCCCGGGCCACGCGCATCACCACCACGGGCATGACCATGGCGATCATCACGGGCATGACCACCAACACCACGATCACGGCCATGCGCACGGTCACGACCTCAATCTGCGCTCGGCCTACGTGCACGTGCTGGCCGACGCCGCCACCTCGGTGCTGGCCATCGTCGCCCTGCTCGGCGGCAAGCTGCTGGGCCTGACCTGGCTGGACCCGGTGATGGGCCTGGTCGGCGCCGTGCTGGTCACGGTGTGGGCTGTAGGCCTGCTACGCGACAGCGGCCGCATCCTGCTCGACGCGCAGATGGACGCACCAGTGGTGGCCGAAGTTCGCGAAGTGATCGAACAGGGCCCCTGGCCGGCGCGCCTGGCCGACCTGCACGTCTGGCAGGTCGGTCGCGGCAAGTACGCGGTCAGCGCCAGCGTGGTTACCAGCGACGCCCGTCTGGATGCGGATACCGTGCGCAACGCACTGGCGATCCATGAAGAGCTGGTGCATGTCACCGTGGAGATCCACCGCAGCACCTGACCCGCATCCGGTAGTGCAGGCCGCTGGCCGGCAACCTCATGGGCTTCGGAAACAATCCAGCGTTGCCGGCTAGCGGCCGGCACTACCGCTAGAGCTTCAACATCATCCGCAGCAGGTACATCAGCAGCGGCAGCGCACTCAGCACCGCACCACCGATGCCGATCCACGGCCAGCGCTCGCCGCGCACGCGCGAGGCCACCGCCAGGCCGCAGCCCACCAGTGCCGCGCCCAGCACGCCCACGCCCAATCCCGCAGCCATGCCATTGCCGCCTGCGGCCACCGCCGCCTGCGCCGCCAATGTGCCAGCTCCCCAACCCACAGCGATCCCCAGCCAACTGGCCATGCCGCACCACGGTGCCTTGCCCTGCGCCATCCGAAAACCCCTTTGTTCTTGCCGAATTTCTGTACGGGCGACGCCCGAGTGCCGCCTACACTAGCCGCACCTGCCCTGTAGGGACATCCCATGCGCATGCTTCGCCTGCTGCTGCCCGGTGCCGTCCTGCTGCTCACCGCCTGCAGTGGCGATGCCGGGCTTCCTTTCAGCGCCGACCCGTTGCAGGGCTGCTTCGCCACCGGCGCGCGCAAACCGGCCGACTTCCGCATCGACAGGGAAGGCGGCCAGTACTTCGTCTCCTTCAGCCGCGGCGACCAGTGGCAGCGCGAGCCGAATGCACTGCACAAGGCCACCCGCAGCGAGATCAGCCGCTACTTCCGCGATGACGCCGAACAGATCGACAGCGCGTTGATCCGCATGGCGGGCGGCTTCGGCATCTTCCACTTCAACAAGGGCGCGACGTTGAAAGGCAAGGCCAGTGATAGTGACTACATGGCGTTGATGCTGATCGGTGCTGGGCCGGTGTATGCAGTGAGGTGCCCGTAAGACGCAATGATTCTGATGGCGGCTCAGGGCACTATGGGCGCATCCTGTCTCCTTTGAGGAGCGATGCCAATGCTGCTGTTTCTGCTGCTTGCGGTAAGCGCACCGAGGACCCAGGGTGCCTATGACGAAGTCCGACAGCTGCCCGATGGCCAGACCCTGATCATGCGCACCCTGGACTGGGATCTCGGTGATGGTCGCCACGAGCGCGTTACCGTGCACTGGCTGCTGCAGGAAGACGGCAGCCTGCGCTACGACTTTGATCGGCAGCCACCGGAGACCCAGGACGTCCATCGTCGGTCGTGCGCCCGTGTAGGCATGCAGCCGTCGCGTGGCGTCGGCATGCTCTCGGGGGAAGGGACCACACACGGCTACAGCTGCACCAGCCAGCGGTAGCGCCGAGCCCACGCTCGGCTCCTCCCGTCTACATCCACGCATGGCTTGGATCTACTGCAGCAGCCACGCGTGGCCCCGGCAACAGCTGCGGTACCATGCCCTCCCCCGAACCGCCCCGGTACCCGCCGTGCCCCATTACACCGGCCCCCTGCTGACCCGCGACAGCGCTGACGCCCTGCGCCGTGCCCATGACAAGGGCGCTGCCGACTGGCAGGGCTCGCTCGACCTTGGCCGCAGCGAGGACAGCGTGGCGCTGGATGCCGAGGGCTTCCACTTCCGTGGCCAGCGCTACCCGTGGCCGGGCAAGCTGAAGGACCGCACGCTGTACTACTGGGACGGCGAGGACTTCGCGCCGATCTCGCGCTACAGCGGTTCGCTGATCAAGCTGGTGCCGACCGTATGGGGCGCACCGACCTTCGAGATCGACGGCATCAAGATGCTGCCGACCTCCAAGCTGTCACCGTTCGAGGACGCGCGCCGCAAGGTCGAGCTGGTCGCCCCGGCCGGCAAGGTCATCCTCGATACCTGCGGCGGCCTGGGCTACTTCGCCGCCTGCGCGCTGGAGGCCGGTGTCGGCCAGATCCGCTCGTTCGAAAAGAACGCCGATGTGATGTGGCTGCGCACGCTCAACCCGTGGTCACCGGATCCGGACTCGGCTGCGGCCGGTGGCCGCCTGAAATTCAGCCACGGCGATGTCTCGCAGCAGATCGAACAGGTGGCCAGCAACAGCGTCGACGCGATCCTGCACGACCCGCCGCGCTTCGGCATCGCCGGCGAACTGTACTCGCAGGTGTTCTACGACCACCTCGCCCGCGTCATCCGCAAGGGCGGGCGCCTGTTCCACTACACCGGCGCGCCGAACAAGCTGACCAGCGGCCGCGACGTGCCGCGTGAAGTGGCCAAGCGCCTGGAAAAGGCCGGCTTCAAGGCCGAACTGGCGCTTGACGGTGTGCTGGCCGTCAAGCGCTGAGCTCATTCCGAGTCCACCTTGGCCAGCTTCATCCCCCACGACGGCACTTCCGGTTCACCGGCGTAGAAGTCCTTCGGTTTCTTCTCCGCCATCGCCCAGCGGTGCAGCCAGCTCGGGCCGTAGCGACCGCTGTAGCCCTCGGCGCCACGTGCATAGGCCGGGTCACGCATCGCCTCATCCAGTGAGATGAAGCGATAGCCGCGGCGCTTCGTCGCCGCCACCAGTTCGGCGAACGTGGCTGCATTGAGTTCGTTCGCATGCATCAGCCAGACCTGCGGCAGCGTGTAGCCCAGCAGCGCCTGCGACTGCGTCTCGTAGTAATCCAGCTTGTTCAGCATGTACGGTACATAGCCCTTGCGCAGCTGCGCCAGCGTCGTCTCGCGCGCCGGGGAATCCGGCTGCTCGTTCATCACGTTGGCATAGGCGAACGCCCACACCCACTCGCCGTTGTCGACCGTCACCGGTGCCACGCGGTAGCCATGCTGCTTGAAGAACACGTCCATCTCCGCGCGTTCTTCCGGCGTGCGCCCGGCACGCAGATAGGGGTGACGCATCCACTGCGGCTTCAGCCCGCGCTCGGCCAGCAACGGCCGCAGCACCGCCTCGCCACGCAGGAAATCCTGCTGGAACGCCGGCACGCCCTTGGCGTTCAGGTCCATGTGCGAGTAGGTGTGGTTGCCCAGCACATAACCGGCGTCCAGCCAGTCGCGCAGCATCTGCACCCGCGCCGGCTGCACCTGCCCTTCGATCTCAAGCTTGTTCTCGTTGACGAAGCCAACTACCGGCACACCCGCCTGGTGCAGCTGCGCCATCAGCGCTTCATGCCGCGACTGAAGATCCGGCGGAACGATCTCGTCCACCCGCGCCCAGGGCAGGTCGTCGATGGTCACCGCGATCCGGCGATCCACTTCAGCGGCGTGTACCGCCAACGAGCAGAGCAGTAGCGGTACAGCACGCAGCAACCAACGCATCAGCACATCCTTGCAGGAGCGAAGCGCAGACTGTAGCGCGATTGCGGGCGCGTGGTCGGTCACGCCCCCTCAGGGGCTGGGCGACTGCACCTGACGTTCGCGCACGATCGCCCGCCACAGCATGAATCCTGCAGCCATTGCCACCAGCATCAACGCGACCAGCACCAGGGCAAGGTCATCGGGATTGCGCAGCAGCGGCGCATGCTCATGGGTGAGGATCTCGAACACCACCTGCTGCGCCTGTGCCAGCGGCAGCCGGCCCTGTTCGCCCAGTTCCACCAGGCACGCCGCTGGGGACAGCTTGGCTACGCTGGTCCACGCCATGTCGTACAGGTGCAATGCCCTGAGCGCCAGCACCAGGATCGCGGCGTGCAGGGCCATCACCCCCCAGTTGGCGCGTCGCAGGCGTTCGGACAGACGCCCCATACGGTAGACGCTGATCGACATCGCGCCCAGCAACGCCAGTACCACGCCCGCCATCGGAATCCACTGCAACGGTTGCCATGGTGCAAGCGCAGCGGACCGCGCCAGCAGCTGTTCTGCGACCCGCATGCGCGCGACAGGATCAGGCCCACCGCATGCGTCATCCACCGGCTCCAGCAGCAATCCCACGCGGTAGTGGAAGAAGCCGGCTGCAAGGGCTACCGCCAGCAGCGCCACCACCTGCAGTGCCAGCAGAATCGGGCCAGGACCACAGATACGACAGAAGCGGGCAGCAGCAGAGACCATCGGTTCATCCATGACAACAAAGGACCATCCTAACCAAGCGCCCTGTGCTTGTCGGCTGGCGGATACGACAACCGCCGCGTGGTCCCGGTAGGATGTGGATGAGCATGGATGGTCGCATGTAGAGGTGTTGTGGATGGTCACGCTGTATCTGTGGGTGCGAACGCTGCTTCCGCTGCTGGCGTTCGTGATCGCGTGGATGCTGCTGTCGCGCCTGATCAAGGCCCGCGTGGCGCGCCTTCCACGGGTGCCCTTGAATCTGCCCGAGCACAGCAGCAGCCCGCGCAGGAAGGACCGGCGCATCTACGCGCGCAAGCTGCGGCGCAGACCGGGCCTGCGCACCGCAACGCGCCCGGCCACCGCGCCGCGCAGCTGGAACCTCGCGGCGGTGTTCTTTTCGTTCTCTGCGTTGATTGCCGCCGTGCTGGTCATGCCGGATGGCGCGCGCTTCCAGGTGCTGGTCGAGAGCCTTACGGGCTACCCGGCCACGATTGCTGAAGTACATGTTCCCGCTGCCGGGCAGCCTCTCGTGCTGCAGGCGTGGCAGCCCGCACTGGCGCAGCTGTCACGGCCGGTAACAATGCGCTACCCGATCGGGCGCACCGGCGGCCAGCATGACGCGCACGCCACGCTGCCGGTACAGGTGAGGCATCAGAGTGATCGGCTGCAGGTGGCTACGGCCGCGCCGGTGGATTCCGAGCTGCTGCGTGCAGAGCTTGCGCGCTTGGCGGGGCTGCCGACGGAGGCAATCACTGTCCGCCAGAGCGAGATCTCACCGTGGCTGGAACCCGGCTGGACGCCGCTGGACGGCATATAGATGCCGGACCAGGCCAGGCTGCTGTTGCAGTAGATCCACGCCATGCGTGGATGGGGCACCGTGCGGGGTCGAGCACGGCTCGACTTTACAGATCAGGATCCGCGCGGCAGCTTCGCGGCCCACATGTTGTCCACCAGATTCGGATAACGCCGCCCATTCTCTTCCGCCCGCTGCCGCGCCGCCTCTTTCTGCGCAGGCGACAGCGGCTGCGAGGTCTGGCCCTTGGGGTTGGGCTTCTTCCACGGGGGTGTCTTGGTCTGGCGCATGACCGCAGCTTACCGCTTCAGGAAGTTCAGCAGCGCCAGATTGAAGCGGTCCGCATGGCTGGTATTGCATCCATGTGGTGCGCCTTCCAGGATCACCACTTCGCTGCCCGGAATGGCCCGGTGCGTGCGCTGGCCCGAGCCTTCAAACGGCACGATGGCATCGCTGTCACCGTGCAGGATCAAGGTTGGCACCGTGATCTTCTTCAGGTCTTCGCGGAAGTCGGTGGTGGCGAACGCCTTCATGCAACCCAGCGCCGCCGTCTGGTCGGATTGATGGCAAAGCGCGATTGCGGCCTGGCGCTCATCCTCGGTCACCATCAGCTTGTCATTGGCACTGAAGAAATCGCGGCTGAAGCCATCGAAGAACGCCTCGCGATCCTCCTCCAGACCGCTACGCATTTCGTCGGCCTTGTCCTGTGTGAGCGGACCTTCCGGATTGTCCTCGCCGCGCAGCAGATACGGCGGCACCGCTGCTGCAAACACCACGCTGTGCAGGCGCTCCTGCCCGTGATTGGCCACATAGCGCGCAACCTCACCGCCGCCCATCGAGAAACCGACCAGGGTCACGTCGCGCAGGTCACGTTCCTCGATCACCCCGGCCAGATCCGCCGCCAGCGTGTCGTAGTCGTAGCCCTCGGCGGGCTTGTCGGAACGGCCGAAGCCGCGCCGGTCGTAGCTGATCACCCGGTGTTGGGCGTCGCGGAGAATCGACACCTGCGTCTTCCATGCATCGGCGGAAAGCGGCCAACCGTGAATCAGAATGACCGGTCGGCCGTCGCCACCGGTGTCTTCAACGTGCAGGCGGACGCGGGAAGCAGGCATGGAACCTCCTGTGGAAGGGGAGGATTTCAGGCTACGGGCCGGCCCCTATCGCGACCGTGATGGAATCGCCGGCCGCCATGACATCCCCTGCACAGACCACGGGCCCGACGCTGGAGCCGAGCCGCCAATGCGGGCATTCACTCCGTGGAAGGGCCGTTTCGTCAGACGCCGGCTGCAGCGCCCCGAACACCATGCGAGCCTGCGTGAACCCTCCTTGGAGCTTCGCCATGCTGCTGCTCACCCTGCCCCTGCTGGCCGCCGGCCTCGCCGCCGCACCCGCGCCCTCCGATGACCTGCGCGAGCAGATCCGCCAGGCCGACACCCAGCTGTTCGCCGCCGCCTTCGAGGCCTGCGATGCCGACAAGGCCGCCGCTATGACCACCCAGGACATGGAGTTCTTCCATGACAAGGATGGCAAGTCGGCCAGCAGCCGCGAAGACTTCCGCCGCAGCGTGGCCAACATGTGCAGCAATGCGCGCAAGGGCGGCTGGAGCCTGCGCCGCGAGCGGGTGGAGCCTTCGCTGCAGGTGTTCCCGCTACACGACGAGCGCGCACTGGAGATCGGCGACCACCGCTTCCACGAACGCGGCAAGGACGGCGTGGAGCGCTGGGTGGGCCAGGCCCGCTTCATCCAGGTCTGGCGTCGCGTGGACGGGCGCTGGTTGGCCGAGCGGGTGATCAGCTATGACCATCGGCCGGCGGACTGATCGCCGCGATGCGGTGGTTCACGGACCGGTTCTATACTGCCCAGGTCCGTCACGACCTACCGCTGCAGATCGCCCCATGGCAGAGATCACCCCCAACCATCCCGAGTACGGCCTCAACCAGCAGATCCGCCAGGGCGTAGCCGCCCTGGACGCGCAGCATGGTCGTCCGTTCGACCAGACCAGCGAGCGTCTGACCGCCAGCCTGACCGTGCTGGCCCGCGAGCAGGGCCTGCAGCAGGTCGACCACGTGCTGGTCAGCAACGCCACGGCCAACCATCCGGCGGGACACAACATCTTCGTGGTGCAGGGCGACCCGGCCAATCCGGCGCACCTGCGCGCGATGATGCCGACGGCTGTGGCGGCGCAGACGCCGGTGGAGCAGTCGATGCAGAAGTTGGGCATTGCCCCGCAGCAGCCGTCCATGGGGCAGCTGCCCGAGCAGCAGGTCCGTGAGCAGGAACAACAGCAGAACCCGGCACACCGCCTGGGCTGAGCCGCCTCCAGCGTTATTGGCGGCCCACCGCGAGAACGTCGACTCGCCGTGCGCTTGCTGCCCTAGGCCATGCGCGGCCCGGACTGCTCCTGCACCTGGCGCTGCTGCAGTTCATCCTGCGTGCGCGCCTGCCCAGACTGCGACAGCTGCTCAGCGCGCTCGAACGAGGTTTCTGCCGGTGTCTGCGCGGCCACCGCCGTTGGCATGCTGGCCCGCAACTGTGCCGGGTCGTTGCGCTCACCCTGGACGATGAAGATGCTCTGCGCCACATCGGCCTGCGCAGTGCGATCGCTCAACAGCACATGGTCAACCTGGGTCAGGCCATTGGCTTTGGCCAGCGCGTAGAGGCTGGCACTGATGTTCTCGCTGGTGGCATCGAAGTCGCGGCCCCGCTCTGCATCGAGCCGGGCCACGCCCTGGTTGATCTGCGAGAGCAGCGGATCGTTGCTGTGCCAGGCCAGACGATCACCGCTCCGTTCGCCCATGCTCTCAGCATCACTCAGCATGTGTTGCTTGAGACTGCGCTCCGGCAGGGGATTGGTTTTCCTCTGGTTGAGCTCGCTGTCCGGAAACGGCGGATCAATGCTGTCCACACCGTGGATGTTGCGCAGCGGTCGGAATGCATCCTTGCCTGCCCCCTTGATGTCAAGAGGAATGCGAACATCCGGAAGAAGCTGGCCGGCGGGACCTCCCAACGCGTTCACGTCGATGCTGCTTTTCCGCTGGATGCCCGCGTGATTCAGCGCTTCCCAAGTGAAGTCCACGCAGTTGTGGCGAACATCCTGATAGTGCTTGCTGAAACCGAATTTCTCCGGGTCCGAGCCGAACTGCTGGAGCTTCCTGTACTGATCTTCGCTGATCTCGAGGGTACGGGTGTAGCGCGGGTCTCTATAGACCGTTGCGTCATCCTCCATGATGGCGCCAGGACCATTCATGCTTCCGTGCTCCTTGGGAGCAAATCCATAGCTCTTCGCAGGCACGCCGGGTGCATGCAGGACGTAGAACATATGTCCTGGGGCGGACGTCTGCGGAACACCCTCAGCGTCGACGGCCTGCTTGTGCGTCCTGGGGTCGATCAGCGGTGTGCCAGGTGCAGCAATAACGATCTCTACGGTATAGCGCGGCTTGTCCATAAGGTGATTCCTTCGTTCCTTCCAGTGGTAAGGTTGATTACTTGCCTGGCGGCCGGGCTGCGTGTACCCGCAACTGAGCCGAGTAGTGCTGCAGTTCCGGCGAGGCCTGCGCAGTGCGAACCTGTACGCGATAGCGGGTATCAGGCTCCAGTGGCAGAGCAACCAGACTCAGCGTGTATTGGCCGTCACTGCCCATGTGCGGCGACGTATACCGCCATTCGCTGGATGCATGCCATTCCGGAAGCTGTTCACCTGCATTGAGCACCCCGGCCTGATAGCTGTCGTAGGTGGGAACATCCTTCCAGGCATCAGTGCCCCATTGCTGCAGGGTCACCTCGAACGGGACCCTTGATGTGCCCACGTCAGGCTCGTCCGGCCTTCGTGTCCCTTGGCGCTGCAACTCCAGCTCCAGCGCATACGTGCGACCCAGCTGGAAGTTGCGGGCATTCGTCTCGAACTCGAACCGCACCACCTGGCCAGGCTCGGCAACGACAATTGGCTTGACCAGATCCAGTGGCTCCAGCGCATCCGGTACGCGGCTGCTGCAGGCGCCGAGTGCGCCCGCCAGCGTGAAGATCAGGCCGGCACGCAGCCAGCGGTGGATACCCAGCATGATTCAGATCCTTTGGCTCCCTGCCATGGGGTTCAACCCTAGCCGCCGGCTGCTGGCGCCGCAACCGGCCAATGAAAAAGGCAGGGTCTTCACCCTGCCTTCTTCACGCGGCTCGCCGCCGGGCGTGCCCCGGCGTCACCCCATTACAGCTGAATCCGCGCCACACTCTCGTCAGCGCCCTTGTCGTCCTTCTCGCCGTTCTTGATGCTGACGAACAACACGTTGTTCTTAGCATCCAGCGCCAGGCTGTTCGGGTGGGTCGGCACCGTGTAGGTGGCCACCTTCTGGTAGCTGTCACTGTTGTACGCCGTCACCGTACCGGCCTCACGATTGGTCACGTACAGGCGCTTGCGCGGTGCATCCAGCAGGATGCCCAGCGGGCCAGCATCGGTCGGGATGCTGGCCAGTTCCTTGCCGGTGCTGCGGTCCAGCACCAGCACGCGCTGGCCCGGGTGCTTGCTGACCAGGCCGCTGCTCTTGGCCTGGTAGCCACGCAGGAATTCCGAGCCCTGGTCGGTCACGAACAGGCGCTTGCCGGCCGGATCCAGCGCGATGTTCATCGGCTGCTCGGCGGCGATCTTGTGCTGCGCCACCACCTTGTTCGAATCGGTACCCACTACCACCAGCTCGGCCAGCAGGTTGCTGGTGTACACGCGCTTGTTGGCCGTATCCAGTGCGAGGCCCGGTGCCTTGGCATTGCCCAGGCCATCAATGGTGTTGATCACCCTCAGCGTGGTGGTATCGATCACGAACAGCACGCTGCTCACCTCCGGCTGGCTGCTGTGGCCGGTCACGTACAGGCGGTTGGCGGCGCTGTCGACCACCAGCTCGCGCAGGTCATGGGTGTAGGCGGCCTTGCCGTCCTTGCCGGTCTTCTTCTCCATCAGCTGGATGGTGCCGACGGCCTTGTTCTGCGCGGTGTCGACCACGGTCACCGACAGGTCCACGGTGTTGCCCACGTACAGGCGGTTGTGGGCGTCATCCAGCACCACGCCGAACGCTTTGCGCTCCAGCGGGATGCGGGTTTCCACGGCCAGCGTGGCCGGGTTCAGGCGCAGCACCTGGGCCGGGCCGGCGTCATCGCCGAAGCCGCCGGAGGAGGCCACGAACACGGCGTTCTGTTTCGGGCTGTAGGCCAGCTCGTACAGGCCCTTGGCCACGGCCTGGCGCTGCACGGCGGTGGTAGCACTGGCGGCGGGAGCGTTCTCGGCGAACGCGGAGGGCGCGCCGAGGCTGAGCGAAACGGCAACGGCCAGGGCGGCCGAGCGGAAGAGCGGATTACGGAACATGCGAGCGTCCTTGAATGGGCACGGGAAGGTGTCCTGGCTCGCTGGGCCGTACTGCGACGGCTCGACCTGCATCTGTCTGCGCGGGTGGGCTGGCTGGGGTTGCGGGGGAATGGTAGCAGGTGGGGGGCGTGGCGTGCGCCGGCCTGAGCGTGGCAGACGTTCGACCTTGGAACCGCGTCCGCCGGCTATGCCATCCGTGGGCCGTGGCTCTGTTGCAGTTGCTGCTCTTCCTGCAGGCGCTGCACATCGCGCTGCGGCGGGTTCTGCTGCAACTGCGCGACCCGTTCGAACGAGGCCTCCACCGGTGCCTGCGCTGCAACCTCCGCGGGCATGCTGGCGCGCTGGTGTGCCGGGTCACTGCGGTCCCCCTGCACGATGAACAGCTTCGGCGCGGTATCGCCGCGCTGCTCGCCCAGCACCACTTCGTCCACACGCGAGAACTGCTGCTCCTTCGACAGCGCAAGCAGGCTGGCACTGACATTGCCGTTGCGTGCACCGAAAGCGCCGAGGTCGGCCACCTGCTGGTGGATCTGGTTGAGGCGGGCATGATCGTCGTGCGCCGGGTCTGCGGGCGACCCGCTTGCCGCGAGGGTGCTGTTGCCGCGCCACTGCTCGCCGTTCTCGGTGAACATCCACTCGCGGAACGTCTGCTTCGGCATCGGGTTCCACTGCACCCTGTCCAGCTCGCTGCCCTTCACCTGCTGCGGAATGGCATTGACGGCGCGGATGTTGTCCAGGACCTTGGTGGCGCCCTCGTAGTTGGTGATCTCCCCGGCCAGCCCGACCGGGCGCAGGCCTGCGTGGTTCAGGGCACCCCATGCGAAATCAGTGCAGGCGTTGGAGAAGAAGTCGTAGTTCATGTCGAATCCGTGCTTCTTCGGGTCCGCCGAGAACTCGAGGATGCGGTCGTACTGCTCCTTGCTGATCTCGATCGTGCGCTCGAAGCGGGGCTTGTCGTAGACCGACACGTCCATGTCATCGACTTTGCCCCTGTTCGGCTCGTCCTTGGTGCCTGCGTGGGTGAAACCAATGCTCTCCGGCAAGGGTTCACCCGAACGGCGCAGCGACAGGAACATGTGCCCCGCGAACGAAGGCTCCAGCAGGAACCTGTTTCCCTCGGCATCACGGCCGTAGCGCGGCGTACCGGGGGCCGCCAGATGGATGGTTACGCTGTAGCGTTCGGCATCGTCCTTGTGCATGTCTACTTTCCTAGTGATTGGTAGCCAACGATCAATTCTGCTTTCAGGCCATCCAGCTGGGGTCGATCCTCCACAAGGTCGACCAGCAGAACGTAGCGCCCGGGTGCAATGCCTCCGACCTGCGCCAGCTGCAGCGTGCGATAGAGCACGTCTTCAGAGTACAACCCGGCCTCGGCCAAGCTATTGATGTCCACACTCCCCGTCGTCAGGTCTGTGACCACGCCATCATCGGCGATCTTCTGCGAGTCGCGTCCATCGCGGGTACGCTGCCAGAGCTGTACATGACGAGCCGAGCTGCCATCAATCCGCTCCAGGCGTAGCCGCGCTGGCAAACGTCCGAGAGTGATCTTCTCCGAAGCATCCAGCAGCCGTCGCGCGTCGGTATCCTGCAGCCGCAACCCGATGTTCAGAATCGGAATGGCCGGCTTCTGGGGTGCCGGCAGATCAAACGTGACCTCGGCAATCCGACCGGCCTTCTGCAACTGCACGGCCCGCGTGAACGGCACAACCGTGCGGGACTCGGCCTGTGCGCGCGTCAGCAGGGGCGGCGCAACCTCAGGCGCTGGTGACGCACGGCATGCCGCCAGCGCGCCCAGCACCGCCAGTACCACCGCCCCCCGCCGCAGTGGCCGCGTCATTGCTCCTTCAACCGCAGCGAATCGGCCACATCCGTCTTGGCCGCCACTTCGGTGGCGATGCTGGCGCGGCGGTGCCCGGGGTCGTTGCGGTCGCCCTGCACGATGAAGATGCTCTCTGCCGCATGGCTGCTTTGGGTCGGCCGGCTGAGCAGCACGTGGTCCACCCGCGAGAGATTGTTCTGCTTGGCCAGCACCAGCAGGCTGGCGCTGATGCGCTGGCTGGCCGCATCGAACGGGCGGCCATGCGCGGCATCCAGTTCAGCCACTTTCTGGATCAACTGCGAGAACAGGCGATGGTCTGGATGCGAAGGGTCCAGCAGCGTGCCGGCCACTTCAATCGGCGTCGGTGGCGGCTCATCGCTGGCGCGGTCGCCCTGGCGATGATGTTCAGCCTCGCGCTCGGGCATCGCGTGATGGGTTTCGGCATTCAGGTCGCTGCCCGGGAACGGCGCGGCAATGCACTGGATTTCCGGCAGGTTGAACAGCACCGCGAACTCGCCCAGGTTGCTGCCGCCATCCAGCGGCGCCGGCAGCGGATGCAGGCCCGCGTAGTGCAGCGCCGCCCATACGAAATCGCTGCAGCGGTTGATGGTGGCCGGGCGATCCACGTCGAATTCGAACTCGGCCGGTTCCTCGGCGAAATCACGCAGGCAGCCGTAGTGCTCTTCGGTGATTTCCAGGGTGCGGCTGTAGTACGGGTCCAGATGCTGGTCGGCATCGTCGTGGCGCACCTGCGCGTACTGCACGCCGGTGCGGGTTTCGCCCGGCGCCTGGCGCGGCGGCGCGAAACCATAGCTGTGAGCCTCGTCGCCTGCTGCCACCTGCAGGTACATATGGCCGCGCGGCGAGGTGCCCCCACTCTTCAGCGGGGTGCCGGGGGCGGCCAGGTACAATGTTGCGGTGTAGCGTGTTGCCTGCTCCATGCCTGTTCAGCCTTGATGGGTACTGCGGTCCTGGGCGGATGATGGCATAGGTGGGATGGGGGGCAGGTGGAAGAAGAGAGGACGCCGATCGCGACTTGCTGAATATGTGAGCCAGCGTGCAGTAATGGACCCGGGCGCAAGCAAGGTCCCGGCAGCGACTGGAGCTTGCCATTCCACCGTTCTATAGTCGTTTCGATCATGCAAGGGAATCGCCCATGAGCAGAGCGCCGGCTTGCCGGCTTGCCTCCTTCGCTCTGGTGGCCGTGCTGAGCACCACCGCCTGCGCGAAGGGCCCATCCACGGAAGAGGACCCGAACGGAACCCCCCATGTCCGAAGCCGCAACCAGCCCCCGTACGGTGGGTGGACATACCTATACAACGGAGCCCGTAGAGGCACGAGTGGGCCGGCGCCGCTTCATGTTCCCGGCCAACCTCTACTACAACCAGACGGCCCCCCTGACCGACGGGGGCGTCATGCTCACGGTGTTCTGGCCGGATTTCGATGCAGCGCCTCTCGGTGATCGCCCGGTGCGCAGCTCGCAGGACAGCCGGCGGCAGGTGCTGGTCGAGCTTAGGTACATCGATCGCGTTCCCATCCAGAACTATCTGGCACGTCGGTCCAGTAGTGAAGCCACCAGCGCGCCGGGATCACTGGAGCGAAGGGACCCGGTAGAGAACCTCGCGCTGCGCGTTGCACAACCCGAACGCTGGGGTCTGACGCCGTATGCGATCGACCCATCGTTGATGGCAGCCTATGCAAAGGACGGAGGCTGCGCTGGGCAGGCCTTACGTGCACAACCCAGGAATGGAACCAGACTGGTATGTGGCCCGCTCGGCGGAGGGCCAACTGACAACGTTCATCAGCTGCGACCCGGCAGATCGGATTCCTGACGGACTTGTAGTTCAGGGAAAGACACTTGAACGCGCTGGCGAAGGCCAGATCGCAATGTGCCGCCATTCCATCGTGGACGTGGGCGACAGCATCGCGATCGAGATGAACTATGCACGCGTCATGCTGAGCGACTGGCAGCGACTGGAAACCAGCGTTCGTGATCTTCTGGAACGATATCGCGTTCAGCCGTGAACGATGGAGGTCCGGGCGCTCTTCATTAGGGTCGAACAGTACCTTCAACACCGTCAGGGACTCACCGATGGGCATCACAACGAAGGAGGCTTCGGCTTTGCTCTACGCCATCATGACCAGATTGCTTCGGCCGCAGCTACCTCGAGCTATGCCGCGCGCAGCTCGCATTGGGGCAATTTCCGGACTGTCGGCCTTGCTCACGCTAACATCTGCATGTGCCCGATCGACGGATACGTCTGCCGTCAATGAACGTGCCGCTGCCGCAGATACGCAGCCTGCCCGCATCTCCATGGCCGAGCTGCAAAAACGCATTCTCGCCTACGCGGATTCGCTCAGGTCAAGAGCGGACATCAGTCCGGACAAGTTTGGCACGGCGATCGGTGTGTCACTCGTGCCAGACGAAAAGGTCAGCATCAGGCACATCGCGAAGGACCTGGCAACGACGAACGGCTACAACTATGGGGCGTCTTATCTGTCGGTTGAGTCGGCACATGAGTTCCCCAACCAAGAGGTGATCTTCTATCAGCTGGGTAAGCAGCCAGTGACAGATGCTCCGAATGGCGTGTGCTACTGGGAAGCCGAAAGTGCCGGACGAGCACTCGAAGCCCTCGGATACAGGACCGGAGCAGAAGTGCCATTTCAGAGAGGGGGCATCAGGCAGTACCGGCGCCCCATCACCGGTGGTAACCAGGGTATGGATACCAGCCTGTTGACCTATCGTTCCGATGAAGGTGATACAGCGAGAACCTGCGTCTACGCGGTCCAGTTCGGAGGGGGAGACAGATGAATACGATCCCCCGCTATCGGCAGAATGGCGAGCTGACTTACCCGTGACACTCAGCGTACCGGCGGTGGCGAGGCTGCCTTATTTAGGCCTGCGCAAGTAAGCAACCAGCAGTTCCGGCTGGTACGGCTCAAGCTGTGGCAGAGGGGAGTGCAGTTGCACTTCAACCCGGTATCGGCCCGGCGACGGATTGCGTGCCCATGCGAAGGCCAGCTGTGCATAGTTATCATCGGGTCGTTCCAGCCCAGCATTCTGCAGCGCCAGCACGTCAACATCGTCCAGCCACGCATTTGTCACTCGACCATCGGCGGGGATGGGAATTGTTCTGGCAGGTTCCCCAATGACCCATTCCAGCCGGTGCAAGGGCACGTCCTTCCATCCACTCGATTCCAGGCGCTGCATGGAAACCTTCGCCTGGAACCCGGACGCCCGAACATCGGCCAGTGCCCCAAACGCCGCGGTGTTATCCGTGCGGTCAACGCGAATGCCGATCATGAGCGTTGGAGAGGAATTTTTGCTGGGAGCAGCCACATCGAACTCGACCGTCAATGGTGCACCCATTGACGAGGTGGGCATGGCTCGCACAAGCGGCACCAGATCCGGACGATGGGCCTCTGCTATCGAGCCTTCGTCGCGAGCCGCATCGGGCCGGCAGGCGGTAGCCAGAAGAACGAGTAGTCCCGCGAGCATGCATATCCGGCGCTTTCCTTGTGGCTTCATCTTCGGTCCTTATCGCAGCTCGCCCAGTGCAGCTCACACGTTGATCATCCCCCGCTGGCCGCACGAATCTGGATGTCGTGCTGCACCCGCTGGTCTTCCAGCTGCTGATCCATCTGATTCGCAAGTGCACGCTGATGCGCTTCACGGCTGACAGAGTCGAACTGTTGCAGTGATTCTTCCACCGATGTCTGCGCCGCCAGCTCGGTCGGCATCGCAGCGCGCTGGTGTGCCGGATTGCTGGGCTCGCCCTGCACCACGAACAGCGTGTGCCCGGCCGGGTGTTCGCGCGTAGCGTTGCTCACCAGCACATGGTCCACCCGTTCCAGGTCGTTGTCCTTGGCCAGCACCAGAAGGCTGACGGTCATGCGTTCGCTGACTTCATCGAAGCTGCGGCCGTGCTTGGCGTCCAGCGCTTCCACGCCCTCGCGGATCTGCTGATACAGCGCGTGATCGGGATGGCCAGGCTGCGTGGGGTCTTCTAGCGCCCGGTTCGGGGCTGATGCCTCATTCGGTGCGAGTGCGGCCGGCTCAGGGCGTGGAGCTGTCGTAGGCTCGGCAGGAACAGGGACAGCCGCAGCGGTTGGCTGGAGGTCGTCCAACGGAGCCGATTCGGGCTCTGGCACGTGTTGTGCCGTTTCCTGCTCCAAAGGCCATGGATCGCGCGAAGGCTCAGCAGGCAGCGGCTCCTTGAAGGGCACCGGTTCCACCTCCTGCACTGCCATGTCCTGCTTTGGAGTGGGAGCAACCGCAGGCACCGGGGCGATCCGCTCCGGCTCCGATGCCTGCTCTGTGCGCTGCGCGGGCATCATCTGCGTTGCCGCATCCAAGGGCGCGGCGACATGTGGCGTCGCGCGCTCAGGTGCGGCCGGGTGCGCCTGCATCGGCCCAGCGGGCTCTGGCGTCTGTGAGGCGATACGGTTTTCGGTGGGCGCCTCGCTGTTTGGATGGGGCTGAGGTTGGGGCTCCGCCTCACGCCGCGGCGGATCGCGCTGCTCGGCGTGCCGTTGAGGCGCGGGCTTGTCCTGTGCCGCGGGCGTAGGTGGTGGCGGGACCGCTATCGCGGGCGGCGCTGCCGCAACCGCCGCAGGCGCGATGGGTTGCGCAGTCGCCGGCTCTTCAGGCCGCACTTCCGCGTTCCCATCCTGCTCGGATGGCTTGTCGCCATGTGCCACCTGCGCGGCCGCTCGGGCAGCCTGTCCTGCATCCACCTGCGCAGCACCCAGCCGATTTGCCTCCTGCAGTGCCTGCCGGTACACCTCCTGCTCACCCGCCGACAGCGCTGCAATGCGTAGCTCGGGCGAGTCGGGCAACGGCGCCTGCTCATTGGCACGCGCCCGCACCTCATTCCATGCGGCCTGCAGCTCCTGCGTACTGGTGGTCGCGACGGCGCGCGCCACGCCATCCTGGCCTACCTGGTAATGGGTGATGGGCCGGGAGGCGCCCGCGTTGCCCTCGGCTACAGGCCCCAGTTCCTGCAGCGTGGGACCCGTAATGCCGTGCTGCTCGCGCGTGCGCGCAGTGGCCAGGGCAATCGCTTGCTCCCATGCCGGTGACAGCGCAACGCCCGCAGCGTAGTAGCTGTGGCGCAGCTCGTTCTGGTTCACTTCGGCCGCAGACGGCAACGGCCGCGCCTCCAACGCGGCAATGGTCTGGTTGAACTGATCGAGCGACGGCTGTTGGATGGTGCGGGTCAGTTCCAGCTCCAGTGCCATGTTGCCCTGCGCGATCTGGCCAGCATGGCTCCACTGCCCTGCTTCGTCGCGCTGGTAAAGATGGCTGTCGGAGCCCTGGATGGCGTCGGGCCTGGCACGCGCCTGCTCCACCGCTTCCGGCACCAGTGGCACGAAGTCGCTGGCGCGGGTAGCGGCGTAGGTCTCCAGATAGCTGGCGGCAATGGCGGCCTTACCGTTGGCGATGTTGTTCTCGATGCGCTGCACCGCCTCACGATTCAACTCGTTGGCGCGTTCGGGGCTGGCGGTCTGCGTCTCATACACACCCCGGTCGTTGGCACCGGACACGCCAATCTTGACCTGCCGCGTCCACTGTTCGGTCTGCGCATCGCGGTGCCAGTTGGGATTGTCCAGACGGCCCTCGCCGTCCTTCGCCGGAATACTGAAAGGATCCTGCGACGGCGGTGCCTTGCCCAGCGCCAGCTCTACCGCTTTTACATGGGCATATGCGCCCAGCTCGCGGGCCTTCTCGTAACTGGCGCCCACACTGCGCTCAGCCGGATTGCCCAGGCCGTCGCCTGTGCTGTCCATAACCGCCTGGCGCTGCCAGTTGCGGCCATCGAACTGCCATGTGACATCGGCCTTGTCGGTCTGCCGGTAGACGGCGCGGTTGTCGAGCACATCGGCACCCTTGTCGAACGCCTTGCTCATCAGCAGCGCATCGCCCGCGACGATGGCGGCTGGGACGAAACTGGAGGTGCCAATCACCGATGCCGTGGCCATGCCACCGATCCAGCCACCGCCGTTGCGTGCCAAGGCATGGTTGAGTTCGGACTGGGCGGCGGTGCCGTTGCCTTCTTCCAGCAGCTGCGAGGTTCGGCGGGCGGTGATCACAGCGTCGGCGCCAGAGGCGAGCAGGCCGCCGGAGCGGATCAGTTGGCTGGTGGAGGCTTCGCCGAGGAGGAGGTCCAGGGTAACTCCGCCGCGTTGCCCGACCGGAGCACGAAGGCGTGACGCGGCCTCTTCACCAAGAACAGACTCAACTACAAGAACGCCACCCGGAGACATCTGGAGACGCCCGGCTTGATGGGCATCAGCGATGGCATTCGACAATCCATTTCGCTGCAGCTCGATGTTGCCGCCACGTATCAGCGGCTGCCCGGATCCTTGGAAGTGCTGGAGCGTGTATACAACGCGACTCTCGTTGGGTGTGACGACGCTCCATTGCCTGGAAAGAACGGAAGACTGATGGTGGTGCTCCAGCTGTCCAGAGTGCTGCAGGGCGTATTCCTCGGGCCTCCTGTAGAACTCCCTCGTCTGGGCACGCGCCTGTTCGGTGCTCTGTCCTAAAGCAGTGTTCGTCCGCAGATCTCCGTTGACCAGGCCGACCTGTGAGATGTCGCTCAACCGATGAACTTTGGCAGCGATACGATCCATTGCCTCCGGGTCGCCGGCCAGCGCTGCTCGGCCATCCCAGCTTTGCTCGAGACGGGCGAGATTGGCTTCCAATCCGATTCGATACTCACGAATCGGTCCGCCGCTGTGAGGTGACACTCCCAAGGCCTGCGCGAGCGCCTTGTCGTGGGGCATATTGATCAGGTTCTGATCGGCATCGATGTTGAAGCGACCCGCATCAGCCAGAGCTTTGAGCAAGCGACTATTGCCAAGCGTCTGTTGCTCAATGGCGTGATGTTGCTGAAAGCTGGGAACGACTCGAGGCATCTGGAGGCTCCTTCCGTGCAGCCGCACTTAATCAGATATCTGATGCATCAATGAAAGATATTCCACTCGACTCCGGATCATCCGGCACTCCCGCCGCATGCACAGCATCCACGAACTGACGATCAGCAATTACGAACGTACTGAATGGCGTGAGGAAGACATGCGCTCCTGCCAGTACATCGTTCTTGAAGGCCAAGCTGGCACCGCCTGCAATCGAGTAGAACTTGCCATTGACGAAGTCATCGTCAATCTCAATGTCTAGCCGTGAACGATCCTCGTCCACCGCATCCAGCTCTCTCACTACGTCGCACAAAAAGTGGCGTGGCCCCTGCGCGCCATCTGCAAAGCGAACATCACATTCGGCGAATGCGAAGGCGCCTGGATCCAATGCGTTCATTACGCGCTGGAGTCGCTCCGAGACCAGCCAGTACCCGCTGAAGCCACCCTCCAGATCCCGCGGCGCAGGCCCCTGAGAAGCATCGAACACAATTCGGGGCTTCTCCCGGAGCTCGGGAAATCCACCGTTCTCTGGCCTGAGGATTATCCGCGGTGGCGACAGCAGCGCCTGAACGTTCTCGAAGATCGCTCCTCTGAAAGGACGATTGCTTTCCAAGTCCGGCGCAAACAGGAAGAATCTTCCCGATTCAGGTCCATTGATTGCCATAGGTTCCATCGTCGTTTTCCTTTGGGCTTCTTGCAATGCGATCTGTGAGAGAGCTTACATCGATCACACTTGGACCTGACAGCGAGTCTGTGTGAAACTCGTTCATACTCTTAATACGTTCTTGAACCTCAGGCCACGCGTTTCACACTCACTTCCGATTCCCACATCCCGTATGGCATCCCGGAACATGCGAGTGCAGTACACAAGATCGCCGGAGTACGGGCTCCAGAATACATGACTGCCCCGATTACATCCCTCTTGAATGCCAAGCCTGCTCCGCCACGTAGTCGCAAGCAACGCGTCCTCGTTTTCAAAGACCACCTCGTGACTCTTTCCTCTACGGGTAGCATCCGGTCGTAGCTTGAAGAACTCGCCCTTGCGCGGCTGATGGGGGAAGTTGATCCCATGCTTTGTCATCTCACGCTGTGAATGTGAATCGAAGTCGCTCGTAAGCAGTTGAAGCGAATCCAGAAGGCGCCCAAGGGTCCGATCCTCAGAGCTCTGACTCAGATCCTGGCCGCGTCGGTGAACGAGAGGCCCCGCGATACGCGCGGCCCACCGATTCCAGCGTTCCACACAGCGTCGCGGAGCTCTCTGTCGCAGAAGACGAGGTTTCCCGAGTAAGGCGTCCGGAATATTCTGGCTTGACCGATGACCTGCTTGCGGAACGCCAGACTGGCTCCGCCCCTAAGGTCGTAGAACCTCCCACCTCGATAGCCTGCGTCAGTGATGATCCGAAGTTTCGAAGCTTCTTCGTCCACCGCATCGAGCTCACGGGTTACATCACACAGGAAGTACCGCGGCCCCTTGGATCCATCGGCAAGGCGGTAGTCACACTCAACAAACTCGAAGCCGGCCGGATCCACAGACACAAGAGCACCGCGTAATCGTTCGGAGACCATCCAGTAGCCGCTCAGGCCCCCCTCCAGATCCTCCGGGAGGCTCCCCTTCTTTGCCGAGTAGACGAGCAACGGCTTCTCCGCCATGGACGGAAAGCCGCCCTCTTCGGGTCGCAGGATCAGGCGCGGCGGGATGCGCAGCCGCTTCGCGTTCTCGAACACAACGCCGTGCCCCTTTCCCCCACGCGTGGTATCCGGCATCAGGAGGAAGTAATTGCCGGGAACAGGCTGGTTCGACTTCGATGCTTCCATGCTCTTTCGCCTCCTTTAGCTATGATGCGCCGTAGCGAGTCTGCCCCCGTTCTACCCCGACCTTGCGCCTGGTGCAATCAGATCACTGCGAGATTCCGAACCTGGTCAAGCATGCGTCCCACGTCTTGAGACGCGCTCCAGCCATCCTCCCTTTCCCCTCTGGAGGATGACATGACCAAGATCGACCCCGCATGGCTGGAAGCCTTCGACAAGGAGCTCCTCCACCTGTTTGCCATCGACCACCGCGATGCTTGGATGGATGAGTACCTGCTGGGCTGCTACGCAGACCTTCTGCCTCGCGAAGCAGCACTGGCGTTCGGCAGCGACTACGACCTGGAGCGCGACGATGCGCTGTGGCCTCGGCCGGGCGTGGCGCTGCAAAGTTAAGTTGTGTCGCAATCGACACGCTGCGCGACTGGGCCCTGTGGGCTACGTGTCGCTTTTGGGATCCCGAACAGCTGCAAACCGTGCTTTTCAATGCGCATTCGGGCGGTAACTTAACACCGACCGAAACCACTGCACCGCAAGGGTTCTGCCGCGCGCGCGCCATGCAACAATGCCGCAAGCGTCAGCATTTACGGCCTCTGCGGCCTACGGTTTCTTGGCATCTCGCAACCATGCGAGTACACCTTGGCATGCCACCGGAAAAGGGTGGCGCGGGACTCGAAAACCCGTCTATGTACCAGATGTATGCGCTTGCCGGCCGGCGTCACCTTTTGTGTGGCGCCGGCTGGCAATCCGTTCGCGTTCCATGGCGGGCGGTGCGTGGGGATCTTCGGATCCGCCGGTCTGGTACATACCGGTTTTCGAGCCCGCACCGTCCGCCGCCTTTATTGGTGGCGCTGCTATCTGTCCTGTACGGAGCATTGCCATGAACACATCGGACTTTCGTTCCCTGCACGCGCAGTACGATCCGGACAACGCCGAACCCGAGCGCGAATCGTCCGTCGATCCCAACGCCTTCGTCGCCACGCTGCATCGCATCGGAACCGGTGCTGCTGCGGACGGCCAGCCTTGGCCCGAGCGGCATCAACTGCCTGGGCGGTGTCTTCAACTGGCGGATGCGGATTGCGCGTTGGCCGGGTTGCGCGTGGTGGCCGAGCTGATGCTGGCTGCGGAGCGCACTCGACAGAACGGTGCGCCCGAGGAGTACCTCGGGGATCGGGTGATGGAAGGGTTGAAGATGGCGTGTCTGGCGTTGACTGCGCAGGTGACTGAGCAGTTGCAGGTGCGGGAGTAGAGCGCGCCTCGCTGCGCACATCGAATGCAATGCACGGATCGTATGCACGGTCCGAAGCATTCGCCGCTGTCTGAGCCTTTAGCCTCTAACACTGGCCTCACTATGCCGAGCCGGACTTTGCTTGCCCTGACGACGGCAGCGCTATTGGGATTGATCATTGGCGGGACGTACGCGCCGGCCACCGCAATGAGTCTTGAGAACTACCCAAGACTCACCGACTCGGAGTTTGCCCTGTTTCGGGCCGACGCCGAGAGCTTCGCCGAAGCGTTGGCTTGCCAAGGCGTCACCATCGGAAAACAGGATTCCAGTAGACGCTTCTTTGATATGAGCGTGCTTGGCGATGCCATTCTGTTCGTGGACAACTCTGGGCCGAGTCTTCTAATAGTCACCATGTCTCCGGTCGCAAGCGATGCAATGGAGCTACAGCGCTGGAAAAATGGATGGGGCTCACCAGAGAGACGCAGGAGGAACTTGAGCGCACCTGAGAACTCCTGCCCTAGGTCTGCGTCCCAGTAGCCCCCCATCTGAACCCTGTCGAGTCAGCCAAACGCGTCAACCAATGACACAAGAAACCTGGTTCTGGCTAGAATCCTGGACACTTAGCTTCTGGGACAGGGATCTAGGATGGAACTCCCATTCGAGGTGGGCGCGCTTTACAACCGTCAAAAGCAGATCCATGCCGTATTTGGCGGGCAACAGCAAGGCGGCATTTCGACACCCAAGGAGCATCCGCTAGTCATCGCGTTTACTGGCGAGGCCGGCGTGTCTCATGGCTACCATGACTTCTGGGACGACGCCGAAGTCTTTCATTACTTCGGCGAGGGTCAGGTCGGAGACATGAAGTATGTGGCGGGGAACCGAGCGATTGGTGAGCACATCAGGGATGGCAAGACGCTCGTAGTGTTTCAGATGATGGGCAAGGGGCGGCCCTACCGGTACCTTGGTAGGTTCATGTGCCGGTCTTCTTACGTTCAACCTGGCACACCAGATCGAAAAGGGCAGCCTAGATCTGCGATCGTGTTCCGCTTGACATCACTTGAAGCCTCGCTGGGCCTCGCGGCAAGTGAGACGGACCAGGCTGAAATCGATGCCGCGATCGATGACGTCGGCGCGACCAGCACAAAACGCGAAACCGAAGTGCGGACGAAGCAGCGTCTGTTCCGCGAGCGACTAATTGGCGTTGAGAAGGGTTGCCGGTTGACCGGCATTGAGGACCTGAGATTCCTTCGCGCGAGCCACATCAAGCCATGGGCGGATAGCACTCATAGCGAGCGGGTTGATGGCGAGAACGGTCTTCTGCTGGCTCCGCACGCGGATCTTCTGTTTGATCGGGGGTGGATTAGCTTTTCGTCGAGCGGTCGATTACTGGTCTCGAACAATCTACCCTCCGACGTGCAAGGTCGGCTCGGCTTAGAATTGGATTTATCTCTTAGATATGGAACGTTCTCCCAGAAGCAGCTCAGCTTCTTGGAATTTCACCGAGACGTTATTTTTGATAAGCGCGATCCCGCAGCAAATCTCTCGGAGTATTGACCCTTAAACTTCCTGCATGACCCACTAAACTCCTACTCAGGTGTTACTTTTCTAGAAGGAGACACCGATGAGCTCAATGATGGGAGAAGAGATCAAGCGCTGGATCGCCCGACGCAACTTGGCGTTGGTTCTCGAGATCATTCAAATCCGGAGACAAAAACGGTGGACGTCCCTTGTCCACTTTCCATCCCTCCAGAACTGAGTCGAGAAGGAGTACCACCTTGGTCAACAGGCTCGAGGGGGGCCAGCGCCAGGGACCCGCAACTTAGGAATCAATCCATTTTTTAGTTAATACACACGAAAAAAGTCCGGCTGAATTTCCGGGTGAACAAGCTCACACTCTCCTGCATCAAGCAACCGCTTCAAAGAATGCACATACCCACTTTCGAGTGAGTTGGGTTGGGCTGAACAATAATTAGAAACCACGTAATCAGCAAGCTCCCTCGAAAGCGAAAGTTCATTCCTCATCGCCATCCGGACCGCGCGCCTAGCCATTGCGGAGGGAGATGGATTTTCAGCAAGATTGATCCCCAATCTCTTCGACCTCACAGCCTCTACGTGGGCCGCGCTCATAATTAGACGGCGCGAAGATATATGGAACGCTGCCGAGTCAATATCAAAAAATGTGGTTCTAAGCAGGTCATCAAAATCCGAACATGCGATGTATCCTGCCCGCGCGGCCCAGGTATCCTCCAGTGACCAAAGGTCATACATCCACTTATCCTGGAGAACACGATAACCTCCAAATTTATTTCTTACCCAATCTCTACCCTGAAGGAATCTCTCGATATTACCCCTCGAGTGGCGCGTGACCAAATCAAGATCCGAGCAAAAATCCTTGGCATGCCCCAAAGAAAACTCTCTAACAACTCCACCAAAAATAACCGTGTCAGGCAGAATTACAGAGACCTCAGCCATAAAACCGGCCACCCCCCTTCTCCTTTCGATATCCGAGGGCGGAAACAAGAAATTATCTAGAATTTTTCTTAGCCGATTATTCAACATCTATTCTTTGTAGCACTGTAGACTGAAATCGCCAATGACACCCTCTAGCTCTTCGCAAAGGTCCATTGCAAATGAATCCGTCATGCCAGCTATCATATCTGTAAGAAGCTGAGCCTCCCGATAGCGCATTGGAAGATCCGCCGAGGCACCTTGGGGATTCTCAAACGCCCGACGATAATTTTCAGAAATCCGCTCATAAGCAAGCCTTGTAAAGGGATGCTTACGCTTTGATTTCGGATCATCGAACGACTCTCGATCGGTAATGGCCGCCCAGAACATATCCATCAACCGATTAATTACATTGAAACCAGTAAGCTCAACCTTCAAGACAGATCTATGCGTATAGCCGTGTTTCAGCGAGAAGCTCTTTAAACACTTTCGCAATGCCTTTGCCGCAGACAGATCAAGCAAGGATCTGCTCTCCGTACCATCTGCAAACTTCTCTTGCCCTTTCACAAACGCACTGACAGCCGAGTCCATAAATAGGCCAATTGCCTCAGCGCGAAAGCGTTGCATTGAAATATCATTAAGCTCACTGGGTGAAAATTCACCACGCGCCCTGTACTCGCCAGTCTTTTTCTCACTGAACTTAACGAGCGCAAAAACCAACTCGTCATCTTTCCCATCAACTCTGCACTCATGCTTTAGCCATTCATGAAGATCAGAAATTGATGCCAATCCCTTCTTAATGCAATCTTCAGCATCAAATACGCAGTAAGCGATGTCATCACAGGCCTCCATCGCATATGCGAGTGGATGACGTCTTCCGAGATCAAGGCCAACAGCTTTCATGACCTCTTCAGCAATTGGCTTTTCGGACTGGAAGAATCCATGCTTCTTAGATGCGCATTTTTTGTCGCTCACGTCGCATGACTGAACGGGATACTTCATCATGGCAGCGAGTGAAGCGTACGTCAGATCCAAACCATAGTTGTCATTAAGGAGCTGTAGCTTAGTGACCAGTCGAAATCCCTGCGCATTGCCTTCAAAAGATGAGAAGTCGCGCCGCTGTGCTTCTGTCAGCGTAGAAATCAATCTGGGATTACTAGCAAACCAGTGCTGGATAGCGGCCTCACCCTGGTGACCGAAAGGCGGATTGCCTAGATCGTGCACAAGTCCAATGGCTGCACAAAGCGCAGGCAGATCGCGGTGCGCCGTCGGAAAACCGGAAACATCCAGCCTTTCAGCAAGAATAGTACCGAAGCTACGAGCCAAGTTGGATACTTCGATCGAATGAGTTAGACGATCACGAACACTGTCGTTTTTATCTAACGGGAAAACTTGGGTCTTGTCGGCAAGACGACGTACCGGCGTTGAGAAGAGAATACGGTCGTGATCCCTCTCAATTGCAGTCCGCACCTCTTTTCGCCCAGAGGCGTCCTTGGCCGCTGAAGCTTCATTATTGGAGGTATCAGTGGATCGCGCGATCTCCTTGCGCCGCTTCGGATTCAGTAATTCTTCCCAAGCCCAAGCCGCGACGGAATCGTGATCGCCGTCAGCCGTCAATTCACTATCGCCACCTTGCTGTACATCTTGGATTTCCATTCCTTACCCCTTCATGTATAGAGGGCCGAAGCATCTCGTTCGGCCCTCGAGTTTCTATCTCAGTCAAACCCCAACAGGATTAGCTTTCTCCGGATCAATCTTGTACTGCTTGATCGCCCGGGCCACATCCTTCGCGGTCATCTTCCCTTCCTTCGCCAGCGCCGCAATCGCGGCATGCGCGATGTAGTAGCGATCCACCTCAAAGAACCGGCGCAGGTTCGCACGCGTATCCGAGCGACCAAACCCATCCGTACCCAGCACCGTGTAGCTCATCGGCACGAACGCGCGGATCTGGTCCGCATACGCACGCACGTAGTCGGTAGCGGCAATCGCCGGGCCCTGGCGGCCTTCCAGCAGCTCGGTCACGTAGGCCTTGCGCTGCTCACCTTCCGGATGCAGGCGGTTGGCACGCTCCACGTCGAAACCATCGCGACGCAGTTCGTTGAAGCTCGGGCAGCTCCAGATGTCGGCGGTCACGCCGAAGTCCTTGTCCAGCAGCTCGGCGGCGGCAATGGCTTCGCGCAGGATGGTGCCGGAGCCCAGCAGCTGCACGCGCAGCTCGCCCTTCTTCGGCTTGCCGGCGTCGGTCAGCAGGTACATGCCCTTGACGATACCTTCGGCCGCACCTTCCGGCATTTCCGGGTGGATGTAGTTCTCGTTCATCAGGGTGACGTAGTAATACTCGTCCACCTGGTCTTCCATCATGCGCTTGGTGCCGTGCTGCAGGATCACCGTCACTTCGAAGCCGAAGGTCGGGTCATAGCTGCGCACGTTCGGGATGCCACCGGCCACCAGATGGCTGAAGCCATCTTCGTGCTGCAGGCCTTCACCGTTCAGCGTGGTGCGGCCGGCGGTGCCACCCAGCAGGAAGCCGCGGGTACGCATGTCGGCGGCCTGCCAGGCGATGTCGCCCACGCGCTGGAAGCCGAACATCGAGTAGTAGATGTAGAACGGCAGCATCGGCACGTTGCTGACCGAGTAGCTGGTACCGGCGGCCATCCACGAGCTGATCGCACCCGGCTCGCTGATGCCCTGCTGCAGCACCTGGCCGCTCTGGTCTTCGCGGTAGAACATCAGCTGGTCGGCGTCGACCGGCTTGTACTTCTGGCCGAACGGCGCGTAGATGCCAATCTGGCGGAACAGGCCTTCCATACCGAAGGTACGGGCTTCGTCGGCCACGATCGGCACGATGTGCGGGCCCAGTTCCTTGTCGCGCAGGGTGATGTTCAGGCTCTGCACGAAGGCCATGGTGGTCGAGTAGCTGCGCTCGCCGCTGCTCTTCAGCAGGCGCTCGTAGGCTTCCAGCTTCGGGGCAACAAAGGTCTTGTCGGCCTTGCGGCGGCGCTGCGGCAGGTAACCGCCCAGTGCGGCACGGCGTTCCTGCAGGTACTGCACTTCCGGCGAATCCGGGCCCGGGTGGTAGAACGGCACCTGGCCGTCGGCCAGCTGCGCGTCGGTCACCGGAATGTTGAAGCGGTCGCGGAAGTGGCGCACCGCCTCGTCGTCCAGCTTCTTGGTCTGGTGGGTCGGGTTCAGTGCCTCACCGGCGCTGCCCATGCCGTAACCCTTCACGGTCTTGGCCAGGATGACGGTCGGCATGCCCTTGGTGTTCACGGCCTGGTGGTAGGCGGCGTACACCTTGTGCGGGTCGTGGCCACCACGGTTCAGGCGCCAGATGTCGTCGTCGGAAAGGCCGGCGACCATCGCAGCGGTTTCCGGGTACTTGCCGAAGAAATGCTCGCGGGTGTACGCGCCGCCGAAGGCCTTGCAGTTCTGGTATTCGCCGTCGACGGTTTCCATCATCAGCTTCTTCAGGACGCCGTTGGTGTCCTTGGCCAGCAGGGCATCCCAGTAACCGCCCCACAGCAGCTTGATCACGTTCCAGCCGCCGCCACGGAACACGCCTTCCAGTTCCTGGATGATCTTGCCGTTGCCGCGCACCGGACCGTCCAGGCGCTGCAGGTTGCAGTTCACCACGAAGATCAGGTTGTCCAGGCCTTCACGGCCGGCCAGCGCGATGGCACCCAGGGTTTCGGGCTCGTCGCTCTCGCCGTCGCCGATGAAGCACCACACCTTGCGGTCGGACTTCTCGATCAGGCCACGGTTTTCCAGGTAGCGCATGAACTGCGCCTGGTAGATGGCGGCCAGCGGGCCCAGGCCCATCGACACGGTCGGGGTCTGCCAGTAGTCCGGCATCAGCCACGGGTGCGGGTACGAGGACAGGCCACCGCCGTCCACTTCCATGCGGAACTTGTCCAGCTGCTCTTCGCTGATGCGGCCTTCCAGGAAGGAACGCGCGTAGATGCCCGGGGCGCTGTGGCCCTGGATGAACAGCAGGTCGCCCGGGTGGTTTTCGCTCGGGGCGCGCCAGAAGTGGTTGAAGCCCACGTCGTACAGGGTGGCGCCGGAGGCGAACGAGGCGATGTGGCCGCCCAGGTCACCCGGCTTGCGGTTGGCGCGGACCACGGTGGCCATCGCGTTCCAGCGGATGATCGAACGGATGCGCCATTCCAGCTCGGCATTGCCCGGGCTCTTGGCCTCGAACTGCGGTTCGATGGTGTTGACGTATTCGGTGGTGGGAGAGAACGGCAGGTAGGCGCCCGAACGACGGGTCAGTTCCACCATGCCTTCCAGCAGCTGATGCGCGCGCTCGGAGCCCTCGACATCAATAACGGCCTTCAACGACTCGATCCACTCCTGGGTTTCCACAGGATTCGGGTCGTTGTTCAGCACCTCGTTCAACCAGTTCATTAGCGCTCCCATAACCGCACGCACGCGCGCGACTGTTGTATAGATTTCTAGACCGCAAAGTGTAGCGCACCAAGGGCTTTCGTCACTTGGCTACGCAGGCGTATGGATGCAACCGGCCAGTGTCCGCAAGGGGCTTGCCGGGGCCGCTGAAGGCCCTGCGGCGGGCCTTGGTGGCTGCGCGGGCTGTCGCTTGCGGGCCGCTGCGCCCATGTGCAGGACGCAGTGTTACCGCTGCCGATGACGGTTGTAGGGCAGCGCCATGCCCACCTGTATCGGCTGCGCGTGCCGGCGCTGAACCGGCGACAACGTGTCGCACCTGCCTCTGGATTGGCCCCCACCCTGCCCTCAGGGTAGGCCTCGAGTGTTGGCCTCGCCCGCTTCGGTCCGCCGTCTGGCCCTGCCTCGCTCCCTTCCACAGCGTTGCCCGGGGCGCCTCGCAAGGGGCGCCCCTTTTGCTGTGCGCGGGGCTGGCCGTGGCCCAAAACTGACCCGCTTGTGGCCGGATCGATGATTGCCGGCTTCGATATATCGATATATCGTTTGCACACTCGTTTACCGATATATCGAAATGAGCCGTACCGCTTCTCCCAGAGCCCGTTCCACCAATCCGGAAGTGCCGCGCCGCAACGGCCAGCCGCGGGTGCTCAGCCGCGGCGACCTGCGCCTGCTGGTGCTGGCCCTGATCGGCGAGCAACCCCGCCATGGCTACGAGCTGATGCAGCTGATCAGCAACCAGTTCATGCAGGCCTACACGCCCAGCGCCGGCACCATGTACCCGCTGCTGGCCAGCTTCGAGCAGGCCGGCTGGATCGAGGCCGAGGAAGTGGACGGCAAGCGGATCTTCCGCATCACCGCCGCCGGCGAGTTCGAGCTGAAGGTGCAGCGCACCCAGGTGCGCCTGGCGCAGCGACGTGCCTTCGACCGCGCCCGCGAGATCACCAAGGCCTCGCTGCCGCCGCCGCTGGCCGGTGCCCTGCGCGAGTTCAAGCGGGCGCTGGTGCATCACCACGGCCGCTGGGCCGAGGGTGAGGCGGAAGAAGTGGCGGCGCTGCTGACGCGGGCATCCGCGCTGCTCAACGGTACGGCCGGTAGCGAGAGCCCACCCATTTCAACGACCCAGCCAGACTGACTCCAGCCAGGTCTCCCCTACGCCGCGCGCCCCCGCGCGACACCTTTGCAGGTAACCCCATGACCGAACACAACAACACGCGCCTGCGCCTGGATGTGCGCTTCCGTGAACTGACCGTGCTGCGCACCGAAGAGGTCACCCCGCACATGCGCCGCATCGTGCTGGGTGGCGCCGAGCTGGCCGGTTTCGATTCGCCCGGCGCCGACGACCACATCAAGCTGTTTTTCCCCAACGCCAGCGGCGAGATGGTGCTGCCGGTGGCCACCGCCGAAGGCCGCAGCTATCCGGCCGGCAAGGAGCCCTCGCCGGCCCGCGACTACACCCCACGCTGGTGGGACCACGAGACCGGCGAGCTGGCCATCGACTTCGTACTGCACGACCAGGGCATTGCCGGGCCGTGGGCCGAGCGGGCCCAGCCGGGCGACGTGCTGGTGATCGGCGGCCCGCGCGGCTCGTTCGTGGTGGCCGACAGCTTTGATGCCTATGTGCTGATCGGCGATGAAACCGCGCTGCCGGCCATCGCCCGCTGGCTGGACGTGCTGCCGGACGGTGCCGAGGTGCAGGCCTTCATTGAAGTGAGCGATGAGGCCGAACGCCAGGACCTGCCGCAGTACGAGAATGTGCGCATCCACTGGCTGGAGCGCAATGGCTTCCCGGCGGCCACCAGCACGCTGCTGGAAGACATGCTGACCGACTTCGAGGCCCCGGACGGCGATGTCTTCTACTGGATCGCCACCGAATCGCGCCGCGCACGGATGATGCGCAAGTTCATCGAAGGCCACCTGGGCGTGCCGCGCGACTGGATTCGTTCGACCGGCTACTGGAAGGCCCACCCGGACGAAACCGACGGCGATTGATCCAAAGACGGTGGGTGCGGACCCTGCTTGGTGGGTGCGGCCCCTGCTTGGTGGGTGCGGACCGTTGGTCCGCACGCCCTGCAACAGGTAGTGCCGGCCGCTGGCCGGCAACCTCATGAACCTTCGGCAGGAACCTGCAATTGCCGGCCAGCGGCCGGCACTACCACCCGGCGCGCCCACCCGAACCGCTGCGCGGCCCAGATCTCCAGCGCCAGCATCCGCACGCCCTCCGACAGGTAGTGCCGGCCGCTGGCCGGCAACCTCATGAACCTTCAACAGGAACCCGCAATTGCCGGCCAGCGGCCGGCACTACCTCCCGCCGCGTCCACCCGAACCGCTGCGCGGCCCAGATCTCCAGCGCCAGCATCCGCACGCCCTCCGACAGGTAGTGCCGGCCGCTGGCCGGCAACCTCATGAACCTTCGGCAGGAACCTGCAATTGCCGGCCAGCGGCCGGCACTACCACCTGCTGCGCCCACCCGAACCGCTGCGCGGCCCAGATCTCCAGCGCCACCAACAGCGCGATGATCAACAACGGCAACAGCAACCCGAAATACACGCCGGGCATCATGCCGTTGATCTGCGCCTTCACCAGCCGCAGCACACCACGGGTGTGCAGCAGCTCATCCACATGCATGGTCAGCGCTTCACGCACCACCTCGGGCTCCAGCCCGACCGTGCCGGCCTTGTCCACCAGCGTGTCTTCCACCATGCCGCGCAGCAGGCCTTCGCGCACCTTGCCGATCACCCAGCCGGTGCCGCGCGCCAACGGGCCGTTGCCAAGACGATCAAGGCCTGGCAACGGATGTTCGCTGAGATAGGCCGAGGCAATGGTGTCGGCGACATCACCCACCGTGCCCTGGCTGCGCAAGGCCTCGCGCATGCGCGGGTCGTCCAGCGAGTCGGTGAAGCCTTCGCTCCAGCCTTCCACCAGGGTCTGCAGGTGCGGCTGGAAATGATCGAGCTGCTTGAACAGCGCGCGATGCGCACCAGCAGTGAAGCCCAGCTGCAGCCCGAAGAAGGCGGTGGCCAGCGGCAGCACCACCACGTAGCTGGCCAGCAGCCAGTGATGCCAGCGCTTGCACCGCTGCAACCAACCACGGTGATGCAGCCAGCGCCAGCCGAGGATGCCCAGCACCAGGCCAAGTAGCGTGCCGAGCAGGCTACCGCCCAGCAGATCGAGCACGCTCAGGCCCGACCAGAATTCGTTCAACCAGTACTGCGCGTCCTGCATGGGTCTTCCTTCCGTGGTTGCGGCTGCGCCATTGTAGGGGCCTGCCCACGCTCGGCTGCTCTCTGCCCTCGGTGGGTGCGGACCGTTGGTCCGCACATTCCCATGCGATTGCCGGCCGATGGCCGGCACGACCGAGCCGGCAATGCGACAATCGCGCTCTTTCCTGCAGCGACGAGGCCCACATGGCCAAACTGACCCTGGCCAGCGTGGACGCGCTGCGTACCCGCTTTGCCGATGACGCCGCCTGCGATGCGGCACTGGCCGCCTTCGCCGACACCGCCGCACTGCGCACGCCGCTGCGTGAGCTGGTGGAGGCACAGCACCGCTACCTGCAGGCCGAATTCGAGGTAGCGCAGGTGGCCGATGTACTGCGCCGCGACCAGAAATACGCGCCGGTGGGCCGGCCGTCGGTGCACATCGTGCAGCTGCGCAAGCAGCAGGCCGCGACCAAGCAGGCGGCGCTGATCGCACGCCAGGTGGTGGCGCAGGCCGCGCAGACCTTCGTGCGCGTGAGCGGGCTGGCGGTGAAGGCCAAGCAGAGCCCGAGCGAAGCGTGCGTGGCATGGTTGGGCGCGCTGCGCTGAGGGATCGTGCGGACCAACGGTCCGCACCCACCAGATGCAGGTTGGCGTCTACCGGGTAGTGCCGGCCGCTGGCCGGCAACCCCTCATCATCGGGCACCCCGCATGCAGCCGGCCAGCGGCCGGCTCTACCGGAGCCCAAAAAGAAGGCCCGCTTTTCAGCGGGCCTTCTGCCTTCTCACGACGAGTTAGCGGGGTGCATCAAGCCGCCGGCTTTTCGCCGGTGGCTTCGGTGGTGATGCGGATCTTCACTTCATCGCTGACGTTCGGGGCATACGCGCCGACGCCGAAATCGCTGCGCTTCAGGGTGGTGGTGGCATCGAAGCCGGCGGCCGGAACCTTGGCCATCGGGTGCTCGCCGCCGCCGTTGACGGTCACGTCCAGGGTGACCGGCTTGGTGATGCCCTTGATGGTCAGGTCACCGGTGACGGTCAGCTTGTTGGTGCCGGCCGCTTCCACCTTGGTGCTCTTGAAGGTGGCATCGGCGAACTTGGCGGCGTCGAAGAAGTCGGCGCTCTTCAGGTGCTCGTCGAACTTGGCGGTGAAGCTGTTCAGGCCGCTCAGCGGCAGCTTCACTTCCACGGTGGACTTGGTCACGTCTTCGGCGTTGTACACCAGGGTGCCTTCGACGTTGCCGAAGTGCGCGCTCGGGTTCGAGAAGCCGAAGTGGCTCCACTGAGCCAGCACGTCGGTGTGGGTCGGGTCCAGCTTGTAGGTGCCCGAGGCGATCTTGATCGCTTCGGCGGCCGGCGCGGCAGCGGCGGCCGGGGTGGCGGCCTGCTCGGTGGTGGCCGGGGCGGCGGCATCGGCAGCCGGGGCAGCGGTGTCGGCCGGCTTGGAGCAGGCGGCGATGGCCAGGGTCAGGGCCAGCGGCAGCAGCAGTTTACGGGTGGCGCTCATCTGAGGAACTCTCCGGATCGTAGGGTGGGTACACGGTGCAGCAAGAGCCTGCCACGGGACAGCAGGCCCGAAACCGATACAACGACTTACGCGATGCGCGCCGCTTCGTCGAACGACAGGCGCGGCAGACGCGGGAACAGGCCCGCCGGGTCACCGTAACCCAGGTTGACCAGGAAATTCGACTTGATCGAAGTGCCGGCGAAGAAAGCTTCGTCGACCTTGGCCGGGTCGAAGCCGGACATCGGGCCGGCATCCAGGCCCAGCGCGCGTGCGGCCAGGATCAGGTAGGCGCCCTGCAGGCTGCCGTTGCGGAGGGCGGCTTCGTGGCGGCCTTCCTGCGGGCCGTCGAACCAGGCCTTGGCATCGGTGTGCGGGAACAGGTACGGCAGCTTCTCGTGGAAATCCAGGTCGAAGCCGATGATGGCGGTGACCGGAGCGGCCATGGTCTTGTCGTGGTTGCCTTCGGACAGAGCCGGGGCCAGCTTGGCCTTGGCTTCCTTCGAGGTGACGAAGACGAAGCGGGCGGGCGTGGTGTTGGCGGCGGTCGGGCCCCACTTCACCAGGTCGTACAGTTCCTGCAGCAGGCTGGCCGGGACCGGCTTGTCGAGGAAGGCGTTCTGGGTGCGGGCAGTACGGAACAGCTGGTCGAGGGCAGCAGCGTCGAGCACGTGGGACATCGGTGGATCTCCAGGGCGGCTAAGGGAAGTCAGTGCCCGCGGGCGGCGCGGGGCGAAACGACGAGCCGCAGTGTAGAGTGTCGCGACTGTTGCAACACCCAGCAGGGCTGAAACGAATTAATGCCAATGGTGAAACGATCGAGCGCGCCATGGACGGTCACTGACGGCCGTGCGGGCAATGTCCGCCAGGCGGTCGCGCTGGCCTCGGCGCTGCGCCAGGGCACCCACCGACCGCTGGTCCTGCAGCCCCGCGCACCCTGGCGCTGGCTGTCGCCGCGGCGCCTGCCGGGTGATGTGAACGGCTATGGCGAGGCTTTCGCGTCACTGGCCGCCGAGGCCCCGGCGCTGGCGATCGGCTGTGGCCGCCAGGCCGCCGGCGCACTGCGCGTCCTGCGGGCACGTGGCAGCCAGGTGGTGCAGATCCTCGACCCACGCATCGGCGCACGCCACTGGGATGTGGTGGTGGTGCCCGAACACGATGCCCTGCGTGGCAGCAACGTGCTGACCCTGCTCGGCAGCCTCAACCCGGTGGACGACGACTGGCTGGCCTGGGGCCGCGCCGCGTTTGCCGGCTTCAGTACCTTGCCCGGCCCGCGCACCGCGCTGCTTGTCGGTGGACCGACGCCGCTGGCGCCGTGGGATGAAACGGCGATGGTGGGCGTGTTCCAGGCGCTGGCCGGGCAGATCCGCAGCGAAGGCGGCAGCCTGCTGGCGACCACCTCGCGACGCACGCCGCCGGCGTTGGCCGAGATCCTGCGCGCGACGTTCGCCGACCTGCCGCATGTGATCTGGGGCGACGGCGGCGACGGTACGAATCCTTATGGCGGCCTGCTCGGCTGGGCCAACCGCGTGGTGGTCTCGCCCGATTCGGTGAACCTGCTGTCTGAAGCCTGCGCCACGCGCATGCCGGTGATGGTGGCGCTGGCCGAGACCGCGCAAGGCCGGCTGGCGCGCTTCCAGCAGCAGCTGCGCGAGCGCGGGCGGCTGCAGGCGCATTGGCTGGACTGGCAGTACGACCGCATCGAACCACTGCGCGAGACCGCGCGGGTGGCGGCGGAAGTGAAACAGCGTCTGGCATTGGGGTAGTGCCGGCCGCTGGCGGGCAATGCTCTACGCGCTAACGAAGATCCTGACGTTGCCGGCCAGCGGCCGGCACTACCGGGTGCGCAGCGTTTTCTGAACATTTCGATCCGACTGTGCGGTTAGAGTCCAGCGTCCCCCATCACGCTGAACGTCTTCATGCGCACCCTGCTCCTGCTGCCCCTGGCCCTGCTCGCCGCCTGCTCGACCACGCCCACCGAGCTGGATCCGATCTCGTATCAATGCCAGCAGCAGCTGGACGCGTACCGCGAACAGCCGGCGCTGCGCGATCCGAAGACTGGTCAGCGCCCGCCGCTGCCGGTGGCCCCGATCAGCGACGCCTGCGACAAGGAACTCCAGCGCAAGGGCCTGGACCGCCCGCTGCGCTGACCGGCGTATGATCGGCGCGCGGGCCTGCCCGCCGTTGAAGGTATCGACATGGATCGTTTTTCCCGTCTGCCCCGCGCCGCGCTGCTGATCGCCAGCCTGCTGGCGACTGCACCGGCCTGGGCCAACAGCACCGAATGCCGCGAGCGCTACCCGAGCGTGGCCGCGCAGGCGGCGATGCTGGACGTGGCCTGGACCACCGCCGAGCGTCTCGATGCGCTGCCTGATGTGGACGTGGTGATCGCCGCGCGCGGTGGCCAGGACCTGAGCCGCTACGGCCTGCGTCACAGCCACCTGGCCTTCCTGCTGCGCGAGGACGACGGCCGCTGGCGCGCGATGCACCTGCTCAACCGCTGCAAGACCGACAGCTCGCAGCTGTACCACGAGGGCCTGGGCAACTTCGTCGGCGAGAGCGGCGGGCATACCGACCTGCGCATCGGCGTGCCGTCGGCGCCGCTGCGTGCTGTATTGAAGGCGATGCTGGTGTCGCCGTCGATCCAGCCCAAGGCGCTGCACGAGACCAGGTACAACGTGGTCGCCTATCCGTTCGCCACCGACTACCAGAACTCCAACCAGTGGGTACTGGAGGTGCTGGGCGCGGCGATGGCGCAGGCCGATGGCGCGCCGGCCATCGTCAAGCGCGAACAGGCGCAGCAGTGGTTGCGCCAGCAGAAGTACCAGCCCAGCGTGCTGCATATCGGCCTGGGCAAGCGCGTGGGTGCGCGCCTGTTCATTGCAAACGCCACCACCACCGACCACCCCGCCGGCGAACGCATTTCCGGCAACTATTCGGTGGTGACGGTGGAATCGGTATTCGACTTCCTGCACCAGCGCAGCCAGCTGCAACAGGAACTGGTGATCCCCCATGTGCCGGTGGCCGGTGCTGCTGCCGCCACGCCCTGAATCCCGCGAGGAGAACGACATGCGTCCGCTGCCTGTTTCCCTGATGTCGATGGTGATCATTGCCGGCCTGCTCGGCGCGAACACCGCCCATGCCGAACGCCGCATCATCATCCTGCAGGACCCGGGTCCGCAGGGGCCGAGCCTGGAAATGTCCGCGCCCCTGGTTGCTTCCGCGCGCGCCGCCGCTGCCAAGGAAGCCCGGGATGCCGGGCTGCCGCCCGGCCACGGCGCATCGGTGAAGCTGCCGCAGATGCAGGTGAGCGCCATCGCCACCACCGTCGACGGCCGCCGCGAAGTACTGCTGCGCGATGCCAGCAACCCGCAGAACACCGCGTCGATGCAGTGGCCGAAGCGCCCCGGCGATCCCGCCGTGCAGTTCACCGTGGGCCAGACCGTGAACTTCGAGCCGACCGGCACCGACCAGGGCTGGCAGGTGAAGGACAACCAGGGCCGCCCACTGGAATACCTGCCCGAGGCCACCGGCCCGCGCGACATCTTCGATACCCGGCGCTGAGCCGCCGCCCCCACGTTGACCAGGAGGTCTCCATGTTCCGTTGCCTGCGCATTCCCGCGTCCGCCCTGCTGCTCTCGGCGCTGCTGGTGCCCACTGTCCATGCTGGCGCCGCGCCGCAGTTGAACAGCAGCGAGGCCAGCGTGATCGTAACGTCGTTCGTGGTGCTGTCGTTGCCACTGGCGGCCTCGATGGGCTTGTCAGAACTGTCCAAGGCGCCGTTCAAGGCCAGCGAACGCAACGGCCGGGCCACGCGCACCAAGGCAGTGCCGCTGCCGCCGATGGAGGTGAAGAAGGTGGAGACCACGCCGGAGGGCGAGCGCCAGGTACAGCTGCAGGTGCCGGACAAGGCCGACCAGACCGCCACCCTGCGCTGGCCGGCGCGCGTGCGTGAAGACCAGGCGGCAGGCTTCGTGGTCGGCCAGCAGGTGCACTTCGACCCCACCGAAGCCGGTGCCGGCTGGACCGTGAAAAGCGCGCAGGGCCAGGCACTGGCTTACGTGCCCACCGCCTACGCCGCTGGCGATGTGATGAGCGAAGCGCTGTAAAGCTGAACGACCGGTTTTGGCTTTGCCGCGGGCCGGGCGGATAATGGGCGATCTCCTTTGTCCCCCTGGCTCGCCATGTCCGTGCGTCCTGCCCCTCTTTTTGCCCCGCTGACCGCCCGCGCCCTGGTGCTGGCGGTACTGGCGATGGGCGCGGTGGTGCTGCTGTCCAACGTACTGGTGCAGTACCCGATCAACGATTGGCTGACCTGGGGTGCCTTCAGCTATCCGGTCGCGTTCCTGGTCAGCAACCTGATCAACCGCCGCTTCGGCCCGGGCCCGGCGCGCCGCGTGGCGTGGATCGGCTTCCTGGTGGCGGTGGTGTTGTCGGTGTGGGTGGCCACGCCGCGCATCGCCATTGCCTCGTGCTCGGCCTTCATCGTGGCGCAGCTGCTGGACATCACCGTGTTCGACCGCCTGCGTCGTGGCAGCTGGTGGCGCGCACCGATGGTGGCCACCACCTGCAGCGCGACGGTGGATACCACCATTTTCTGGTCGATCGCGTTTGCCGGTTCCGCCCTGCCGTGGGTGAGCTGGGCCGCCGGCGACCTGGCGGTGAAGCTGGCGATCGGCGTCTGCCTGCTGGCCCCGTTCCGCGCGTTGTTGTGGAAGATGGCGCCGCTGCGGGCCACCAGCTGACCGCACATGCTCTGGTGGGTGCCGACCTTGGTTGGCACGCTCCATCGGGGTTCATTACCGCTGGCGGATTGTGCCGACCAACGGTCGGCACCTACCAGAAGCGGGCCATCGCAGGGCCATTGATCCGGTGCGTGCCGACCGTTGGTCGGCACGCCCTGCAGAACTCATCGCTGCCGACAGATTGTGCCGACCAGCGGTCGGCACCTACCAGGAGCGGGCATCGCAGGGCCATTGATTCGGTGGGTGCCGACCGTTGGTCGGCACGCCCTGCAGAACTCATCGCTGCCGACAGATTGTGCCGACCAACGGTCGGCACCTACCAGAAGCAGGCATCGCAGGGCCATTGATCCGGTGGGTGCCGACCGTTGGTCGGCACGCCCTGCAGAACTCATCGCTGCCGACAGATTGTGCCGACCAGCGGTCGGCACCTACCAGGAGCGGGCATCGCAGGGCCATTGATCCGGTGGGTGCCGACCGTTGGTCGGCACGCCCTGCAGAACTCATCGCTGCCGACAGGTTGTGCCGACCAGCGGTCGGCACCTACCAGAAGCAGGCATCGCAGGGCCATTGATCCGGTGGGTGCCGACCGTTGGTCGGCACGCCCTGCAGAACTCATCGCTGCCGACAGATTGTGCCGACCAGCGGTCGGCACCTACCAGGAGCGGGCATCGCAGGGCCATTGATCCGGTGGGTGCCGACCGTTGGTCGGCACGCCCTGCAGAACTCATCGCTGCCGACAGATTGTGCCGACCAACGGTCGGCACCTACCAGAAGCGGGCCATCTCAGGGCCATTGATCCGGTGGGTGCCGACCAACGGTCCGCACCCACCCAAAGTGGTTGCAGCATTTGCCCCCGCTCAGGCGAACGGCAGCTCCGCCGCTCTGCACGCTGCCGTAATCGCGGCACACGCGTCGTCAATCGCGGGCGTGGTCGGCGCCAACCGCGGGCGCCGGTCCAGCGTGCAGGCCAGGCCCACGTCCAGCAGCGTGGCATGCGCTCCATGCAGTGCCTGCGCGGTGCCTTCCGGCAGGAAACCGGCAACCGCCAACGCATCGATCAACGACGGTGTATCGCGCGGCTGCAGCAGCACCGCATGCTGCGCACTGCGCGCCAGCACGCCGGTCTGCAGCAGGAACTCCAGGTCCACTACGCCACCGGCACCCTGCTTCAGGTCCAGCCGCGCGGCATCGCTGCGGTCCAGTTCAGTGCGCATGCGGCCGCGCATCTTCAGCACGTCGGCATACAGCACACCCATGTCGCGCTCACGCCCCAGCGTCTGTGCACGCACCTGCTCGAAGTCGGCCAGCAGGCTGGCATCACCGGCCACGCCGCGTGCGCGCACCAAGGCCTGGTGTTCCCAGGTCCACGCGCGCTCGCGCTGGTACTCGGTGTAACTGGCCAGCGAAGACACCAGCGAACCCTTGCCACCGTCCGGGCGCAGGCGCACGTCGATGTCGTACAGGCGCCCGGCAGCCGTGACTGCACCGAGCAGCGCCATCACTTTCTGCGCCAGGCGTGCATACCAGCGGGCAGGCTCCAGCGGGCGCGCGCCATCACTGGCATCCACGCCGGCCGGGTTGTCATGCAGGAATACCAGGTCCAGGTCGGAACCGAAGCCCAGTTCAAGCCCACCCAGGCTGCCGTAGCCGATGATCGCGAAACGTCCGCCGGGAATTCCGCCGTGTGCGGCGTGCATGTCCGCTTCAGCCATCGCCAGCACGGTGACCACCACCGCCTGCGCCAGTTCGGCCAGTTGCCGGGTGCTGTCCACCGCGCCCTGGCGGCCATCCAGCGTAGCCATCGCCATGCGGAAGCTGAGCGCCAGCCGCGTCTCGTTGAGCCAGCGCAGCGCGGATTCGGGATCTTCCACCGCCAGCACCTGCTGGCACTCGGCCAGCATGCCGGCGGCATCCGGCATCGGACCGGACACGCGTACGTCCAGCAGTTCGTCCAACAGCAGCGGATACGCCGCCAGGCGCTCGGCCAGCAGCGCGCTGCGCGCCAGCACATCGACCAGCCGCGCCAACGCGCTGGGCTGCTCGTCCAGCAGCGCGAGATAGCTGGTCCGGCGCAGCACCGCCTGCAGCAGGCCAAGCACACGCTTGAGCGCGGCGTCGGGTTGTGGCGAGCGCGTGGCCGCATGCAGCAGTGCGGGCAGCACGCGATCCAGCCGCGCACGCGCGGCATCGGACAAGGACTTCACGCCGGTGCCCTGGGCGAAATCGCGCAGTGACTGGTCTGCGCCGTTGGCATCGAGGAAGCCGGCTTCGGCCAGCAGTGGTGCGTTGCTGCCTTCGGGCAGGCTGCGCCAGTAGTTGGCCAGCGCGTCGGGCGCGGCCTGGCCCTTGCGCGGCGCCAGCAGCGCGGCGAATTCAGTACTGACCCGCTGCTGCTGTTCGGCCAACGCCGCGCGCAGCACGTCCCAGTCCGCATAGCCGAGGCCGACGGCGATGCGTTCGCGGTCCAGCGCGTCACTGGGCAGTACGTGGGTCTGCGCGTCGCGCAGCATCTGCAAGCGGTTCTCCAGCCGGCGCAGGAACAGGTAAGCCTCGCGCAGTGCGGCGCCATCCTCGGGCGCGATCTGTCCGGCGGCAACCAGTGCATCCAGCGCCACCAGCAGGCGACGCTCGCGCAGTGCCGGTTCACGGCCACCGCGGATCAGCTGCAGTGCCTGGCACAGGAATTCGATTTCGCGGATGCCACCGGCGCCACGCTTGATGTCCTCGTGCAACTCGCGGCGCGCGACCTCGGCGGTGATCGCCGCCTTCATTTCGCGCAGGCCATCGAGCGCGGTGAAATCGAGATAGCGGCGGTACACGAACGGGCGCAGGGTCTGCAGCCACGCTTCACCGGCGGCGATGTCGCCGGCCACCGCGCGCGCCTTCAGCCACGCATAGCGTTCCCAGTCGCGGCCCTCGCGCTGGAAATACTGGTCCATCGCCGCGAACGACAGCGCGACGCGGCCGGCGCTGCCGAACGGGCGCAGGCGCAGGTCGACACGGTGGCTGAAGCCATCGACGGTGGTTTCGTCCAGCAGCTTGGCCAGGCGCTGGCCGAGGCGGGCGAAATACTCTTCGGCGGCCAGCGCGCGCGGGCCATCGGATTCGCCCCCGTGCGGATAGGCGTAGACCAGATCGATATCGGAACTGAAGTTGAGCTCGCCGCCGCCCAGCTTGCCGAGGCCGAACACGACCAGTTGCTGCGGCGTGCCTTGGTCATCGGCGATGACGCCGTGGCGCTGGGCGAATTCCTGCTGCAGGGCCTCCAGCGCCAGCCGCAGGCAGTCTTCGGCCAGGGTGGTGGCGCCGGCCAGGGTCTGCGCCACGTCGTCCAGCCCGGCAAGGTCGCGCCAGATCAGCCGTGTGGACATCGCCGCACGCCAGCGCCGCAGCTGTGCCGGCCAGTCGCTGGGCTGCAGCGGGTCGAGCACCGGCGCCGGGATCGGCGGGCAGCCGGGCGCGGCCAGCTGCGCCAGCAGCGCGGGTTGACGCACCAGGGTGTCCAGCGCGAAGTCGCTGGCCACCGCCAGCCGGGTCAGCAACGGCAGCAGGTCGGCCGGGATGGGCTCGGTCAGGACCTGGGCCAGGCGCGCCAGGGCGCGGTCGACAAGAGGCTGCAGGGAGACGGGCAGATCAGCGGGGGCGAGGGTCATGGGCTGATTGTATCGACCCGGTCGGGACGCAACGGACCCGGTAGTGCCGGCCGCTGGCCGGCAACCTCGGTAACCTTCGGCAGCATCATCGGATCTGCCGGCCAGCGGCCGGCACTACCAAGTCAACGGATCTGCCGGCCAGCGGCCGGCATTACCAACAATGGAGGCCGCGTATTCATACTGGGCGACAGGCAATAAAAAAGCCCGCTTGCAGCGAACTGCCAGCGGGCTCTGCTCCCTCCCCCACGTCGGGATGCAGGGCCATCGTGCGGGCTGCGAAAGCACTTTGCACGCTGCACTGCAAAACAAAACCGACGGGTTTGGGTGAGCCCCTGGGGAAAAGCCATTCCACGAAGGTAGAACCCCCCGTACGGATGAGGATGGCCGATAATCGGAATTCCCCCCAGCAACACGTGTCGTCATGTCTGTTGATCGCATCGCCAACGCGCGTCTCCGTGACCGCGTGGTCTCCGCAGAGGCCGCAGCCGCGCTGATCCAGCCCGGTGAAACCGTGGCCATGAGCGGCTTTACCGGCTCCGGGTATCCCAAGGCCGTTCCCGTCGAACTGGCCCGCCGCATTGAAGCGGTGCATGCCCAGGGCAACCCTTTCCAGATCAAGCTGATGACCGGCGCCTCCACCGCGCCGGAACTCGATGGCGCGCTGGCCAAGGCCGATGGCATCGCCATGCGCATGCCGTTCCAGAGCGACCCGGATGCGCGCAACCGCATCAACGAGGGCAAGCTGGATTACATCGACATCCACCTCAGCCACGTTGCCCAGCACGTGTGGTTCGGCTTCTACGGCGAGATCGATACCGCCGTGATCGAAGTCTCGGCCATCCGCGAGGACGGCTCGCTGGTGCCTTCCACCTCGGTCGGCAACAACAAGACCTGGCTGGACCTGGCCAGGAAGGTGATCGTCGAGGTCAACGAATGGCAGCCGGCCGGCGTCGACGGCATGCATGACATCTACTACGGCACCGCGCTGCCGCCGCACCGCAAGCCGATTCCGCTGGTGAACGCCAACGACCGCATCGGCGACACCGCGCTGCGCTGCGACCCGGACAAGATCGTGGCCGTGGTGCGCACCAACGGCCCGGACCGCAACAGCCCGTTCAGCCCGATCGATGCGACCAGCGAACAGATCGCCTCGCACCTGATCGAGTTCCTCAAGCATGAGGTGAAGAAGGGCCGCCTGCCGCCGAACCTGCTGCCGCTGCAGTCGGGCGTGGGCAACATTCCCAACGCGGTGCTGGCCGGTCTGGCCAAGAGCGGTTTCCGCGACCTGGCCGCGTTCACCGAAGTGATCCAGGACGGCATGCTCGACCTGCTGCGCGACGGCGTGCTGAGCTACGCTTCGTGCACCGGCTTCGCGCTGAGCCCGCAGGCCAACGAGACGTTCAAGGAGAACATCGATTTCTACCGCGAGCGCATCATCATGCGCACGCAGGAAATCTCCAACCATCCGGAACTGGTGCGCCGCCTGGGCTGCATCGGCATGAACGGCATGATCGAGGTGGACATCTACGGCAACGTCAATTCGACGCACGTGATGGGCTCACGGATCATGAACGGCATCGGCGGTTCCGGTGACTTCGCCCGCAACGGTTTCCTGTCGGCGTTCCTGAGCCCGTCCACCGCGAAGAACGGCACCATTTCGGCGATCGTGCCGATGGCCAGCCATGTCGACCACACCGAGCACGACGTGTCGGTGATCGTCACCGAACAGGGCCTGGCCGACCTGCGTGGCCTGACCCCGCGCAAGCGCGCGCAGGTGCTGATCGACAACTGCGCGCATCCGGACTTCCGTCCGCAGCTGCAGGATTACTTCGACCGCGCCAGCCGCGAGAGCTACGGCAAGCACACCCCGCACTTGCTGCCGGAAGCGCTGTCGTGGCACCAGCGTTGGCTGGATACCGGAACGATGAAGGGCTGATTATTGTCGGTTCGCCGGGCATGGCCCGGCGCCGCCAGCTTCCGGTGGGTGCGGACCTTGGTCCGCACTGCATTTGCTCTGGAGCCCGGATACATCAGTGCGGACCAAGGTCCGCACCCACCACACGCACCCAAGCGGTCCCGATCAGGTGCGCAGCGCATCCAGCGATTCGGCCTGCAGCCGCTCGTAGATCTCGAACTCGTCATGCACCGCCACGCCCAGCGCCTGCTCGAAGGCCTCGCGGTTGGCATGTGCGGCATAGGCGCGCTGTTCTTCACCACCCAGGTTCGACTGGAAGATGCCCGCGGCACTGACCGGCAGGAAATCCTCATAGACGATCGGGTCGGCCGTGGCCAGGCCGGCGGCCACCAGCACTTCGGCAGGCAGATCGGCCACGCGTTCCGGCGCGGCGCGGCCGGCGTCGGTCAGCTGGTAACGGTAGTAGCCCAGTCCTTCCTGGCGCAGCGTGTCATGGTCATCCGGGAAGCTGGCGAACACCGCCTGCAGGCGCTGGCCGTAGTCGCCACCGGTACTGCCTTCGCCACCGGCATCGCGTGCCTGCGACAGCAGCTGGTCGTACAGCGCGCGGCCCTTCGGGGTGAGCGCAAGGCCGCGTTGTTCGATCTCGCCGAAGCGCGCGGTATGGGTGCCGGCATCGCCACCGTCCGCATCCGGGAAATGCACGGCCTCTTCCAGTGCCTTGAAGCTGGTCTGGCGCAGCAGGATCGGGCAGGCGCGGCGCGGCGGGCCCTCGATCACCGCCTTGGCCGCCATGCCGTGTTCGATCATCGCCGCCTGCGCAGCGTCGATGTCCAGCGTGCGCGGGGTCAGGTGATTGATGTGTGGGCCACGGAAACTGACCACGTCGGCCACCAGCCGATGCGCGTTGTGCAGCGCGTGGTAGGTCGGCAGGTCGACCGTGGCATCGCCGTGCCAGCGGAAGGTTCCCAGTGCTTCCTCGACGAAGCGCTCGGCATCGGCCTGCGCCAGGCCACCGTCACGCTCGGCCTGGTCGATCAGCGCCAGGGCGCCCTCGGTGAAGATGCGGCGGTGTTCGAGGATGCGCGCGGACTCGGCACGCAGCGCTTCGTCTTCGATCAGCTCCAGGCGCAGCAGCGAGGTGAACACGCGGAACGGATTCTGTGCCAGCGCGGCGCCGGTGAGCGGGCGGAACGCGGTGGAATGCACCGGCACGCCCGCGACCGACAGGTCGTAGTAGCCGACCGGGTGCATGCCCATCACCGCGAACAGGCGGCGCAGCGTCGCCAGTTCCTGCACGGTGCCGACGCGGATCGCGCCGTGGCGCTCTTCATCCAGGCGTGCGCGCTCGTCGTTGCGCTGCAGCTGCGCGGCCAGCGCCGGATCCTGCTCCAGTACCTGCGCGTTGATCCGCTCCACCAGTTCCACCAGCGTGCCGTACAGCGGCACTTCGGTGCGGTACATGCGGGACATGGCCTGTGCGAACAGGCGGCGGATCACATCAGGCGAAACCAAAGAGGCGCTCATCAGTCACTCGATTACGGGAACGGGGGAACAGCTCGGACCCGTATTGTCGCCGGAGCGCGGCGCGGCGGCGATATGCAGAGCAACATGAAACAAACCGGTAGTGCCGGCCGCTGGCCGGCAATCTCCGGATGCCTGGAAGGGTGCGATTGCCGGCCAGCGGCCGGCACTACCGCTTGAGCTGGCGCTTCAGGGTGGCATCCAGGGTGATCGGCCGGTCCCAGTGCTGGTAGCTGGCCACGATGGCGTGGCGCACGGCACGGTAATGCAGGTTGTCCGGCTTGGTGGGCATCCGCTTCACCACCGCTTCCCAGCCGCCGTCCGGGTCCTGGCTGAAGGCGCGCACGCTGTCGCGGCAGGTCTGGCCGCTGGCCTTGGCCCAGAAGCAGGCGAAATAGATGTCCCCGGCCTGCCAGCCATGGGTGGTGAACAGCGCGCTGATGTAGCCACGGGGCACGTCGGCATAGCGCGATACCTCATCGAGAAAGGCATCCGGGTAGCGTTCGGCGTAATGGTTGATGTCCTGCAGCTGGGCATCAACCCAGCTGTCGCCGGTTGCCACCTCATACGCAGCCGAACGCTCGGCGGTCTGCTGGGCCAGCACGGTGGCCGGCGCCAGCAGCAGGGACAACAGCAACGCGCGCAGTCGGTAATTCATGCCCCGATTCTGCCGCAGCCGCCGGGGCCTGTCAGGCCGCCGCAGCGGCCTTGGCTTCGATCGCGGCCAGTGCGGCCGGCCAGTCGTGGGCGGTGTCGGCGGTGACCATGCGCGGTTCATCATCGGCCACGCCGTGCTGGGTCTCGTGGGCCCAGGTCACTGCGTACGGGGTATGCACGCCCCAGCCACCCAGGGTAACCACCGGCTCGATGTCCGAACGCAGCGAGTTGCCGACCATCACGAAGCGCTGCATGGGCAGATCGAATTCGGCCAGCACGCGGGCGTAGGTTTCCGGGTCCTTCTCCGAGACGATCTCGATGCGCGGGAACAGCTCGCCCAGGTTGGCGACCTTGATCTTCGCTTCCTGGTGGAACAGGTCGCCCTTGGTGATCAGCACCACCGGGTAGTGCTCGGCGATGGCCGCCACGGCTTCGCGCACACCGTCGATCAGTTCGACCGGGTGGCGCAGGGTGTCGTGGCCGATATCCAGAATGCGCTGGATGTCCTTCGCTTCGATGCGCTGCCCGGTGATGTCGATGGCCGCTTCGATCATCGACAGCGTCATGCTCTTCACGCCGTAGCCGAAGGTGCCCAGGTGGCGCTGCTGCACTTCCAGCAGGTGGCGCGCAGTCTGGGTGTCGTGCACGTCGACGTAGCGCGACAGCAGGTCAAGGTAGTCCTGCTCGGCCTTGCGGTAGTAGTCCTCGCTCTTCCACAGCGTATCGTCACCGTCAAAACCGACCAGGCCGATGGCGCGCGACGGCGCAGGCGTGGAGGTGTTCATCGCGCAAGGATACAGGGGCCGTGGTGACGAAAAAAACCCGGGCGGCCGAAGCCGCCCGGGTTCCCATACGCCCCGATACAGGTCTTACCTGCCCTGCGCACCCTGCGCTGCGCCGCCGGCGCCGGCCTGCTGGGCGGCCACATAGGCCTTGTACTCATCGGCGCTCAGCTCGCCGTCCTTGTTGGTATCGGCCTGGTCGAACACCTGGGCCAGGCCCGCGTTCACCTGCGCCTCGGTCTTGCTGATGGTGCCGTTGCCATCGGTATCGATGCTGGCCCAGGTCTGGCCACCGCCGTTGGCCTGCGCCGATGCGGCTGCGGCAGCGTTGGTCGCCTGGTCGGCGGCCTGGCCGGCCTGTGCAGCCGCCTGCTGGGCCTGTGCGGCCTCGTTCTGCGCATGCGCCGCCTGCTGCTTGGCCGACTGGGCCATCGCCGGAATGGCCAGCACGCTGCCAGCGGCGACGATCAGGGCGATCAGGGGCTTGCGGTTGCGAATAGTCATCAGGGGTGTCTCCTGCCAATTGGGTGGTGTTGCGCGGCGTGTTGTCTCCGCACGGCACCTACTCTGCCACCCCGTTTCTGAATCGATTTTGCCCCGCGACCGGCGTCAACACGCACCATTAACCACTCGCCCCCGCGCATGCATTAGCACGGTGGTTAGCAGCAAGTGAGCAGCTCATAAGATGCGCATTCAGCGCTGCCGGATTTAACCGGCAACCAACGAAAAACCTGCGTCAGTCGACGGTTTTTTCCGATGACCGCGAACTGAACAACACCCAGCCGAGCGCAACTCCGGCGAGCGCACCGGCAATTTCCAGCACCACGCGGCTGCCGAGTTCGTTCGGATCGTGGATGGTGGCCAGGAACAGGCGCGCGTACAGCGGCGACTCCAGCCGCACGATGCCCATGTAGAACAGCTTCCATGCATCGATGCCGGCGGAGATGATCACGGCGATGACACAGGACCACCCGATCGCGTGACCCGCGGTCCAGTGCAGGAGCCGGCACAGCTGCGACCACAGGGAGTACACCAGCAGCCCGACCAGCAGGGCGATGGCGCCGGCTTCCAGGGTACCGAGCAGGCCGAAGTGCAGGGGAAGGTTCATCGGGTGGGCAGGGATGAAGAGGCGGCCAGTGTAAGGGATCTGCCCCGGACCCAATCCGGTAGCCACAGTAGATCCACGCCATGCGTGGATGAATCTTCATCGAAATCGAGTATCTCGACGATTGAACAAAAAGCAGCCGATGAACAAAGAGCAGCCGAGTATGGCCTCGGCTCTACAACGGACCGCGCGGGAAACTGTCAGAGGCTGGGCGGTGCCGGAGTGCGGGGTGTCAGCCGCATGGATGCGGCTGCCAAGCCTCCATGGACGGATTTACGGCGTCCCCGCACTCCGGCACCGCCCAGCCAACCCACGGAACGCACGCTGTTGCTGTTGCGTCTGATGTTGCCGGCCAGCGGCCGGCACTACCGCGGGTGCAGGGCGCAGCCCTGCCGATACCCCTACCGTACCGGGACGTCGTACGCGGTGCCGGGATCCGGTTCGGGCTGCAGGGTGTAATGCCACCACTCCTGCCGGTAGTTCACGAAACCACGCCGTGCCATCGCCTGCACCAGCTGCTGGCGGTTCGCCTGCTGCACAGTGCTCAGCCCGCTCGTCCGGGTATGCGCGCGCGGGCCGAAGAAATCGAAGTCGGTGCCCATGTCCAGCGGCGTGCAGGCGCCAGTGCGGCAATCCAGCAGGCCAAGATCAACCGTGGCGCCACGACTATGGCCAGAACGCTCGGCGATGTAGCCGTCGGCCAGCAGCCGTGGCTTGTCCAGGTCCGGGTACTGCTGTGCCTTGCGCGAGAGTTCGCGCGGATCGTTCACCCAGGCCATGAAGGCCTGCACCGAGCGCACCGGCCGGTAGCAGTCGTAGAGACGCAGGCCAAAGCCCTGCGCGCGCAGATCCTTTTCTACCTGCGCCAGCGCTTTCGCCACGGGCGCCAGCAGGTAGCAGGATGGCGCCTCATAGCCGGGCACGCGCGCGCCGGTGAAGTTGTTGGCATTGGCGTATCGGATGTCCATGTCGATGCCTGGCGACAACGTGCGGATTTCCACCAATCCGGCGCTGGCCGCATCGGTGGCCGGCGAAACGCGCGGTGGCTCAGCGGCGTCGGCGGTCGCCGCCAGGGCAGTCGCCAGTACGAGTGAAATGCAGGTCCTGGAAGTCATAGCTGAAGTCGATGTCCGGATCGATGGCGCGCAGGTCCAGTGTCGGCGCCGGGCCCTGGCCCGGCTGCAGCCACGCCTGCGCCTCGTCACCCAGCGTATCCCAGCGCAGCAGCCAGCGCCCCTGCAATTGCAGCACCGTGGCCTGCAGCCGGGGCGACTTGTCCACGCTGAAGCGCAGGCCGTCCTTGCCCGGGCACAGCGAAGCCGGGCCCAGCCAGGGGTCGGAGTAGCGGCCCTGCCAACGCGGCAGGTCATTGCCGCGTGCCGGCTGTGCGGCGGTGGTCGCTGGCCGTTGATGGCCAGACGCTGCCTGCGCTGCCCGGTCAGCCTTCAGTTCGGCCAGGTACTCCATCGCAGGGCGCGCATCGTCTGGTGCGGTGAAGCGCTTCAGCATGGCCTGCATCAGCGCCGTGCGTGCATCCTCGCCTTCGCCGTTGATCAGCATCACCACGCCGACCCTGCGGTCAGGAAGCAATGCCAGCGACGAGTACATGCCCGACAACGTGCCGGTATGCGCCACCTTCCACTGCCCGTCCATGTCCGACACCCGCCAGCCATATCCATAGCCGTAGAAATGCGCGTTGTCCCAGCGCCGCTGGCGTTCACCCAACGGCATCGGCATGTGCAGGGTCCACAGCGTGCGCCGCTGCTCGCTGCCCAGCCAGTCCGGCACCAGCGCGGGATCGAGCAGCGCCTGCATCCAACGTGTCATGTCGCGCAGCGAACAACGGATGCCTCCCGCCGCCATCGAGGGCAGGTCCGGGCTGATCGCAGCATCGGCGTTCACCACCTCGTTGCGTTCACCATGCCAGGCATGCGGCTGTGCCACGTTGCCCACGCGTTTCACCGACCACGCACCCACCTGGCAGCGCGTCATGCCCAGTGGTTCGAACACCTGCTCGCGCATCAGCTGGTCATACGGCTTGCCACCCGCTGCCGCCGCCACTTCGCCGGCCACCACATACATCAGGTTGTCGTAGGCGTAGTGACTGCGGAAGCTGCTGACCGGCTTGAGATGCGCCAAGCCGGCGATGATGTCGGCACGGGTGAACGCGTTCGGCTCCGGCCACAGCATCAGGTCACCGGCGCCCAGGCCAAGGCCACTGTTGTGGATCAGCAGGTCGCGCACCTGCATCTGCTCGCCCACCCACACATCATGCATGCGGAAGCCCGGCAGGTGTCGCTGCACCGGATCATCCCAGTGCAGCCTGCCCTGCTGCACCAGCCGCGCCAGCAGCGCGGCGGTCATCGCCTTGCTGTTGGAGGCGATCTTGAACAGCGTGTCCTCGTTGATGCGGCCGCCATCGCCGCGCGCCCCCTCTGCATGGCGATGGACCACCCGTCCATCCTCGACCACCGCCATCGCCAGCCCGGGCAGATGCTCGGTCCGGACCACGGTCGCGATGTCGGCATCGATGGCTGCACTGTCGACCGACGAAGCGGACGGTGCGGCCAGTGCCGCCGCGAGGATCAGCAGGTGGTGCATGCGGGCAGCCCCTCCATTGCCCGCGCCGTCACGGTGGACGGCGCGGATCGTGGCCTCAGAAGTTCCAGGTCACCACCAGCTGGGTGTAGCGCGGTGCCTGCCAGCGCGTACCGGTAGCGAACGTCGCCTCGCGATACTGGCCGGGCTGCGCCTCGTAGCGCTGGTGCACGTTGATGGTCTTCTGGTTGTTGAACAGGTTGTACACCGACAACCGGGCGCTGAGGTCGATTCCCTCCACCGGCAGGCGCCAGGTCACGTTGGCGCCCATGGTCCAGGTCCACGGCAGGCGACCAAACGCGCCGCGCGGGCTGTACTCGAACTGGCGCTGGTTGTACGGGCCCGAACAGTTGGCCACGCACAGCCAACCGGTGCCACCACCACTGCCTTCACTGGACGTGCTGCCACCGGCGATGGAGTCGTTCGGCCACATCACGCCATAGGCGGTGATCGGGCCACCGGACTGCACCTGCAGCGTGGTGCCGAACGACCACTGCTTGTTCAGCGCATACGCGGCACGCAGCTTGAACTGATGGCGGAAATCGTTGAACAGAACACCATAGCGTTCATTGGTGGCCGGGTGGTCCCAGAACTGCACCATGCCGGTGTCGCCGTAGTTGGTATCGGAGTTCACCGGGCCTTCGAAGTTGCCCTCGCTCTTCGACCACAGATAGGACGCGTTGAACATCCACTTCTCGTCCCACGCACGGTCGATCTGGAACTCCAGCGCCTTGTAGGTGCGCTTGGGCTTGGAGTAACCGATCACCTCGCCACTGCCGCCCTTTCGATAGCCGCTGTTGGCGGTGTCGATGGTGATCCAGCCTTCGTTGGCGCAACCGATGCTCTTGTCGCCCCAGATCGTCAGGCTCTCGCCCGGGTTGGCGATCGGCCACAGTGTGCTGGGGGTCGGGCCGCACGGGGTGTAGTTGATGCGGATGTCATCCAGCGCGCGGGTCATGCGCCGGTAGGTGGCATTGACGCCCCACGACCAGGCCTGGTTGATCATGTTCTGGAAGCCCAGGATGTATTCGTCCTGGTAGACCGCCTTCAGGTCGCGGTCCACGCTCTGGCGCAGGTCGGCACCGCCGGTATTCATGCGGGTGTCGGTCGGCCCGATCTGCTGGCCGACGATCGGTGCCATGTACGGCGAACCGGTCGGCGAGGTTTTCTGCTCCCAGCCATTCAGCACGTAATAGCTGTATTCGTCGGTCAGGCCACCGGCGAAGTTCACGTTGATGTTGTTGGTGACCGGCAGGTAATAGCGGCCGGCGTTGCCGAACAGCTTGGTGCTGCCATCGCCGCGCATGTCCCACGAGAAGCCGACGCGTGGCGCGATCAGGTCGTCCATCTTGATGAACGCCTTGCCGGCGGCGGTGCGGTTCTCGAAGCGGTCCCAGCGGACGCCGAGGTTCAGCATCAGGTTCGGGGTGATGTTCCAGATGTCTTCCAGATAGAAGGCATTGGCCTCGGTCTCGAAGGTGCCGCCGGAGCGGCGGTTGCGAGCGCGCAGCATCTCGGTGACGCCAGCCGGTACGTAGGCGTTGGCGCCATCCCACACTTCATCGCCGGGGCGCGCCACGTAGGCGGTGTAGCTCAGCTCGGTCGGCCCTGGATAACGGGTGGACTGCTTGGTGGTCATCAGTTCGCGGTCGACACCGAAGCGCAGCAGGTGATCACCGAGCTGCCATTCGAAATCCAGGCGCGCGACATCGCGGGTGTCATCGCGCTCGGCCACCGCCGCGCCGGTCGGGTGGCAGCCCGCGCGCAGCCCCTGCAGCTTGCCCAGCCGCGGGCCGTAGGTGCTGTCGGTGAACACCGGGCTGCAGGCCTGGTCCAGCGACGAGTTGGTGAAGGCACGCTGCTTGTTCTGGCCGACCATGGCGCGCGCGGTGAAATTCTGGCCGAAGTGGCCGGTGTAGGTGGCCGACCAGTTGCGGCCGCCGGTCTCGGTGACCGAGTCGCCGCCCCAGGAACCGATCCGGTCCGCATTCCAGTTGTAGCCGTACGACGCGTTGGTGACATCGCCCTCGTCGGAGAACGCCAGCAGCGCCAGGCTGTGGTTGTCGTTGATGTTCCAGTCCAGCTTGGTGCCCCAGAAGCCGTTGCCGGAGTCGTTCTTGAACCAGGTACTGCCATCGGATGAGGTGTTGTGGCCCTTGTCGCTGCGGTCCTCGTACATCGCGAACAGGAACAGCTTGTCCTTGACGATCGGCCCCGAGCCCCAGACGTTGGTCTTCAGGAACGAGTTGTTGTCGCGGCTTCCGTAGGAATGCGGGGTGCCGTCGCGGTGGAAATGATCGCCGCCACTGGCGCGCCACGCACTAGGCTCGGCGGTGACTTCAACGCCGCCTTCGAACTCGTTGCTGCCCGAACGGGTCACTGCATTGATCACGCCACCGGTGGAGCGGCCGAACTCGACCGAGTAGCCACCGGTCTTGACCTGGAATTCCTTGAAGAAGGCGAACGGCGCGGTGCTGAAGCCACGACGGGTATACATGTCGGTGACATTCAGGCCGTTGATGAAGACCGCATTCTCGGCCACCGATGAACCGGCGAACGACAGGCCTCCGAATGACGAGTTGCCGCCGACCACGCCCGGCGCCATCAGCGCGACCGCGGACAGGTCCTGCGCCACCGGCAGCCGCGAGATCTCCTGGCGGTTGATGTTGAACGAGGTTTCGGTGGAGTACACATCCACGCGGTTGACCACGCGGGTGCCAACCACCTGCAGTGCATCCAGGTTGGTGACACCGCCGCCGCTGCCCAGGTTGACCGTGGTGGTACCGCCGACGGCAACGCTCACCGATACCTGGTCGCCCAGCTTCTGGCCATCGCGGCTGAGCTGCAGCTGGTAGTCGCCCACCGGCAGCTGGCCGAGGCGGTAGCTGCCATCGGCGCCTACGGTGACGGTACGGGTCAGGCCGGTGCTGCTGCTGACCACGGTCACCTGGTCACCGGCGGTTGCACGGCCGGCGACTGCACCGCTCACGTTCTGTGCCATCGCGATGCCGGGCAGCACTACGCCCAGACACGCCCCGAGGGCGACGCACAACGCCGCCCGCTTGATGCTGTAAGCCTTCATCCCCTGCTCTCTCCTGCAAGAATTGAATGGTGTGGAATGCGATGTGTCGCGCTAGCGTTGCCTGGCTGGCAGTACCCGCCACTGGAAGTCGTAGCTCCATTGGTCGAAGTACAGGTTGCCGCCTGCCCACTCGGCCTCGCCGCGCTGCGAGTCGACCGTTTCCGAGCGGAAGTGCTGCTTGGCCGGCACGAAGGGCTGGCCGAAATCGTCGTTGAAAGCAATGCGGTAGCCGTCGAGGCCACCCAGATAGAAATCGCGCAGTGCAGGCACATCGCTGGCAAGCGCGCCGGTGGTCACGTCCATCGGCAGCCAGCCGTATGGCGCCAGGTAGACCTGTCCCCAGTCATGCAGGTTGTTGTAGCCGCTGCCATCGTCGGAGAACACCATGCCCGACTGCCAGCGTGCAGGAATGCCGTTCATGCGCAGCAGCGCGATCAGCAGCAGGGTCTGCTGCCCGCAATCCGCATGGCCGGCGCGCAGCGCATGATCACTGATGTTGCTGAGCGTCGAGTATTCACGCGCACCGGCCCATGGAATGCGGTCCACGGCGGCAAACAGCTTGCGCACCACTTCATAGGGGCGCGTCTCGCCCTGCAGCACCTGGTCGGAGAACAGCTTCAGCGCCGGGGTGAAGCGCACATGCGGCAGCTGCTCGGCCAGATAGGGCTTCAATGCGGGATCATTCGGGGTGGCCTGCACCTTCGCGGGATCGATCGCGGTGTGTCGCGCGAAGACCGTTACCGCATAGCGGATCTCGAACCGGGTCGGCTTGCCGGCTACGGCTTTGGCTTCCAGATAGGCGGTGCGCTGCAGGGTACTGGCCGGTGCCACCCGTGCCTTGCCCGGGGCGCTGCCCAGCCACTGCACCTGTTCCTGCTGGCCCGGGATCTCGCGCGGGTATGGAATCCAGGCGCGTACGGTTTCACCCGCCGGGACGGCATCGGCCTTCACCGTGAGCGACTGGGTGAACTCAATGCGCTGCGGCAGTACGGACACCTGGCCACTCTGTTCGGCTGCGGCAAGCACGCGCGCGTGGTGCGCGTTGAGCACTTCGTTCGGGCCCGGCGCCGGCATCGGTGCATCCGCGCGGCGGCGTGCGCGTGCTTCGTCACTGAGCAGGAACAGGTTCGACGGTGCGCGCTTGAAATACCAACGCGTACCATCGATATCGAGATGCTCGATCAGGCCGAGTTGATCCCAGCGCGCGAACTCCTCGTCGGTCAGGTCGGGAATCCAGCGGCGCACGGCCGCCTTGGCGGCGGTTTCGTCGAGGGAAAAATCCTGGCGGATGCGGCGCATGCGCTCACGCTGGAACGCGCCTTCGGCAGCATCGCTCCCGGTCGCCAGCAGCGCATCGGCGTCGCTGAAGCGGCCGCTGTCGATCAGGTCGATCACCTGCGTTTCGCGCGCACGCTGCTGGCTGCTGCGCCCGTCTGCCGCCTGCGTGGCCGACACCCACAGCAGCAGCGCGGCACACAGGCCGGCAGCAGCAGGCAGACGCGGTTTGCGAACGGCAGGATCCACAGCGACACTTCCCCAGCGCGGGTGGTAACGGCTGTGTAACACGGGCCGGGATGCCGGTCAATAATTTATTCTTGCTTTCGATGCCAAAAGGAATAAATATTCCAACAGGCATTCGAGGAGGGTGTGCACCGCATGAGCCTGGCTTCCCGCGAACCGCACCGGCGTTGGCCGCGCCGGTTGACCCTGGCCCTGTGCCTGCTGGCCGCACCGGCCTTTGCACAGGCGGCACCACCGCCCGACCCGGGTGCGCCGCTGCCCTATGTGATCGGCCTGCACGAGGCCTACCTCACCCCGCAGTACTGGGCCGCGCGCCTGGACAACGCTGATGCGCCGATTCTGGATCGCACACAGATCGAGGCGCAGAACGCGCGGATGCGGGCGCAGGACAACCATATCCAGGACATCGCCACACTGCCCGCCCAGCTTGATGCGGCGACGGTGCGTGCCAGCATCAGCGCGCTGTCCAGCTGGCCCACGCGTGCACTGTTCAACGAGACGGGCCAGGCCATCGCCCCCGCGCTGCGCAGCGGCATCGAAGCCAACCTCGGCCTCGATGCGATTCCTGCCCAGGTGGCACCGGCCTATGGGCTGGTGGTGAAGCGCGCGGCACTGCGTACCTTCCCCACCCGCGAGCGCGTCTTCAGCACCGCCGGTGACACCGACATCGACCGCTTCCAGGAATCGGCGCTGTTCCCCGGTGACAAGGTCGCGGTGGTTCACCGCAGTGCCGACGGCCGCTGGCTGTTCGTGCACAGCGAGCGCTACAGCGCGTGGATCGAAGCCGATGCCATTGCCAGCGGCGACAAGGCCACGGTGCTTGGCTATGGCACGAAGGGCCCGTACCGCATTGTCACCGGCGCCACCGCGCAGACCGTCTACACCCCGGAAGAACCGCGCGTTTCGCGCCTGCAGCTGGACATGGGCGTGCGCCTGCCGGTGCTGGCCGACTGGCCTGCGTCAGAGCCGGTGAACGGCCAGCAGGCGCATGCCTCGTGGGTGGTGCAGTTGCCGGTGCGCGAGGCCGATGGGCGTCTGAAGCTCGTACCGGCGCTGCTGCCGCGCTCGCAGGACACCGCCGCCGACTACCTGCCACTGACCCCGCGCCTGCTGCTGCAGCAGGCCTTCAAGTTCCTGGGCGAACGCTACGGCTGGGGCCATGACTACGACACCCGTGACTGCAGCGGGTTCGTCTCCGAGATCTACCGCAGCTTCGGCGTGTTGCTGCCGCGCAATACCAGTGCACAGGCGGTCAGCCCGGCACTGGATCGCCTGCCGTTCACCGACAAGGTCGGCAAGGCCGCGCGCGACCGTGCGGTCACCGAACTACGGGTCGGCGACCTGGTCTACATCCCCGGCCACGTGATGATGGCCATCGGCCACGTCGACGGCCGCACCTGGGTGATCCACGATACGGCGGGCGGCAGCTGGTTCGGTGCCGACGGCAGACGTGTGCAGGCCCATCTCAATGGTGTTTCGGTCACGCCGCTGGAGCCGATGATGGCCAGCGATACCGTCCGCTACATCGACCGCATCACCAACATCCAGCGCCTGCGGGCCAAGACCCCCTGAATGAAGATCACTGCCATCGAACTGGGCATGCTGCGCGTGCCGCTGAAGACGCCGTTCAAGACTGCCCTGCGCACGGTGGAAACCGTGGAAGACGTGGTCGTACTGATCCGCACCGACACCGGCAACACCGGTTACGGTGAAGCCCCGGCCACCGCGGTGATCACCGGCGATACGCACGGCTCGATCATCGAAGCGATCCGCCACTTCATCGCCCCGCGCCTGATCGGCCAGGACGTGGTCAACCTCAACCATCTGTGCACGCTGGTGCAGACCGCGATGGAGCGCAACACCAGCGCCAAGGCAGCGGTGGAGATCGCGCTGTACGACCTGTGGGCGCAGCTGCACGGCGCCCCGCTCTACCAGATGCTCGGTGGTGGCGACCCGGTGATCACCACCGACATCACCATCAGCGTGGACTACATCGACAAGATGGTGGCCGACTCGCTTTCAGCGATCGAACGCGGCTTCGAGTCGCTGAAGATCAAGGTCGGCAAGGACATCGGCCTGGACATTGAACGGGTCAAGGCGATCCACGCCGCCGTGGAAGGCCGCGCCCTGCTGCGGCTGGACGCCAACCAGGGCTGGACCGCCAAGCAGGCGGTGCATGCGATGCGCACCCTGGAAGAAGCCGGCGTGGTACTGGAGTTGTTGGAGCAGCCGGTGAAGGCCGCCGACATCAGCGGCCTGAAGTACGTCACCGACCGCGTCAACACGCCGGTGATGGCCGACGAAAGCGTGTTCAGCCCCAGCCAGGTGATGGACCTGATCCAGCAGCGCGCGGCCGACATCATCAACATCAAGCTGATGAAGACCGGCGGCCTGTCCAACGCGATCCGCATCGCCGACATCGCCGGCATCTACGGCGTGCCGTGCATGATCGGCTGCATGATCGAATCGAGCATCAGCGTGGCCGCCGCCGTGCATCTGGCCGTGGCCAAGAGCGATGTGATCACCAAGGTCGACCTCGACGGCCCGTCGCTGGGCCAGTTCGACCCGGTCAGCGGTGGCGTGCATTTCAACGAATCGGAGATCAGCATCAGCGACGTGCCGGGGCTGGGCATCACCGAAGTACGCGGGCTGGAGATGCTGGGTTGAACCGCGCAGTCGAGCATGGCTCGACTCTACAGCGGCCACGGGTGACTGACGCTTGGTCGGGCGTTACTTTTCTTTTCGCGAAAAGAAAAGTAACCAAAAGAAACGCTCCGCCGGCCGCAAGCCGACGGGCTGCGCACGCCGGTGCCCTGCGCTCCTCGGCCCGCCGAGGGACGGCGCGGAACTCGCTGCGCTCAGACACCCGCGCCTCTTCGCCCTCGCCGGACCTGCGGTGCTCGGCTCGCTTGAAGGCGGACTCAACGGCAGCTCCGGGTAGATCCACGCCATGCGTGGATGCTCCTGCTTCTGCTCTACCTCGTATTCTCTTCGCGGCTGGCACGCGCGCGATCTGTCCGGGGTTGGGCGGGTGGGGTTTGCAGGGGTGTCCGCGCCATGGGCCCGAGGCATGCCTCGGGCGGGTTGGGCAGGACGCCCAACCCCGGTCTTGCCGTTTGCGCAGGACAGCGCAAACGAGCAAGCGCGGCCAAGCCTCCATGGACGGATTCACGGCGTCCCCTGCAAACCCCACCCGCCCGACCCATTCCATGACACGCTCTACGCTGCCAACCGCAACGCCTTTGCAGACACCCGGACGCCCCGCATGCCGCCCCTGCTGAAAATCCGCACCGAGCGCGGGCAGATGTCGGCCATCGAGCGCCGCATCGCCGACTTCATCCTCGACAACGCCCACCTGCTGCGCGACTACTCGTCCCAGCAGCTGGCCAGCGCGCTGGGCATCAGCCAGTCCAGCGTGGTGAAGTTCAGCCAGAAGCTCGGCTTCAAGGGCTACCCGGACCTGAAGTACTCCATCGGCCAGGATGTCGCCCGCGCCGGTGCCGACCCGCAGCAGGCACCCAGCGAACCCGACAGCGGCGACGACTACCTGCGCCTGGGTGAGGCCCTGCGCCGCAGCAAGGCACAGGCCGAAGAGGAAACCCGCCAGGCCAATCCACGCGAGGAAATCGAGCGCATCGTGCAGCTGCTCGACGGCGCGCCGAAGCTGTTCGTGTACGGCCTGGGTGACGACGGCCTGTTCGCACGCGAGTTCGCCATGCGGCTGTCACTGCTCGGCCTGCTGGTGGTGCCGCATACCGATCCGATCCTGATGCTGGCCAACCTGTCGGCCGCGCGCCCCGGCGATGCGCTGCTGATGTTCTCCGAGTTCGGCAACCTGCCGCAGCTTTCGCAGCTGTCACGGCAGTTCCAGGACATGGGTGGCAAGGTGATTTCCATCACCCGCCACACCGCCAACCCGCTGCGCGCGCATGCTGATGCGGCGCTGGTGGTGTGCGCGCATGACCGCACGCCGCAGGTGGCGCAGCTGCTGTACCGTAGCGCCATGCACGCCCTGCTCGATTTCCTGTTCGTGCTGCTCTGCCATACCAATCCGGATCGCCAGCAGCAGCTTGCGGTGAACCTGGAGCGGATCGACCACCTGCTGGATTCCTGACCGGAGCACCTGTTGATGAGATCGCTGGTCCGACTTGCCACCACTGCACTGCTGCTTGCCGCGGCGGTGTTCGTCCACGCCGCGCCGCTGGATGGCGCGCGCCAGCTGATCGTGGTCACCAGCGATGGCTGGGACAGCACCCAGGGGCAGCTGCAGGCCTATGTACGCGACGGCAAGGGCTGGCACACGCACGGACAGGCGTTCCCGGTCGCGCTCGGCCGTACCGGCAGTGCCTGGGGACTGGGCCTGCATCCTGCACAGGCCGATGGCCCGCAGAAACAGGAAGGGGACGGCCGCAGCCCGGCCGGCATATTCGCGCTCGGCAGTGCATTCGGCTATGCCATCACCCGCCCCGGCACCGCGATGCCCTACCAGCCGATGCTGGACAGCAGCTACTGCATGGACGTGCCCGGTTCGCCGTTCTACAACCGCATCGTCGATGAGAAGAAGGTCGGCAGTGCAGCGGTCAAGGGCTCCACCGAGCCGATGCGGCTGGACCTGCACGACAAGGGCGACGTGCGTTACCAGGAAGGCTTTGTGATCGCCCACAACCCGGACAACCAGCCTGGCAAGGGCAGCTGCATCTTCGCCCATCTGTGGCGCCAGCCGGGTGAGGCCACTGCCGGCTGCACGGCCATGCCGCAGGCCCGCATGCAGGCCCTGCTGGACTGGTTGCGGCCGCAGGATGCGCCGCGCTTCGTGCTGCTGCCGCGCGCCGAGTACACGCGCCTGCAGGCCCAGTGGCAACTGCCCGCACTGCGTGGAGACGCCCGTTGAGCGCGCAGGACGAACCGCAGCTGCAGCGCGCGGTCAGCCGCTGGCAGATCGTCGGCTTGTCGATCAACGATGTGATCGGCAGCGGCATCTACCTGCTGCCGGCCGCCACCGTCGCCCTGCTCGGCCCTTTCAGCCTGTGGGGCGTGGTCGCTGCCGGCATCGTGGTCGCCCTGCTGGTGCTGTGCTACGCGCAGGCCGCCAGCTACTTCGATGAACCCGGTGGCAGCTACCTGTATGCACGCGAGGCGTTCGGGCGCTTCGCCGGATTCGAGATCGGCTGGATGATCTGGCTGACCCGCATCAGCTCGGCGGCCGCACTCAGCAACGCGCTGGCCGATGCCGTCGCGCGTTTCTGGCCGTGGGCCGGTGCCGGCATGGGGCGCATCGCGGTGATCGTGGTGTCGCTGGGCTTCCTCACCGGCGTCAACATCATCGGCGTGCGCTCGGCCGCGCGTACCGGCGTGGTGCTGGTGATCGGCAAGATGTTGCCGCTGCTGCTGTTCGTGGCCATCGGCGCGTTCTACATCGACCCGCAGCTGGCCTTCTCCGGCCAGCGCCCCGACCCGCACGACCTGCAGCGCATGGGCGAGGCCGCGTTGCTGCTGCTGTACGCCTATGCCGGCTTCGAGAACATCCCGGCCGCCGCCGGCGAGTACCGTAATCCGCGCCGCGATATTCCGTTCGCGCTGATCACCATGATCATCACCGTCACCATCATCTACGGCGCGGTGCAGGTCGTGGCGCAGGGCACGCTGGCCGGCCTGGCCAGCTCGGCCACGCCGCTGGCCGACGCCGCTGCCGGCTTCGGCGGCGAAGCACTGGCGCTGATCCTCACCGTAGGCGCGACCATCTCCATCCTCGGCACCAACAGCAACACGATGATGATGGGCCCACGCTTCCTGTTCGCACTGGCCCGTGATGGCTATGGCCCGAAGATCCTGGCGCAGGTGCATCCGCGCTTCCACACGCCGGCCGCGTCGATCCTGTGCCAAGGCCTGATCGCGCTGGGCCTGGCCCTGTCCGGTTCGTTCGTGCAGCTGGCCCTGCTGTCGATGACCACGCGCCTGTTCGCCTACATCGGAACGGCCGCTGCGGTACTGGTGCTGGCCAAGCGCTATGCGGACCGGCCGGGCGCACTGAAACTGCCGGGTGGCCCGCTGATTCCGGTACTCGCGCTGCTGCTGTGCCTGGCGCTGTTCGCCAGTGCCAGCTGGCAGAACATCGCTGCTGCGCTGGTGGCGTTCGCCATCGGCGCGGTGATCTACAAGCTGCCGCGAAAAGATGCCGACGCCGGATGACCGATAGCGCCGGGCCATGCCCGGCGGATTGATCTGGTGATCACGCTGCCGGACCGGGCCGTTAACCGCCACACAGGCAGGATCAGGCTTCGTCCACAACGGAGCCTTCCATGACCGAGTACCAGATCCCCGGCCGCGTACCGGACGACAGCACGCCGCGCGATGCGGTCAGCAACTACTGGCGCGAACGCTACACCGCCGAACCGTACTACGACGACCAGCTGTTCTTCGAGGACTATGAACCGGCCTACCGCATCGGCCATGCCGCGCGTGCGCAGGACATGATCCGCGCCTACGAACAGGTCGAAGCTGAACTGGAGCCGCGCTGGGCCAGCGAGCGTGGCCGCAGCCGGCTGGAATGGGCGCAGGCACGCAATGCCGTGCGCCGTGGCTGGGAGGACGCGCAGCAAGCGGATCCGTTGTTGAAGCGATAGCGCCACGCTTTTGTCGGGCCGAGCCTACGCTCGGCTCGACTCAACAAACCCCGCAGGACAGCCGAGCATGGGCCCGGCTCTACGCATTCACTCCTGTTCCGGCAGCGGCGGCGCGACCGCGCTGCGCTTGCTCTCACCGCCACCGGCGGCGATCAGGTCGCGGGTGTTCTTCTGCACCGCCACCGCGCCGAACAGCGACAGTGCATACGCCATGCCGTAGAAACCCTTCTCGCTCGGTGCCAGCGTGGCATTCCACAGGCCCACCAGCAGCAGCATCAACGCCGACAGCAGTGCGAACCAGCACAGCGCGTAGTACAGGCCACTCACCGGAATGCCCTCGACGCGGTCACGCACGCTCTTCTGCAGCGACACCGCCGCGAACAGGCCGAACAGCAGCAGGGTCAGGTAGTAGCCCTTTTCGTTGAGCGCCATCGTGGCGTTGAACAGACCGATCAGGTAGGCCGCCGCACCCAGCAGCAGGGCCACCCATGAGGCGGCGATGAAGGCGGTGGAGGGCTTGTGGGGCATGGCAGTGTTCATTGCAGATCCTTGGCAGGCAGACGGGCACGCTTTGCCCGGGCGTGCCCACCCTAGACGATCCCGCCGCGCTCGCACAGGGGTCGCAGGACCTTCGGGCCACGACGCTCACGGCGCCAGTGGTATACAAGGGACAGCCCGGCCATCCGCATCCCCGCACTGGAGATACCCATGACCCGCACGCCCCTGCTGCTCGCCCTCGGCCTGGTGCCGATCCTTGCCACCTCCGCCTGCAATGCCGCCGACCCGGCCGCCAACGGCGCCCAGACCGCAGCGCCCGCAGCCTCCACCACTGCCGACCAGCGCCCGTTCACCGCCACCGAAATCAGCCGGTTCGACCAGCCGTGGGCGATGACCTTCCTGCCGGACGGCAGCCTGCTGGTCACCGAAAAGCGCGGCAAGCTGCAGCACCTGGACCTGGCCAGCGGCCAGAAGCATGAGATCACCGGCGTTCCGAAGGTCGCTTACGGCGGCCAGGGCGGCTTCGGTGACGTGATCCTGCACCCGCAATTCGCGAGCAACCACGTGATCTACCTCAGCTATGCCGAGGAAGGCACGCTGGACACCCGCGGCGCTGCCGTGGCCCGTGCCACGCTGGCGCTGGATGCCAACGGTGCCGGCCAGCTGAAGGACCTGAAGGTGATCTGGCGACAGAGCCCGAAGGTGAGTGGTGAAGGTCACTACGGCCATCGCCTTGCTTTCGGCCCGGACGGCAAGCTGTGGATCAGCTCCAGCGAGCGCCAGAAGTTCGATCCGGCGCAGGACATGGGCGGCAACCTCGGCAAGATCATCCGCCTCAACGATGATGGCAGCCTGCCCGCCGACAACCCGTTCGCCTCGCAGGGCGGCGTGGCCGCGCAGGTGTGGTCACTGGGCCACCGCAACATCCTCGGCATGGCCTTCGATGCCAACGGCAAGCTGTGGGCACACGAGATGGGCCCGGCCGGCGGTGACGAACTGAACCTGATCGTGCGCGGCGCCAACTACGGCTACCCGATCGTTTCCAATGGTGACCATTACGACGGCCGGCCGATTCCCGACCACAGCACCCGCCCGGAATTCGCCGCGCCGAAGGTGACCTGGACGCCGGTGATCTCGCCGGCCGGCTTCGTGATCTACAGCGGCAACCTGTTCCCGCAGTGGAAGGGCAGCGGCTTCATCGGCGGCCTGTCCTCCACCTCGCTGGTGCGCGTGGCCTTCGACGGCGACAGCGCGCGCGAAGCCGAACGCTTCAACATGGGCGAGCGGATCCGCGAAGTGGAACAGGGCCCGGATGGCGCCCTGTGGCTGCTGGAAGATGGCAGCAAGGCGCGTCTGTTGAAACTCACGCCGAAGACCTGAGGTAGTGCCGGCCGCTGGCCGGCACGTTTGTCCGCAACGGCCCCGCACGCGGGGCCGTCTGCGTTCATTGGATGGTGATGACCTTCACCTCGGTCTTCGTGCAGGCCTGATCCAGGCACTGCCCGTTCAACCACACCTGGCCGCTGCCGATCATCACGCCCTGCTGGTTGACGAACACCTTGCCGAAATCCTGCTCGGACACCGCCTTGACCACCGCCGGGGTGATGATCTTCTCGTAGTTGCGCTGGAACTCACCGGGGCCGGTGATCTTCTTTCCGCCACCGACGTTCAATGGAAAGCGCACTTCCTCGACCACCGCAGCGCGATCGCCGCCAACCACGGCGGCCTTGAACGCATTGAAGACCTTCTCGAACTGCGCCGCATCGCCAAGCAGCGTTTCGATGCGCGCGCGTGCGTCTTCGGCGGGCGCTTCCGCTGCGGGCGCGGCCGGTGCCGAAGCAGCGGGTTCAGTGGCAGATGCCGCAGGCGTTGCCGGGGCGCTGGCCTCCATCGGCGGCGGTGCATCCGCCGCAGGCTCGGCCGGCGGTGCCGCCGGCTGCGAACAGGCGGCCAGCATCAGGGCGGGAATCAGACAAGCCATCCGGCGCATGCGCGCACTCCATCGAAACAGGGAGCCCGATGGTAGCGCCGCCGCGGTGAGGACAACAAAAAGGGGACGGAGGGGATTAAGTCGTTAGTGGCACAAACGACTTAATCCCCTCCGTCCCCTTTTTCTTCGATCAGGCCTTCAGCAGCTCGAACTGCACGGCTTCGCCGGCCGCCGAGGACGCGCAGACCCACAGGTCGAAGTGGCCCGGTTCGGCACGCAGCACGCCGTCACGGCCGGTGAAGGCCAGTTGCTCGCGGGTGAGGGTGAACACCACGTTAGTCGACTCGCCTGGCTGCAGTGCCACCTTGCGGAAGTCCTTCAGTTCACGCACCGGACGCACGCGGCTGGCCACGCGGTCGTGGATGTACAGTTGCACCACTTCCTCGCCGGCCACGTCGCCGCTGTTGGTCAGCGTGGTGGTGATGGTCAGGGTGTCGTCCCAGCCGAGCTGCGCCGCACTCAGCTGCGGCACGCCGTAGGCGAAGGTGGTGTAGCCGATGCCGTGGCCGAACGGGTACAGCGGCTCGTTCGGGATCTCGCGCCAGCGAGCCTTGAACTCAGACATGGTCGGCAGTTCCGGGCGGCCGGTGCGCGGGTGGTTGTAGAAGTACGGCTGCTGGCCGGACACCTGCGGGAAGCTGACCGGCAGGCGGCCGGACGGGCTGTAGTCGCCGAACAGCACATCAGCCACGGCATGGCCGGTCTGCGTGCCCAGGTACCAGGTGACCGCCACCGCATGCGCGTTGCGCACCGCGCCCTGCAGTGCCAGCGCACGGCCGTTGCGCAGCAGCACCACCAGCGGCTTGCCGGTCATCGCCACCGCCTCGGCCAGTGCCTGCTGTGCCGGCGGCAGGGTGATCTCCACGCGCGACTGCGCTTCACCGCTGTAGCGCTGCGGTTCGCCCAGCGCCAGCACCACCACGTCGGCGCGCAGCGCGGCCGCCACGGCGGCTTCGGTGCCGCCCGGAATGGCAGTTTCCAGTTCGCAGCCCGGCACGATCTCCAGCAGCGCTTCATCGCCGATGGCGGCGCGTACGCCGGTTTCCAGATCCACGTAACGCTGCTTGTCGCCGAACAGGGTCCAGCAGCCTTCAATGTTCTCGCGGTCCTGCACGAACGGGCCGATCAGCGCGATCTTCTGCCCGGTCTTCTGCAGCGGCAGCACGTTGTCACGGTTGTTCAGCAGCACGATCGAACGGCGCGCGGCATCGCGCGACAGTTCGTCATGCGCGGCGAGGTACGAGGTATCGGCTTCGCGCGCCGGGTCCAGCGAACGGTACGGGTCGTCGAACAGGCCGATGGTTTCCTTCAGCCACAGGATGCGGCGCACGCCCTCATCCAGCACCGCCATCGGCACCTCGCCGCTCTCGACCAGGCCCGGCAGGTGCTCGGCGTAGAAGCCGCTCTGCATGCTCAGGTCCAGGCCGGCGGTGAACGCCTTGGCAGTGGCGTCGCGGTCGTCGGCGGCGTAGCCGTGGGCGACCAGTTCCATGTCGGCGGTGTAATCGGAGATCACCACGCCCGGGAACTTCCACTCACCGCGCAGGATGTCGGTCAGCAGTTCGGCGTTGGCGCTGGCCGGCACGCCGTTGATGTCGTTGAACGAGGACATCACGGTGATCGCGCCGGCGTCGAAGGCGGCCTTGAACGGCGGCAGGTGCACGTCGCGCAGGGTCTGCGGCGAGATGTCCACCATGTTGTATTCCATGCCGGCCATCACCGCGCCATAGGCAGCGAAGTGCTTGGGCGTGGCCAGCAGCGAATCGGCCGCGCGCAGGTCGCTGCCCTGGAAGCCGCGCACGCGGGCGGCGGCGAACGCACAGCCCAGCACCACGTCCTCACCGGCACCTTCGGCGCCACGGCCCCAGCGCTGGTCGCGGGCGATGTCCACGGCTGGGGCGTAGGTCCAGTGCAGGCCAGCGGCAGTGGCTTCGATGGCGGTGGCGCGCGCGGTGCGCTCGGCCAGGTCCGGCTCGAAGCTGGCGGCCTCGCCCAGCGGAATCGGGAACACGGTGCGCATGCCGTGGATGACGTCGGCCGCCAGGATGACCGGGATGCCCAGGCGGCTCTCTTCGGTGGCGACCTGCTGGATCCGGCGGCCCAGTTCGGCGCCCACACCATTGAACAGCGAGCCGACCTTGGCCTCGCGCACCTGCTGCAGCACCTGGTCGGCATTGCGCACGTTGGCTTCCGGGTTCACGTCCGGGGCGAACGGGCGGACCATGTCCGCGAAGACACCCAGCTGGCCGACCTTTTCCTCGACGGTCATCTGGGCAATGAGGGATTCGATGCGATCGGAGGCCACCGGCAGTCCTTGATGAAAACGTTTACAAGCCCGGCATTCTAGCGATCCCGGGCGATTTGGCGAGGGGTTTGTTCATTCAGTTTCAGCCACCAGCGGGGTCCGTATGGCCCCGCCGGGGGCACCGCAGCTTACTCCGAGCCGGCCAACTGGCGCTGCCCGGCCATCAACATGGCGTCGCTGGAGGCCTGGAACACCCGCAGGCCGAAGGCCGGCAGGATCGCCAGCAGGTGGTCGAAAATGTCCGACTGCACCGCCTCGTACTCGCCCCAGGCGGTGCTGCGGGTGAAGCAGTACAGCTCCAGCGGCAGGCCTTCGGTGGTCGGCTGCAGCTGGCGTACCAGCAGGGTCATGTCGGTATGGATGCCCGGGTGGCTGCGCAGGTAACGCTCCACATAGGCCCGGAAGGTACCCAGGTTGGTCACCCGGCGGCTGTTGACCTCGGCCACGCCCTGCTCGCGCAGGCGCCCGTTCCACTGCCCCAGCTCCTGCTCCTTGGCCTGCAGGTAGTCGCGCAGCAGCGCGAATTCACCGAGGAAGGCCAGGTCGCCCTCATCCAGGAAGCCGACGCTGTGCTGGTCCAGGTACAGCGCGCGCTTGATCCGGCGCCCACCCGCCTCCTGCATGCCGCGCCAGTTCTTGAACGACTCGGTCACCAGCTTCTTGGTGGGGATGGTGGTGATGGTCTTGTCGAAGTTCTGCACGGTGATGGTATGCAGCGCGATGTCGATCACATCACCGTCGGCGTTCTGGCTGGGCATCTCGATCCAGTCACCGATGCGCACGCGACCATCGCCACTGATCTGTACGCTGGCCACCAGCGACAGGATGGTGTCCTGGAAGATCAGCATCAGCACTGCGGTGGCGGCGCCGAGACCGGTGACCAGATAGCGGAGGTCGACGCCGGCCAGGGTGGCAACGATCGACAGGCCGGCGATCACGAAGATGACGATCTTGGCGACCTGCAGGTACCCCTTGATCGGCTTGTTGCGTGCCTCGGGGCGGCGCTCGTAGAGATCATTGGCCGCATCCAGCGCATGCGAGATGGCCAGCACCACGGTCAGGATCGCCCACGCCTGGCAGGCGCCGATGATGAAGCTCACCAGCCCCGGCGGCAGGTCCGGCACGATGCGGATGCCCGAGGCGATCACCTGGCTGGGCACCACATTGGACAGACGCGAGATCACCCGCATCAGGTGGCTGCCGCGGCCGGTATCAGCGCCCGGCAGGCGGCTGAGCAGGCGTCGCAGCCCGCGCAGCAGGATGCGCTTGGTCACCCAGTTGGCCAGGCCAGCGGCGATCAGCAGCGCCGAGATCATCAACGCCAGGTAGGCGCCAGGATAGGGTTCCAGTGTGTTCTGCAGCCGTTCCAGCCACTGTACCGCCACCACCGCGTCCACCATCGGTTGTCTCCTGTCTGTTTCGTTGTTGCCAAGGTTGCCGGCCAGCGGCCGGCACTACCGGGGTTGCTGGCCAATGGCCGGCGCGACCGGGTCAGTCCCGCGTGCGTTCGATGATCACGCCCACCGCGCGCGCGCCGCGCACCGCGCCCGGCTTGCTCAGCTTCAGGCGCAGCCACTTCACGTCGAATTCGTCCAGCACGATCTGCGCGCAACGTTCGGCCAGGGTCTCGACCAGGCCGAACTCCGACTCGCGCACGAACTGTTCCAGGCGCTTGCTCACCGCCTTGTAGTTCAGGGTGTGGGCGATGTCATCGGTGGCTGCGGGGCGACGGTTGTCGAAGCCCATTTCCAGGTCGAACACCAGGTCCTGGCGGATCCGTCGTTCCCAATCGTAGATGCCGATCAGGGCGTCGATCGTCAGCCCCTCGATGAAAACCTTGTCCATTGCGGTTACCAGCCGAATACAGACGGCCATGGTACCGGCACGGCGGTGAGCCTGCCCGGAACGGGCGGCGGGCCACCGGCGTGGGGCGGTCCGGAAAAAACAAAGGGCCCTGCTAGCGGGGCCCTTTGGTACCTCTCAACGTCCCCGGGGGGAGCTGGAATCCAGCCGCGAGTCCCGGAGCACACGATGCAGATCGTGACGTTCATTTCCTCTACGGTCCAGAGTCAATCACGACATACTGGAGGAAGCCCAAGGCGATACAGGAATTTTGCTGCCTGACACGGCGGCATTGCCCGATATCACGCCTGCGGCAACCAGCGCAGGCTAGTGATCCGCCATGTGGTCCCGTATTTGATGAGAGAGCAACGAATCCTGCAGGCAGCGCTGTCACGCCCACGGTGGGCGACGTACAAACGCATTGCATACCGGCACTGTTTGGACGCCGCCTCACTTTACGTATGGAACATGCAGATGTGCGGCGCGCTGCTATCTCCCCTGCACGTCTGTGAAATCGTAATCCGCAATGCGGTGGCCGCGGCGCTGGCGCATACCTTCGGGCCGCGCTGGCCCTGGCATCCTGCACTGCTGCAGCGGATGCCAGCAGATGGCGCGTTGTCGGCCTTGCAGGATATCCATAGACAGGCAGATCCTCGGATGGACACTCCGGAGATCATCGCCAGTCTTCGTCTCGCTTTCTGGCAGCAGCTTTTCACGCGGCGCTTCGAGGGAGCCATCTGGGCGCGGGGCTTGAAGATTGCGTTGCCGAACGCGCCACAGGATGCTCTCAGCGTGGTCCGCACGAACATCCATGCTGACCTCGACCGCATCCGCCACCTGCGCAACCGCATCGCCCATCACGAGCCCATCCTCGAGCGCGACATCGGCGCCGACCTGGCCGCGATCGGGCGGCTGATCCATGCCCGCTGCCCACACACGCTGGGCTGGCTGCAGCGCCATGAGCGGGCGACAACCGTGCTGGCGGCGTCGCCGTTGGCAGTGCATCGGTAATGCGTCCGCCGGCCGTGGCCCGACGCTACCTGTTCACACCGCCGGCAGGGTCGCCATGTCCCAGCGCGGGGTCACATCCACCTTCGGCGGACTGTGCTGGCCGGCCTGCAGGCGCAGCGCGCCGGCGAAGGCGATCATCGCGCCGTTGTCGGTGCACAGTGCCGGCCGCGGGAAGCAGGCACGGCCGCCGAGGCGCTCGGCCATCTGCTGCAGGCGGGCGCGCAGGCGCTTGTTGGCGCCGACACCGCCGGCCACCACGATCACGTTGGTGCCCGCTGCTTCCAGCGCGCGCTCGCACTTGATCGACAGGGTCTCGACCACCGCATCTTCAAAGCCACGGGCGATATCGGCACGGGTCTGCTCGCTCTGGTCGCTGTCGCGCCAGGCCATCAGGACCTGGGTCTTCAGGCCGGAGAAGCTGAAATCCAGCCCCGGGCGGTCGGTCATCGGCCGCGCGAAGCGATACGCGCCCGGCGTGCCCTGCTCGGCCAGCCTGGCCAGCTGCGGGCCACCGGGGTACGGCAGCCCCATCAGCTTGGCGGTCTTGTCGAAGGCCTCGCCGGCCGCATCGTCCAGGGTTTCGCCCAGCAGGCGGTACTGGCCGATCGCATCCACCGCCACCAGCTGGGTATGGCCACCGGACACCAGCAGTGCCACGAACGGCGCTTCCGGCGGGTCGTCTTCCATCAGCGGGGCCAGCAGGTGGCCTTCCATATGGTGTACGCCCACGGCCGGTACCTCCAGCGCCCAGGCCAGCGAACGCGCCACGCCCGCGCCCACCAGCAGCGCGCCGACCAGGCCAGGACCGGCCGTATAGGCCACGCCATCGATATCGCCTACCCCCAGACCGGCTTCGGCCAGGGTCTGGCGCACCAGCGGCAGCAGCTTGCGGACGTGGTCGCGGCTGGCCAGTTCTGGCACCACACCACCGTATTCGGCGTGCAGGGCGATCTGGCTGTAGACCGCATGGGCGCGCAGGGCCGCGCTGCCGGACAGGCCGGTGTCATACACCGCCACGCCGGTCTCATCACAGGAAGATTCGATGCCAAGGACTCGCATGCCTGCTATTATGACGCCCCTGCCGCCCCCTCGGGGGATGTGCAGATCTCACTGCTTTCGAACTTCCGGCCCGTATTCAGGGTTGGCCGCTTGCAGTTTGTCTATTCGCCGCTATAATGTGCGGCTCGCCGGGCGTGACCCGGTTCTACTGTGTCCCGGAGATTCCATGCCCAGCGTCAAAGTCCGCGAGAACGAGCCCTTCGAGTTTGCTCTTCGCCGCTTCAAGCGCACTTGCGAAAAGGCCGGTGTGCTGGCCGAAACCCGCAAGCGCGAGTTCTACGAAAAGCCGACCCAGGAGCGCAAGCGCAAGGCCGCCGCTGCTGTGAAGCGTCAGCTGCGCCGCTCGTCGCGCGACGTCACCAAGCGTCAGCGCCTGTACTGATCGGACGCATCTTCATTGCGGCGGGCCTGCCTGTCGCGATGGAGCCGAAGCCGGCACGCGCGAGCGTCGCCGGCTTTTTGCGTTTCCGGGTTCGGGCATCCGCCCCCGCCCCACCTACCACCACGAGGTTCCTCATGAGCATGAAGCAGCAGCTCACCGAAGACATGAAGGCCGCCATGAAGGCGGGCGAGAAGCACAAGCTGGGCGTGATCCGCCTGATCAATGCCGCCATCAAGCAGCGCGAAGTGGACGAGCGCATCGAACTGGACGACACCGCCGTGATCGCCGTGCTCGACAAGATGGTCAAGCAGCGCAAGGACTCGGTCAGCCAGTACGAAGCCGCCAACCGCGAAGACCTAGCCGAGATCGAGCGCGCCGAGATCGTGGTCATCGAAGCCTACCTGCCGGCCAAGATGGGCGAAGCCGAGATCGTGGCCGCCATCCAGGCCGCCATCGCCGAAACCGGCGCCTCCGGCCCGGCCGACATGGGCAAGCTGATGGGCGCACTGAAGCCCAAGCTCGCCGGCCAGGCCGACATGGGCCTGGTCTCCAAGCTGGTCAAGCAGCTGCTGGCGTAATCCAGCACTTGCGGTCGGATCCCTTCCGCGACGCGGAAGGGTTCTGACCCCATTGATGCACCCGCTTCACCGCACCTTCGTCGGTCGCCTGCTACAACCGCACACATGGTTGAACCCGAGCCCAACGTTCCCGTGTCACTGCACAAGTACATCAAGCGCCTGCAGGACAGCTTCCCGATGGCGGTGGCCAAGCGCTTCATCGACGTCGACGTGCTGACCCAGGCAGCTTCCGTCTCCTTCTACGCCCTGCTGTCGATGGCACCGTTGCTGGTGCTGCTGCTGTGGCTGACCGCCTCGCTGTACCCACCGGCCCAGCAGGCACTGATCGACCAGATCAGCTCGGTGGCCGGCAGCAGCGCGGCCACCGTGGCCGAAACCGTTCTGAAGAACGCCGACAACCAGCCGGATGTCGGCTCGCTGGCGGGTGTGTGGAGCACGCTGCTGCTGTTCGTCGGCGCCACCGCCGTGTTCGCCCAGCTGCAGAACGCACTGAACCTGATCTTCCGCACCAGCGGCGAGCGCCTGGAAGGCCTCAAGGCCTGGCTGCGCAAGCGCGTGTTCTCGTTCGGCGTGGTGCTGGCGCTGGGCTTCCTGCTGATCCTGTCGATGACCGCCACCACGGTGCTGCAGGTGGCCTTCGCGCAACTGCCCTCGATCCTGCCCGCGCTGGGGTACGTCACGAGCCTGCTGCTGTACGCAGTCGGCTTCGCCTTCATGTACCACTACCTGCCCGACCGTCGCGTGGCGTGGCGCCAGGCCTTCATCGGCGGCGTCATCACCTCGGCACTGTTCGCACTGGGCCGGTACGGCATCGGCGTCTACATCGCCACCGTGGCCCCCGGCAGTGCCTACGGCTCGATGGGCGCGCTGGTGATCTCGCTGGTCTGGATCTACTACGCCACCGTCGTGTTCTTCGTTGGTGCCCTGATGACGGCGGTGATCGATGAGCGCCTGCGCGCGCGTCATCACCTGGCCGCAGCCGGCATTGATCCGGCAACCGCCAGCCAGGTGCCCGACAGGGGGTAAACTAGGCCGACCGCCCCCGGTTCCGTCGCGTGGTCCTGCACCGCGCCCTGCCCTGTTGCCCATGGCCCGTATCCCCGACGCTTTCATCGACGACCTGCTCGCCCGCACCGACATCGTCGAGGTGGTGGGCAGCCGCGTGCCGTTGAAGCGCCAGGGCAAGGAGTACGCCGCGCGCTGCCCGTTCCATGACGAGCGCTCCGCGTCGTTCACGGTCTCGCCCACCAAGCAGTTCTATCACTGCTTCGGCTGCGGCGCGCACGGCACCGCGATCAGCTTCCTGATGAACTACGACCGCCTCGAGTTCCTCGACGCGGTGGATGAGCTGGCCAAGCGCGCGGGCATGGAAGTACCGCGCAACGAGAACCCGCGCAGCCCCCAGCAGCAGGACGACAGCCGCGAGCTGTATTCGGCACTGGATGCCGCTGCCCGGTTCTTCCAGAAGAACCTGGAAGGCAGCGACAAGGCACGCAGTTACCTTGATGGGCGTGGCGTGGACGAAGAGAACCGCGCGCGCTTCCAGATCGGCTACGCCCCGGATGGCTACAGCGGGCTGCGCGATGCACTGGGCAAGGACGAGCGGCGCATGAAACTGCTCGACCGCGCCGGCCTGTTCTCGAAGAATGACCGCGGCCACGTCTACGACAAGTTCCGCGACCGGGTGATGTTCCCGATCTTCGACCGCCGTGGCCGGGTGATCGCCTTCGGTGGCCGCGTGTTCGAGAAGGACGACGGCCCCAAGTACCTCAACTCGCCCGAAACCGCGCTGTTCCACAAGGGCCGCGAACTGTACGGCCTGTGGCAGGTGCGCCAGGCCAACCAGAAGATCGAGCGGCTGATAGTGGTCGAGGGCTACATGGACGTGGTCTCGCTGTTCCAGTTCGGTGTCACCCAGGCGGTGGCAACACTGGGTACCGCAACCACGCCGGACCATGCCGAGCTGCTGTTCCGCAACGCGCCGGACGTGTTCTTCTGCTTCGACGGCGACGCCGCCGGCCGACGCGCCGGCTGGAAGGCGCTGGAGTCGGTGCTGCCGCGCATGAAGGATGGCCGCCAGGCCTTCTTCCTGTTCCTGCCCGATGGCGAAGACCCGGACACCATCGTGCGCAAGGAAGGCGCCGAGGCCTTCAACGAGCGACTGAAGCAGGCCACGCCGCTGTCGCAGTTCTTCTTCGATGAACTGACCCGCGAGATCAACCTGGGCACGCTGGACGGCAAGGCGCGCCTGGCCGAACGCGCAAAGCCGATGCTGGCGCAGATTCCCGACGGTGCCTTCGGCGACCTGATGAAGCAGCAGCTGGCGCAGCTGACCGGGCTCGGCGGCAACGCCCAGGCTGCACGCACGCCGATGCCGCAACGCCAGCCTTCGCGCACGATCCAGCCGGTGGCCAGGCGCAGCCTGGTGCGCGGCGCGATCGCCGTGCTGCTGCAGCAGCCCTCACTGGCGCTGACCCTGGGCGGCCAGCACCACTTCCAGGGCCTGCGCCTGCCCGGCGTGGAGCTGCTGCTGGAGCTGCTGGGACTGGTCGAACAGCGCCCGGACATCAGCACGGGCGCCCTGCTGGAACACTTCGACGGCCGCGAAGAGCAGGCCTCGCTGCATACACTGGCGGCACAGACGCTGCCCGGCACCGAGACCAGCTGGACCCAGGAACTGCACGACGCGGTGGCCCAGCTGGAGAAACAGCTGCTGGTGCAACGTCTGGAGGAGTTGTTGGCAAAGCAGCGCCAGCAGGGTCTGGACGATACTGACAAATACGAACTGCGCGAGCTGCTGAAGGCCCGCGCCGGGCTGCGCCTGTAGAGGGGCAGAACGCTTTCACGGAGAGGACCATGCTGCTGCGCCTGACCTGCCTGCTGTTGTTGTCGCTCTGCCTGCCGCTGACGGCCCTGGCCGAAGAAGCATCCCTCAACGAAGTCCGCCCTGGCCTGTATGCCGGTGGCCAGCCCAGCGCCGCACAGCTGCAGGCCTTGGCCGCGCAGGGCGTACGCACCGTGATCGACCTGCGCCAGCCCGGCGAGGACCGCGGTTTCGATGAAACCCGCGTGGCCGAATCGCTGGGCCTGCGCTATGTGCGCATTCCGGTGGCCGGTGCCGAGGGGCTGGATGCGGCCAATGTGCACGCCGTGCATCAGGCCCTGCAGCAGAGCCAGGGGCCGGTGCTGCTGCACTGCGCCTCCGGCAACCGCGCCGGTGCCGTGCTCGGCCTGGTCAATGCCCGCTACGAACATGCCAGCCCGGAGCAGGCGCTTCAGCTCGGCCAGCGCGCCGGCCTGAAGTCGCTGGAAGCCGCCACCCGCCAGCGCCTGGCCACACCGGTCACCTCGCCCTGAACCACCCTCCGCACCAAGGACTCTGCCCACCATGACCCGCTGGTGGTCGCGCCTGCGACCGGACAACTTCACCCTCGCCCTGCTGTGCACCGTCGGCCTGGCCTCGCTGCTGCCGATGAAGGGCGCCGCCGCCATCGTGCTCGACGACGTCACCACGGTCGCCATCGCCGCGCTGTTCTTCCTGCATGGCGCGCGCCTGCCGCGCGAGTCGATCATCGGCGGCATGCTGCACTGGCGGCTGCACCTGACCATCCTGGCCTGCACCTTCCTCCTGTTCCCGCTGCTGGGGCTGATGTTCAAGCCACTGTCGGGCTGGCTGCTGACTCCGGAGCTGTACCTGGGCGTGCTGTTCCTGTGCACCCTGCCGTCCACCGTGCAGTCGTCCATCGCGTTCACCTCGATGGCCCGCGGCAACGTGCCGGCAGCGGTGTGCAGCGCCTCGCTGTCGAGCATCCTCGGCGTGTTCCTGACCCCACTGCTGCTGACCGCGCTGGCCGGCACCTCCGGCGGCGTGCATGACCCACTGCACGCGATCGGCGGCATCATGCTGCAGCTGCTGGTGCCGTTCGTGGCCGGCCACCTGCTGCGGCCGTGGATTGCCGGCTGGGTGGAGAAGCAGCGCGCGCTGCTGCGCTACACCGACCAGGGCACGATCCTGCTGGTGGTGTATTCGGCGTTCGGCGAAGCGGTGACCGAAGGGTTGTGGAGCAAGACGCCGCTGCTCTCATTGCTGGCCGTGGCCGTGGTGGCTGCCGTGCTGCTCGGCATCGCCATGCCGCTGATCACCTTCATCGCCCGCCGGCTGCGCTTCAACCGCGAGGACGAGATCGCCATCGTGTTCTGCGGCTCGAAGAAGAGCCTGGCCACCGGCGTGCCGATCGCCAAGGTGCTGTTCGCCGGCGGCAGCCTGGGCGCGATCGTGCTGCCGGTGATGATCTACCACCAGATCCAGCTGATCGTCTGCGGCGTGATCGCGCAGCGGTATGCGCGGCGCAAGCCCTGACCTGACCTGACGGGGAAATCATCCACGCATGGCGTGGATCTACTCCACACCACGGATGGCGTGAACCACCAGTAGATCCACGCCATGCGTGGATGGGTTGCCTGACGCTACGGATCCACGAGCGTGCCGACGCTCAGCTCCGGCATCCACACCCACAGGTCGTACGCCCGTTCCGCATGGGTATCGCCCCGCAGCCGCGGGGCCACCTGCTCTGGAAGTGGCCGCGCCATGCAACGGTCCGCGCACGCCCACGCCTGGCCACGCAGCGCACCCAACCGCACGCTGTAGATATCCAGGTCCCGCAGCTGGGAGGCCATCGGCCGCCTCTGCATTTCCGGCGGCATACCTTCCGGCCGCCGCAGCATGGCGTGGACATTGCCCGTCAGCACCAGCATGCGTGCATTGTCTGGCAACCCTCGATAGAGCCGTCGCAATTCGGCTGCCATGAAGTCATCGCGCGCCTGGTTGCCGCCACTGCTGGCATTGACGTCATAGCCAACCACTTCGATCACGCGCCCCTGCGCCTTCAGCACACGCAGGCCTTCGATCATCGCCAGCATGTCGCGGCTGCGGCGACCATCATGCTGGTCATCGCGTACGGTCCAGAACGCGCGGCCGCGCAGGTGCCGGCGCGCCGTGGCCCCGCCATCGGATTCCAGATAGTCGCGCAGCACAGGGTTCTCGGCGCGTGGCAGTTCCAGCGCCAGCAGGACCGGGCCGTTGCGGCTGTAGTCGTCCACCAGCTGGCGTACCAGCAACGGGGTCTCGCGGGTGCCGTGGAATTCGCCCAGTACCAGCAGGCGGTGCTCACCGGCATGCTGGCGGATCTGCGCGGCGGTGTCATCGGCATGCGCGGTGAGGGCCACACCCAGCGCCAGCAGCAGCGCGGTGGTCCAACGGAAGATCGAATGCATCCCTGCGCCTTCCTTTCCTATGCGGTCAGGAACAGCAATGGCGACGCAGCAACCGCGGTTCAAGTAGATCCACGCCGTGCGTGGATGCTCCCGCCATCAGACCGGGCCTGAGTCGAGCGTGGCTCGACTCTACAAAGGGCAGCCCCTCACAACCAGGGCAGGATCCAGTGGTCCACCAGCAGGAAGGCGAAAAGCGCCATCAGGTACACGATGGAGTAATAGAACATCTTCATCGAGAACAATTCGTCCGGCGGGTTGAGCATGCGCCAGGCATACCAGAGGAACACCGCGTTGAGCACGATCGCGCCGCCCAGGTAGAACGCACCGCTCATGCCCACCAGGTACGGCAGCAGGCAGACCAGCGCCAGCACCACCGAATACACCATGATCTGCTTGCGGGTATGCACCACGCCGTGGGTCACCGGTAGCATCGGGATCTCCGCCTTGGCGTAGTCCTCGCGGCGGAAGATCGCCAGCGCCCAGAAGTGCGGCGGGGTCCAGATGAAGATGATCAGCACCAGCAGCGACGAGTACGCCCAGTCCGACGAACCCTGCATGCCGGTCACCGCGGCCCAGCCCAGCATCGGCGGCATCGCGCCGGCCAGGCCACCGATGACGATGTTCTGCGAGGTCGCACGCTTGAGGTACACGGTGTAGATCACCGCGTAGCCGATCAGCGAGGCGAAGGTCAGCACGGCGGTGATCAGGTTCACCCACAGCACCAGGATGGTCATCGACAGCACGATCAGCACGCCGGCGAACACCAGCACCTGCCACGGCTTGACCTTGCCCACCACCAGCGGACGCCACGAGGTGCGCGCCATCTGCGCATCGATGTGCGCATCCAGCAACTGGTTGATGGCGGCGGCAGCCGAAGCAGCCAGCCAGATGCCGAGGAAACCGAGCACGCCGGCGCGCACCTGCTCCCAGCTCGGCACGCCCGGAATGGCCAGGACCATGCCGACCAGGGCGGTGAAGACGATCAGGGCAACGACCTTGGGCTTGGTCAGGTCCCAGTACTGGCGGTAATTGGAAAACATGGAGTCAGTCCGGGGCGCGCAGGCGGGCCAGCAGGCTGACCAGCACGAACAACAGGGCAACGGCCACGCCGTTGTGGGCCACCGCCACTTCCAGCGGCAGCGCCAGCTTCACGTTGAGGATGCCGAGGGTGACCTGCAGCAGCAGCAGCGCGATCAGCGCGCTGGCCCAGCCACGCATGCTCGGCAAGCGGAACAGGCGCACGCCCAGCCACAGCAGGTAGACGGCCACCACCACCGCGAACAGCCGGTGCGCCATCTGGATGGCGATACGCGAGGCGCCATCCAGCACGCCGCCTTCGTAATCCACGCCGATGCCGCGCCACAGGGTGAAGCCTTCGACGAAGTTGTGCTGCGGCCACCACTGGTTGGCACAGCGCGGGAAGTTGTCCAGCGAGGCGCTGCCGCCGCCGCAGGCCAGCGCCGCGTAGTTGGCACTGACCCAGCCGCCCAGTGCGATCTGGGTGACCAGCACCGCCACGCCGATGCGCAGCACCCACTTCAGCTTCGGTGCTTCGGCCAGGGTGATCGGCATGTGCGTGGCGCGCCAGGCCATCCAGACCAGCAGCGCGAACATCAGCATGCCGCCCAGCAGGTGCCCCATCACCACGATGGGCTTGAGCAGCAGGGTCACCGTCCACATGCCCAGCAGGGCCTGGAAGATCACCACGGCCAGGGTCAGCAGTGCAGCGCGCGCCAGGTCGATGTTGCTCCAGCGCAGCGCGGCGATCAGCAGGATCGCCTCGCCGATCAGAGCCAGGGTACTGGCGGTGCCATGCCAGCCCATCATGTACAGCGGTATGCCGGCGGCCACCAGCACGCAGGCGGTCACCACCGCCGTGCTTCCGAATCGCCGCTTGCGCGTGGCCAGCAGCGCCAGGGTCAGGATCTCGATGCCCAGTGCGCCGGCCAGGAAGCGGTGCACCTGTTCACGCCAGGCCTTGTGGGTCTCCAGCGGGCGGATCTCCGCCGCCGGGTGGCCGATGGTCTCTTCCACGTGCTGCGGCCAGGTGGCCTGGCCATAGCAGGTCGGCCAGTCCGGGCAGCTCAGGCCGGCATCGGACAGGCGCACGAAGGCGCCGAACATGATCGTGCTCGCGGTCATGATCATGGCGAACCACGCCAGGCGGTGGAAATTGCGGTGCAGCGCCGGACGCGCGGAAAGGCTCATCAAACGGGACTCACTTCAGTTTCAGCAACGTGGCCATGTCCTTGCGCAGGCCACCGAGGTCGGTGCCCGGGGCATGACGCATGATCACGAAGCCGTTCGGATCGATCACGTAGACCGGCAGGCCAGCCGGATCGTCGACGCCGGGCAGGGCCGCGCGCAGTGCTGGCGACGGAGCCAGCGGCCGCAGCGCGGGCAGCGAGGCGATCGACGCCGGTGGCGTTCCCAGCCACAGGATTTCGACATTATCGGCGTTATGGCCGAACAGCTGCCACACCTTGCCCAGTCCCTGCGACAAAGTGACGCACTGGGCGTCGCAGGCACCGGCCGGCGCCACCAGCAGGCGCCAGGTGCGGGCTTCGGGGTTCCACGGGTACGGCTGGCCGTTGGCCAGGGTCGGCGCCTGCTGGCGCAGGTCCACCGGCGGCTTCAGCAGCTGGCCGGCATTGCGGTGCCCGGTCGGTTGCCAGCCGGTGAAGCGCAGCACGGCGGCCAGCGCCATCGCCCCGAAGAACACGGCAAACAGCAGCACCAGGGTCCGGCGGCCGGAGCCGCGCGCCTGCGGGGACGTAGCAGTGTTCATGCGGGGCATTTTCTCATGGTTGGGTGAGGGATGCGGGTGTGACGCCGCGGTAGTGCCGGCCGCCGGCAGGCATCCAGGAATGCGGGGGTTGCCGGCCAGCGGCCGGCACTACCGGGCAGCACGTCGCCTGCGCCACTCCAGTACCAGCGCGACCACCAGCACGGTCAGGGCCAGGCCGAACCACTGCACGGCGTAGCCCAGGTGGCGCTGCGGCGGCAGCGTGTTCGGTAGCAGGTCCAGGTCGCGTTCGTCGCCGAAGGGCAGCGCCGGGTCCAGTCGCAGGACGCGATCGGGCAATGCCGGCAGGCCAAGCGCCGCCGCCAGGCCCTCGGCGGGCAAGCGGCTGGCCAGCCAACGCCCGGCCTCATCGGTAGCGGAGAACGCCGGGCCCAGGGCCAGCCCCGCCGACGGCGGCGGCGCCAGCAGGCCACGCACCGCCACCGGCGAAGGCGGTGCCGGCAGCTCCGGCAGGGTGCGATCGGGCGGCAGCGCGCGCCAGCCCAGATCGACCAGCAGCACGCTGCCCCCGTCACTGCGGAACGGGCGATAGATCTTCACGCCCGCGCGGCCGTCCCGGGTCTGGTTGTCCAGCAGCACCACGCCGGGCAGGAAGCGACCGTGGTCGGCCACGCCGTGCAAGGCGCCAGGTGCAGCCAGGGCCTGCGCCAGTGGCAGTGCCTGCGCTGCGGCTGGACCTTGTGCATCCAACATTGCCTGCTTGGCATGCATGCGCTGCAGCTGCCACAGCCCCAATGCGGTGAAACCGACCATTGCCAGCACCGCCAGCAGCCATCCGATCACGCGCGTGTGCTGGCGCATCATGACAAGTCCGCGCAAACGCGGTCAGATAGGCGCATCCACCCTGCCCTCGAGCCGCGCATGAGTGATTCGCTGAAGACCCTGCTGGTAATCGCGTTTCTGATCGTCATCGTCTGGAATCTGGGCGCCGGCCTGTATTACCTGCTGGTCGACCGCGGCCAGACCAAGCGCACGGTCAACGCACTGACGCGCCGCATCGCGGTGTCGGTTGCGTTGATCCTGCTGGTGATCGTGAGCATCTACATGGGCTGGATCAAACCGCACGGCATCGGCGGCTGAAGCCACCGATGCGTGCGCGGTCAAAGTACGTAGACGAACATGAAGAGCATCAGCCACACCACGTCGACGAAGTGCCAGTACCACGCGGCCGCTTCAAAACCGAAATGGTTGTCGCGGGTGAAGTGTCCCTTGGCCGAACGCAGCCACATCACGATCAGCATGATCGTGCCCAGCAGCACGTGCGCGCCGTGGAAGCCGGTCAGCATGAAGAACGTTGAACCGTAGATGCCCGAGCCGAGCGTCAGGTTCAGTTCCTTGTAGGCGTGGATGTACTCCTCCGCCTGCAGGGTCAGGAAGCCCAGGCCAAGCACCACGGTCAGGCCCAGCCAGATCAGCAGCTGGCGACGGTTGCCGGCCTTCAGCGCGTGGTGGGCGATGGTCAGGGTCACGCCGGAGGTGAGCAGGATCAGCGTATTGATCAGCGGCAGGCCCCAGGCCGGGATGGTCTGGAACGCGCCACCGATCGCCGCCGGCCCGTTAGTCGGCCAACCTGCCGAATAGCCCTGCCAGAGCAGCTCGTTGGTCATCACCCCGCGGCCTTCGCCGCTCAGCCACGACAGGCCCAGGTTGCGGGTGTAGAACAGCGCGCCGAAGAAGGCGCCGAAGAACATCACTTCGGAGAAGATGAACCAGATCATCCCCATCCGGAACGAGCCATCGACCTGGTGGTTGTAGTTGCCCGCCTGCGACTCGCGCACCACGTCGCTGAACCACCAGAACAACGTCAGCACCAGCATCGCGATGCCGATGTAGAAGGTCCAGCGTCCCCAGCTGGCATCGTTGAGCCAGCTGGCCACGCCCACCATGGTCACCATCATCGCGATGGAACCCACGAACGGCCATTTGCTCTGGGCCGGGACGAAGTACACGTTGGCGTCGGTCGGTGTCTGGGCCATGTCGGTATCCGGGTCAGGGTGCGGCGTGCGCGCCTTCCGAGGTGGCGGCCGGGGCCAGCCGATCGGACAGCGCGTCGTTGCGATAGAAGGTGTAGGACAAGGTGATCGTCTTGATCTCCGGCGGCAGGTCCGGATCGACGATGAAACGCACCGGCATGTCGCGCTTCTCGCCAGCCTGCAGCGTCTGCGCGGTGAAACAGAAACATTCGGTCTTGCTGAAGAAGCCCGAGGCACGCGCCGGCGCCACCGAAGGCACCGCACTGCCGACCACCGCCTGCTGGCTGTCGTTGCGGGCGAAGTACAGCGCCTCGTTGAGTTCGCCGGGCACCACGTCCATGGTCAGCTGTTCGGGATGGAACGACCACGGCAGGCGCGAATTGACGCCGCCATCGAACTCCACGCGCACGGTGCGCTTGCCGGTGGCGGCGCCGGTGCTGGCCTCGCTGCCGGGGCCGCGTTCCAGGCGCACACCGAACACCTTCTCGCAGGCGATGCGGTACAGCGGCACCAGCGAGAACGTGAGCAGGAACACCGCCACCGCCACACCGATCAGGCGCGGCAGCCCCGCACTGCGTGACGGTGTGCTGGCTGGCGCCTCGCTCATCGGCCGATCACCCCGCTGAGGATGAAGCCGACGTAGACCAGCACGGCGATGGCGCCGACCCACATCGCCGTGCGCCTGGCGCGCTGCCGTTGCTGTTCGATGCTTCCGCCCTGGTAGAGCCGACCGCTGGTCGGCTGCTTTTCGTTGTTGTAGAGCCGACTGTTAGTCGGCTGCACTTCGCGAGTCGACTGACAGTCGACTCTACCGATCGGCAGCGGGCTCTCGTTATGCATGTCCCACCTCAATGCGTGATGTCGTCATGCGCCAGATCTCCCGGGCGGATGGTCGGCGGCGTGGTGAAGGTGTGCGCCGGTGCCGGCGACGGCAGCGTCCACTCCAGGCCGCGTGCACCCTCCCAGGAACGGGCCTCGGCCTTCTCGCCATTGCGCAGCGAGGACAGCAGGATCGCCGCCATCATGAACGGGGTGACGAACATGCCGAACGCGCCGATCGAGCTGATCAGGTTCCAGTCGGCGAAGGCCACGCTGTAATCGGGAATGCGGCGCGGCATGCCGGCCAGGCCGAGGAAGTGCTGCGGGAAGAACAGCAGGTTCACGAACACGATCGACCACCAGAAGTGCACCTTGGCCCACTTCTCGCTGTACATCCGCCCGGTCCACTTCGGCCACCAGTAGTACACCGCCGCGATCAGCGCGAACACCGCGCCGGTCACCAGCACATAGTGGAAGTGGGCAACCACGAAGTAGGTGTCGTGGTACTGGAAGTCGGCGGCCACGATCGCCAGCATCAGGCCGGAGAAGCCACCGATGGTGAACAGGATGACGAAGGCCACCGACCACAGCATCGGTGCCTCGAACGTCAGCGAGCCCCGCCACATGGTGCTGACCCAGTTGAACACCTTCACCCCGGTCGGGATCGAGATCAGCATGGTGGCGAACATGAAGTAGATCTCGCCGCCCAGCGGCATGCCCACGGTGAACATATGGTGGGCCCAGACGATGAACGACAGGAACGCGATCGCGGCGGTGGCGTACACCATCGCCTGGTAGCCGAACAGCGGCTTGCGGCTGAAGGTCGGGATGATCTCGCTGACCACGCCGAAGGCGGGCAGGATCATGATGTAGACCTCGGGATGGCCGAAGAACCAGAAGATGTGCTGGTACATCACCGGGTCACCGCCACCGGCGGCGTTGAAGAAGCTGGTGCCGAAGAACTTGTCGGTCAGCAGCATGGTCACCGCACCGGCCAGCACCGGCATCACCGCGATCAGCAGGAAGGCGGTGATCAGCCAGGCCCAGCAGAAGATCGGCATTTTCAGCAGGTCGATGCCCGGCGCGCGCATGTTGAGCACGGTGGCGATGATGTTGATCGCACCCATGATCGAGCTGATGCCGGCCACGTGGATGGCGAACACGCTGAAGGCCACGTTGTAGCCGCCCTGCAGCGACAGCGGCGGGTACAGCGTCCAGCCACCGGCCGGCGCACCACCGGGCAGGAACAGGGTCAGCAGCAGCAGGCTGAAGGCCACCGGCAACAGCCAGAACGACCAGTTGTTCATGCGCGGCAGCGCCATGTCCGGCGCGCCGATCTGCAGCGGAATCATCCAGTTGGCCAGGCCCACGAAGGCCGGCATCACGCCACCGAAGATCATCACCAGCGCATGCACGGTGGTCATCTGGTTGAAGAATTCGGGCTTGACGAACTGCAGGCCCGGCTGTGCCAGCTCGGCGCGGATCACCACGCTCATCGCCGCACCGATGATGAACATGATGAAGCTGAAACCGAGGTACAGCGTGCCGATGTCCTTGTGGTTGGTCGAGAAGAACCAACGTTCGAAGAAGCTCTGGTGGTGATGGTGATCGTCGTGCCCAACTGCCGAGTGCGCCATTGCAAAACACCTCTCAGAATCGGTTGTCACCGCGGCCGCGAACGGCTGCGGGCTTTACATCACGCTCCGCTGGCCGCGGTGGCAGGCGCGCTGCCGGCTTCTGCAGCAGCAGGCGCAGCCGGTGCCTCGCCCGTCGGTGCAGTCGGTTCGGCAGGTGCCGCAGGCGTGGCGGGCTCGGCGGGCGGCGCCGGCTTGCGCTGCGCCAGCCACTTCCTGAAGTCCTCCTTGGACACCGCCTCGACCACGATCGGCATGAAGCCGTGGTCCTTGCCGCACAGCTCGGCGCACTGGCCGCGGTAGACACCGGGCTGCTCGATGCTGGTCCAGGCTTCGTTGATGAAGCCGGGGATGGCGTCCTGCTTCCAGCCCAGCGCCGGTACCCACCAGGCGTGGATCACGTCGTCGGAGGTGATGACGAAACGCACCTTGGTATCGACCGGCAGCACCAGGCGGTTGTCGACATCCAGCAGGTAGTGCGGATGGCTTTCGCGGGTCGGCACGATGCCGCTCTGCCGCACCCGGTCGGACTCGCGGTCCAGGCGGCTGGTGAAGGTGACGTTCTCGCCCAGATATTCGTACTTCCACATCCACTGGTAGCCGGTGACCTTCACCGTCATCTCGGCATCGCGGGTGTCGTACATCTTGATCAGGTTGGCCGTGGCCGGCCATGCCATCACGATCAGGATGATCACCGGGATCACTGTCCAGATGATCTCGGCCTTGGTGTTGTGGCTGAAGGTGGCCGCGACCGCGCCCTTGGATTTGCGGAACTTGAAGATGGCGTAGGCCATCGCCCCGAACACGATGACGCCGATCACCGTGCAGATGATCAACGACAGGTTGTTCGATTCCCAGGCCAGGCGCGAGGTCTGGGTCACCCCCTTGCCCATGTTCAGCTGCCACGGCTTCGGATCGGCCGCCTGGGCCCAGGCCAACGCCGGAATCAATCCCCCGGCCACCATGGCGGCGACCGTTGCAACGCACTTCGTGCCCCACCTGCTGCTTTGCTTCATTGCCTAGACCCTTAGCGTCGTCGGTTGCCGCCATCGCTGGCGGCGAGCAAGCTTTCAAGTGTCTCTGCGAGCGTCTGACGTTCGGCCGGCGCGAGGAAACTCCCCACCTCCACCTGCCGGCCGCTGGATGCCAGCCGGACCCTCTCATCGTCGGTGAGCAGGCGCACCCAGTGGGGGTGGGCCCGGAACACCGGCGATCCACCGGGTACGGGGATGACCTCCACGTACGCCGGCACTACCCGGATCTCCTCCTGCCGTTCACCACTGCGCCACAAGGCACGCAGCGCCGCCGCCAGCACCAGGCTGTACAGCAGCGCGAACAGGGGGGCGAATGCATTGCCGGCCAACCACCCGAGGGCGGACACCAGCCACATCGCACCCGACAACACGGTGAACAACAGGACGAACTGCCGGGCATCGAGCGCCCGTGGGGGACGCAGCCGCAGCTGCGTACCTGACCCATCCGGAGCTGGAAGCACCTCGATCATGTCGCAACCGCGTTCCTGCCGCGGGAAACGCCTCGATGGTAGCCCCGCCCTCTCGCCGGTAGCAAGGGTGCATTCACACATTTTCCGATGCTGCAACACAGCATGAGGTCGGCGGTACGAATGACGAATTCGGCATAAACTCCTCTGCACTTGCTGAACACGCTGAATCCACCGCAGCTATTGGCTATCAGCGCTTCACGAAGGTGGCTGCTGGGCACTTCCGCAACCCGCAAAAATGATTAAAATCGCCAAGTTTTCCACTGGCCGGACCGGCATGAACGCACCTTCCTCCTCCCCTGCAGCCCACGACGCCCCGCGTCCCGGCGCGTTGCTGTCGCCGGAACTGCCGGCGCCCCCCAACCCGTTCCGCCAGGCCATCACCGACGCCTGGTTGAAGGACGAGGCCACCCACGTGCGCGAGCTGCTGGCGCAGGCCCGCCTGCCCGCCGAAGAACAGGCCAAGGTGCAGGCGCTGGCCGCCGACCTGGTCGGCCGCGTGCGCGTGCGTGCCAAGGACCAGGGCGCGATCGAAGCCTTCATGCGCCAGTACGACCTGGGCAGCGAGGAAGGCGTGCTGCTGATGTGCGTGGCCGAGGCACTGCTGCGTATTCCGGACCAGGACACCGCCGACAAGCTGATCCGCGACAAGCTGGCCGATGCCGACTGGGAAAAGCACCTGGGCGGCAGCGACTCGGTGCTGGTCAATGCCTCCACCTGGGGCCTGATGCTGACCGGCAAGCTGGTGCAGATGAACGACGCCACCCGCGCCGATGCGCCCAGCGCGTTCAAGCGCCTGGTCGGCCGCGTCGGTGAGCCGGTGGTGCGCCTGGCCGTGCGCCAGGCGATGAAGATCATGGGCCACCAGTTCGTCATGGGCCGCACCATCAGCGAAGCGCTCGCGCGCTCGCACAAGGGCGACAACGCCAGCTACCGATACTCCTTCGACATGCTCGGCGAAGGTGCGCTGACCATGAAGGACGCGCTGCGCTACCTGGAAGACTACCGTCGTGCGATCCACGCCATCGGCGGCGATCACAAGGCACGCGGCGGCCGTCCGGATGGCGACGTCAACAATGCCCCGGGCATCTCGATCAAGCTGTCGGCGCTGTACCCGCGCTACGAGCACGCCAAGCGCGAGCGCGTGCTGAAGGACCTGGTACCGGGCGTGCTGGAACTGGCACAGCTGGCCAAGAGCTACGGCATCGGCTGCACCGTCGACGCCGAAGAGTCCGACCGCCTGGAACTGTCGCTGGACATCATCGAGCAGGTGTTCTCCGACGCGTCGCTGTCCGGCTGGGATGGCTTCGGCGTGGTCGTGCAGGCCTACCAGAAGCGCACCCCGTACACGATCGACCACCTGGCCGACATGGCGCGCCGCGCCGGTCGCCGCCTGCAGGTGCGCCTGGTCAAGGGCGCGTACTGGGACGCCGAGATCAAGCGCGCGCAGATCGAAGGCTACCCGGGCTACCCGGTGTTCACCCGCAAGCAGAACACCGACGTGTCCTACCTGGCCTGCGCCAAGCGGCTGTTCACCCATGCCGACGCGATCTACCCGATGTTCGCCACGCACAACGCGCATACCATCGCGGCCGTGCGCAGCATCGCCAACGGCGGCGTGTACGAGCACCAGAAGCTGCACGGCATGGGTGACGACCTGTACGCCGAGGTGGTGCCGGCTGACCGCCTGGGCCTGCCCTGCCGCGTGTATGCACCGGTCGGTTCGCATGAAGACCTGCTGCCGTACCTGGTGCGTCGCCTGCTGGAAAACGGCGCCAACTCCAGTTTCGTCAACCGCATCACCGACGAGCGCGTGCCGATCGCCGACCTGATCCGCGATCCGGTCGAGATGGTCGCCTCGTTCGCTTCGATTCCGCATCCCAAGATCCCGCTGCCGGTTGACCTGCTGCGCAGCCAGAACCACGACAGGAAGAACTCCATGGGCGCCAACCTCGCCAACGACAACGAACTGCGCGCCCTGGCCGAGCAGATCAACGCGGCTGTGAAGCCCTGGCAGGCCGCGCCGCTGGTGCCGGGTGCCAACCCGGCCGGCACCACGCTGCCGGTGACCAACCCGGCCGACACCCGCGAAGTGGTTGGCCAGTGGCTGGCCGCAGACGCCGCCACCGTGCAGAAGGCCCTGGCGAATGCCGTAGCCGCGCAGCCGGCCTGGAACCGCACCCCGGCCGCCAGCCGCGCCGCCATCCTCGAGCACGCCGCCGACCAGCTGGAAGCACGCATGCCGGAATTCATGGCGCTGTGCGTGAAGGAAGCCGGCAAGAGCCTGCCCGACAGCATCGCCGAAGTGCGCGAAGCGGTGGACTTCCTGCGCTACTACGCCAAGCAGGCGCGCGAGCAGTTCAGCCACGCCGAGAAGCTGCCGAGCCCGACTGGTGAGTCCAACGAGCTGCAGTTGCACGGCCGCGGCGTGTTCGTCTGCATCAGCCCGTGGAACTTCCCGCTGGCGATCTTCCTGGGCCAGGTGGCTGCGGCACTGGCCGCCGGCAACAGCGTCATCGCCAAGCCGGCCGAACAGACCAACCTGATCGGCTACTACGCGGTGAAGCTGCTGCACGACGCCGGCGTGCCGGCCGAGGTGGTGCAGTTCCTGCCGGGCGACGGTGCTACCGTCGGTGCCGCGCTGACCGCCGACCCGCGCGTGGCCGGCGTGGCCTTCACCGGCTCCACCGACACCGCCCGTGCGATCAACCGCGCGATGGCGGCGCGTGACGCCGCCATCGGTGTGCTGATTGCCGAGACCGGCGGCCAGAACGCCTTCATCGCCGATTCGTCGGCGCTGCCGGAACAGCTGGTCAAGGACGCGATCGGTTCGGCCTTCACCTCCGCCGGCCAGCGCTGCTCGGCCGCGCGCGTGCTGTTCGTGCAGGACGACATCGCCGACAAGGTGATGACCATGCTGGCCGGTGCGATGAAGGAACTGAAGGTCGGCAACCCCGGCCTGCTGTCCACCGACGTCGGCCCGGTGATCGACGCAGATGCGCTGAAGATCCTGCAGGACCACGCTGAGCGCATGGACCGCGAAGCGCGCCTGATCGCCGCCGCCGAGCTGTCGGCCGAGGCCGCCAACGGCACCTTCTTCGCACCGCGCGCGTACGAACTGAAGGACCTGGGCCAGCTGCAGAAGGAAGTGTTCGGCCCGGTGCTGCACGTGATCCGCTGGAAGGGCGACCAGCTCGACGCGGTGATCGACCAGATCAACGCCACCGGCTACGGCCTGACCCTGGGCGTGCATTCGCGCATCGACGAGACCGTCGACCGCATCAGCAACGGCGTCCATGTCGGCAACGTCTACGTCAACCGCAACCAGATCGGTGCGGTGGTCGGCGTGCAGCCGTTCGGCGGCCAGGGCCTGTCCGGCACCGGCCCGAAGGCCGGCGGCCCGCACTACCTGCTGCGCTTCGCCACCGAAAAGACGGTGACGGTGAATACCACCGCCGCCGGCGGCAACGCCTCGCTGCTGACCCTGGGCGACTGATCGCCCGGTTGATGCAGTGAACGAAAAACCCCGCGAAAGCGGGGTTTTTTGTGCCCTGCTTCCTGTAGAGCCGGGCCCACGCTCGGTTTGCCTCGCACAGCCGAGCGTGGGCTCGCTCTACAGAGGCTGGGCCACACTGAACCGATTGTCCGCCCGCTTCGCCAGCTCGCTCTGCACGCGCGCGATGCGCGTCTCCAGATCGCCTTCCAGCAGCACGTAGTCGACTCCCCGCGCCTCCAGCTCGCGCACGTACCACGCATGCTGCTGCGCCCGGAAGGCTTCGCCCACCCGCGTGCCGTCCTGGTCGAACGGGATATCCGGCGCACACAGGAACAGCAGGTCATACGGTCGCAATGCAGCCTGCCGCAGTGCCTCCGGCGCCGTACCAGACATCCAGCCGCTGTAGCCCAGCGTCACCAGCGGCGTGGTATCGCAGAACAGCCAGCGATGCGCATGCCGTGCGGTCTCGTCTTCGTGCTGCGGCTGTGCCATTGCGATGCGAAGCAGATCATCTGGCGTCAGCTCTCCGCCCTGCTGCTCCCATAGCGTGCGGCCATACTCCGGCACCCAGGCGGTCTGCAGTCGCTCGGCCATCACGCGCGCCAGCGTGGTCTTTCCGCTGGACTCGCCACCAATGAACGCCACGCGCTGCACATAGCCGGCATAGACCTGCGGTGCGAGGCCATGACGGTGCGCATGCGGATCGGCGCGCAGCTGGGTGCCACACGCCTGCCCGACGTCCAGTGCGCGTTCGAGCCGCTCATGGCGTACCGGCGCGCCGAAGTGCGTGGCCAGCGCCTGCGCGAAGCCGTCGCCGTAGTCCTCGCCGGTGTAGACCGCCTGCACCGGCCCGCCGAACAGGCTCAGGCACAGCCAGGCGGTGAACTCGCGCTGCACGTGCTCGTTGTCGCTGTCCTGCGGCAGCGTGCGCACGGGCAAACCATGCTGCGTGCACAATGCCGCCAGGCGCGCGTCATCAAGCACCGCCACCGTCGCCTGCGGGAAGCGCGCTCGCAGCCAGCGCTCGCGACGCTCGGCGCTGTAGCCTGGGAAACCCGGCTGCGACCAGCCAATCACCAGCAGCTGCCGGCAGCGCGTGGCGGCGAACTCGATCAGGCGTTCGTGGCCGAGGTGCAGCGGGCAGAACTTGCCCACCACCACCCCCCGCGCAACGCGCTCAGGCGGCGGCATCGGCTGCCTTGGCCTCGGTCCGCATCAGATGACGCCAATGGCGCAGGGCGACCAGCGCGTTTATCCAGAAACCGATGTAGAGGATCGAGGTCAGGTGCAGGCCACGGCTGTAGTACAGCGGCACCGCCACGGTGTTCACCAGCAGCCACACCCACCACGATTCCAGCTTGCGGCGCATCATCAGGATCTGCGCGATCACGCTCAATACCAGCACCGCCGAATCGATGTACGGCGCGTAGGCATTGGTCAGGCGGGTCAGCACCCAGCCGTAGCCGAAGGTGGCCACCACTGCCAGCGGCGCCAGCCAGGCCCAGGCGTGCGGCCGCAATGAAGTGATCGGCAACGGCGCGCCATGGTCACCACGCAGCCACTGCCACCAGCCCAGCACGCTGATGGCGATGAAGAAGAACTGCAGCACCATGTCCGCATACAGGTGCGATCGTTCGAACACCGCAGCAAACAATGCGCAGCCGACGATGCCCAGCCACCAGGTGTGCACGTTGTTGCGGCCGGCCAGCAGGATCGAGCCGGCGACGGCGATGTTGGCAGCCAGCTCCAGCTGGAAGTTCGGGTCGGACAGGTTCATGACGCTATTGTCATGGATTCGCCCCCTGCGTACACAACCGGGCGTAGCCACGCCCGACGTGGATGCCCTGGGCCGCACTGCAAAAAGAAGGCCCCGCTTACGCGGGGCCTTCCGTGTCTTGCTTCAGGCAATCGCCTGGATCAGAACTTGTACTGGAACGAAGCTGCCAGCACGTCGCCACGAACCTTGTACTTGCCAGCCAGCGAGTTGCCCTGGTTGTTGGTAGTCGGCTTGATGTTCACGTTCGGGTCGCTGGTGAACAGGTGGGTGTAGCCGAAGTTGTATTCGGTGTTAGCCGACGGGGTCCAGCCCACGCCCAGCGACAGCCACTTGCGGCTGGTATCTGGCACGCGCACATCGCGATGAGCGTCGGTAGTCGGGGTCTGGTCCAGCGCGACACCACCGCGCAGGGTGACGGTATCGCTCAGCTTGTAGTCCGCACCCAGCGACACGAAGGTGGTATCGCGATAGCCGAAGTCCAGCACAGAGTCCTTCTGGGCCGAAGCGTAGTCGATGGTGACAGCGTCGAATGCGGTCGACCAAGCGGTGCGGGTGACGTCACCCATCACAGTCCAGCGGTCGTTGACCTTGTGGGTCACACTGAGGGTTGCCGACGCCGGCAGCTTTACGGTTGCCTTCCCGCTGGTGCTGACGAACTGGCCCGGCTGAGTCTGTCCCAGGATGGTCGCGGTGCGGCCATTGTCGTTCGGCATCAGGAAGGTGGCATCGCCACCGGTGATCTTGTGCGTAACCTTGGAGCGGTAGCTCAGGCCGATGTGGGTATTCTCATCGATCGAGAACAGACCACCGACCGTCCAGCCCACTGCATTGTTGTCGCCTTCAACGGTCAGCTTGCCGTCGGCGCTGCCCGGGGCGTAACCCGGCACGCGGGCCTGGGCCAGCGCAGTACCGAAATCGATGTTGTTGCTCAGCTCGATAGTCAGGTGCTCGACGAACACCGACGCACCGAAGGAAACGTACGGGTTGACGTCATAGGATGCGGCGAAGCCGAGGTCGATCGCCTTCAAATCGGTCTTCAGGCCGCTGTAGCGACCCACCCAACCATTGTCGTACTGGGTCTTGAAACCAAACGGAGCAGTCAGCGACACACCGAAGTGCGCCTTCTCGCCGACTGGCATATGGAAGTATGCGGCCGGAACCGGGGCGATCATTCCAGCGTCGCCGCCGTCACCGCCGGTCTGCGCGGCGCCGGTCGGCTTACGGCCTTGGCCTTTGAACTCGGCCTTGAAGCTGATGGCGCTCAGGTCACCCTGAATCAGGGTGCCATCAAGCTGGTGCATGCCGGCCGGGTTGACGGCGATGATGGAGGCGTCGCCTTCGGCGCTGCCGGAGCCGGCGAACGCGCGGCCCAGGCCCTTGGCGCTGTTTTCCTTCAGCTGGAAGGCGGCAGCATTGGCATCGGCGGCGGCCAGCGCACCGGCAACGCCGACGGCCAGCAGGGTCAGTCGGGCAATGGTGGAAGCGGTTTGCATCGTAGTTCTCTCTCTCCGGTAAGCGGTGATGGTGCTCTGAGTGCGCCTGCGCCCGGCAGGCCCAGAGGCCCGTCGAAGCGCGCCGGATTCCCCTCCCGACATACGACGCCGTATGCGAGTATTACCCAGAGCCGTTAATGAAACAATAACGACGCAGGCGGTTTTTTCGTCTCAAAAGCTGAACAGGACAATCCCCGTCGCAAGCGCCCGCACGCTAGGCTAGTGCCATGTTCGTCTCCCTCCCGTCCCGCAAGAAGGCGGCCCTGCGCTGGGCCACGCCCGTGCTGTTTGCGGCACTGTGGCTGGCGTTCCTATGGTCGATCTCGCGTCCGGACGATGCCCGCGGCAGCCTCTGGCTGGACTGGGGCGCCCTGTCCACGGGCCTGACCCACCCGCTCGACTGGTGGGCGACGCTGCAGGACGGCAGCGTGCTGCGCCTGTTCACCGCCCTGTTCCTGCACGCGGACTGGTCGCATCTGCTGGGCAACCTGGTGTTCCTGCTGATCTTCGGCCTGCCCGCCGAGCGGGTGCTGGGGCCCTGGCGCCTGCTGCTGCTGTTCCTGGTCGGCGGCGCGGTATCGAATCTGGTGGCCATCTACACCATGGGCAGCCCGGACCAGATCATCATCGGTGCCAGTGGCGCGGTCTCGGCACTGATCGGTGCCTACCTGGCCCTGTTCCCGGGGGCGCGGCTGGGCGTGGTGATCCCGCTTGGCCTGTTCCTGGAATTCGTGCGTGCCCCGGCCTACCTGCTGATCGGCGTGTGGGCAGCGCTGCAGGTGGTGTTCGCCCATATCGGCCCGAGCTTCGGCATGGTGGCCTGGTGGGCCCACATCGGCGGCTTCGTGTTCGGCCTGGTGTACGGGGTCTACGTGCGCGCGGCGATCGCCCGCCGCCTGCGCAAGCGCCACGGCTTCTGAGGCCCAGGTAGTGCCGGCCGCTGGCCGGCATTTGGTTTCTTCTTCCGCCCTTGAGCCGACGCCGGGTATGGCCCGGCGCTACCTCACGGCTTCGCTGGGGCCGGTGCGGGCTTTGCTTCCGGCTGTGCTTCCGGCTTAGGTTCGACCTTCGCTTCCGGCTTCGCCGCAGCGGCCTTCGCGGCCTTGGCCGCATCCGCCTTCGCCGCTTCGGCCTTCAAGCGTGCAGCCACCGAACCCGGGTTCTTCAGCTCGGCCAGCGCGTCGTTGATCGGGCCATCGCCCGGCAGCACCGCACCGGCGTGGTAGCCCTCGGTGCCTTCGTCGTCGCCACGCAGATGGCCCGGCAGGGTCGCTTCGCTGTAATCGCTCAGGCTGGCCGGCAGTGCCTCGTCTTCCGGGCGCGCCGCAGGCTTCAGTTCGACCTCCGGCACGATGCCAGTGGCCTGGATCGACTTGCCGCTGGGCGTGTAATAACGCGCGGTGGTCAGCTTCACCGAGTCACCGTTGTCCAGCGGCAACACGGTCTGCACCGAGCCTTTGCCGAAGGTGCGGCTGCCGACCACGCGCGCGCGCTTGTTGTCGCGCAGCGCCCCAGCCAGCACTTCCGAGGCGCTGGCCGAACCGGCATCGACCAGCACCACCACCGGTGCGCCCTTCAGCAGGTCGCCCGGCGTCGCATCGAACCGGGCATCGCTGATGCTGATGCGGCCGCGGGTGCTGACGATGTTGCCCTTGTCGAGCAGGTCGTCGGCCACCTGCACCGCGGCAGTCAGCAGCCCACCCGGGTTGCTGCGCAGATCCAGCACCAGGCCCTTGAGCTGGCCGCCGGACTGCTTCTGCAACTGCTGCAGGTGCTTCTGGAAGTCCGACCCGGTGTCGGCCTGGAAGGTGCTCAGGCGGATGTAGCCGTAGCCCGGCTCCAGCAGGCGGCTGCGCACGCTGGTCACGCGGATGGTCTGCCGGGTGAGGCTGACGTCGAACGGCTTCGGCTTGCCCGCGCGCACGATGGTCAGCACCACCTTGCTGCCGGCCGGGCCACGCAACGGTTCGCTCGCATCAATGGCGCTGATCGGCTTGCCGTCGATGGCGATGATCAGGTCACCGGCGAGGATGCCGGCCTTGGCCGCCGGCGTGTCGTCGATCGGCGAGATGACCTTCATGCTGGCGTTGTCGGGCTGCTGCTGCAACTCCACGCCGATGCCCTCGTAGGCGCCGTTGGCCTGCTCGTCGAAGGCCTGCGCGTCTTCCTTGTTGAAGTACGTGCTGTGCGGGTCGAGGTCGAGCAGCAGGCCGCGCACCGCCGACTGCATCAGCTTCTTGTCATCGACCGGGTCGACATAGGCCGCGCGCACCGCGTTGTACACCGCCACGAAGCGGCGGATGTCCTCCAGCGGCACCTTCGAGGTCACCGCCTCCTCGCTGTTCGCTGCCTGCCCGCTGGTTTCCTTGCTCGGGGCGGGCGCGGTCTGCTGCGCCCAGGACAGCGCCGGCAACAGGGCCAGCAAGAGGGTGGCGGTACGGGCTGCGCGCATGGATCACTCCTGTCGACGTTGGCATCGTGCCCAAGGCACATGCGTCGATTATGCGCGAAGCACAGCTAAATTCCAGTTGAATCCGTCCGCCACGCGACAGCGCCGGATTCAGCGCCGCTGCAGCCAGCTGTCCGGGTTGACCGGCTGCCCGCCCCGGCGCAGTTCGAAGTACAGCGCGGTCACGCCCTGGCCACCGGAATTGCCGACCTTCGCCACCGCATCGCCGCGGCTGACACGGGCACCCGCATCCTTCAGCAGGGTGTCGTTGTGCGCGTACAGGCTCATATAGCCGTTGCCGTGATCGACGATCAGGATCATGCCGTAGCCGGTCATCCAATCGGAGAACACCACGGTGCCGTCGGCCACGGCAGTGACGGTGCTGCCGGCGGGCGCGCCGATCAACACACCACTGCTGGTGCGGCCGTCGGGCAGCTTTCCGCCGTAGCGGGCCAACAGGTTGCCCGACAACGGCCAGCCCAGGCCACCCACCTTCGGCGCCGGCGCAGAGGCCACGGCAGGCGGGACCTTGGTGGGCGGCGGTGGCGGGCGGCCCTGCGCGGCGGCCTGGCGCGCGGCACGCTCGGCGGCGACCTTTTCAGCGGCCGCTCGCCGCGCCGCGGCGCGGCGCTCGGCTTCGGCCCGTGCCGCAGCGGCACGCAGGTTGGCCAGCAGCGTTTCCAGTGCCTTGGCGTCCTGGCCCAGCGCCTGTTCCTTCTCGCGCTGGTCCTTGAAGCGCTCATCCAGCGAGGCGACAGTCCTGGCGCGATCGCGACGGTCGGCTTCCAGCGCCGCAGCCTGCTGCTTCTGGTCCTGCTGCGCACCCTGCAGCTTCTGCTTGCGCTCGGCGATCTGCGCCTGCAGCACTTCCAGCTCTTTCAGGTCGGCTGTCAGCGTGGTGATGCGCTGTGCCCGCTCGCGTTGCAGGTAGCGGTGGTAGGCCAGGGCACGATTGGCATCGGCCACCGTGTCCTGCGACAGCAGCAGCTTCAGAGGTGCATGGTTGCCCAGCTGGTAGGCCGCACGCAGCAGGCCGGCCAGCTCGCGATGCTGCTGGGCGAGGTTGGCCTGCAGCGTGCTGCGGCGTTGTTCGGCCTCGGCCAGGGCCCTTCCCTGCTCGCGCAGCGCGGTTTCAGTCTGCGCAAGCGCACGGCCGGTGCGGGCCACCTTCTCGTCCGCCTCACGCAGCTGCTGCGAGGCCTGGCCCCGCTGGCCCTCGATCTGCCTGCGCTCCTGCGCCACGCCCTTCAACTCGCTACGCAGCTTCTGCAGCTTGCGCTCGGTCTCGCGGGTGGTCTGAGCGGCGCCCGGCAACGGCAGCGCCAAGGCGATGGCCAGCCCCAACAGCAGGCAGCGCCCGCCGCGGATGGCGGCGATGTGATGTCGGCGTGATGGGAAGGCGTTGTCGCGCAAGGGCTTTCCAGTGACTTCAGGCAGTTGCAGGGGGTACCGGGGAATGGTGACATCTCCGCACGCGGCCTGCCAGCCGCACATCCATCGAGGTCCCATGAAAACTCTTTCCATTCCGCTGTTGTTGGGCGTCCTGCTCGTTGCCGGCCCCGCCGGTGCCCAGGACAACATCAGCAAGGTCAACGGCAGCATCAGCGCCGAGCCTGGCCAGCGCTACGGCAAGCTGGATACCGTCAACGGCGGTATCCGGGTTGGTGAAGGCGTCGAGACCGGCAGCATCGACACCGTCAACGGCGGGGTCAAGGTGGCCGACCGTGCACGTACCGGCAAGATTGAAACGGTCAACGGCGGCGTACGCCTGGGCCGCGAGGTGATTGCACACGGCAGCGTCAGCACCGTCAACGGCAGCATCTTCACCGATCGCGGCAGCCAGATCGAAGGCGGCGTCGAAACCGTGAACGGTGGCATCGGCCTGGTCGAAAGCCGCGTCGGCAAGGACGTGGAGACCGTCAACGGCGATATCACCGTCGGCATCGGTTCCCAGGTCAACGGCGGTGTGCACGTGCGCAAGCCGAACTTCAGCGTCTCGCTCACCGCCAGCCGCAAGCCGCGCGTGATCGTCGGCCCGAATGCCGTGGTCAACGGCCCCCTGCAGTTCGAACGCGAGGTGGTGCTTTACGTGCATCGCACTGCGCGCATCGGCCCGGTCACCGGCGCCGAACCGATCCCGTTCGACACCGAAACCGCCCCGGCGGACTGAGCGCACCGGACCGCTTGGTTCGGTGATACTCGCTGATACCGGCCGTGCACGACGCGCGGCCGCCCTTTGTTTTCCAGGAATCGACGATGCCCCGCAAACTCCTCCTGTGCCTGGCCGCCGCGGCCGCGCTCAGTGCCTGCAAAGGCGAAGACACGCCGCCCACCGCACCGGCGTCGGCCACCGACACCGCTGCCGCGAAGCCGGCGTCTCATCAGTTCTCCCCCGAGATCAACGCCGGCGACTTCGCCGAGATGGTCAAGACACTGGCTTCGGATGAATTCGAAGGCCGCGCGCCGGGCAGCAAGGGCGAGGAACTGACGGTCAACTACATCCGCGACCAGATGCAGCGCATCGGCCTGCAGCCCGGCAACGGCGACAGCTGGTTCCAGGATGTACCGATGACCGAGACCACGGCCGACGCATCGACCGTGCTGAAGATCACCCAGGGTGGCAAGACCACCGAGCTGAAGTTCGGTACCGACATGGTGGTCGGCACCCGTACCGGCCAGGCAGAGGTGAAAGTCGATGCCAGCGACCTGGTGTTCGTCGGCTACGGCGTTGATGCGCCGGAGCAGAAGTGGAACGACTACGCCGGCCAGGACTGGAAGGGCAAGACGGTCGTGATGTTCGTCAACGATCCGGGCTTCCATGTTGACGACGCGAAGCTGTTCGACGGCAAGCGCATGACCTACTACGGCCGCTGGACCTACAAGTTCGAAGAGGCCGCGCGCAAGGGCGCCGCCGCGGCGCTGATCGTGCACGACACCGCCGGTGCCTCCTATGGCTGGGACGTAGTGAAGAACTCCTGGGCCGGCCCGCAGTACGACCTGCCGGCCAAGGATGACCCGGAAGCCCGCATTCCGGTGCAGGGTTGGCTGAGCGCCGACGCCGCCAAGGCGCTGTTTGCCGGTGCCGGTCTGGACCTGGCACAGGCCTACAAGGACGCCAGCAAGCGCGGCTTCAAGCCGGTGCCGCTGAAGGCCACCGCCACGGTCGACCTGAAGAGCCAGATCGCGCAGAAGCAGTCGCGCAACGTGGTGGGCGTGCTGCCGGGCAGCAAGCGTGCCGACGAGGCCGTGCTGTACATGGCGCACTGGGACCACCTGGGCAAGCACGAGGGTGAAACCGGCGACAACATCTACAACGGTGCGGTCGACAACGCGACCGGCGTGGCCGGCATCCTTGAGGTGGCCGAAGCCATGGCCCACCAGGATCCGAAACCGGAGCGCTCGGTGGTGTTCCTGGCGGTGACCCTGGAAGAGTCCGGCCTGCTGGGTTCGAAGTACTACGTCTCCCACCCGACCTTCCCGCTGGACAAGATCGCCGGTGTGATCAACATCGACGCGATGTCGGTGGCCGGCCGTGCCAAGGACGTGACCGTCACCGGCTTCGGCAGCTCGGAACTGGAGGACATCCTCAAGCCGCTGGCTGCAGCCCAGGACCGCACGCTGCGTGGTGAGACCTCGGTGCAGAGCGGCTTCTACTTCCGCTCGGATCACTTCAACTTCGCCAAGGCCGGCGTGCCGGCCCTGTACGCCGATGGTGGCGAGGATCTGCGCGAGGGTGGCGTGGACGCAGGCCGCAAGGCCGCAGCGGACTACGGCGCCAACCGCTACCACGGTCCAAAGGACGAGTTCGACGCGTCCACCTGGAAGCTGGACGGGACTGTCGAGGACCTGCAGTTGATGTACGGCGTCGGCAAGGAACTGGCCGGTGGTGATCGCTGGCCGAACTGGTACGCAGGCAACCCGTTCAAGGCGGCCCGCGACGCGATGATGAAGGACAAGGCTTCGGCAAAGTAAAGCCGGGCTGATCGACTGAACATCGTTGAGAGCAGAGCGGCGCCCCACGGGGCGCCGCTTTTCTTTTGCGTACCGTCGGCGGCTCATCCACGGTTGGTGTGGATCTGCCGGTAGTGCCGGCCGCTGGCCGGCAATCGATTGGTAGCGGCCAACCTTGGTTGGCGCCATGCTTCTTCGCAGAGGACCCCCACGCATGGCGTGGATCTACCGGGCCATGTAATGCCATCGGGTTGCCGGCCAGCGGCCGGCACGACCCGCATTTACTGCGCACAAAGAAAAACCCCGCTGCGTGAGCAGCGGGGTTTTGGGTGTAAACCCTGGCGATGACCTACTCTCGCATGGCTTGAGCCACACTACCATCGGCGCAGCTGCGTTTCACTTCCGAGTTCGGGATGGGATCGGGTGGTTCCACAGCGCTAATTTCACCAGGGAGACGGTTGCAGCAGCGCTTGCAGCGCCAGCTTCGCGATCTTGCCCTTGGGGCGGAAGGCGTCCAGAAAAGCAATGCCTTCACTTAATAAGAAAAACCCCGCTGCGCAAGCAGCGGGGTTTTGGGTGTAAACCCTGGCGATGACCTACTCTCGCATGGCTTGAGCCACACTACCATCGGCGCAGCTGCGTTTCACTTCCGAGTTCGGGATGGGATCGGGTGGTTCCACAGCGCTAATTTCACCAGGGAGGCGGTTGGAGCGTCGCCATCCGATACAGCTGGATAAGGCGCCTGCCTCTCGTAGTTCTTGTGACGTAGCGTGCACTTGGATGCTCTTACGACGTTGTCGTAAAGCCAAGGCAACTTGAGGTTATATGGTCAAGCCGCACGGATCATTAGTATCAGTTANGGGTGTAAACCCTGGCGATGACCTACTCTCGCATGGCTTGAGCCACACTACCATCGGCGCAGCTGCGTTTCACTTCCGAGTTCGGGATGGGATCGGGTGGTTCCACAGCGCTAATTTCACCAGGGAGGCGGTTGGAGCGTCGCCATCCGATACAGCTGGATAAGGCGCCTGCCTCTCGTAGTTCTTGTGACGTAGCGTGCACTTGGATGCTCTTACGACGTTGTCGTAAAGCCAAGGCAACTTGAGGTTATATGGTCAAGCCGCACGGATCATTAGTATCAGTTAGCTCAATACATTGCTGTACTTACACACCTGACCTATCAACCACGTAGTCTACATGGTTCCTTCAGGGGGCTTGTGCCCCGGGAGATCTCATCTTGAGGCGCGCTTCCCGCTTAGATGCTTTCAGCGGTTATCGCTTCCGAACATAGCTACCCGGCAATGCCACTGGCGTGACAACCGGAACACCAGAGGTTCGTCCACTCCGGTCCTCTCGTACTAGGAGCAGCCCCTCTCAAATCTCCAACGCCCATGGCAGATAGGGACCGAACTGTCTCACGACGTTCTGAACCCAGCTCGCGTACCACTTTAAATGGCGAACAGCCATACCCTTGGGACCGACTACAGCCCCAGGATGTGATGAGCCGACATCGAGGTGCCAAACACCGCCGTCGATATGAACTCTTGGGCGGTATCAGCCTGTTATCCCCGGAGTACCTTTTATCCGTTGAGCGATGGCCCTTCCATACAGAACCACCGGATCACTAAGTCCTAGTTTCCTACCTGCTTGATCCGTCGATCTTGCAGTCAAGCACGCTTATGCCTTTGCACACAGTGCGCGATGTCCGACCGCGCTGAGCGTACCTTCGAGCTCCTCCGTTACTCTTTAGGAGGAGACCGCCCCAGTCAAACTACCCACCATACACGGTCCCCGACCCAGATAATGGGCCCAGGTTAGAACGTCAAGCACGACAGGGTGGTATTTCAAGGATGGCTCCGCNNCAGCTAGCGCCANNGTTTCATAGCCTCCCACCTATCCTACACAGACGAACTCAACGTTCAGTGTAAAGCTATAGTAAAGGTTCACGGGGTCTTTCCGTCTTGCCACGGGAACGCTGCATCTTCACAGCGATTTCAATTTCACTGAGTCTCGGGTGGAGACAGCGCCGCTGTCGTTACGCCATTCGTGCAGGTCGGAACTTACCCGACAAGGAATTTCGCTACCTTAGGACCGTTATAGTTACGGCCGCCGTTTACTGGGGCTTCGATCAAGAGCTTCGCCTTGCGGCTGACCCCATCAATTAACCTTCCAGCACCGGGCAGGCGTCACACCCTATACGTCCACTTTCGTGTTTGCAGAGTGCTGTGTTTTTGATAAACAGTCGCAGCGGCCTGGTTACTGCGACCCTCTTCAGCTATAGCTCGCACGAGCCACCAAAAAGGGTGCACCTTCTCCCGAAGTTACGGTGCCATGTTGCCTAGTTCCTTCACCCGAGTTCTCTCAAGCGCCTGAGAATTCTCATCCTACCCACCTGTGTCGGTTTACGGTACGGTCTGCGTAAGCTGAAGCTTAGGAGCTTTTCCTGGAAGCGTGGTATCAGTGACTTCGCCTTAAAGGCTCGTCTCGGTGCTCGGTCTTAGAGGATCCCGGATTTGCCAAAGATCCAAACCTACCGCCTTTCCCCAGGACAACCAACGCCTGGTACACCTAACCTTCTCCGTCCCTCCATCGCACTTACGCGAGGTGCAGGAATATTAACCTGCTTCCCATCGACTACGACTTTCGTCCTCGCCTTAGGGGCCGACTCACCCTGCGCCGATTAACGTTGCGCAAGGAAACCTTGGGCTTTCGGCGTGCGGGTTTTTCACCCGCATTATCGTTACTCATGTCAGCATTCGCACTTCCGATACCTCCAGCAGACTTC
>NZ_JAAOKO010000004.1:0-409871 GCF_018320795.1 Stenotrophomonas sp. PE591
CATCCACGCATGGCGTGGATCTTATCTCTTGCCAATCTGGCACCTTGGGTGCCGAGAGCCCGGCGTGGGCGACCGTGTGGATCCAGGTCTTGCGACCGAGAAGTAGCTTGGGTCCCCACGCCGGATTCTCCCTGAACCGCCCGAACAGTTGGTTGAGTTGGCGCTCGAACTGATAAGACTGGGCAAGCGGGGAGAGCTCTCGACCCTGTCAGCCTAGCGGAGTTCTGCCATGTTTGGGATCGGGATCGATGTGAGCAAAGCCACGCTGGATGTGGCCGTCCATGGAGAGCAGTTTCGCCAATTCAGCAACGACAAGCGCGGCTTTGTGCGCTTGATTCGGTGGCTGAAGACGTGGCCGATCAAGCAGGTCGTTCTTGAGGCAAGCGGGGGTTACGAGCGTGCTGCTCTGGATGTATTGCACGCCGCTGGCCTGCCGATGGTACGAATCAATCCGGCGCGTGCACGGCGATTTGCCCAAGGCACGGGCCGTGCCGCCAAGACCGATCGGCTCGATGCGACAGTGCTGGCACAGATGGCCCATTTGTTGCCGCTGACCCGCTACGTACCGCCTGCTCCTTGGCAGCAGCGTCTGGCTGAATTTGCGCAATGCCGCAGGCAACTGGTGCAGATGCGGGTCAGTGAGATGCAGCGCTTGCGGCGATTGGTCGATCCGGATCTGATTGCGATGAAGCAACGCCATATAGCTCAGCTATCTGACGACCTGAAGCAGTTGGATAAAGCTATTGCCGAGCAGCTTGAGGGGCAGCCTGGCTGGAAGAATATCGGCGCGCTCAAAGGCGTCGGCCCCATCCTGATCAGCACACTGGCCTGCGAGTTGCCCGAACTGGGCAGCTTGGGAAGCAAGGCCATAGCATCGCTGGTGGGATTGGCCCCGATGAACCGCGAAAGTGGCACCTGGCAGGGCCAACGGCGGATCAGTGGTGGGCGCGCGGTGGTACGCGAAGCCCTTTACATGGCGGCCCTGACGGCCATCCGGTACGAGCCAAGGCTGCGCGCGTTTTACGCTGGCCTGAAGGCCAAGGGCAAAGCGAGCAAGGTGGCGCTCGTGGCGGTCATGCGCAAAATGCTGGTGATCCTCAACGCCCGTAAGCGAGACGCCGAGGTGGCCCTCGGCTGCCCCTGACAAGACAGTTGCTACTGCAAGGCCATAGCATCGCTGGTGGGATTGGCCCCGATGAACCGCGAAAGTGGCACCTGGCAGGGCCAACGGCGGATCAGTGGTGGGCGCGCGGTGGTACGCGAAGCCCTTTACATGGCGGCCCTGACGGCCATCCGGTACGAGCCAAGGCTGCGCGCGTTTTACGCTGGCCTGAAGGCCAAGGGCAAAGCGAGCAAGGTGGCGCTCGTGGCGGTCATGCGCAAAATGCTGGTGATCCTCAACGCCCGTAAGCGAGACGCCGAGGTGGCCCTCGGCTGCCCCTGACAAGACAGTTGCTACTCGGGATGCATCCGGTAGATGGCGTGATTGGTCAGCGCCAGCGCCGCCAGCTTCAGCCCTTCCATCACGCGGTCGCCCACGTAGTGCTCGGGGCCGCCGTTCTGGCGGGCGCGCTCGGCGGCCAGCAGGATCTCGTTCACGATGCGCAGGCCGACCAATGCGCCATCGCTGTCGGCCAGCGCGAGGCGGCGGCCCGGCGGCTGGCCGCGCTCCGGCCAGGGTTGGCCGTCGGCGGCCGCGCCGCAGCCTATCTGGTGCAGCAACGCGATCAGGTTGTTGGGGTCGGGCTTTGCGCTCGCTTCCTCGCCCTCGTCGGCATTGGCCGGGGCGTATTGGGCGCGCAAAGGGGGAACATCCGAAGCGTTCATGGCAGGTCTCCGTGCAAGGCATGCGGGACGACCGCCCTTAACAAAGGCGGCGGACGGTACGTGTGTGGAAACCGGTGGTCGAGTAATCGTGACCGGCGGATGTGCTTGCGCACACCCCACGCACCGCCCGCCATGGAACGCGAACGGATTGCCAGCCGGCGCCGCTCAAGGCGACGCCGGCTGGCAAGCGCTTACATCACTCGACCAAACGGGTTTCCACACCCGGCCGCCCATTTTCGGCGGCAATCCATCATGCACATAGCCACCCGGCAAACGCCAAGCACGCCATGTGCAGACGGAGACATTCATGCAACGGCACTATTGTCGCATACCGCCTAAAGCAGCGGGCAGGCCCTGTTTTCAAGCGCTGGGGCGTGCCTCGCAGCGCAGAGGGGTTGGCGCGCTGTCAGTCAGCCATCCCATCAACGGCAAGCCGGGACAGACACCCGTCCATGCCAAAGCCGACATAGCACCCGCAGCGCTCAAGGGAAATCCAGTGAAACAGTCAGCGCGGTATTGGCATCGCCGGCGGTGATGACCGGCCCGGTCTGCCGGTAGCGCGCCACGAACGTCCGCTTCAACACCTTGGCAGTAGACTCCCCCTGCCCAAACTCCTCCAGCTGATAGAAGCGCTGCGGCGTCACGCCGTCTTCCTTCAGGAACTGGTAGCCCACCCCGCCCACACCGCCACTGGCCTCGACCACACCCTGCTCGCCATCCAGCACGGGGGTGGTCGGCACCATCTGGTAGTTCACCTGACCGACGCCGGCCTCGCACTCTAACTCTACCTCGAAAGTACGCTGACCAGCGGTACTGCCCTCGCCCCTAAAGGCGGCCAGCGCAATCGTCGGCATCCGGACGTTCTTCGCGCGGACGGAGCAGTATCGCCGGACGCCATTGTCCAGCGTTGCCCTACCTATTGACACATCAATGGCCAGCGGTCCGCCAACCACACCATCCTCGTATAGTCGAGTCTGTATGACCATATCCTGATACATCGTAATCCTGCCGAAGGGCACGTCCCCCATACGGATGAACTTTACGAAATAGCGCGCCCCCAGCGTGCCGCCCCCCGGGTCGCCAGCGCCACGATAGAGTTCGCGATCACTGGCATAGACCACGGGCTCGGGGGCACCAGACGTGTTTGCGAACCTCATGCCAAAGACGTACCAGATACCATCCGACCCTACAGAATTGCCTATCGGATAGGAGGTATACGTCTTACCATCCTCGACATAGGTGCCAGACCTGCCTCCATGCCCGGCAATACGGTAAGAAACCGTAGCGCCAGGGTCACAACGGAACTCCTGGGTGGTCCCGCCACCGTTCAGGGGAATCCATGGGGTCAAGCCCCCCCCGATAGGTACGTTGTAGCTGGTAAATCGCACCGGGTCGGGCGGAGACAACACTACCGCGGCGCCACCGGCCAAACCGCATACGGCCGCAGACGCTGGCCCGATGAGCAGCAGAGGCAGGATGCACAGTGCAAAGCACAGGGCAAAGCCATGCCAATGCCCGCAATACGTATGCTGTATTTCCCTTGGTCTGCCTTGTCCACCTCGCATGACGCATCCCTTGGTTACGTGCCAAAGCGCCAGCCGATTGTCCGCCGGAACCTGTGGACAGTGTGGTATGCAACATGAACGGGGGCAAGCGCCTTCTCCCCAGCGGATTGGGGCCGTCGATCAAAGACTGCGCTTGACCTCGTGCAGAGCGCCGTCGTCGTCAATCCACTCATAGCGCACGCCGGTAATCGGCCCCTGCATACCTGCGGGCGACGCCAAGAGCTTGTCCTCGCCTGGCGCCACGTGGAAGCTGCCGATCTCGGTTTCACCTGCGGCAGATACCAGCGCGAAACTGCCGAGATTGAAGTAGTGCAAAGCAGCATTGCTTACCACCAGCCCCTGTGCAGTGCGCCGGATCTGCACGTGGCTGTCAGGGTCCTGTGGCACGCCCACACCCGCCGGTCGGTACAGCAGCCGAAGGCGGATCCGCAGCGCAACCTGAACTTCGTTGGCGTCCTCATCCAAACTTCGCTTGGCCTTGGGCGGCACATCCAGCACATTCAACCAATACAAATGCTCACCCGTGTCCCGCGGCGCGACACCTGGAACGCTGCGGATGCGCAGCGCCTGCGACTTTCCCGGTTCCAGCCGCAGCAGTGGCTTGTCGATGATGAACGGCGCCCTCGAGGCTTCCGGAGGCTGATCACGGTCGCCATCGGAGACCCACACCTGCAGCAGCGAGGGCTGGTCGCCACCGTTTTTCAGCTGCACCGAAACCTCCTGAGCATCCGCCGGGTAGACCACACGGGTCGACTGCACGCTTACGTCCGCCATCGCCAACGCCGATACCAGGCACAGCGCGACTGCCGCAGCGCCGACGCACGAGCGAAATGTCTTGCGCATAGGAAACCTCCAGCGGAGCGCGCCCGGCGGGCAGGAGTGGCCAGTCGATGGTGCCATCCTAATGCTTGTCATCATCAAACTACAGGTCTACCCCGCAGAGCTGATCCGCCGCCCCTACCCCGGATCAGAGCGTACGAACCACCTCATGCAAGGTTCCCTGGTCATCAATCCAGGCAAAGCGAACGGCGCCGGGCCGGCTTGCATTTTGCGCAGGAAGCTCGATGGACACGGATCCCTGGGGAGGCACGGCCGGATTGTCCAGCTCTTGCTCCGCCCCACCTGTCCATCGGGCAAAGACATAGCCCAGGTTGATGTAGAAGGGCGAGGTATTCCGCAGCACCAGCTGCTGCCCGCCCGCGGATGCCTCAATGCGAAGCTGTGCCGGAGGGTCTGTTGGCTCGCCCAAACCTGGTGGGCGGTACAACAGCTTGTAACGGCTGCGGACCACCAGTTGCAGATGGCTGCCTTCCTTACCTGTCACCTGCGGCGGCACAGCCAGAACATTCAGCCAGTACAGATGCTCGCGATGATCGGTAGGCGCTGCGGAACGAAGCTGACGAATACGCACGTGTTTGCTTTTTCCCGCGTCGAGCCGCGCAACTGGGGGCGCCAACGCGAACGGCGCCCGCGACTGCTCAGGAGGCTGGTCTGCGGGGCCATCGGAAACCCAGGCCTGCACCAGCACCGGCTGCTCGCCCATGTTCTTCAGCGACACCGCCTGCTGTTCGCGATCGGCAGGAAACACGACGCGGCTGCCTTCCATCACCACTTGCGCCTGCGCGATGCCGGCGACACTGAGGATCGAAAGCAACCCAATCCATCGTCCCAGCCATACGCGCAGTGCAGTGCGATTATTGACCGGCATACGCATAATGACTCCTTCAATACTTTGCGAGCGAGGCGTAGCTCTCTCTACTCATGGATAATCGATGCGGTAGCGGACCGAGGTATTGGCTTCGCCAGTTCTCATATCCCGTGCGTTCACCGCAGTGCGGATATAGCGTGCGCCGAAGTTCTCGCTTCGCAGGCCATCGGCAGCACTGTTCCCGAACGGCTTTTCAGTGCCAATGGGCACCGGATCGCCATCCTTGTCCAGCAGCTGCAGGCCAACGCCCTGCGCGCCGCCCTCCACCTCCAGAATGCCCGCCGCGCGATCGTGGATGGCAGTGGTCAGCGCCTCCACGTAATAGTTGACCCTGCCGGCACCAACCTCGCAATCGAGCTCCACGGTGTAGGGAACCGTGGGACTTGCAGCACCTGGCCTGGTATAGGACGCGATGGCACCCACCCCCATGTGAACCGTCTTCGGCCGGACATGGCAGAGTGGAATATTGACCACCTCGAACGTGATATCCGGCACCTCCTGATACTGCGTCTGCTGGTTTGCGTCGTTCTGGTAGACGTTCGCGTACCCCACCCGATGTGCAGGTATCGTGTAACGACCGTCGCGTGGCGTGTTGTCCAGCTTGATGTAACGCGCCCGAAGCACATGACCAACATTGAAATGCTGGCTGACTGAGATTCTGTTGACAAATCTTCCGGCTCGAACCGGATATCTGCGGGTACCAGAGTCGCCGGCGCCGGGGTCATACACAAACACTGCCTCTACCGCGAAGATGATGCCAACACCTGGCAGGCCAGTGTCAAATACCCCATAGGTTTCGCCGCCTTCATCATGAAGCCTGACCTCGGTACCACTCCATTCAAGGGAATAGCGATGAGGGAGGGAACCCATGGCGGCGCACGTTACGAATGCCTTCTGTGGTGAACTCAGCCACGGTGACAGCGCTTCGCCCACATCCGCAGCGTTGACCACCAACCGGGCGTGCGGCAGCGGGAATTGCTCCGGGTTGACTGCGGGTTCATAGCAGACCGCCATTGCGTCAGCCGCGAGGAACATGCCGCTGCATAGGGCAGCAACCTTGATAAATCGCTTGTACATGATTATTTTCTCCTGCCGAGCGTATCGCCCGGATTGGTCAATCCCGCAGCTCCGCCAGCCCCGCACCAGGCTCAGTGCATTGGCTTGTCATCAGGTCGCCGGACGCGGCTCCATTCAGGTCGTACCGAATCCGGCACACCTGCGCCTCATCCTTACCGAAACGCACCTGCAGTTCGCCCTGCTCTTCCAGGCCGCGCACCCATAGGCGGCTGCCCTGCCCTACCACACCGACAACCTCACCGGCTTCGTTGGTGACGTCGCTACCAAACGGCAACGGCGTACCATCCGCCATCATGGCTTCAATTAGTGCGTTGCGCCCAACCTGGGTAGGCAACACCATCTTCACCACGGCACCCGCATTGGGAATGGCAGAGACCGAACCGGCCTCCAGTTCTACGTCCATCGAGAGATCGCTCGGATCAACATTCAGCTCATTGCGGCGGAACGGCGTCAGATAGGGCACCACGGCGTAGCCCCGCGAATCGGTCTTGACGCCAGTCATCGTGCTGATACCCGCGCCGACCGCACCCGGAATGTGGACAAGCCCCATGGTCTCGCCCATCTGCTGGGCCAGGGTCAGGCCCCCGCTGTGCAGCACCAGGCCGCCCGATGCGCCCACCGACAGCTGGCTGGCTGCCGACGTGCGGTTGTACGAGCCATTCACGCGCACGGTGGGCAGCTGGTAATCGGCGCTCACGCCATAGCTGGTTTCGCCATTGTCACGACTGACCGAGGCGCTGTAATTGCCTTGCCACTGTTCACCCAAGCTACCCGAGACACCCACACGCTGGCCGCTGCTGCCGTGGCTGTCACGGTTCAGGCCTACGTCCACGCGCGGTGCGACAGGTGCCTTGCCCAGCGGCATGTTGAAGCCCAGGTAGATACTGTTGCTGGCCTTGGCCGAGCTGCCGGTGAACAGATTGCTTTCCAACGTACGGCGCGCACTGATGCTGTAGCTGCCGCGCCACAAGCGATCACTGTAGCCCAGAGAAAAGCTGGTCTGCCGACGGTTCTCGGTCCAGTAGTCGGTGGTGCTGCCGGTGAAGTACAGCGAGCCACCCATCTCGCCCAGGCGTTGGTTGACAGTGAGGTCAAGCCGGCTGCGTTGGCGACTCGTCACAGTTCCAGCGCCTTCAGCCTGTGCCCGCAGGCGCATGGCGTCGGTCAGCGACAGGAAGTCGCTGGTGGAGTACCGATAGGCCGCCAGGGTGATATTGGTGTTGTTGGAGAACAGCGCTTTGTTGAACGCCACCCGGTACGACTGGCCACGACGGCGTTCTGCAGCGGCACTCTCGCTGCCCGGCAGGCGCGCATCGCTGAAGGTCACATCGCCAGAGAACGAGCCGACAGGCGTATTCAGCGCAGCCCCCAGCACCACGCCGGTGTAGCCTTCGGCCACCGTGGCACCGGCATAACCTGTCACGCGGTTGCTCAGGCCTCTACGCAGGGTGGCCTCCAGGAAGCGTGGCTTCTCGCTCCACACATCGTTGCGAAGTTCGCCGGCGGTGAAGCTGTAGCGTTGCTGTCCCGGGCGCAGCAATTGGGGCATGGCCGTGAACGGTATCTCGAACCGCTCCACACGGCCGTCGGCCTCGGTGACCTCCACTTCCAGGTCGCCACTGGCACCGGAGATCTGCAGGTCCTCGATCTCGAACGGGCCCGGCGCCACGGTGCTTTCGTGGATCACATAGCCGCGCTGACGGATGGTCACGCGCGCATTTGTCTGCGCGACGCCGCGCACAACGGGTGCGAACTGACGCAGCGAATCCGGAATCATGCGTGCATCGGAACTGATGTTGATGCCGCGGTAGTTCACGCCCTGCAGCATATCGCCCTGCGTGGATGCTTCTCCCAGCGTCAGCTGCGCCGCGAGCGAAGGCAGATTTCGCTTCAATGCAGTACGACCCGCCTGATATGACGTGCCGTTGGCATCGGAATGCTGCAGATAGCCCTTGTGACGCAGGCGCCACTCGCCCAGGTTCAGGCCGGCATCCACAGTCATGCTGGTGTGGGTGTACTCTTGGCCGCTGTTGCGCTGGCGGCTGTGGTTGACGCTGTAACCCAAGGTGACAGCATTGACCCCGGCCTCCCACTGACTGGGGTCCACCCAACCGCGGGGATTGCGAAGCAGATAGAGCTGCGGAATGCTGATCTTCAGCGCCTGCTCGCCGCTATCGAACTCCAGGCTGGCGCCCGGCACATAATTCGACAGCGCTACGCAGGCCGACTCGGCCGGCAACGGCAACAGATCCTGACCTTCCTCCGAAGCGCGCGCCGCATCCAGGCGCTTCTCGTTCAGCCCCATCAGCTCGAACAGCGCAGGATCCAGGCAGATGTGCACGGCATCGTCCGCACCGACACCTGCAACCACGTCCTGACGTCCCACCAGCACGCCATTGATAATGATGTCGGCAATGTAGGTGCCGGGCAGCAGCCCATCCTGCTCATATCGGCTGAGATCCAGCGAGGAGCCAGCCGACCCGAACAGCATGTCTGCATTGAATTCAACCTTGGGTGCTGCCCATGCAGTCATCGGCAGCAACGCGGCCACCACTGCCGCAGCCAATGGGCGGCGACATGGGGTATGAAGCAGGCGCTGATGGTTCATGGTCATCATCCGGTTGCGAGCACAGAGCATCGTTCCGCACGAGGCGGAGCACGACAGTGCTGTAGAGAAAGAGGTGCTCTTCAGTCGAGAGCCAAGGAAACCGTCTCTTCGGCCGCCGAACCGTATTCGGTGACAAACTTGAACGTGACTTCCGCATTGGCCGGCCGGGCCTTCAGACCGGGCACGGCGAACTGCTGCACGGCCTTGGGCTTGATGATGCCCACCTTGTCCGCCTCGATGCGTTTTCCTCCCACCAGCAACGCTGCACTTACAGTATTGACATGGAAGGGACTATCGTTGCGAACCTGCAGCGCCCAACTATGCCCCTGGGGAACCAGCGACCACTGCAGTTTCCCAATGGCGTCACCTGCAGCCTGGCCCTTCAGCGCCTCAGGCCTATAGAACAGCTTGATGCGATTTCGCACAGCGATCCGGATCTCGGACTGTGGCGAACCGGCCTCACTGCTGTGCCCGGGCATGTCCAGAACGTTCAACCAGAACACACTTTCGCGGTCCTGTGGCAACTCGGCTCCGATGTGCCGGATGCGAAACACCTGAGTCTTCCCGGCGCCAATACGAACCAATGGCGGCAATGCAGCGAACGGTGCACGGGAGGCCTCGGGGTCCGCATCGACCTCATACTCAGTCACCCAGACCTGTGCAAGTGCCGGAACATCAGCATGGTTCTTGGCACGTACACTGATTTCCTTGCTTGCTGCCGGATAGATGGCCCGATTGCCTTCAATCACGATACGAGCGTCTGCCGGGACGGAAGCCGAAGCGAAAAGGCCCATCGCCCCCCAGAACAGTGCACAACGAAGCAAACTAGCCATGGCGGGCTTCTCCTTTCGATCAAGGAGGGCGGAGCAGGCTTCGCTCCGCCCTGAGGGGGTGAATCAATAGTTGGAGACGTCGAAGATCATCTGTCCGGTGTAGGTGCCAGCCTGCATGGCGGTGGGGCCGCCGTCGCTGAGATAGCGGGCTTCGAAGGTGAAGTTCGCCTCACGAGTCGTTGCCGGAGGAGTACCGACATCGGTGGTGGCAGCGGTGATGCTGTCGCTCTGCAGGTTGATATCGTCGACGCTCGAGCCATTGACACGCAGGAGCTGGACCACAACGCCCGCCGCCGGATCGCCGGTGCCGGCGACGTGGGTGTTGGCGATGCGACCGTCTGCGGTCAGGCCAGCCTTGCGCACCAACAGCTCGGAGGTGTCACCGGCACACAGCGGTGCAGCGCCGGCGGCGCCGGAGGTCAATTTGACGTCGAAGCGGGTGCGACCAGCCTCGGCGTCTGCTGCCAGAGCCTCCTTGGTGATGGGCCGCAGAGCGACCGTGGCAGTGCCAGTGCCACCACCGATGGCGACGCTGCAGGCATCGGCAACGATCCGGCCGGTGAAGTTGACGGTGCCAGTCGAAGCGCTGGCCGAAGCAGCAGCGCCCAACGACAGCGCGGCAGACAGTGCCATTGCAAGCTTGTTCATGATGTTGAATTTCCTGTTTAGGAGTGGATTTGCGTTCAAGCCGCGCTAGGTCTGGGCTTGAGCGAAGGGCATTCCCTTCGAGAGGAAATGCTACGGAGGCCCCGTAACGGCAGGCATAGGACAACGACTAAAAATCCCAATGCCCACCGGTATGGAGCAAACGGGTTCAGAACGAGTAGCTCAGGCCCAGCGTTGCTTCACGCGAGACCAGGTCCAGGCTCATCCTCTCGTCCTGCAGGCCACGGGCATTGCCGAAGGTGTTCCAGCCGCTTTCGGTGCGGCCCAGGTCCGCGTAGCGATAGCCCAGGTCCGCGGCCATGTTGCTGCCCATAGCCACCGACACGCCGGCTCCCAGCGACCACGCCAGGCCGGTGCGGGTGGCCTTGGCGTACTGGCGGCCCTCATTGCCCTGCCAGCCGGCCGAGGTGATGTGCGAAAGACCGGCGCCAGCCATGCCGTACACCGACCACGCATCGTTGATGGCGAAGTCGCGGTACGCATTGAGCATCAGCCGCTGCGAACGCACGTCGTGGTGGTTGAGGCTGGTGTAGAAACCGCGGGAGCCACTGGTGTAGGTATCGCTGCGGCGGGCCACGTACTCGCCCCCGGTGCGCCAGATGTTGCAATGCGTATAGCCGAAGCCCAGCGACCCGGTGGCGAAGTGCTGGCGTTCATCGCCGCCAACGAATTGGCCGATGCCCTGGTCGCGCGCTGGCGTCCATGTTGGGAGCCTGGTGGTGGGCATCGATGATGCGAACGGTGGCATAGTGGCAGGCGGTTCCGGCCTGGGCCAGCTGCGGCAGCGAGCAGGCCAGCAGTGCCGACAGCGTCACCAATCGGTTCTTCATGGCGTCTCCGGTTATGGCGCGTGGAAGTCCGCCAGCGCACATGGCGCTGACGGAGGTGCGGCAGCGGTACGCGCCGCTCAGAGCTCCGGCTGCTTCACCCAGCTGCGGCGCTGTGCGTCGTAGCGGAACGTCACCGGCTTGCTGCCCAGGCTGTAGCCGCCGAGCTTGTAATAGCGAGAGTTGGAGCGATCCGAAGCCTGCAGGATGTCGCCTTCGATACCATCGGTCGGCAACAGCATCCGCTGCGGCGTGACGATGTCTTCGGCCGGGCCGTTCAGCACCAGATCGGTCCAGCGCTGCTCCAACATCGGCAGCTGGGCGGAGGTCGGCTGGAAGTGAGCACGGCCACGGCGGGCCTGCCAGGCACCTGTCGCTTGGTCAAAGACGAACGCGCAGATATCGCTGGCGGGGCAGGCTTGCGGAGCATTGCCATCCACACCCTTGACCGAAACGTCGTGCGATGTGTAATTGACCAGACCCAGAATGGCACCACCCGGCGCCCAGGCCGGAAGTCCTACGGAGGTCACCGCGTCGCGGGTTACGTGCACGTTGATGTGCCTCGCCTCCGTCATCTGCATCTCTGCATGCGGGCCGTCCTTCAGGACAAACCGGGCTGTGCCGTTGTCACTGCGCCCCCCCAGCATCCATCGCTTCTCTCTGTCGTTGTAGGTAAAGGTGGCGCGGGTACCATTCTCGACGGGAATGTAGGCCAGATCAGCGGCAGCAGTGGCAGCAGCGTCGAGACGGCTGGATTTCGCGGACGAAGAACTCAAGACGACCTCGTCATAAAGCCGCGGATTCTCGGGCAACTTCAGCTGGTCGGCGAAGTCGCTGCCCGAGATGCTGAAGTACAGCCTGGAGTAGCCCGATGGCATGGCGCCGCTGCCGCCATTCGTACTCGGGGTCAAATGGGCTTCAGCAGCCGACGCCGCGAACGGGGCCAGACACAGCAGGGTGGCGGTGCACAGAAGCTTGCGTGAAATCATGTTTGTCTCGTCTCTCTGTTGAGGGGCGCCGCACCAGATCGATAGAGCTGATCTGGCGTGGCCCTGCAACAATGCGCGGCGCGAGCAGCCGCGTCCTTCTGACGAGTACGATTTTCACGAGGCTTTCACAGTCGCGGGGCGAAGCGCGCTGACGCCTATGCTGCGACGCTACGTCAAACGCTTACGCCAGCTTCGAGACTGAGGCGTACACGCTCCGGTCTGCCCGGCCGTCGAGTTCGCGGGATGCGGGTTGGGCGCATCCACGCATGGCGTGGATCTACTGGTCTGTGCGGTCTTCGTGGCAGCTGCACGGTTCGATCACTACATCCGGCCAGCTGCTGCGCAACTGCCTGCGCTGCGCAGGCGAGGCGTAGAGGTAAGCGTTCAGCAGGTCCATGAAGCGCTTCTGACCGTGCGGGCTCAAGCGGACAAAGCTGGTCATCATGGCGGCAATGCGTACATCGAGCAGACGCGACACGGCGGCTCCGGCAGCAGGAGTGTTTGGCCTTTCCACCCTAGTCTCCTCGCCCACCGTTTCCATCGGACGACGTCTGATTTGCCTGGCTTCAACCTTCATCAGGCACCCGTGGGCCTTTCGCCAGGCGCGCGCCTTGTGATGCCGACACCATGCCTTCGCGCAGCGCGTACTCGAAGATTTCTGCCGTGCGCTTCAACCCCAGCTTGCGCATGGCCGAGTGCTTCTGCGTGCTGACGGTCTGGCGGCTTCGCTGCAGCTGCGCGGCAATCTCATTCTGCGTCATGCCCTCGGCGATCAACCGCACCACTTCCGCTTCGCGACGGGTCAGCGCAGGCTGCTCCAGGGAATCACCCCCCAGCTGCCGCTGGATATCGGCAGAAAGGTAGCCCTGCCCGGCCTTCGCGGCACGGATGGCGAGCACCAGTTCCGCGATCGGGTCTGCCTTGGCAACAATGCAATCAACACCTGCCTTGCCGATGCTGGTCAGCACCTGCTTGCCGCCCACCCCGGTCAGGACAACCAGCGGCACCGAAGAGAAGCGTCGGCGCAGGAAACCGACCAACGCCACTCCGTCGCCATACTGGCCACCGGGCATGGAGTAATCGGTCACCGCCACATCCACCGGCAACTTGCCAAGCGCATTCACCAATGCCGTAGAATCATCGACGCCGGCAACCACCTCGATGTCGGGCACCTCGCCCAAGGCCTCGCGTACGCCGGCCAGTATCACGGGATGATCATCAGCGATGACGATGCGGATGCTCATGTTGCATTCTCCTTGAAGCGGTTCGTATTTCCTGCTGCGTTGCCAGCCACCCATTGGACGACCGGGCAATCCCTTTGATGAATCATCTCGCCATCCGCGTAGCGCTCGCCGACGATCACCCCGTCATCCGCCTTGGCTTGCGCAGCGCGCTGGATGAAGCCCCTGCCCTGCATTGCATTGGCGCAGTGAGCAATTCCACTGAGCTGTTCGCGTTGCTGCGTCTCGAACCGTGCGACGTGCTGGTAACCGACTTCGCGATGCCGGGCGGCGAGCACGGTGACGGGCTGGACATGTTGCGATTGCTGCTGGCGACGTACCCTGAACTGCGCATCGTCGTGATGACCGGCCTGGACCAGCCCGGCCTGCTGCACCAGATCGAGGCGCTGGGTGTGCACGGCATCCTGAGCAAGGGCGACGACCTGCAGCATGTGCCGCCGGCGATCATGGCGGTCTACGCCCAGCGCCGTTACCTTTCGCCCAGCGTGGCCGAGGTGCTGCAGCGCAAAGAGTCGCGCCGGGTGACCGAATTGTCTCCGCGGGAGCAGGAAGTGGTCAGCCTGGTCATCCAGGGCTTCAGCGTTGCGGAAATCGCCATCAAGCTTGACCGGAAGAAGCAGACGATCAGCACGCAGAAGATCAATGCCATGCGCAAGCTGGGCGTCGAGCGTGACGCCGAGCTGCACAAGTTCGCGGTCGAACTGGGGCTCAAGCCTGCCGCGCACTGACGGCGCCCCCGTGGCCGCAGGTGTGATCACGGGTCCCGCTCCAGTTCCTGCCGGTACTCATCAAGCCGCTGTTGCAGCGCCCGCACCAGCGCATCCATCTGCTCGGCGCTGACCGACTCGCCATCACGCAGTGCGTGCTCGACCGCGCCGCATTGTTCGGCCAGGGCGACTTCGCCGAGCATCTGCAACGCCCCCTTGAATCCATGCACGCGGTCCAGCAGCTGCTGTAGATCGTTCGCTGCGCGTGCCTGGGCGATGGCCAGGAGATCCTTGTCGCCGGTCTCCACGAAGATGCGTCGTATGGCCGCCGAGAGCTTGCGGCTGGGCGGCGCCGGGGCTGCCACCTGCGGCGTGCTGGCATGCACCTTGGTCAGGCCGGCCTCCAGCCGATCAAGATTCAGCGGCTTCAGCAGGAGATCATCGATGCCCGCAGCCAGGCAGCGCTCACGCTCGCTGGCCAACGCGGTGGCGGTGATGGCAAGGATCGGCAGCGACTGGCCGCGCCCGCGCAACGCTCGTGCCAGCGCGTAGCCATCCATCACCGGCATGTTGATGTCGGTCAGTACGGCCAGGTAGGTATCGTCCTGCCACAGCGCCAGTGCGGCCTGGCCATCTTCGGCGGCGTCGACGGCAAAGCCGAGTTCTTCCAGCTGTTGCTGGATCAGCTCGCGGTTCACGGCATTGTCCTCCACCAGCAGCACCCGTCCGCGTGCATCGACGGCGCTTGCAGGCAGTGGAGCCGGTGCCGGCGCCTTGAGTTCGTCGACCCCCAGCGCTGCCAGAAGTGCGTCACTGGCGTAGCAGGTCACCTCGGTGTAATCGCCACGCTGTTCCGGCAGCAGCGGCCCCTGCGCGTGTGCGAACACGGTGCGGTGGTGCGCGGATGCCAGCTGCTGTTCATCCTCGCGCGGCCACGGGCGATGATCGCCCACGATCAGCAGCACGTCGCCGACGACGTCGCTCTGCGGCTGGTCCAGCACGCGCACGTCGGCGCCCCACCCGGCCATCAGGCGCTCGAATTCGTTGCGCCATTCCGGCGTGGATGAGAGCACCGTCACGTGCTTGCCGTTCACCGGCTGTGCGGGAGGAAGGACGGCTGGCTGCACGCGTATCGGCAATTCCAGCGTGAAGCTGCTACCCACCCCCACGGTGCTCTGCACCGAGACACGGCCTCCCATCGCCTGTGCCAGTTGCTGGCACAGCGCCAGTCCCAGGCCACTGCCCCCATAGCGGCGGGATACGCTGGCATCGGCCTGCTGGAACGGCTGGAACAGTTGCGCAGCCTGTTCGGGCGCCATGCCGATGCCGGAATCCACCACCTGCACCCGCAGCCCGGCACTCCCGCCCTCGACCACGAGTTCCGAACGCAGCTGGATACGCCCGGACGCCGTGAACTTCACGGCATTGCTGACCAGGTTGTTGAGGATCTGGCGGATGCGGTGCGCGTCGCCGATGCAGTCCTGCGCGGCCGGTGCCTCCACCGCGAAGTACAGGCGAACCCCCTTGCGCACTGCGTCGGGCGCATACAGCAGGGCCACGCTTTCGATGAGCGGCCGCAACGCGAAGGCTGCCGGCTCGATATCCAGCTGGCCCGCCTCGATCTTGGAGAAGTCGAGGACATCGCTGATGATGCGCATCAGCGCGTCGGCCGAGAAGCGGATGCGCTCCAGGCGCTCGCGCTGGCTCGGCTGCAGCGGCGATCGGCCGAGAAGTTCGAGATGCCCGAGCACCCCGTTGAGTGGCGTGCGGATCTCGTGGCTCATGGTGGCCACGAAGGCCGACTTGGCCCGTGTTGCAGCCTCGGCGGATTGCCGCGCTGCTTCGGAATCCTCGCGGGCGCGGCGCAGGTTCTCCTCGAGTTCCAGCTGGGCGGTGACATCGCGCAATGCGCAGACCCACACTGCCTGGTCGTGGTAGCGGGCCATCGCCATGCTGATCTGCAGCTGCGTGGCGTCGCCCTCATCGGCCGACCATTGCAGTTCAAGCGATTCATCGCCCTGGACACCGCGCCCCACCTCGGCCAGGCGAGCGTACAGGGGCGCCACAGCTCCGGTTGCGGCCTCGCCCTGACCCTCACCCGTACCCACGCCAAGGACCATCTGCCGGGCGGTCTCGTTCTGCAGCAGTGGGCGACCATCATCGCGCGCCAGCAGCGCCAACCCGATCGGCGCCGTACTGATGATGGCGCGACTGAGGGCTTCGCTTTCATAGACGCGCGAGGCATCGGCCAGCGCCGGAGTGAATACGCGGCGATCGATACGACGCAGCAGCCACCACAACAGGGCGATGATCAGCAGCGCGCTGATCCAGCGTGCCAGCAGGTAGTTGCCCTGCGCCTGCCAGATATCGCGCCAGTCGTAGACGTGGCTCAATGTCCAGTCCACTCCGGGCAGGGTGCAGGCCAGGATGAAGCGCCCGCTGGAGTACTCGCGCGATGGCTTGGTGCCCAGCCCTGCTGCGAGCGCCCCCATCGCCAATGCCTGCTCCTGCTGGGTCAGGCCGCCACTACTGAGCACAACGCTGCGGTCGGCCGTGGCGACCAGGTAACGCCCCTCCTCGCGCGCTTCCAGGCGAGACCGGATGGTGTTGATCGATTCAAACACCACGCGCCTGAAATACGGCGTGGTGCCCTCGGCCATGGTGACCACGCCCACCAGCGAAGGTTGGCCATTGAACGGATTGACCGCATAGTGCGAATACAGGCGCCCCTCGCGGGTCGCCGAGCGGATCGGACCCGGTCGTGGCGCCAGCCGGCGCACGTCGGGCTCGTCGCGCAGCAACCGCGCAAACGCCTGCTGCCGGGTCGCAACACCCAACGCCTGCAGCAACTGCGCCTCATCGCGCACGTTGGACACTGCCAGCAGCCGTCCCTGCGGCTCGTAGGCATAGGCCATCACCGCGCCGGGCGCTTCCTGCGAGGTGATGGAATCGGCGGTGTACGCCGAATACACCTCGATCATGCCCAGATAAGCACTGAGCTCATCGTCTGGCAGCGGGTTGTCGGACAGCCCCAGCACCAGCCAGGGAACCGCAGTACGCCCTTCGGCACGCACCACCAGTTCACTGCCCTGTGCCTGGAAGCGCTGCGCCAACGGCGCGCCGGTGTGCTGCAGCACGGGACGCTGGTCACGCCACAGCACGTCGTTGCCGTTGATGACCGTCGCGTAGGCGCGGTCGCGTTGGTACAGGAAATAGTCCAGCGCGGCGCGGGCCTCGAGGAAGGACTGCCGCTCACGGCCATGGAACTCTTCGACATCCGCGATGGAGCTGACGATGGCCGCCAGCAGTACCAGTGCCGTGATCAACGCGCCCCCCCCCAACAACAGGCGCTTGCGCAGGCGACGCAGATCGCCGAGACGCGCAGCGGCGGCCGTCCCGCCGTTGGTCGACACGGATTCGGAGCCTGCCATCACATTGATCCTGAATTGGGCGCCCATGCAATTTATCCGATTACGTCAGGAACTGGCAGTTGTGGCTCTGTTTTGGCGTGAGCACCCAGCAGGGCCTGGCACAACGATTCGCTTGCGTAGCAGGACACGATCTGACCGTCGCCCTCGGCCATGGGCCGCAGCGGCCCGTCCCGGCAGACGCGTATCCACGGACGCCCGGAGCGAAGGATCGCGACCCACTGTGTCGGCGCAGGTTCGAATACCACCAGCACCCGGGCTTCATCCGGGATGTCGGACAGCAGATCGCACGCGGCCTGGCTGGGCGCCAGCACCTGGGCGCCCCAGCCACGCAGGCGGCGGTCCAGCTCCTCCCGCCACGGGCCGACGGCGGCCAGCAACCCGACCCTGCGTCCGGCCAGCGGCACCGCCGGCGGCTGCGTAACCGAAGTCAACAGCGGCACCTCGAAGACGAATCGGCTGCCCACCCCGGCGGTGCTTTCCACCCAGATCCGCCCGCCCATGCGCTCGCACAGCTGCTGGCACAGCGCCAGGCCCAGCCCGGATCCGCCAAACCTGGACAGGATGGAGCTGTCGGCCTGAACGAAGGGCTGGAACAGCCGCTCGCAGTCGATCGGGCTGAGCCCGATACCGGAATCGGCTGCTTCCAGCTGCAGCCAGGCCTGCTCCCCCTCCTTGCGACAGGTCACACCCAGCTGCACCCGCCCGGAGGCGGTGAACTTCAACGCGTTGCTGGCCAGGTTGCGCAGCACGCGCTCGACGGCCGCCATCGGTGCAACCGCCCCCTCGGGTACGTGCGGCCCCACCACGCAATCCAGCTGCAGGCCCTTGGCCTGTGCAATCGGCGCATACAGCAGCGCCACCCGCTCCAGCAACGCGGTCGGCGAGAAGCGCTCCGGCACCAGTGTCCACTGCCCCGATTCGATACGCGACAGGTCCAGCACGTCGCAGATGACATCCATCAACGAATCAGCGGACTGCCGCAGCCGCAGCACCCGCTCCATGGCCTCCGGTGGCAGCGGCGCACGCGCAAGCAGCTCCATATGGCCGATGATGCCGTGCAGCGGTGTCCGGATCTCGTGACTCATGGCCGCCACGAAATGCGACTTGGCGCGGCTGCAGGCTTCGGCCGCTGAAGTGCGCTGCTGCTCGCCCTGCAGCGCCCGCTGATCCTCACTGACATCCTCCACCATCAACAGCACGCCATCCGGCCATGCGTGGCCACCGCAGTGGATGTGCGTGCGATGGAACAGCTGCTGCTGAGGATCATGTGCCAATGCCAGAGCGCCCTCGACGGCCGCCGGGCCATGGGCAAGGTCCGCAGCAACCGCAGCCGCGCGCAGTTGCGTGATCAGCTTGCCACCGCTGGCGAGATCCATCCGCTGCAGGGGCGCGTTGAGGTCCCTCACTTCGCCGGTACGGGCATCGAGCAGGGCCACCCCCACCGGCACGTACTCCAACAGCAGCCGCAGGCGCTGATCGCGGGCGTAGATCGCTTTCACCTGGCGCAGCGCCGGCACGTACATGCGCCGATGCAGCCAGAGCAGGAATATCCATAGGACCGCCAGGGCGGCGACCAGCGACGCGCCACCGGACAGCAGCATCGGCGCGATCCCGCGCAGGATATCGCCCCAGCTGTAGGTTTCCACCAGCGTCCATGGCGTACCCACGACCGCCAGGGCCAGCGTGAAGCGGCCATTGTGGAAGCGGGCGCGGGTTGCGTGCCCCAGCAGTACCCAATCGGCGTCCGCGCTACGCGCAGCGGCCTTCGCCGTGGGCACGTTGCTGGCCAGTACGCGCAGGCCCTCGCGATCGAGCAGCTCCAGATGACCCTGGCTGTTGCGCTGTAGCAGCGCCTGCAGGCGCGACAACGGCTCATAGGCCACGAAGATCGCAATCGGCGCACCCTCGGCGCTGGCCTGGAACACCGACACCAATGAGGGTTCACCGCTGATCGGATGGCGCCCGAAGCTGCGCTCGGGTGCATTGTCGCGCTCCACGCTTTCCAGTCGCGGGACCTGGTCATGCAGGGAAACCGGCGCGAGCAGCTGGGCCGGCGCGCGCAGGTGCTCGAATACCTCGCTGCGCGACCGGGCGGCAAGCGCGTCTTTCAGGCTCCGCTCGGTCAACCCCTTGTCCAGCGACAGGTACTGGCCACTGGGGTCGAAAAAGTACGATGCACCTGCCGGCTCATCGTCGTCCGGGGTCTGGGTCAGGCGCTGGATCAGCGAGACCGCTGCACTCAGCTGCAGGTAGCGTTTCAGCGATTGCGGGCTCCAGGCCAGTGTTTCCAGGCCCAGCGCCATCTGTGGCCGGCTGCTTTCGTCGGCCACCACCATCAGCCGCTGGCCGCCGTCCAGATAGCTCTGGTACATCGCTTCCGGGCTTGCCTGGCCAAGCTGCACGTTATGACCCCAGGCGTACTCGGCCATGTTCGCCAAGCGTCGGTAACTGGCGTCCTGGCGTGCCAGCTGGATCTGCAGTGCATTGTGCGCACGCCGGAAGTCAGCGATCCGGCGCGCTTCGTAACCATTGACCTGGACCACGATCAGCGTGATCAGCACACTGATCGCCAGCAGGCTGAGCACGGCACCGCAGGCCAGCATCAGCCGCCGTGGATACCGGCGCAACGCCTGCAGCTCATCCTGGCCGCGCGATGCCTCCCCCGCACTGGCGTGAGGAGGGCGCAGGGAAGCTGCGTCGGGCGGCGGCGTGAAGGGCATGGCGGCGGTTTCCCGAGGTTCACCAGCAATTGGGAGGACCGCCAGCTTGCGGCGCCGAGCCCACAACCGATGTAGGACGATGTCCAAAAACAGGGCGCCGCCTGTCGCATTTCACCCCGTAGCAACGCTCGCATGGATTTCGTACTCGTCCGGTTTCTGCGCGCCCTGGCCGGCCCGACGCTGTACATCCGGCACGTACAGGAGGCCAGGATGCACGGACGATGGGGCGAACGATGGTGGGCGGTCCGCTTGATCAGCGGGCACCTCGGCCGTCACGCAGGGCGGGCGCTGGCCCGGGCGATGCAGTCATTGCTGCCCGAGGCGGCGTTGGCCCCTGCCACGCGCTGGGCGTTCTCCGCGTTGGGGCCATGGCTGCAGCGGCAGCGTCACGCTCGCGCGTGCGCGCGGCTGATGCGCCTGGGTATTCCATCGCGTGCGGCGTCGCGCATGGGCAGCTGCTTCCTGGCCCATGACTGGTTGCGCCGTGCGCGCCGTGACCGTCTGCTGGCGTTGCCTTTCCCGGTGCTCCGGCAACATCTGCGAAGCATCGGCTGGCATGATCCGCACGCCCTGTGGCAAGCATCGGCGGGCCGGGGACGTGTCGTCTGCGTGCTGCCCACCGGCGACCTGGACCTCGCTGTGGGCGCCGTGCTGGATCGCCCCGGTGCACCTGCGCACTACGTCATCCGCTGCGGGCATGCTCCGGATTCGCCGCTGCGCCGCGCGCTGGCCGCATTGCAGCGCTACGGCCATCGCCTGGATATCGATACGCTCGAACAGCCAGGCATGGCCTGGCGCCAACTGAAACGCGGCGCCAGCGTGGTCACCGTGCTCGATCCCTTCGCCCTGCCCTCTTCGCCGGCTGGCCCTGTCCACTCACCCTCGCCCCTGCGCCTTGCGCGACTGACAGGTGTTCCGATGGTTCTGCTGGGGCATCGGCGCGAGCGAGGTGGCGCGGGTACCCTCCACGTCATCGGCGAATACCGGGGAGATGCGCTCGCTGCCGATGCCCGCGGCCTCCGGGATGACATCGAGGATTTTCTCGCCGTGGCGCCGATGGAGTGGATGGATCTGGACCGCTAAGCGGCGTGGGCCGCAGCAGGGGAGGTGCTCCCTGCTGCGGCCGGTCACTCAGGCCAGCACCAGAGCGACATTGATGTTGTTGCGGGTGGCATGCGAGTAGGGGCAGACCACATCGGCCTTGCGCACGAGCTCACCGGCCGTGTCGGGGTTGATGCCCGGAAGCGAAATGGTCAGCGCCACGTCGATGGCGAAACCGGTGCTGACCGGGCCAATGCCTACCCGGCCGGTGACCGCCGCCGTTTCCGGCAGGGAGATGCCCTCTTGGCCCGCCACATGGCGCAGCGCGCCAAGGAAGCACGCCGAGTAGCCGGCCGCGAACAGCTGTTCCGGATTGGTCCCCTTTCCGCCGCCGCCACCCAATTCGACTGGCGTGGCGAGCGTCACATCCAGTGCCTTGTCAGACGATGCGGCGTGCCCCTCGCGACCGCCCACTGCGGTGGCCTGCGCCGTGTATAGAATCGACTCGATACTCATGGAATGCTCCAGTTAGGGTGGACGAAGTGGCATCAGTTGCCACCCGTCAAAGACTGGGTCGCATGTCGACAGGGTTCCATCGGACAAGGACGGCTTCTGGCAGCACGCCATGTACCAATAAATTCGCACTCAGCACAACCGCGCTTACCCTTGGTGTGACAATTCTTAAAAAAAGGAGCCGGATGTCGACGCCACAGGCTGCGAACGATCCGCGTGACGAACTCCAGTGGTTTGCGTCCTCCCTCAGTTCGCACGCTGGCAGTTGGCTCCATCCGACATTTGAATAGGCCCATCTTATGTCGTCGATGACCAACGATTACCCTCGATAAAGCACCTTAATCGGGCAGTCCAGCGATGTCCGCTATCGCTCAGAAGCGGACAACAACTCTACCCTTCATAAACATTCCTAATCCGAAAGGTGGCCTCGATACACTGCGGTCTATCGTCCCTAGCTTCAGAGCTGAAGCCCCAGCCAATGGTGCCGTTGCCTCCGCTGCCCTAGATCTGCCCCAGATCCTTGAGCACGGCTTACGTCTTCTGCAGGAACCCAGCCAGCAGCCGACCTCCCGCCACCTTTCGGCCCAGCTGCTCATTGGGGTGGCGGGCCTGCAGACTCGCATGGGCCAGCAGATCCGTCTGGGCCGTGCTAAGCGTCACGGCTTGGAGCGGTTCGCCTGGCGAAGCCAGTCGATCCGGGATAGCCTGAACCAAGCAGGGGCGCTGACTATCGCTCTTGGCATACCTCGGGGCCATCATCCGGCCGTGCACCGCGGCTACCTCAAGGCTATGGAGTACGCCCTACGCGTCTCTTTCATCACTCACCAGGATCGCGAAGCGCTGCTTTTGACGTGGACAAAGCTGCTTCCTGCTATCGCGCACAGCCACGAACGCGACAGCGGCGCGTTGTTCGCCGCCGCGTTTCAGCAGTCCCTTACAGTCCTCACAGAGCAAATGGGCTCCGGGCCCCAGCCTTAGTGACCGACGCTGATGCCGATGACATAGCCGGGCAAATAGCGAGCAAAATGCGACGCCACGGCTGGCACAAAAAATACCTGAGAGCGGCCGGTTTGTGATGGAGTTCGCACCTTCGCCTTCACAATCCACTAACAATCATGCGCATAGCTTGGGCGCCCCGAAGGAGAGTGCGTCATGACTCCAAGTCCCACGGGCGATCTAGGCGACGAGTCGCAACAATTTGGACTTCTGGTCAATTCCGTCACTGATTACGCAATTTACATGCTTGACCCTCAGGGGGTCATCCGCACTTGGAACCCTGGCGGAGAACGCATCAAAGGCTACCGAAGGGATGAGGTAGTCGGCACCAACTACTCCAGGTTCTATACCCCGGAAGACATCGCCGCCAGCGTCCCAGAACGCAATCTCGCGATAGCTGCGAATGAAGGCCGCTACGCAGGCGAAGGCTGGCGGCTTAGAAAGGACGGCTCAAGATTTCACGCAAGCGTGGTCATCGATCCGGTCTGGGTGGATGGCTCATTGGTCGGGTTCGCCAAGATCACGCGAGACGTAACCGAACGCTACCTTGCCCAAGAACAGCTTAGACGAGCCCAGCAAGAGCTATTGCAGGCGCAAAAGCTAGAGGCAATTGGCAAGTTGACCCTTGGCCTCGCCCATGACTTCAACAATCTGCTGGGTGTGGTGACGAATTGTCTGGATCTTCTCGCGGATCAGCCTCACGGTGAGTTGTCTGACAAGTACATCCGTACCGCTCTAAGGTCGGTTGAACGAGGGGCACTTCTAACTCGGCAACTTCTTACGTTTGGAAGAGGCCATGAACTTTCGCCCGAACGACTCAACGTTGGGAATGCTCTTAGTGACATTCACGACATGCTCCAACGCTCAGCCGGCGACACAGTTGCGGTTGAACTAAACGCTCCAACCGATTTGCCCTCCGTCGAGCTCGACCGTAGCCAACTGGAAGCGGCCATCTTGAACTTGGTGTGCAACAGTCGTGACGCGATGCCTACAGGTGGACGCATCAAAATTACAGCGCGTTTACAGACCAACGTGCAGTCTGATGGCGCCAGTGAGCAATTTGGCACCTACGTGCGCATAGAAGTACAGGACAATGGCCAAGGGATTCCACCGGAAGATCAGGCGCGGATCTTCGAGCCCTTCTTCACTACAAAGACCGTGGGACGCGGTAGCGGGCTGGGCCTTAGCCAAGTTTTTGGATTCACCACCCAATCGGGTGGGTTCATTCGCGTAGAGAGCGCTCCAGGCTCAGGTACATCCATTGCCCTTTACTACCCAGTCGCCGAGTAGCTCATGCCTCTTTCTGTACTATTTGTGGATGACGAGGACGACCTGCGTGAGATCGTCGTTGATGCGCTCGCCGCACAGGGCTTCGCAGTGACAACTGCTCGCAATGGCGTCGAAGCGATTGAATGCTTGCGGAGCGCCGCTCAATTTTCCATTGTCGTCACTGATTACAACATGCCCGAAGGAGTATCCGGCCTGGACGTAGCCTCAGAAGCGGCTTCCGTGCAGCCAAACGCACGTATCCTACTGGCATCGGGCTACAGCCGCTCGCAGTTGCCCACATTGCCAAGCAATGTGCAGTTCCTCTCAAAGCCTTATCGATTCAAGCAGCTGATAGCCGCGATCAATCGTCAGTTCTGAAGTGCCGTTCGCTCCCGTCTGGAAGGGGGAGCGAACTCGGCGCGGCGTTAGGCGGCGATGACGTAGGGCTCTACGAGAGAGATTAGGAGGTCCACGGCCGTGGCGTTGGCGACTTCTGCATCGCCACGCCAATTGAAACCGGTCCAGTCAGCGCGAGCCAACTGCCGAAGTTCGGTCGACTCCACCGGCAACCATTTCATCGGCCAGAACGGCAAACGGCGCTTGCCTACCCTCCCCCTTTGAAGCTCAACGATGCCGTTATGGCTGCTGGCGCCCAGTACGCGAGAATAGGCTACTGACAGTCCATCCTCCGGGCCCTCCAGATACTGCAGGAAGCGTTCGCCATCGAAAAGCAGCACCCCCGTGACGCCAGCGTCTCTGTTGAAGCGGGCTGCATCATCCACTACTTGATCCAGCTTTTCGTTAGACAGGCCCAGCTTGTCGCCGGCGATCTTCTCACCGGCACCACTCACATATACAACAGCCCTAGTGGGCATGGCGCACCTCCTTGATCAGCCAGAACCATACCAAGGGCGACTGTACGGATAGGTGACGCTTGGCATTGGTTAAACTAAACCATTCAGCAATGGCCGCCCCACTCAAGCCGCTCCCGGTGAGATGTAGTTACTACGTCAAGAGTGAACTTGCGAACAGCTTCACTCCGCCTCAATTAAAGCTCGCTGCGGCGAATCGCAGTAGCGCTCATCAATCGTGGTGGAGACATCGGCACGCGTGGGATGATCGAGTGTCCGAACTGGGGTCGCGCACATGCGAAAGCGGGGCGCAAGGGCTGCGGTGTCACCCCCGATAACGACGCCTTATCGCGAGTCGCGCGGCGCACGGCAGGATTTGATTCAATTAAAGTGACGCGTCACGCCCGACCGCGCCACCCCATTGGCGCCCCACCCCTACCCCACTATAGTGCCAACCCCACAAGGACGAGGCGGCACTCATGCCCTATATCGGAATCGGACTCCACGTACTGGCAGCCATCTACTTCGCGGTGCACGCCATCCGCTCGGGCCGGAGCCTCTATTGGCTCATCCTGCTCTTCTCGTTCCCGCTGCTCGGCAGCATCGTCTATTTCCTTGCGATCTACTTCCCGGAAGTCCGCCATTCGCGCGGCGCCCGGCAGGTCGTCCGCTCCGCCAAGCAGCTCATGGACCCGGGCCAGGACCTGCGCAACGCGCGTGCTGATCTGTCGCGAACGCCCACCGTGCAGAACCGGGTTCGTCTTGGCATGACGCTGCTGGATGCCGGCCAGGCGGAGGAAGCCAGAACCCTGCTTGAGCAGGCAGCCAGCTCGCCACTGGGCGACGACCCCTACATCCTGACCGGCCTTGCCCGTGCCCGCCTTGAGTCCGGGTACGCCGCGCTTGCAGTGGAGTCGCTGGACGGTCTGTTCGCCCGCCATCCGGATGTGCGCCGCAAGCCGGAACAGACGCTGCTTTACGCGCAGGCACTGGCGGCTACCCAAGCACCCGGCACCCGTGCCGCGTTCGAGCGCGCCGTCGAATGCGGAAACGATGCGGCCGCTCGCTGCCTGTACGCCGAATGGTTGATGGCACAGCCGCAGCCCGACGATCGTGAGCAAGCCCGCAGCCTGTTCGCCAGCATCATCGACGATGCGCAGCATTGGTCGCGCCACGCGCGCAGCCACAATGCCACATGGTTGGAGCGAACCAAGGTCGCGTTGAAGGGCTACTGACGCCTGGCGCCCTCTGGCAATTCTGTCGTATCCGCCTCGTTCACGGCCTCGCCGGGCGGATGCCGACACTCATCAGGCATGCACCATCGACATCGCCGACAGCCTTGCAGTGCAAGGCTCCGGCCTCATTGCGTCATATGCAACGATTCTGAAAGTGTTGAAAGTGGTGTCGGCATCAGCCCTACTGCATTGGCATCGCGCACAACCGGGCGTATTCCTTTGCGTGCCACCTGAAACGGGTGGCCGGGATTCGAAACCCCGGTTCTACGCTGAAGTAAACGCTTGCCAGCCGGCATCACCCCTCAGGTGGTGCCGGCTGGCAATCCGTCGGCCGGCTATGGCGGGCGGTGCGCGGAGGCCTTGTGCCTGCCGGTTTAGCGTAGACCGGGTTTCGAACCTCGCACCGTCCGCCACCTTTTAGGTGGCGGCTTCTGCCTGCACGCAAGGAGCCCAGCCGTGACCCAGCACCACTCCCCTGCCCCACACTCGATCCACGATGCGCCGACCAACGGCCTTGCGTTGGACCCGAACACCCTCATCGCCCTGCTGCACAGCATCGGCTCCGGCGTCGCCTCCGATGGCCAGCCGTGGCCTGAACGCCATCAGATGCCCGGCCGACGCATCGCCCTGGCGGATACCGACTGCTCGCTGGCGGGTCTTCGGGTGGTGCTGGAGATCCTGCTGGCCGCGCAGCGTGCCCGCGAGAATGGCGAGCTGGAACAGTACGTCGGCCCGCGGGTGATGGAGGGCCTGATCATGGCAGGACTCGGCCTCACCGCACACGCCAGTACGCGGCTGCATCCGGAGGGTTGAGTGGCGTGGTGGCGCTGGGCGACCACGGTGCTTTGCCTTGCAGCGGTGGCTGCAGTACAGATTCAGTGGCCGGTGCCGCCGAGGCCTGAGCAGCTCGCATTCCATCGCATCCCTGACGATCGCTTTTCACTGCTCCGCCGACAGGCAAGGCAGTTTGTGGAAGCGCGGCCACAGCAGGGCTTTGAGTTCGTTGAACAACGTCAAGACGCCACTTTGCAGATCTATTGCAGGGGCGTCCCGGTGCTGTGGGTGGAGAGGCGCTCACACTATCTGCTCCTGCAGGTTTCACTGGACGCCCGGCAGCGGGCGCCCGACGTTGTGCGGTTGCGGGCGCTTCTTCAATGGCAGATGGAACCGGTGGACTACTTGGAGCAGGTGTTGGCGGGTGTGCCGGAGCCTGTTTTGATGGATCGGGTGCGGCGGGCCCTTGTTGGCGAGGTGCCTGATGGCGCGCGGTGCGGCAGGCAGTAGTCGAGCAGGGCTCGACCCTACAAAGGCGTTGGCTGGGAGGGTTCGGGTTCGTGGATGGAACCCTCCAACAAGGCAACGTAGGTGTCCAGCCGGGTGCGTAAGCTGATCAACATCCAGCCCACGACATACAGCAGCACCATGCCAAAGATCAGCAGTGCTCCGAGCAGACTGACGTCAAACACGCTCGCCCAATCGCCCCATTTCCATCCGCGGAACTGTACGTAGAGCGCGATCAACAGCGGAAACGGCCCCAATCGCTGCAGCCCGCCGTACATCATGCCCATGCGTTCGATCATGCTTGCGCGCAGATGACTGACGTACTTGAGGCGACGCTCTCGCTCGAGCCGGGGGAAGCACCGAAGGTCAGCGATCACAGCTTGCCAGTGGGCAAACTCTCCGTCCATTTCCTGGGCATGTGACAGCCGGGGTTGGCTGAACTGACGGATTCCACGGCCTGCTGCAAGGAGGCCTGCTATGGCGAAGCCACCAATCTCCACCGCCAGACACGTCCTCACCAACAACAGCGTGGTCGCAAGTGGAATCCATTGCTCTAGCAGCTGACTGCCTAGAACGCCGATGGCGGTGGCCATCATGGCCGCACGAAACGCCCACGTCTCCACCCTGCCCGCCTTGGGGTAGATGCTATGCTCAACCAGCCCCTGCACCCGCTGGTAGAGCCAGTGGAATGTCAGTTCCTGCGAATCGGTCTTTGCCGGAGGATCGAATCCGCCTCCTGCCTGCATGTCCATTGCGCCCCCTTGCCCGCCGGCGCGGATGCCGGCGGTCTCATCGTACCCGAGCGCGCTTTGGATGGCGCCTCAGCGGGAATCACATACCCAGCTCAGACAACCCCGGATGATCATCCGGGCGACGCCCCAGCGGCCAATGGAACTTGCGGTCGCTTTCCTTGATCGGCAGGTCGTTGATGCATGAGAAGCGGCGTTGCATCAGGCCATCGGCGCCGAATTCCCAGTTCTCATTTCCATAGGAACGGAACCAGTTGCCGGAGTCGTCGTGCCATTCGTACGCGTAGCGGACCGCAATACGGTTTTCGGTAAAAGCCCAGAGCTCCTTGATCAGGCGGTACTCGAGTTCCTTGTTCCATTTGCGTGCCAGGAACTGCCGGGCTTCTTCCCGGCCGTTGGTGAACTCGGCGCGGTTACGCCACTGGGTGTCGAGCGAATAGGCAAGCGACACCTTGTCGGCATCGCGGGAATTCCAGCCATCCTCGGCAAGGCGCACTTTCTGCGTGGCCGATTCAAGGGTGAACGGAGGAAGCGGCGGACGGGGGTGTTCTGCGGACACGGGGAGACCTCCAATCGAAATGGACAGACGGGTTGCTTCAAAGGATCTGGCGTACTCAGGCGCTAACGCTTGGCCTGTTCCAACAACAGCTTCGCGACATCCTTCGCGGTGTCTGCGGCGCCGTAATCACCCATCACGCGCGACAGGGTGATGGCGCCTTCCATCAGGACCAGCAGCTGACGGGCCAGTACCGCCGGCTGCTCCATATCCAGTTGTCCGGTAAGTTCCAATGTGTAATCGAGCAACTTCTGCTTGTGGTTCCGGGCGATCTCCCGGATCGGATCGGCAGGGTCACCGACCTCGCCCGCAGTATTGATGAACGCACAACCGCGATAGCCCTCGGACTGGAACCAGCTCTTGAGCGCGGTGAACATTCCGAGGATGCGCGCTTCCGGAGTGTCCGCCTTGTCGCACTCATGCCGGAACCAGGCCAGCCAGCGCACATCGCGCGCCCTGAGCGCAGCAGCGGCCACCTCGTCCTTGTTCTGGAAATGGCGGTAGATGCTCTTCCGCGCCACGCCCGAGGTCTTCACCAGCAGGTCCATGCCGGTGGCGTGGATCCCGTTCTGGTAGATCAGTGCCTCGGCCGTGGCCAGGATCTTCTGTTGGGTGTCGGTGGTGGCCTTGCTCATGGCCACAAGGTAGAACGATCATTCTCCTTCGTCAACAGGCGGTGGCGGGCGATTCGTGCGAGCACATCGATGCAAGACGATCTATCAAGAAATTCGGACTAGTCATATCCCTGGCGCCTGATCGCGGGCGCAAAGTACGTCTCACCACCCACCCATGAGATGCCCTGCATGAACACCTTCGCCCGCACATTGGCTATCGCCGCGCTCGCCCTTTCGGTCCAGGCCGGCCTGTCCGCGCAGGCCGCTGAACCGGCCAAGCCGGCGGCGGTCACCGCCATCGCGCGCACCGCCAGCTACATCACCACCGCCGACGGCGTGCAGCTGTACTACAAGGACTGGGGTCCGAAGGACGGCCCCGTCGTGACCTTCAGCCACGGCTGGCCGTTGAATTCGGACAGCTGGGAATCACAGATGCTCTTCCTGGCCAATCATGGCTACCGCGTGATCGCGCATGACCGTCGTGGCCACGGTCGTTCCAGCCAGCCGTGGGACGGTAACGATATGGATCATTACGCTGATGACCTGGCCACGGTGATCAATACGCTGGACCTGCACGATGTCACCCTGGTGGGCTTCTCCACCGGTGGCGGCGAAGTGGCACGCTACATCGGCCGGCATGGCACCGGGCGAGTGAAGAGGGCCGTGCTGATCAGCTCGGTGCCGCCGTTCATGCTGAAGACCGCCGACAACCCCAACGGCCTGCCGATCGAAGTGTTCGATGGCATCCGCAAAGCACAGATGGACAACCGCGCCCAGTTGTACAAGGACATTCCGTCGGGCCCGTTCTACGGCTTCAACCGCCCGGGCGCGAAGGTGTCGCAGGGGCTGATTGATGCGTGGTGGGCGCAGGGCATGCAGGGCGGCCACAAGAACACCTACGATTCAATCGCCGCGTTCTCGGCCACCGATTTCCGCTCGGACCTGAAGAAGTTCGATGTGCCCACGCTGGTGATCCACGGTGACGACGACCAGATCGTGCCGATCGATATCTCCGGCCGCCAATCGGCAAAGCTGATCAAGGGCGCCAGGCTGATTGTCTACCCGGGCGCGCCGCACGGCCTGACCGATACCCACAAGGACAAGGTCAACCAGGACCTGCTGACGTTCCTGCAGGAAAAGTGAGCAACAGGGGGCTCCGGCACTGCGCCGGAGCCCGTTTCATCCTGCAGAGTGCGGGCTCCATGCAGGCCTTCTGGTGCCGGACATCGGCAGCCGAGCATGGATCGGCTCCGCACAGGTGCCTGCAAAGACGAACTCAGTCCGCCCCGCCCCGTGCGTTGCGCCGCAGGGACTGCGGGGGCTGGCCGAAGGCGCGCAGGAACGCTCTTCGCATGCGTTCGGTGTCAACGAAGCCCGTTTCGGCCGCGACTTCATCCATCGTGTAGCGGCTTTGCTCGATCAACACGCGAGCGGCCTCCACCCGCAGGCTCTCCACCGCCTTGGCGGGGGATTGCCCGGTTTCTTCGCGGAACGCGCGACTGAACTGACGGGTGCTGAGGTGTGCGGCCTGGGCCAGTTCTTCAACCGACAAGGTGGCGCGCAGATTGCCACGCGCGAAGGTCAGCGCGTTCTGGATGCGATCGGACCGGGCATCCAGCTCGAGCAGCACCGAATGCTGGGACTGCCCGCCTCCGCGCCGGTGGTAGATCACCAGCTTACGGGCCACGGCTCTGGACAGCTCCGCACCGAAGTCGTTCTCGATCATGCCAAGCGCCAGGTCCAGCCCTGCGCTCATGCCGGCGGAAGTCCAGATCGGGCCATCGATGATGAAGATGCGATCTTCCTCCACCTGCGCGGCGGGAAAGCGCTGCCTGAGCGCACGGGCGTGGAACCAGTGCGTGGTGGCGCGCCGCCCGTCCAGCAGCCCCGCTTCGCCAAGAATGAAGGCGCCCGTGCACACCGACGCGGTCCGGCGCGTGCGTGTGGCTGCCTGGCGGATCAGTTCGATCAGCGTGCCGGTGGACGGGGCTGGCTCCAGCAGGCCGGCCACGATCAAAGTATCCAGCGCCTGCTGCGCCAGCGGCGCCGTCTGCATGGCCATGCCAAGCGAGCTGGGCACCAGCCCGCCCTGTTCGGAGAGCATGTGCAGATCGTAAAGGCGCGCGCCTTCGGCGGCATTTGCCAGTTCGAAGGCGGACGCAGCCGCGATCGCCATGGTCTGGAACCCGGATGGCAGGACAAATCCAACACTGAGCATGACGGTTTTTCAGGGGTGGCCGTAAACGAGGTATATACGACATTTACGCCATTCACAAGCCGGCCTAGATTTGGCCCTGACCCCGGCGACGCCCGCCGCTTCGGACTGACCACCGTGAACAACCCTACCCTTCAAGGCACCGCTCTCATCACCGGCGCATCGTCCGGCATCGGCGCGATCTACGCCGATCGCCTGGCCCGCGCCGGATACGACCTGATCCTGGTTGCGCGACGCGGCGACCGCCTGCGCCAACTGGCCGAAGCCCTGGCCCGCAGCACCGGCCGCACAGTGGACATTGTCGCGGCCGACCTGACCACCTCCGACGGGCTTGCCGAAGTTGAGAAGGTCATTCGAGACCGAGCGGATATCCGACTGCTGGTCAACAATGCCGGCATCGGCGCAACGGCTCCCCTGCTGCAGTCGGACATCGGCGAGATGGAGCGCATGATCACGCTCAACGTGAACGCCGCGATGCGCCTGGCCTACGCCGCCGCCCCGGTGTTCGTGGCCCATGGTCAGGGCACGATCATCAACATCGCCTCCATCGTCGCATTGGCGCCCGAGCTGCTCAACGGCGTCTACGCGGGAAGCAAGGCGTTCGTTCTGGCGTTTTCGCAGTCGCTCCACCATGAGCTGGCCGACAAGGGCGTGCGCGTCCAGGTTGTGCTGCCGGGGGCTACCGCGACGGACTTCTGGCACCTCTCCGGCCTGCCGGTGGAGCACCTGCCGCAGGGCATCGTGATGAGCGCCGAGGACATGGTGGATGCATCCCTGGCCGGGCTGGCGCAGGGCGAACGCGTGACCATTCCGGCGCTTCCGGACATCGCTGAGTGGGACGCCTTCGAGCATGCACGCAAGGCGATGGCACCGGGGCTTTCGCGTGCGCAGCCGGCACAGCGCTATATGAGCAGGGTCTGACCGGCAAACGGGTTGCAGATGCCCGGTGCAAGGGATGGAGCAATGGTCGGGCGGCGTTGCGTTGAGCGCTACGCTGCCCCACCCTGCTGATTGTTAACGCGTGTTGCCTGAAGGTTTGACGCCACGTTGCCCCGCCCTTGATGGGGCCGCTCACAGCGCACTCCTATGCTGGGCCCGCCACCTGAGGGGTGGTGATCAACCTGGAGATTCACCATGCAACGCGATCAGAAAGACCTCCCCCACCCCGACGCGGAAGCGCAGCGCCCCGATCCTGTCAGCCCGCTGCAGGCAAAGCTGCACAACCACCGCAATCATGACGAGGCGCTGCAGGAAACCTTCCCCGCAAGCGATCCGATCTCCCCCTTCGTCGCCGCGCCAACGCCGGAAGATCAGGCCAAGCGCCTGGGCGAGCGGGTCAGGCTGCCAGATCGTCGAACGGATGAGGAGGCCGCGGGAGGTGACGAGTGATCCGGCGCGGCTTCGCCCGGGTCGCGGCCGCGACGGCACGATTGTCCGGCAGCCTGGGCGCATTCGTCGCGGCGCTGGGGGTGATCATCACCTGGGCCGCCAGCGGGCCGGCCTTCCACTTCAATGATACGTGGCAGCTGGTGGTGAACACGGGAACGACCATCGTGACCTTCCTGATGGTGTTCCTGATCCAGCATACGCAGAATGCCGATACGGCCGCGCTGCACATCAAGCTGGATGAACTGATCCGGGTCAGCAAGGACGCCAACCAGGAGTTGTTGAACCTGGAGTCGATGGAACCGGCACACCTTGAAGAGATTCGCCAGCGTTACGAGGCACTGGCGAAGACCGCTGCAGACATCAAGTCCAAGAAGGAACGCTGCATGCCCTGCGAGGCGGACGCGGCCGCCGAAGCCTGAGGCTCACCGCTGCAGCGGCTGCTCCGCCTGCAGCGGTTCTGGCGTGAGGCCCTGCCGGGCGGGGCCTTCCAGCAGCGCCCCGGTGGCGGAAAAGCGGCTGCCGTGGCATGGGCAATCCCATGTGCGTTCATGGCCATTCCATTGGACAACGCACTTGAGGTGCGGGCACAGCGCCGACATCGCGTGCAGCTGGCCGTGCTCATCGCGGTAGACGGCGGTCCGCTTTCCATCCACGTCCAGCAGTGCGCCACAGCCACGGCTTAACTCGCCGGGTGAGTGCGACGGCGCAGCACCAAGTCGATCTCCCACCATGTGCCGTGCGACTGTGCCATTGGTACGGGCCCAGCCGGCCGCCGAGCGCACTGGCGTGAAGCGCATGGGGCTTAGCAGCTTCTCGATCTCGCTGGTCGTGCCCATGATTCCCTCGGTGATCGCACGAGCGGCCACGCCCGCCCAGGTCAAGCCATCGGGACCATAGCCGGTGGCGACCCACACATTGTCGTGCGCGCTGCTGCCGATGTAGGGCAGCTGGTCGGCTGCACGGAACTGCTGCGCCGACCAGCACAGCGGCTCGCCCTGCACGGTGAAGTTGCGACGCGCGTCGGCGACCAGATGCTGTGCCGGATCCATCACCGGGGTTTCGCCGGTGCGATGTGTCTCGCCGACCAGCACCAGCCAGTCGCGGCCATCAGTACCGCGCACCCCGCGCAGCGAGCGGTGCCGATCGGCGATCCAATGAATACCTGCCGCTGGCGGATTGGCAACCGGCACCGCCACGCCGTACTCGCGGTACACCTCCATCTCGGCCTGCACCAGGTTGAACCCTGCTGGCGAGTGGGTGGCGAGCACGAAGTGCCTGGCATGGATGCGGCCGCCAAGAGCGGTGGCAACGCCTGCTGAGGCCTCGATGCTGTTGATCTGGGTCCAGTCGTGGATGCGCACCCGGCCGACCAGGTGTCGCGCCAGCTCCCTGCAGAAGGCCGCCGGATCCAACTGCGCCTGATCGGGAACACGGAACGCGTGGCCCAATGCGAATGGCAGACCGGACTGCTGGTGTTCGCACTGCAGGCCAACGCGCTGATAGGCTTGGAGTTCACGCTCGAATCGCGTCGTCACCTCGCGCGTGCGCTCCTGCATGCCGTACTGCATGGCCACGCGTTCGAAGCCGCAACGCAGATCGTAGCGATGAACCAGCGTTTCGATGGCGCGCAGCGCCTGCTGCCGCCACTGCACGATGCGACTGGCCGTGTCTCCGCCCCAGCGCGAGACCAGTTCTGCCAGCCGGGAGACGGGCGCGTAAAGATTGCCCGTGGACATCACCGTATTGCGCCCGCCGATGGGCCCTGCATCGACCACCAGCACATCCAGTCCGCTATCCGCCAGGCGGGCCGCTGTCAGCAGGCCGGTCATGCCGGCGCCCACCACCAGCACGTCCGCGCGCGTCGTGCCGGCAAGGGGGCGGAAGCAATGCGACTCGGTGTCAGCTGACCATAGGCTGGCGCGCGGGAACGGTTCGGACATGAAAGGGATCCTTGCAGCTTCAGCTGGGAGGCCTCTCTCTGATACGCCTTGCCGGGTGAAACGATGGTGGCGCGGCCGTGCAGATGATGCTCACGCGCTGCTACGATCAACGCCATGGTCAAGGCCAGGTGAGCGCTGCGTGGGCAACACGCCTGTGTCGCCTCTGCGAACCGCAACTCTCTGCTTGCAGCGTGGTCGCTAACGTGCCTGGAAGGAGGATCGGGCAGTGAGCACGCACCTGGAAATCGATCTGATGATCGCGCAACTGGACGAACTGCTGCCGACCTGGGCAGCGTTCTACCCCGAGCAGCAGTTCGTCCGCATGCTTGCCGAGGCACTGGACAACATTGCTGCCAGTGCAGACCCGGAGGCCCGGCTGTATTGCGTGATGCGCGCCGGGCACCTCAACGCGTGCAGCGGAGAGATTCCTTGGGCGGCGCGCTATGGAGGCCGCTAGGCCGGTGGATCACGCCGCGACCGCGTAGGGTTCCACCAACCTGACCAGGATATCCATCGCCGTCTCGGTTGGCGCATCGTCACCGCTGTGCTGGGCGAACCCTGACCAGTCCGCGCGGGCAAGAAGCTTCAACTGCTCGGGTTGGGTGGGCAGCCAGCGCATCGGCCAGAACGGGAGCCGCCGGTTGCCCACCCTGCCGCGCTGCAACTCGATGAGCCCGGTATGGCTGGAGGCGCCCACCACCCGCGAATACGCCACCCTCAAGCCGTCCTCGGGCCCCTCCATGTACTGCAGGAAGCGGCTGCCGTCGAACAGCAGGACGCCGGTGACGCCGGCACTGCGGTTGAAGCGGGCGGCATCATCGACCAGATCGTCGAGCTTTCCGCTGCCCAGGCCGAACGGATCACCAGCAACGGCTGGGCCCGCTTCGCTGACGTATGCGACTGCTCTGATCGGCATTAACTGCTCCTGTAGCGAATCCCCCCAGATTCCGTGGCCGTAGGATAGGCCAGCTGCGCCCCGCAGTTGTTCCCATCATGTGCATTTTGTGAATCAGTTGGGTTCCAGCTGACAAACGGCATGCAGGACGCCTACACCCCCCACGCCATGGATCGTTTACGCTTGGGCCAGATGACTCGGGAGCGCCCCATGCCCAATACCGGCCTTTTCCATGTTCTGGAGCTGGACGCTGTTTCCGGCGTGCAGGGTATTGAGCGCGTCAGGTCCATCCGCGTGCGCTGCAACACCTGCGGCGGGATTACACAGTTGTCGGGGGACGCGTTGGGGGCGGTGCCCGGTGGAACGACGCTGGTGTGCGGCGCTTGTCCTTCGCGCCAGACGGTCAGCAACGCGCGGCTGGTCGAATGCGATCATGTCCTGCCCGGCAGCGCGCAGGGATCCGACGCGTAGGCGCGGGCTACGGGTCTGCCTGCGCCCAGCGCGCCAGATTCTGTTTCACTTCCCCGATGCCGGCCCAGGGGTCTTTGCGCCGCCGCTTGAGCTTTGCTGGCACGTCCTTGATCGTGAACGCGTCCGCACGCTTGAGTTTCGCCAGATCGTCCCAGGCGATCGGTAGCGCCACGGGTGCCCCCGGCCTGGCCCGCAGCGAGTAGGACGCAACGGCAGTGGCACCACGCCCGTTGCGCAGATAGTCGACGAAGATCCGCTTGTTGCGGAGGCTTTTGGTGGCCGTTGCCAGGAATCGCTGGGGCTCGGATTGCGCCAGCGCATCGGCGAAGCCCTTCGCAAAGCGTTTGGTCAGGTCCCAGTCGCATCCCGGGTTGAGCGGCACCACCACGTGCAGGCCTTTGCCGCCGGATACCCGCAGGAACGATTCCAGCTCCAGCTGCGCCAGCAGTTTGCGGATGTCGGTTGCCGCCTTCTTGACCTCGGCAAAGGGTACGTCCGGTCCTGGATCCAGATCGAACACCACCCGGTCGGCCTTGTCGGGCGCTTCTGCGTGGCTGCCCCAGGGGTGGAACTCCAACGCGTTGAACTGCACCAGTTCAAGCAGGCTGGCCGCGTCACGCACCACCAGGTAATGGGCGTTGATGCCGCTTTCCTCCTTCAGCCTTACCGGATCGACCAGTTCCAGCCCGGCTGTGTGGTGTTTCTGGAAGAAGCAGGGCTTTGCGGTGCCACTGGGGCATCGGATGATGGACAGCGGACGATCAACCAACTCGGGCAGGAGGTGCTCCATCACTGCTGCGTAGTAGTCCCATACCTCCTGCTTGGTGTAGCCATCGCCAGGAAACAGGATCTTGCCGGGGGACGAAAGCGCGGGCGGTGTGCGGCCGGTAGCGGGTGACTTTTTCGTATCGCGCGCAGGACGCGTGGATGCGGGCTGTCCACCAGAGGCCATGGCCGGCCCGGAGCGATCGGAATCTTCGAGATCGGCGATGTCCTTGTCCGCCCGTACCGCCTTCAGCGATGCCTGGCGCAACAGCTTCTGCCCGCCAATCCCGCGATAGAAGACCTCCACTACGAAACGCGGTGCGAACCAGGTCGCGGCGCGAAGGTCGGTGTCCTGGGTGGGCACGTGCGCCGTCGGCTTGCGGCCGCCGCCGCCTTCGATGCGCTTGCTGACTTCGCCGATCAGTTCGTCCGAGAACCCGGACCCGACGCGGCCGACGTAGAGCCAGCCATGTTTCGGGTCTGGCCGCGCCAGCAGCAGCGAGCCGAACCCGGTGCGGCTGCCCTTCGGCGCGGTGTATCCGACCACCGCGAACTCGTCGCTGGCCAGCTGTTTGGTCTTGCGCCAATCCTCACTGCGACCGCTGTGGTAGCTGCGATCGGCGCGCTTGGAAATGATGCCTTCGAAGTGCTGCTCACCGGCCAGGCGATAGGCCTCGTCGCCATCCCCCTGCACATGCGAACTGAACGCCAATGGCCTGCCCTGCCCCTCCAGCACGGAGTGCAGCAGGGCCTTGCGTTCCAGCAAGGGCGCATCGGCGATGTCCACGCCATCAAGATGCAGCAGATCGAACAATGCATACGTCAGGACGCCCTGCCGCTCGCCGGAGAGCGTGGCCGGCAGCAGGTTGAAGTCTTCCCTGGTGCCGGCGCCGGCGATGAGCTCACCGTCCAGTGCCGCCGAGGTGAGCCCCAGTGCCGCGATCGCTTCACGTATTTCAGGCAGCCTGCCGGTCCATTCCAGTGCGTTCCGCGACCACAGCTGCACGTTGCCCTCAGCCACCGTAGCAAGGATGCGGTACCCATCCCATTTGATCTCATGCACCCACTGCGCGCCCTGGGGCGGCGCTTCGCCCAGCTTGGCCAACTGCGGCTCAAACGGCCCGGACGGCGCTGCCGCCTTTTTCGCCTTGCTGAGCGCCAGGGCCTTCTTCGCCCAGTTCTTTCGTCGGGTGCGTGTGGGGGGTACGACCGTGAGTTTCTTCTTCGCGGTCTTTCCGGCCCCGGCACGCTTCAGGTCCTCCGGGGGCGCTACAGCAACATCCGCCAGCAGATCGTCTGCCTCGATATCGCTGGCAAATTCATCGTCATCCTTGAACAGCAGCCACTGTGGCTGGCGCGCAGGCTTGCCGGAACGGACCAGATGCCATCCACCCTTGAGCTTGGCGCCAAACAGCTCGAAGCGTAGATGGCCCTTGGCGAGCTGGGCTTCCGGGTCGCCCTGCGTGGCCCACACACCGTGGTCGAACTGGGCGACATGTCCGCCGCCATACTGGCCTTTGGGAATCTCGCCTTCAAATGCTGCGTAGTCGACGGGATGATCCTCCACTTCCACCGCCATGCGCTTGACCTTCGGGTCGTAGCTGGGACCCTTGGGAACGGCCCAGCTCTTCAGCGCGTCACCCACCTGCAGGCGGAAGTCGTAGTGCCTGCGGCTGGCATGATGCAGCTGCACCACGAAAATGGCGCGTTGGCCTTTTGGCAGCGCCTTGCCCGGTTCGGGCTCCCTGGTCTGGTCAAAACGACGCTTGCGGCGGTACTCGACCAGTGACATGGGCAGCTCCGCGCTACTTTCCCAGGTGCTTGCGTACAGCAGCGGCGGTGGGCCCGACCTCGGCGACCGCAGCCCGAAGTTCCTCGGCTGACACACCCAGCGTCGTGGTCCAGTACTGCAGTTCATAGTCTTCGTTGACGTTGATGCGATCCCGGTCCGGGCTGCCGGTGTTCTTCTTGTCATCGCTCATGGGAGTCTCCACGCGTGATCGGGCGTGAAGTGACCGTACCGGCCGGCCCATGGGCACCAGGCGATGCCACCGTGAAGCGATGGCGAAGGCCTGCCGGTATCGGGACCGCGGCAGGCGGGCGACAGACGCCACCTCGTGAAGACAACGCGCAGGGTTCGCGTTGGCGTTCACATGCCGCCTTCACCTGGCCCCCGCCTGATCGCAACCGGGCGGGACCTACTCTGAGCGCTCCACTCACAGCGGAGCCCAGCATGGCTATCAAGACAGCGGAAGACCTGTTCATCCACGAACTCTCGGATATCTACAGCGCCGAAAAGCAGCTGACCAAGGCCCTCCCGCGCCTGGCCCGTGCGGCCGAGAACCCTGACCTGGCCACAGCGTTTGAAACGCACCTGGAAGAAACCCAGGGCCAGATCGAGCGCATCGACCAGGTGGTGGAGGTTCTCGGCATCCGGCTGAAGCGCATCAAGTGCGCGGCGATGGAAGGTCTGGTAGAGGAAGGCAAGGAAGTGATCGACAGCATCGACAAGGGCCCTGTGCGCGATGCCGCCCTGATCGGTGGCGCACAGAAGGTCGAGCATTACGAGATTGCGTCCTACGGCACCATCGCCGCGCTGGCCAAGCAGCTGGGCTACAAGGACGCCCTTCCGCTGCTGCTGGAGACGCTTGAGGAAGAGAAGGCCACTGACGAGAAGCTCACCCTGCTGGCCAAGGGCGGCGGCAATGCCAAGGCAGCACAAGCCGCCTGATCGACGCGCCCCGAAGCCGGCCGCCATGGACGGCGGCCTCAGGGTTCGTACAGCACCTGGTCGTTCGGGCAGAAGAACGTGCGCCGCCGGGTGGTGCCCATGTAAAGCTTGCTGATCGGGCCGCCGCATGCCGGGCAGATCCTGCGCGTGTGTACCTGCCAGTGCTTCTTCAACTCGAAACGGCGCTTCCACTGCAGGAAATCAAAGCTGTAGGCGCGGGCCTGCGTGATCAGCGCGGTAAGCTTGCGCGGTGGCAGGTCGCCCAGCCGCGTGGCGGGGTGCACGCCTATACGGAACAGCACCTCGTTCTTGATGATGTTGCCCACGCCGGCAAAGACTGTCTGGTCCAGAAGCGCATCACAGACCATGACGTCCGGCATTGCCTTCAGCTTGCGCCGGGCCAGCTTCGGATCCCAGGCATCGTTCATCACGTCCGCGCGCCAATCGTAGACCTCGTCCAACGGCTCGCCGATCAGCCGCACGGAACACGCATAGAAGTTCAGCTCGCCATTGTCGAACCGCAGGGATACACGCGGCGGGGTTGGCTTACGTTCGTCGATGCGCCAGCTGCCGAACATCATCAGATGGACGCGCAGCGTGTGGCGGCTGAATTCCAGCAGGAAGTGCTTGCCCCAACTGCGGACCGCCTTGACCCTTCGGCCCTGCAGCGGCGACAGGTCGACCCGGCTGTTCCCGGAGGCGGCGCGGACCACGTGCCCCTTGAAGTGGCTCGCTGCTTCGCGCAGCAGGACGATCGAAGGGCCTTCAGGCATGTTCCTTCTCCTGCAGCAGCGCCTGCAGGTGCAGGGCGTTGCCGGTGGCGTGACCCAGTGCGGTGTTGTCCAGTACGAACCAGGCGGGTCGTTTCGCCTCGGCCTCGGCCAGCAGCTGCCGCGCAAGGTGGGCAAGGGTCGGTTCGTCGTAGGCACTGCGATAGATCTGTGGCTGGCCGTGCCAGCGCCAGTAGCTCCACGCGCGGTCACCGCCGGGCGTCGCTGCCGCCGGCACACGTGCCGGATCCGCGGCAACCCGTGCCACGCCATGCGCGCTCAGAAGCGCATCCACTTCCGGCGTGAACCAACTCGGGTGGCGCGGCTCGCACGCCACATCGGCCTGGGTGCGCGCGCGCAGGCCCCGCAGGAATGCTCTGGCCGTGGCCGTGTCGTACACCAGGCTCGGCGGCAACTGCAGCAGTAACGGCCCGAGCTTTTCACCCAGCTCCAGCACGCCTTCAAGGAACCGCTCGAGCGGTTGCATTGCGTCGCGCAGCCGACGCTCATGGCTGATCTCTCGCGGCAGTTTCACCGCGAACCGGAAGCCCTCCGGCACGCTCGCCGCCCATCGCGCATAGGTCTTGGCCTGGTGCGGTCGATAGAAGGACGAGTTGATCTCCACCATCGGCAGGCGTGTGGCGTAGCGCTGCAGCGCGCTGTCACCCGCGCCGAACGCTTCCTGATCCGCCCGCGGCAGCGACCAGCCCGCACAGCCAACACGCAGTGGGGCGGATGCACGCGGGGCGGCCGCCACCGTCATCGTACCAGCTGCCCGTACGGTTCCAGGGCCGCTCCCGCGCCTGCATCCGTCTGCAACTGCGAGACCGACAGCAGACGATCCAGTGCGCTGGCGCCCGACTCCAGCGCCGACGCGCTGCGCACGAAGCCGGTCCAGTCGGAGATGGCGATCTTTCCCAGCGCGAGCTCATCCACCCGAACGCTGCGCATCCGCCAGTGCGGAAACTGCCGGCGCCCCACCCTGCCCCGGTTCAGTTCGACGATCCCACTGTGGCTGCCGGCCGCGAGAATGCGCATGTACGCCGCATTGGTCCCGGCCTCCGGGCCCTCCAGATACTGCAGGAAGCGCGAGCCGTCGAACAGCAACGTGCCGGTGACATCGACGGATTCGTTGAACTGCACCGCTTCGGCCACAAGCCGTTGCAGCCGCTCTTCGGTCAGGCTTCGGGAAGCTTCACTCACATAGGCAATCGCACGAAAAGGCATGGCACCACCGGTTGTTGCAGACAGCTCTACCTTAGCGACGCGGGTCGTATGTGCAGTGAGGCCGGCGTAGAGGCTGCGTCGAGTTGAGGCGCGGGCCCGCCGCATCGCCTTGACACGTGCTCGAGCGCGGCGGGCGCGCCTGCGGGCGCACCCGCGCGTGCACCACGTTTCGTGGAGACCGGATGAGGAATCGTGGGCTTCCGGATGACGCCACGTTGGCGGTCATGCCACCGCCGTCTAGCGCCGGATCTGGAAGATGGTCCCTGCCGCCAGTCGGGCGGCTCAACCCAGGGAGACTTTCCATGGCCAACCAGAACCAGAACCAGGGCAACAGCAACCGCGGTTTCGCTTCGATGGACGAGGACAAGCAGCGCGAGATCGCCGCCAAGGGTGGACGTGCCGCGCACGAATCAGGCAACGCCCATGAATTCAGCTCGGAAGAAGCACGCGAAGCCGGCCGCAAGGGCGGCGAAGCGGTGAGCCAGGATCGCCAGCACATGGCGGACATCGGCCGCGAAGGCGGCCAGAACAGCCGCGGGGGTGGAAACCAGGGCGGTAACCAGGGCGGCGGGCAGCAACAGCAGGAACGCGGCGGCGGCAACAACCGCGGTGGCCAGCAGCGCTGATCGCGGCTGAAGCCAGATGCACCGCTTCGTGGGCGGACGTGATGTCCGCCCACTTTCGTACGCCTTGATGCTGATCAAGGGCTTCGCCACTGGGGCGCCGCAGATGGGCGCCCCAGCTCTTTCACGGCTCGCGTGGTGGCAGGTCCAGTGCTCCCGCGCCCGGGCCGGCCCCCAGCTCGGCCCCGGTGGTCGGCCGCGCTTCCGGGTCGGAGAGTGTACGCAGGGCCATGGCCTGCACCGCCGCTTGTTCGCGCGCGTCCAGGCCCACCGTGCCGCCGCCGTCGCCACCATCCACAGCGGTCTGTGCCTCGCGGTCGCTGACCCGCTCCCACAGCTCCCCGCTGTTCCAGCTGCCCTGCAGGTCGTCGGCGCCGTCGCCCTGCGACATGTCCATGTACAGATCGGTGAATGCAGGGTCCCCCGGCAGCTTGCCCGGCGGGAAGTTGGGCTGGATGCTGTGCAGCGCCTTCTCGAATGACTTCATGTGCGCGATCTCGCGCGTCATCAGGAAACGCAGCGCATCCTTGATGCCGGGGTCGTCGGTGACGTTGATCAGGCGCTCATACACCAGCTTGGCGCGCGCTTCCGCAGCGATGTTCGAGCGCAGATCGGCGGTAGGTTCCCCGATCGAGTCGATGTAGGCCGCTGTCCACGGCACCCCGCTGGAATTGACCAGTGCCGGCCCCCCACCGTACAGAATCTGCTCGGTATGGCTGGTGCTGTTCTGCCCCAGCAGCCGCATATCCTCGGCCTCGGCAAGCCCTTCGGACTGAATGGCCTTCGGTCCGCGGTTGAGCATGGCGATGATGGTGCCGATGATCTCCAGATGGCTGATCTCTTCGGTGGCGATATCCATCAGCAGGTCCTTGCGGCCCGGATCGCATTCGCCGAGTCCCTGGGTGAAGTAGCGCATGGCGGCAGCAAGCTCGCCCTGCGGGCCGCCGAACTGTTCAAGCATGAGGCTGGCGAGCTGCGGGTTGGATTCGCGCACGCGCACGGTGTACATCAGCTTCTTGTGATGAAAGAACATGGGGTTTCTCCAATGGCTGGCTGTACTGGCTTCGGGGTCAGCGCTTGGCTTGCGCGCCCGGCGTTTCGTCGCGATTGAGGAACGCACCGACCAGGCCGTCCTGGTGGTCTTCCAGCCAGCGCGCCATGGCGATCTCTTCCTGCAGGATCTGGCCACAGACCGCGGCGATGTCCGGCGCTGCGGCACGCTCGGCAGCAATCACCAGCGCCCGGTAGGTGGCGATCTCGGTGTTTTCGAAGCCGAACGAGAGCCCCACGCTCTTGACCACCTCGTCTTCCATCAGGCTTGTGCCGGCCGCGTGGAGAGCCGCAGTCATGCTGGCGAACAGTCCCTTGGCGGTCGGCACGCTTCCTCCAAGCGCTTCAATGCACTGGCGCAGGGAGGCGGCCTGCCCCTGCGTTTCCTGGACGTGCTGGGCGATCCGTGCAGCGAGGTGGGGATAGTTCTGGATCCGCGAAGCCATGGCCTTCATCATGGTCTCCGCCTCCTGCTCCATGGCGTAGGCGTCCTGCAGCCACTTCAACAGGCGCTCGCTTCGGGCGTTGTTCTGGTCTGCCATTTCGATCTCCGGTGCGGGGCGACATGCCTCCGGAGACCATGGTGGAGCGCCTGCAATCACCGCCCTGTCGGCCGGTGTGAGCCGTTGAAGGTGGGCGCTGCACGCAGTGGTGATGCGGCGATAACATCCGCAGCCCTGTGTTGCACCCAGGGGGCGCTCTCAGGTCGCCAGTGCGCTGGATACGCCCACGCCGGCTGCAGGTCGCTGGCGCCCGGCGTTCGAGGCGCACGCGCCGCCCGCCGCCATCACGGCCTGCATTACCCGATGTTGAGCACGATGCCCGCCACCATCCACGCCCACGACATAGACGAAGCGCCCATCGAACTTGGCCTGTGCGCCTTCCATGGCGTCGTCGGCCAGCAGTGCTCGCTTCAGCGACTTCATCCAGGCCCGTTCAGGCGCCCGGTCCAGCTCCACGACGATGGCGGCACCGCCGCAGTCGAGCGGCATGCACTCGACACGCAGTACGCCTGGAGCGACAGAATCGGTTCCGGATAGCGGCATGACAGAATCTCCGATGCGGGGGACGGCGGCAGTATCCACAGCGCGTGCCAAGACGCCGTCAACGAAATCCAGGGCACCTTCCACACCTCCTCCACCCGGTTGGCGGCGCGCTCGGGGGGAGGCTTCGCGCCGGGCTGACAATGCACACGCATGGCGTTGATGCAGCACAGCACAGACTGCAGTTCCCAGGACAACACAGGCGTGCACGTATGCAATCCGGAATGAGCCAGCGCAGATGCAACCTGCTGCTGGTGGAAGACCAGCTCGACCTGGCTGCGCTGATGGAACAGGCGCTGGAGGACGCAGGCGACCAGGTGACGCATGCCTACAGCGTGTTCGATGCGCTGGGGCTGCTGGACAACCAGCGATTCGACGGCGCCGTGCTCGATGTCGAGCTTCGCGACGGCGTGGTCTTTCCGGTGGCTGATCGCCTGACGGAACTCGGCATTCCGTTCCTGTTCGTATCCGCGGTCTATGACCAGTTGGTGCCGCAGCGTCACCGTCGCGCCGCTTTCGTGGCCAAACCGTTCCACGTCGGCGAGTTGCAGGAGACGGTTCGGCGCGTCATGGGGGATGTCTGCGTGCAACCGCCGGCGCATTGATTGCCATGGGGTGGTCACCCCAGGTGCGGGGCCACCACCAGGCTCAGCTGGCGCAGCGCGCCGCCACGGGAGAGCCCATCCCAGTTGCTGCGCGCCACGCTGCGGATCTCGGAGTCATCGACCCACAGCAGCCGCATTGACCAGTAGGGAAAGAATCGGCCGGAAACCCTGCCCCGGCCCAGCTCGATCAGCTCGCAATGGCTGCGGGCACTGAGGATGCGGCTGTACACCACGTTGATGCTGTCTTCCGGTCCCTCGATCTACTGGAGGAAACGGAGCCCGTCGTAAAGAAGCACACCCGTAACGCCGGCTTCGAAGTTGAAGCGGGCGGCGGCCCTGGCGAGGTCATCCACATGGTCCATGGAAAGCCCCGATGTCGCCTCACTTGCGTAGGCGACTGCACGGAGGGGCACGTTCGTTCCTTCTGACGCAGGAGATTTCCTGCTCGTCCATCATCGCTTCGCGGAGGTAGGCAGGGATGAGGGCCTTCGTGGCCTGCCCTGTCCCAACGCCCTCCTCAACCGCACGCTCCGATAACACGGGGCGCTTGCGTGACGGTGTGGCTGACCCTCAGGTGATCAGGGCCGATGCTTCCGCGCCGGAGCGCTCGCCACCCAGCGCCGCCAGATAAGCGGAGAATCCGCCTGTAGCGCGCCCCTGCAGGCGCGCACTTGTCATCACCACGGGAGCGCCGGCCCAGCGCACCACCGCACCGCAGCGTTGCAGCGCTCTGACAAGCGCCACGTCTTCACTGCAGTGCAGGGGAGCAAAGCCGCCCACGGCCCGATAGGAACAGGCAGAGACGCCGAGGTTGGCACCGTGGATGCGCCCATGATGGTCGCCCCACTGCTGTCTTGCCTGGAATGCCCTGCGCAGGCGCCGTTCACCCTGGCAGGTCGTCGCTATGTCCACCAGTCCGCAGAAAGCGTCACAACTGCCCTGAACCTGTGCGGCCAGCCACTCGGGAGGCACCTCGCTGTCAGCGTCCGTGCTTGCCAGCCACCTGGCACCCCGCCCCAGCAGTTCAGCAGCGGCTGCGGCCCGGGCGACACCGACGCAGCGTGCATCCAGCTGTACGCTGCCGACCTGGTGTTGGCGGCAGATGGTGCCCGTTGCATCCGTACACGCATCCAGCGCGACCATCACCTCCACTGCTTCGCCGCCGAGGCCCGGGTGAAGAGCCGCCACCCGGATGGATTGCAGGCACCGCGCGATACTGTCCGCCTCGTTGTGGGCGGGTATCAGGACGCCTATCACCGCAGGCCCTCGTTCCGGGCCAATGACAAGGGGCCCCGTGTCCATCCCTGAAGCACGAAGTCCGCATCGCGGTAGTGGAAGGCTTCCTGCAGGCCTTCCCCCAGGCATCGATGCACCACCTCGGTCCGGCTCGCGCGTCCGGCGAACGAGGGCAACCAATGGCAGGCAACCAGCAAGCCGTCATCGCGAAGTGCTTCATCGATGCCACCGCGCAGCTCGCGCAGTGCGCCTGCTCCCAGGTAGTAGCCCATTTCGCCGCAGACGATCAGGTCGAAGCGCCCTGGCGGCCATTGCTCGGGATGGCTGGCGCAATGAACCTGCACGTGCGGCAGATGGGCCAGGTTGCGGCGCGCCTGGAACGCCGCACGTGGGCTGATGTCGGTTGCCAGCAGGCGTTCGCAACGCGCGGCCAGCGCCTCGGTCAGTACGCCGTTGGAACACCCCAGTTCCCAGCCGCGAGCGAACTGGCGCTGGCTGAGGCTTGCCAGCAGCAGCGCACGCTTGCGCTCTTCATACCACCGGCTGCGGTAGCCGAACGGGTCCTCCTGCTCATGCAGGTCATCGAAGTACGGTTGCGCGCTCATGCAAGGAATACCTCGTAGTTTCGGAAGAATCGGGCGAGTACATGTGCGGGCAGCACCGGCGGGCTGTTCAGGCCCACCACGTCGCCGGTCTGCGTACGGAAATGCGCGATCGCGTTTCGCTTTGCGGACGCTACTGCTGAAATGTCGACCAGCTTCGGAACCTCCCACGCCATATGTGCGCAGGCAGGGTCAAGCCAGTGCCATCCCCACACCGGGTACTCCAGCCGGTGGCAACCGACCGCCCGCGCGGCGCGGCAGGCAGCGCGCCCTGCCGCTTCGTGATCGGGGTGACCATCAAACCGCCATGGCGCCAGGACCAGGTCGCGCGGTTGCAGATACTGCTGCAGCCAACCTTCCAGCCCCCGCTCATGCGCGCTGACCGCGCCGTCGGCGATACCCAGGTGGAAGATGGAGCCGACCGGAATACCGAGTTCGCCCAATGCCGCGGCAAGCTCCGCTCGGCGCGCTGATCGCAGGCGTTCGGGCGTCCACCACGGCTCGCCTGGGTAGCATGCTTCGCCGTCGGTCACGGCAACGACACTGACGTCGATACCCTGCCCCGCAGCGTGATGCAGCAGTCCGCCACAACCGAGGATTTCGTCGTCCGGATGCGGCGCGACCACCACCATGCGGTCATGCCCGCTGCAGAGTGCGGTTGCCGATGTGGTCGGTTGCTGCCAGAGCCAATCGCAGTGCAGCCAGGCCCGCTCCTGGGTTCCTTGCCCTTGCAGGGGTGTCCTGGCTACAGCGCCCATGTTGCCTCCTGTGCTGCACGCTGCTCGCCCAGCCATTCCCAATCGCGGTCGGCGTGGCTCTGGCGAAGGAACACGGTCAGGTCCGCGCAGCGCCGGGCATGGGCGTCCTCCAGGCACATCGGGCCCGGGCCCAGCGCCCGACCCGCCAGGTCCAGCACACGCGTTGCCGCGCGCTCAACGACACAGCGCACGCGCACTACATCTTCGCGATGGGCCATTTCGGGCGCGGCGTCGATGTGCGCCGCCAGTTCGCGAAGCAGCGCGGCTGCCGGGCCCAGGGCGAGGTCCACTTCACCCAGCAGCCGCGCGCGATTCCCCTCGGTGCAGGCCGGTCGCATGCGCTCGGCCAATGCGGCCGCTGCACCAAACCAGACCGCTGCGATGCCTGCCCCGCCGTGCCAGAAGCCCGGGCGCTGCAGGTAGTCATCGCGCGTCCCCAGGATCACCATCGGTGCGCCGTCGAATCGCACCGTGGTGGAAGGGATTGCGGCCATGCCCACGGCAGGCCATGGCTCGCCCGCAAGTGTGCGCCAGTGTTCCGTCGCTACCTGGCATAGCCACACACCCTGTGGGTTGCGAACCGTTACCAGTGCCGCATCCACCCATGCGCTGCCGGAACACCAGGGTTTGTCACCGTACAGCCCACCGCCGGCATCGATGCGAACGGTGTTGGCCGGACCCTCTGCAGCCCATACCGCCAGCAACGTGTCTTCAGCAGGGAGGGGCGCCCTCAACTCGGCAGCAATCGCCTGGGCGTCATAGTGGGCCTCCAGTACCTTGGCCAGGCAAAGATCCTCTGCCCCCCAGGCTGCCAGCGCCTGCCAGCGCTGCAGCGTCTGGCCGCCACCGGGCAAAGGCAATGCCGGTTGCTGCACCAGCACCTGGCGTGCGCGATTGAACAGCGAAGAGGATGACGTCACATCCTGCATGGGTGGCAGACCTGCAATGGAGATACGCCATGAACGTAGGCGGCAGGCGGTCACATGTCTGTCTTGATGGCGTGGCGGGCACATGAATGCCCGGTACCGCGATCCTCACGGACCCGTCTGCGTGCGCTGCCTTGCACGCACGCACTGCCGCAGTTCCCAGAGCCATGGCAGCACCACCAGGCCCAGCGCCGGCAGCAGGGTGAGCCACCAGACGTCCGGTGCTGAAGGCTTCACTTCGAGCGACCACCGCGGGTGGGCCTGCCAGCCCACCCAGGCCAGCAGGACCCACGGCGCGGCATCCAGCACGCTGTGCACATGTTGTTCCGCCGGGCTGATGCGTCGACGGCCGTCCGCGCTGACGGTATCGAGATAGCCGGCGACCGCATGTGCGATGACCAGGCCTGCCAGAAGCGCGACCAGCGACAACGTGTTCTCCAGCAGGAGCCAGGCAAGCACGCCGCTGCCGATCAGCAGCAGCTGCACCCCATGCAGCAGGCTTTCGCGCATCCCGGAAGTGTGCGGAAGATCGGTACGCCGGTGAAAATGGAAATCCAGCGATCCGGCAGCCAGCCACAGGGCGTAGACACAGGCGATGACAATCGCGCTCATGGCGGCACGCTCAGGGTGTCAATACGATCTTGCGGCAGTCATCGTCCTTGGCATCAAACATTGCGTAGCCTTGAGCTGCATCGGCCAGGCGCATCCGGTGCGAGATGATGTCACCCGGGTGCAGCTTTCCTTCCATGATTGCGTCGAGCAGTTCCGGCATCAGTCCCTGCACGTGGGTCTGCCCCATCTTGAACGTCAGCCCCTTGTCGAACGCATCACCCAGCAGAAAACCATGGATGAAGCCAGCGTAGACACCCGGGATGCTGACCACGCCGCCGCGGCGTGCTGCCGCGATGCACTGCCGGATCGCCACGCCGCTGCTGCCCTCCAGCTTCACGGCAGTCAATGCTGACTCCAGCGCACTGCCCTCGGCCTCGAAGCCTACCGCCTCGATGCAGGCGTCCACGCCCCGCCCGCTGGTCTGGGCAAGGATGTAGTCCGCCGGGTCTTCGATCTCCTTGAAGTCGATGGGCGTCACACCGTAGGTACGGCGCGCGTAATCCAGACGGTAACGAAGATGGTCGACCATGAAGATGGTCTCTGCGCCCAGCAGGCGGCAGCAGGCCGCGCTCATCAGCCCCACCGGGCCCGCACCGAAGATGGCCACCGTCGAGCCCGCCTTCACCCCTGCGTTCAGCGCAGCCTGGTAGCCGGTGGGGAGAATGTCGGACAGGAACAGCACCTGCTCATCCGCAATGCCTTCCGGAATGCGCAGCGGGCCTACATTCGCCTTCGGTACACGCACGAATTCGGCCTGGCCCCCGGCCACGCCGCCATACAGATGGCTGTAGCCGAACAATGCGGCCGGAGGCAGCATGCCCTTCTGATTCAGCGCGGCGCCCTTGCCGGTATTGGTGGTTTCGCAAGCGGCATACTCGGCCAGGCGGCAATGGAAGCACTCTCCACAGGCGATCACGAAAGGGATCACCACACGATCGCCCGGCTGCACCTGGGTCACGCCGCTGCCGACCTCTTCCACCACGCCCATGAACTCGTGGCCGAGCACATCGCCATCGTGCAGATCCGGAATCTTGCCGCGATACAGGTGCAGGTCCGATCCACAGATGGCGGTGGCGGTTACCCTCAGGATCAGATCATCCTCGGCCGCCAGTACCGGGTCCGGTACGGTCTCGACTCGCACATCCTTGCGGCCGTGATAGGTCAATGCCTGCATCGTGCTTCTCCAGGAGCTGGGGACGCCAGCATCGCAAGGCCGCCATCCCGCTTCGGTGACATCCCGGTGTGCACGGCGTTCATTCTACGGGGTCATGGTGTTAACCCGGCCCGGTGCAGTCTTCGGTCTTTAGCCGCAGGAGCTGCCCATGAACGACAAGCTGCCCTTCAATCCGACGACGGACGTGGACGATCAGTCGAAGGCGCACACGCCGGACAAGCGGCGCAACGATCGAGCCAAGTGGAAGGAGCACGACATGCCCGACGACGGCGATGGCCCCAAGGCCGTACCGGAAGACTACGAACGTCCTGATCCTGACCCGACAGGAAAGCGTTGAGTCCGCCTCACATTCTGGATGCGCCGGATTCACGGGTCATGGCCTGCTACCCGCGCAAGCTTCGCGCACGGCCTCTGGAACAGACTGAACGAGGTGTTGCATGTGGAAACGCAACGGTCTCTCGCTGGTGCTGCTTGTGCTCACGCTTGTGTTCATCGTTGGGCAGGCGGTTGCCGGGCATCACGTGCACAACCAGGAACTGGTCGAGCACGGACGCGCGCCGATCGATCTCTGGCACTACCTCGCGACGGGGCACTTCGTCAGCGCCACGTTCGAGAACTGGGAGAGCGAGTTCCTGCAGATGGGGATGTATGTGCTCCTGACGGTCAGCCTGCGCCAGCGCGGCTCGGCCGAATCGCGGCCGCTGGACCCTGCGCAGGAACAGAATCGCGTCGAGCCGGGGCCCACGCCGTGGCCGGTAAGGCGCGGTGGTCCATGGAAGACGCTCTACGGTCATTCGCTTGCGATCGCGTTCGGGCTGTTGTTCCTGTTCAGCTTTACGCTGCATGCAGTGGGAAGCTGGCGCGCCGAGGAAGCCGAACAGCAGTTGAAGGGATTGCCGCCGCCAGGCTTTGTGGAGCACCTCGCCAGCAGCACATTCTGGTTCGAATCCATGCAGAACTGGCAGAGCGAATTCCTGGCCGTGCTGTCCCTGGTGGTGCTGACGATTTTCCTGCGCCAGAAAGACTCGCCGCAATCCAAGCCGGTTGAGGCCCCACACGCGCAGACAGGTGATTGAGCCATGCGAGCTGATCCATCGACGGCCCTGCTGATCATCGACATGTTCAGCCGATTTGACTTCCCTGGCGCTGAAAAGCTGGCGCCGGCGGCAGAGCGGGCGGCCCGGCAGATCCGGCGCCTGAGGGATCACTTCGACGAACGCGGTTGGCCGGTCATCTACGCCAATGACAATTTCTCGGATTGGAAGCGCGACTTCCGCCAGCAGGTGGAACAGTGCCTGCGCGACGGTGGCCCGGCGGGGCGAATCGCCAGCCTTCTCTCGCCTTTGCTTGGTCACTACTTCGTGCTCAAGCCCAAGCACTCGGCCTTTCTGGCCAGCCCTTTGCCGATTCTGCTGGCCAAACTGGGAGTGCGCCACCTTTGCCTGTGTGGCATGACGGCCGATTCGTGTGTCCTGGCTACAGCGTTGGACGCCAACGCCAGGGAATTCCACGTGGTGTTGGCGTCGGAGGCCGTGGCGGGGATGCCAGCGCAGAAGCGGCGGGCACTGGCGCTGCTTGCTGGTTCGGGCGCAGCGCGGGTCGTGCGGGTTTCTTCGCTTGTCTCTGGCCAGGAGCGGGATGGCACTGACGGCGACTCAGGCCCGGTCGGCTAAACCCTGTACACCTGAATGACCGGCGCAGTGTGCGCAGCAGAAGATCTGGCCGTTTCCTTCAACACCATGCCCGATAACAGCGCAATCGCAGTGTGCGCAGCGCGGTGCGAATGCGTGGATCGCGCATTCGAACGAATCGAACGTGCCGCTGCGCCCGCCCTGCTGGAGGGTGAAGCTCTTGTCGTAGTTGTTGCCGCAGACATCACAGGTGGCCATGGGGCACCTCGTGCTGTGGAAGGAACATGCAGTGTGGACAGCGCGGGTGTCGGTGGCCGTGAATGCACCGTGTCGCGAGGGTGTAGGACGTTCGCGTCGTCACGCGTCGGGCGCGGCCCGTCCTATTCGTCTTTGCCGGGCTCGGCACTGCCACCCCGTGACGCGCCGCCACCACAGGGAAATGCGGTCCGCAGCGCTTCGGCAACCAGTGAAGACGCATCCTGCTGCAATCGCTCGCCGGGCAACTGCCGGAGATGGGAAGACACACGGTCGACCAGCTCATGCGGAAGAATCCTGCCTTGGCCACACCACTGGCCGCGGCTGGCATCGGCAACGCCCTGGATATAGGCGCTGGCGCGAGCGCTGGACAGGTTCCGGCACTGCTCGCCGTCGCAGAACCCATCAGCGCCTTTGCCCTGCAGCAGGGTGATGAGTTCGGCTCCACTGACAAGCCAGGTGCGTGCCGGTTGCGTTGTTCCGGCGAGGGCGGATCCTGCCAGGGCGCAGAGGCCAAGTGCGAGGAGCCGACGCACGAGGCGGCGCGCCTTGGGTTCGTGATGTCCATTCATGTCGGGGTCCTTGGCGCGTTCCTGTGGGGTGCACACAGCGTGGGTCAAAGTCGATCAAGCTGGTTGTGGACAGATGGCTTGTAACAGACAGCGGTTGGCCCGCCAACACCCGGGCGGCATTCCCAGGCTTCGCCGCGATCGGGCGCCGAGCTATCGCGCTGCCGTCGACCCTCTGACCAGGCACCGGCCCGTCATTACGAGTCGGCGTACCGGCAGCTCCGGCGTGCGCAGGCGCTCAAGCAGCAGCGACATCGCGGCCCGCCCCATCTCCTCAACCGGTTGCTCGATCACGGTGATGCCCGGCTCGACCAGCTCGGTCCAGCGTTCGTTGTCGAAGCCGGCCAGTGCCAACGCCTCTGGAATCGCCAGCCCTGCGCCGCGGGTGGCTTTCAATGCTCCCATCAACAGCAGGCTGTTGCTGGTGACCAGTGCTTCGGGGCGGGATGGCGTAGCGAGCCACTGATCGACCGTCGCGATGGCGGCTTCGGCCGTGGGTTCAACCTCACGGTAGTCCGGCTGCAACCCATGCGTGCGCATCGCAGCGAGATAACCATCACGTCGCTCGGCCGCAGTGGTACTGGTGCTGCCGAACAATCCGCCGATACGCCGATAGCCGCGCTCCACCAGATGCTCGACCAGGCCTGCCATCGCTGCCGGATTGTCGAGTACCACGCTGTCGATCGGACCGCCGGGCGCGGCACGGTCCACCAGCACCGTCGGATAGTCCAGCGTGAGCCGCTCGAGCCGGCCCACCGTGGTCCGGGTCGGCGCGAAGATCAGGCCGCTGATGCGCTCTTCGTGCATCAATTGCAGATACAGCGCCTCCCGCTCGGGGTCCTCGTCGGTGTTGCAGAGGGTGACCCGAAGACCTTCGCGATAGGCCACCTCTTCCACGGCGCGGATCAGCGCCGTGAAGAAGGGATTGCGGATATCCGCAACGATCAAGCCGATGATGCCGGTGTGCCGGGAGCGCAGCCGTCTTGCCTGCAGGTTGGGTCGATAGCCGGTCTGGCGGATCGCCAGCTCGACCCTGCCGCGCACGTCCTCGCTGACCGGACCGCCCCCGAGCACCCGTGACACCGTGGATTTGGACACCCCCGCCACGCGTGCGACGTCGTTGATGCTGATGCTCATTGGAAACGTTCCCGGAAACGTACGCTGTTCATGGCCGGATGGCTATTCAGGACAATGCTAACGCCAAAGGACTATTGGATTTTTGTGCAGTGCACATTGAAATGTGCAGTGGGAACGTTCCCAATACGCCCCAGCCATCCCTCCCGGAGCCCGCTTTGTCGCCCCTGACCTCCCCTTCCCCCGTCAGCCGGGAACTGATCCGCCTGGACGCGCGGGCACAGGACAAGACCGATGCCATCGCCCAGGTGGCCCAGATGCTGGTCGCTGCCGGCTGCGTGGCGCCGGGCTACGAGGCCAGCATGGGACGCCGCGAGGCGCTGGCGAACACCTTCCTCGGCCATGGCGTGGCGATCCCGCATGGGCTCGGCGAGGACCGCCACCTGGTGCGTCGCGACGGCATTGCGGTGCTGCAGTTGCCGGAAGGCGTGGAATGGAACCCCGGCCAGGTCACCCGCCTGGTGGTTGGCATTGCCGCCCAGTCCGATACCCACATCACCCTGCTGCGCAGGCTGACCCGCCTGATCCAGGACGAGGCCACGCTGCAGCGGTTGTTCACTACCTCCGATGCAAGCGAAATCGTCAATGCGCTGGCCAGCGATGTCGCAGTCTCTGCCACTCACGTTCCGGTGGCGGACCTGGCCGAGCGTTTCGACTGGACCATTGCTTACCCCAGCGGACTGCACGCGCGCCCGGCCACGCGCTGGGCTGAGACGGCGCGGAGTTTTACGGCCCGGGCCCAGGTGCGCGCGGGCGATCAGGCGGCCGATGCCAAGAGTCTGGTGGCGCTGCTGCAGCTCGGGCTTCGCGAGGGCGATGCCGTGCGTGTTTCTGCCGAAGGTGCCGATGCCCCCGAACTGCTGGCTGCACTACGCAAGACCATGGACGGGCTGGTCGCGCAGGAAAAGGCCGATGCGGAGCGTGCAGCACAGCGAAAGGCGGCGCCGGTCGCGGGCTGGAATCCGCCCGAAGCGCAGGCGGCGATCGTCGGCATCGGCGCCAGCCCCGGGCTGGCCATCGGTCCGCTGCATGCACTGGCCAGCGCGCAGGCCGATGTTGCCGATCGCCCTGCCCCGCTTGGCGAGGGCGGCGCGCGCCTGCAGGATGCACTCAGCCGTACCCGCCAGCAGCTGGCCGCGCTGCAGGACGACACCCAGCGCCGCCTTGGCGCCTCGGATGCGGCGATCTTCAGGGCACAGGCTGCGCTGCTTGACGACACCGACCTGATTACCCGCACCTGCCAGCTGATGGTTGAAGGTCATGGCGTCGCGTGGTCCTGGCACCAGGCCATCGAGCAGATCGCCTCCGGGCTGGCGGCGCTGGGCAATCCGGTGCTGGCCGGGCGCGCTGCCGACCTGCGCGATGTGGGTCGGCGCGTACTGGCGCAGCTTGACCCCTCTGCGGCCGGTGGCGGCCTGGCAGATCTACCGGCGCAACCGTGCATCCTGCTTGCCGCCGACCTGTCGCCCTCGGATACCGCCAACCTTGACACCACCCGCGTGCTCGGCCTCGCCACCGCACAGGGCGGCCCCACGTCGCACACTGCGATCCTCTCGCGCACGCTCGGCCTGCCGGCGCTGGTTGCCGGTGGCGCCGAACTGCTGGCGATCCAGGCCGGCCGCGAAGCGATCATCGACGGCAGCAGCGGGCGGCTCTACCTGTCCCCTTCCGAGGCCGATCTTGCTTCGGCACGCGCCTGGATCGCTGAGCAGCAGCAGATCCGCGCGCGTGAAGCCGCTCAACGCGCACTGCCGGCGCAGACCACCGATGACCATCGCATCGACATCGGCGCCAACGTGAACCTGCCGGAGCAGGTGCCATTGGCGCTGGAACAGGGCGCGGAAGGGGTCGGCCTGATGCGCACCGAATTTCTGTTCCTCGAACGCGGCAGCACGCCCAGCGAGGACGAGCAGTACGCAACCTACATGGCGATGGCCAGAGCGCTGGACGGTCGTCCGCTGATCGTGCGCGCGCTCGACATCGGCGGCGACAAGCAGGTCGCCCACCTGGAGCTGCCACACGAGGAAAACCCGTTCCTCGGCGTACGTGGCGCGCGCCTGCTGCTGCGCCGCCCGGATCTTCTGGAACCGCAGCTGCGTGCGCTGTATCGCGCAGCCAGGGACGGTGCACACCTGTCCATCATGTTCCCGATGATCACCTCGGTGCCTGAGCTGGTCGCTCTGCGTGCCATCTGCGAGCGCCTGCGCGCCGAACTGGAGGCACCCGACGTGCCGATCGGCATCATGATCGAAGTCCCGGCCGCGGCCGCCCAGAGCGATGTGCTGGCGCGCCACGCCGACTTCTTCTCGATCGGCACCAACGACCTGACCCAGTACGTGCTGGCGATCGATCGTCAGAACCCGGAGCTGGCCGCAGAGGCCGACAGCCTGCACCCGGCCGTGCTGCGCGCGATCCGCACCACGGTGGACGGCGCACGCACGCAGGGGCGCTGGGTGGGTGTCTGCGGCGGCCTGGCCGGCGATCCGTTCGGCGCAATGCTGCTGGCAGGGCTGGGCGTGGACGAACTGTCGATGACCCCGAACGACATCCCGGCCGTGAAAGCACGCCTGCGTGGCAGCGCGCTGGCCGATCTGCGAACGCTGGCTGCGACGGCGCTGGACTGCGAAACCGCCGAGCAGGTGCGTGCCCTCGACGGAGCCCGCGCATGAACGCCCGCGCCGTCACCGTTACCTTGAACCCGGCGATCGACCAGACCGTGCGGCTGGCCAGCCTGCGGCCGGGCCATGTGCACCGCGCCCGCAGCAGCCGCGACGATGCGGGTGGCAAGGGCATCAACGTGGCCGCCTGCCTGGCCGACTGGGGCGTGCCGACCACCGCGCTGGGCGTGCTCGGTGGCGGCAACGACGGTGTGTTCGGCGCGCTCTTCTCCACGCGCGGCATCGTGGATGGTTGCCTGCGTATCCCCGGCAGCACCCGCACCAACATCAAGCTGGTTGACGAGGACAACGGCGAAACCACCGACATCAACCTGCCCGGCCTGGCCCTCGACGATACCGCTCTGGACGCAGTGTCGCGCAGGCTTGGCGCCTTGCTGCTGCCGGGCCTTCCGGTGGTGCTGTCCGGCAGCCTGCCGTCTGGACTGCCGTCCGATGCATGGGCGCGACTGCAGGCGCAGGCCGCCGCCGCCGGTGCGCGCGTGATGCTGGACACCAGCGGCGACGCACTTGTGGCTGCATTGAGTGACACCGCCGGTGCACTGCCCTACGCGGTCAAGCCCAACCGCCAGGAGCTGGAGGCCTGGACCGGCACCCCGCTGCCGGACCGCAGCGCCCTGCGCGTCGCTGGCCAGGCCTTGGTCGAGCGTGGCGTTGCGCTCGTAGCGATCTCCATGGGCACCGACGGCGCGCTGTTCATTGATCGCAGCGGCGCCCTGGTCGCACGACCGCCGCGACTGGCCCAGGGCAGCACGGTCGGTGCGGGCGACGCGATGGTGGCCGGCATCGCTGCCGCCTTGCTGGAGCCGTCCATCGATCTGGACGGCTGCGCGCGGCTGGCGACCGCGTTCTCGATGAGCCGGCTGCAAAGCGGTGACGCACGACGGCTGGACCCGGCGCAGGTACGCGGTTGGACCGGCGATGTACTGATCGAGCGGTTGGATTGACCCCCCTGCCGGGAGCACGGCGGCGGCTTCGGGCTGACCGCAGCGCTTTCGGCAAGCACGAGCCCGAAGAATTCCAGGAGTTTCCATGCACGCTTTCACCGTAGTCATCGCCGCCGGCGAACGCAGCATCGAGGCGGTTCTCGCCGCCGAAGCGCTGCGCCGCGCCGCCCGCCAGCGCGGGCTCGAGCTGATGATCGAGGTCCGCAGCGACCAGGGCGTGACCGGCGCGCTGTCTGCCTCGAACGCCGCCGCCGCGACGCGCCTGCTGCTGGTGGGTGACGGTGAGGCGGACATCGCGCGCTTCGCCAATGCCGAAGTCGCGCATGCCAGCCTGGGCGAGGTACTGGACGACCCGGTTGCGGCGCTCGCACCGCTCGCTGCCACACTGCCGAGCAACGCCGGCACGAATGCGGGCAAGCGCATCGTCGCCGTCACCTCCTGCCCCACCGGCATCGCCCACACCTTCATGGCGGCGGAGGGCCTGCAACAGGCCGCCAAGGCGTTGGGCCATGCAATCCGGGTCGAAACCCAGGGCTCGGTCGGCGCGCAGGACGCGTTGAGTGACGAGGAAATCGCTGCCTCCGACCTCGTCCTGATCGCCGCAGACCGCGAAGTCGATCTGTCGCGCTTCGCCGGCAAGCGCCTGTTCAAGAGTGGCACCAAGCCGGCGATCAACGATGGCCAGAACCTGATCCGCAAGGCGCTGGCCGAGGCCGGCGTGCAGGCAGGTAGCGCGACTCCGGGCCGCACGGCCGAAAAAGCCAGGGCCACCGGCCCCTACAAGCACCTGATGACCGGCGTGTCGTTCATGCTGCCGTTCGTCACTGCCGGTGGCTTGCTGATCGCACTGGCGTTCGCACTCGGCGGCATCTATGCCTTCGATGACGCGCACAAGGGCACGCTGGCGTGGTCGCTGTTCCAGATCGGCGCCAAGTCCGGCTTCATGTTGATGGTGCCGGCGCTCGCCGGTTACATCGCCTACTCCATCGCCGACCGGCCCGGCATTGCGCCCGGCATGATCGGCGGACTGGTAGCAGTGAACATGGATGCTGGCTTCATCGGCGGCATCCTGGCTGGATTCATCGCCGGTTATGGCGTGCACTGGATCAACCGTGCGCTGCGCCTGCCGCGCAGCCTGGAAGGGCTCAAGCCGGTGCTGATCCTGCCAGTGCTGGGCACACTGCTGGTCGGCCTGTTGATGATGTACGTGATCGGTACGCCGGTCGCCGGGCTGCTGGCGTGGCTGACCGACTGGCTGCGCAGCATGCAGGGCAGCAGCGCGATCCTGCTTGGCCTGCTGCTGGGCGGAATGATGGCGGTGGACATGGGCGGGCCGGTCAACAAAGCGTCCTACGCATTCTCTACCGCATTGATTTCCAGCCAGGTCTACACGCCGATGGCGGCGACGATGATCGGCGGCATGACGCCGCCGCTGGGTATCGCACTGGCGACATGGCTGTTCAGCAATCGCTTCACCGCGGAAGAGCGAGGCACGGCCGGCGCCGCCAGCGTGCTTGGCCTCAGTTTCGTGACCGAAGGCGCGATCCCCTACGCCGCGCGTGACCCGCTGCGCACCATTCCCGCGCTGGTTCTGGGTTCCGCGGTGGCGGGTGCGATCTCGATGGCTGCCGGCGTCGAGCTGAAGGTCCCGCACGGTGGTGTGTTCGTGCTGCCGATCCCGAATGCGGTCACTCATCTCGGCATCTACCTGCTGGCATTGCTGGCTGGCGTGGCCGTCACCGCAGTCGCGCTGCGCATCCTCAAGAAGCCGGTGACGGCGGCGACCTGATCCCCCCTGCCCTCACGGTCCTTTCGCGGCCCCTGCGCGCGCAGGGGCTCAGCGACCTACGCCCTGCACACGGAGCCCCGCCCATGACCTCCCCTTCCCGCCGCCTGCTGCCGACAGCGATCCTGCTGGCCCTGCCATCACTGGCCGCAGCCGCCGACGCGCGCGACGTCTTCACCCCCAAGCTCGCCTACACCGGCGAAGCGGCCGCCACGCTCGATGGCGGCAAGCGCAGCGGCACGGCCTATGCCGGCCAGCTGATGTTCGGTGCCGACGTGGACCTGGACGCCGCGTTTGGCTGGAGGGGTGCGACGATCAAGGCGTACGGCATCAACCGCCACGGCACCAATCTCGCCAACAGCAGCACGGGCAACAGCACCTCGGTGCAGGAAATCTACGGTGGCCAGGGCACCCGCCTGGCCAACCTGACGCTGGAGCAGAAACTGCTCGACGACCGGCTGGTGCTGGAAGCCGGGCGCAGCGTCGCCAACATCCATCATCTTGGTTCGGAGCTGTGCCAGTACTTCCAGGGCAACTCGGCCTGCGGCAACCCGACCTATGTGTTCCGCACCAGCAGTTTCACATGGTGGCCGGTATCGAGCTGGATGGCCGATGCCACGGCCTGGGTGACGCCGGATGTCTACGTGCGCGTCGGCGCCTACCAGGTCGACCCGAGCCAGGCCGAGGACGGCCAGCACGGCCTGAAATGGAGCACGAACCAGGCCACCGGGTGGATCGTGCCGTACACGATCGGCTGGCGCAGCCCGGCATCGGCGCGCTTGAAGGCCCGCTATGAACTGGGTGGCTGGCAGGACAACTCGACCTATCGCGACCCGCTGCGCGATGCCAATGGCATTCCCGCGCTGCTCAGTGGCCAGGAGTACGCAAGACGTCACGGTCGCTCCGGCGCGTTCGCCCGCTTCGAACAGCAGCTCACCAGTGATGGTGCCGGCCGTGGCCTGACCCTGTTCGGTGCGGCGCTCAAGGGCGCCTCCGGCCAGTTGATCGAGGATCACTTCCTGCAGGCCGGGCTTGTGCAGAAAGGCACGTTCGCCAGCCGGCCGCAGGACAGCATCGCTTTTGTCGTGACCCAGCAGAAGTACAGCAGCATTGCACTGGAAAACCTGCGCCTTGCCCGTGCCGCAGCGGGTGGCAGCGGTACCCCGCACGGGAGCCAGGTGATGATGGAGCTGAGCTATGGCATCCAGGTCACCCCGCAGCTTCGGGTCGCGCCGAACCTGCACTACATCGTGCATCCGGACCAGTTCAACGAACCCGCACGCCAGCGGGACCTGCCGAACGCGTTGATCGCGGGCATGCGGGTCGACTGGAACCTGTAGGAAATGTCAGGTGGTCCTGGGGCGCGGCCCGTGTCAGGCACCGGGTCCACGGCCGGTCCGGGCGGCCTGCCGACCGCCCGGCACCCGGGTGATCGCCTGCCCTGGCCGGGGTTTCAGGTGCTGTCCGCCGTCCACGCCAGTTCGAATGTCAACGCGAGGCGCTGGCCGGGCTCCAGCCGGTGCGGTGCCAGGGTGTAGCCATCTGGCGGGCCGCTCTGCGGCTCGACACAGGTGGCATGCTGCGCAGCGTCGTAGACCACCCAGTGGTCGTGGTCCGACCTCAGCCGCAGGCGCTGGCCTTCGCGTAGCAGGGTGATGTCACTTTCGGCGATGAAGCAGTCGTCCCATGGGCCGTGGGCAGGAGATACACAGGGCAGCGTGGCAATGCCTTCCCTGTCCCGCGGATACATCGAGCGAGGACTGAACAGCAGTCGTTCCGGCTTCCGGAACCAGGGGTGCCAGCCCAGCACTGCCGGCATCGCCTGCCCACCCGCCTGGACTGAGAGGCGCAGCTGCAGGCTGTGAGGGTGCAGGCTCACTTCCTGGAGGGCGACGCCACCGAAGGGCCAGTACCTGTCGCGTGGCAGCGCCAGCGACAGCGTGGCCGTGGCCGTCTCCATGCGCTCGACCTGCCAGGGCCGCGTGAAGCCCACGCCATGGATGGCATGCCCGTCGAAGTTGAGCGGCAGCCGATGCGGCCTGCCGTCAAAACGGAACTGTCCACGGCGGATGCGCCCGGCCCACGGCACCATCGGGTAGCAGCCCCACGCGATCGCCGCCGTGCCCGCCTGCTGCGCATCCACCAGCCAATCCACACCCCGGTAACGCAGGTGCGCCACGCGCCCGCCCGCCCCTGCGGCGAGCGCAACCTCCAGTTCGCCGCATCTGAGCCAGTGCAGCTCACCGGCCGGCAGCGGGGCCAGCGCATCATCCACCGGCAGCATGCGCTCAGGCCCCATAGGGATTGATCGTGCGGATGCTTCCGTCCGGCTCCATGTGCAGCGGCGTGCACTTGGCCGAGCGCAGGTGGGTGATGCCGCCAGACATCAGTGCATCGTGATAGAACAGGTACCACTGTCCGTCGAACTGGCAGATGGAGTGGTGGGTGGTCCAACCGACCACGGGGGTGAGGATCACGCCAGCATAGGTGAACGGTCCATACGGGCTGTCGCCGATGGCGTAGCACAGCTGGTGGGTGTTGCCAGTGGAGTACGACAGGTAATAGCGACCCTGGTACCTGTGCAGCCACGGACCTTCGAAGAAGCGGCGCGCATGGTCGTCCGCGCGCAGCGGCTGGCCATGCTCATCCAGGATCTCCACTTCGCGGGTGGCTTCGGCCAGCTCGGTCATGCCGGCATCCAGGCGGCCCACGCGCGGGCCCAGGGCCGGTGCGCTGCCGTCGGGCTCCTGGTGGGCCTCGCTGTACTGGTTGTCACGATACTTCTGCAGCTGCCCGCCCCATATGCCGCCGAAGTACAGGTAGTGGCTGCCATCGTCGTCTTCGAACACGGCCGGGTCGATCGAGTACGCACCCTTGATCGGCTCCGGCTGGGGCACGAACGGACCCTCCGGCCGCGCACCGATCGCCACGCCGATGCGGAACCGGCCCTCGGCATCCTTGGCCGGGAAGTAGAGGTAGTAGCGGCCATCACGGCAGGCGGCATCGGGGGCCCACATCTGTTTCCGGGCCCAGGGCACGTCGCGCACATGCAACGCCATGCCGCAATCGACGGCCGTGCCGTCGGGCGTATCCATCTTCAGCACATGATAATCCTGCATGCCGAAGTGGCCACCTTCGTCGTCGAATGGCTGGCCGCCGTCGATGTCGTGCGACGGATAGATGTACAGGCGCCCCTCGAAAACATGCGCCGAAGGGTCGGCGGTATAGATGTGGGTCACCAGCGGTTGCGAAATGGCGTGCGCGGTTAGCTGCGCAAGACGGGCTTCGCTGGCCTGGCCGTCTTCGCCGGCAGAGAGGTCGATCATGGTCGTCATCTTGGAGTTACGCGGAGGCGTCGGCGGAACGGCGACGCAGGTGGAGGTCCTGCTCGATGCGGGTTTCGGTGCGCTTGTCGATCCTGTAGAGGACCAGCAGCGCCACGGCGAGCAGGAAAGGAAGTGAGCAGTAGACGCTTACGGTCAGGCGGATGCCCTGCACCACGGCCTCAGGCTGCTGCGCCAGGCCGGCCTGGTAGCCGTAGTGGGCAAGGATCGCGGCGACCAGCGCGCCGCCCACGCTGAGGCCGATCTTCAGCCCGCACAGCATCGCCGAGAAGATGATCGCGGTTGCCCGCCGATGGTTCTTCCACTCCGAGTAGTCCGCGACGTCGGCAATCATCGCCCACAGCAACGGGATGGTGATGCCATAGCAGAAGCCATGCAGCATGAACGCTGCGAACGCCACCGCCACCGCCGTGGGAGGGAACAGGTAGAAGGCCAGCAGGAACAGGGTCGAGACAAACAGGGCGCCACCGAAGACGTCGCGCTTGCCGAAGCGGTCCGCCAGCCGTCGCGATGCGCCGATACCCAGGATCATGCAAAGGATGCCGCACGCGTTGAACAGGCTGAACGCCGAGGTGGCCGCGTCTTTCGGCCAGGTGAACGCCGCGAAGCCGGCGCTGGCCAGCGCAGCATTCAACGCGCTGACCAGGCCGTTGAACCCCGAATTTTCAAGGAAGCCGGCCAGCGCCGCTTCACTCATGTAGTACTGGAAGTAATAGATGTAGGTACCGCCCTTCAATGCCAGGTTGATGAACACCAGCACGGTCAGGGCCAGCATCACCTGCCACGGGCGGTTGTGCAGCAGGTCCGACAGGTCCTGCACTATGCCGCCGGTCTGTTCGCGCGTCGGCACGATGCGTTCGCGGGTGGTGGCGAACGTGATCAGGAAGAACGCCGTGCCGATGATGGCGAATGCGGTCATGACCTGCTCGAAGCCGCGCACCCGGTCGCCGTCACCCAGGATCAGCACCAGCGGCATCAGCAGCACCTGGATGATGAACTGCGCGATCATCACGGCCACGAAGCGGTAGGCCGAAAGGCTGTTGCGCTGGGCCATGCTGCCGGTCAGCACGCCGCTCAGCGCCGAGTACGGCAGGTTGTTCGCGGCGTACACGCAGACCAGCAGCGCGTAGGTGGCCAGTGCATAGATCACCTTTCCGCGCTCGCCCAGGTCCGGGGTGCTGAACGCCAGCAGCGACAGTACGCCAAAGGGAATGGCCGTCCACAGGATCCACGGGCGGAAGCGGCCCCAGCGGGTGGATGTTCGGTCAGCCGCGATGCCGATCAACGGCGTGAACACGAACGCACCCAGCAGGCCGACCACAAAGATGATCGTGGCCGCGGTCGCAGCTGGCAGGCGGTAGACGTCGGTGTAGAAGAACGCCAGGTAGGTGATCAGGGTCTGGAAGATCAGGTTGGCAGCGAGATCGCCCAGGCTGTAGCCGAGCTTCTCGCGTACCGATAGCGCGTGTTCAGTGCTTGCCATGCAGCGGACGTCCTGGAAAAGGAATCTGGTCGAAGGGGAATCGATGTCGCCCGGGGCGATCAGTCATGCGTGGGCACCACCGTGAATCTGCCCTGCGCACGTATATCGGCACTGGACGCCCCCACCCTGACCTCGTAGGCACCGGGCTTCACCGCATACCCAGCGCGGGCTTGGTCATAGTGGCGCAGGGCCTGCGCTGCCTGCAGGGTAAACGTCACCGTGCGGCGTTCGCCCGGGGCCAGATGGACCCGCTGGAAGCCCCGCAATTCATGCACGGCATCGCCGCTGCCGGCGTGTTCGCGCCGCACGTACAGCTGCACCACTTCGTCACCGCTGCGCGTGCCCGCGTTGGTCACATCCACCGACGCGGCCACGCGACCATCGGCGCCGATGGTGTCCGCATCGAGGCGGAGCGTTCCATAATCGAAGCGCGTGTACGACAGCCCGTGACCAAACGGGTACAGCGGCGTGCCACGGAAGTAGCGGTAGGTACGGCCCTCCATGGCGTAGTCGTCGAATGCCGGCATCGCTTCGCCGGCCTTGTAGAAGGTGACCGGCAAACGGCCGGCGGGATTGACGTCGCCGAACAGCGCCTGGCCGACGGCGGTGCCGCCGCGCTGCCCGGGGTACCAGCTCATCAGGATCGCCGGCAGATGCGCCTGCGCCCAGTCCACGGCGATGGCCGAGCCGCCGGTGAGTACCATCACCACCGGCTTGCCGGTAGCGTGCAGGGCCTCCAGCAGGGTGCGCTGCGGCGCGGGCAACCGCAGGTCGGTGCGGTCGCCACCGGCAAAGCCCGGATAGTTGACCGTCATCTCCTCGCCTTCGACATCGCCGGTAAGGCCACCGACGAACACCACCACGTCGGCCTCGCGTGCGGCATCGAGCGCTTCATCGAACGGCGCCTTGGCGCCGGGCATGCGCCAGCCCAGGCGCACGCCGGCATCGCGCTGGTCGTCGTAGTACTCCAGCGTCAGCGCGTAGGCACGCCCCGCCTGCAGGTCGAGTTCGACACCTTCGGCATGCAGGCGATCTGTGTTTACCCAGTGATCGATCACACGCTTGCCGTCCAGGTACAGGCGGTAGCCATCATCGCCGGCCACCTCCAGCCGGTAGCGACCGGACACGGGGGGCAGCAGTTGGCCGCTCCAGCGGATGCTGAAGCGGTCGTTGGGAATCCCCTGCCCCGGTGCCGCTTCGCCGCGTGCCAGCAGGTTGTCGGTCGGCGAGCCGCGGTCCCAGCGGAAGCCGATCTGCGCGTCGGTACGCACCAGGGCCGGCGTACCGGACAGGTCGGGCGTGCGGAAGTACTCGCCACGCAGGCCACGCTCGGGCGAGTCCGCCGAGGGCCGCAGGAAGGTCGGCTCGATCAGCGGCGTGGCGCCGGGATCGTCGCGCCCTTCCACCAGGTCCACGCCGCGGGCATAACGCACTTCAACGCCCTTGGCCGCCTCGCGTATGCCCTGCAGGACGGTGACCGGCGCCGCCGGTGTGCCGAAGTAGTTGCCGAGCAGTGCCATGGTGTCGTCGGCGGTGGGTCCGACCACGGCAATGCGCTTGGTGTCGCGCGACAGCGGCAGGATGCCGTCGTTCTTCAGCAGCACCAGCGACGCCTGCGCGGCCCTGAGGGCCAGCGCATCATGGGCCGGGGCCTGGTTCACCGGGGCCGGAATGCGCGCCCAGCCCACCCGCTCCGGCGGATCGAACATGCCCAGGCGCATCCGTGCGGTGAACAGGTGGGTCACCGCATCATCGATCTCCGCTTCGCTGATCAGGCCCTGACGCACGGCCTCGGGCAGCGTGGCGTACTCCTGGCCGCATTCCAGCTCGGTGCCGTTCCTGACCGCCAGCGCCGCGGCGGCTTCGCGCGTGGCGACGATATGGTGGTGCTTCCAGATATCGACGATGGCCCAGCAGTCCGAGACCACGTAGCCCTTGAAGCCCCAGTCGCGTCGAAGCACATCGCGCAGCAGGAAACGGCTGGCACTGGCGGACTCGCCGTACACGCGGTTGTAGGCGCCCATGACCGCATCCACTTCGCCCTCCTTCACCAGCGCCTCGAACGCCGGCAGGTAGGTGTCATACAGGTCGCGCCGGCTGGGCCGTGCATCGAAGTGATGGCGGTCGGCCTCCGGTCCGCTGTGCACGGCCAGATGCTTGGCGGTGGCGTCCAGCTTGCGGTAGACCGGGTCGTCGCCCTGCAGGCCGCGCACGAAGGCAACGCCCATGCGGGCGGTGAGGTAGGGATCCTCGCCGTAGGTTTCCTGCCCGCGCCCCCAGCGCGGGTCGCGGAAGATGTTGACGTTGGGCGACCAGAAGGTCAGGCCCTGGTAACGGCCATGCGCGCCTTCGCGGAGGAACTGGTGGTGCTTCGCGCGGGCCTCGTCGCTGATGGTCGTGGCCACCTGCCCCATCAACGGAACATCGAAGGTCGCGGCCAGGCCGATTGCCTGCGGAAACACCGTGGCCTGCCCTGCCCGTGCAACGCCATGCAACCCCTCATTCCACCAGTCGTAGGCGGGCACACCCAGCCGTTCGATTGCCGGCGCGGCATTCTGCATCTGCGCGGCCTTTTCTTCCAGGGTCATCTGCGCGACGAGTGCGGCGGCCCGTTGCTCGAAGCTTGCCGAGAGATCCAGCCAGGGCCGTGGCGCGGCCGCGGATGCGGCGGCCGCCACGCAGGTCAGGACGAACAGGGTGGCCTGGCCACGCCACGTATGGCGACGGGCCCTGGATGAAATCGACAGTCTCATTTGCTTCTCCCGGTGCGCTCGTCGCGCGCGAAGGGACCCAGCAGTGCGCCCACGAAGCCGCCTGCCCGGTCCGTACTCAGAACGGTGCCGTCCACGTCGCCCGCGAGCAGCTGCCAGCCCTGCCCGTCGCCGGTGTCGAATGAGAACGCGTAGTCGCCCTCGTTGCCGGCAATCTTCAGGCGCAGTGCTGCAGACGCCGGCACGGCATGGCTGGCCAGCGTCCGCGTGCTGCCACCACCGTCACGCGCTTCGAGGAAGAGCGAGAGGCGCCCCCCACCAAGGTCACGAACGCCGAGGAAGTACCAGTACGCCTCGCTCTGGAACGCCGCCAGACCGGCGGCGACACCGGGGGCGGGCGGGGTCATCGCGGTGCTCGCCTCGAAGCGCAGATGCTGCTGGCGTCGGCCGAGAAATGCCGGATTGCGCAACGTGTCCAGATTCTCGGCAAGCGGGTGCACGGCCAGCATGCCGGGGCGCTTGTGCAGGTCTGCCCAGGCATGCCTGGGCACGCGCACGCGCAGCCACTGGCGATCGAGCGCTGGGCCATCAAAATTGTCGCGCGCTACAAAATTTCCGGTCGACGGGGCCTGCGATGCCTCGCCCTGCATCCATGACGGCGCCTTGGCCACGTAGGGAATGGCCTGGTCGGGCGGCAGGATCTGCGGCCAGCCATCCTGCCAGCGCACCGGCAACAGGTAGGTCTCGCGCCCGGTGTTGTAGTGGCGCTTCTGATAGTTGCGGCTGGCCAGGAACACCGCCCACCACGAGCCATCCGGGCCTTCGACCAGGTCGGCGTGGCCGGCATTGGTGATCGGAAGCGGACGGTCGTCCGGCAGTTCGCGCTGGGTCAGGATCGGATTGCCCGCATAGGGAACGTAGGGCCCCCACACCGCGCGGCTGCGCAGCACCACCTGCGAGTGCTGCGGCCCGGTACCTCCTTCAGCGTCGGACAGGTAATACCAGCCCTCCCGCTTGTAGATGTGCGGTCCCTCGATCCAGATCGGATTCTTCGCCGGCTCCACGCCTCCATCAACCAGCACCCGGCGGGGCCCGACCGGCTTGGACGCCGCCAGGTCGATCTGCTGCATCCAGATGGCGCGGTGGCCGTCGTAGCGCGGCGGACCGGGAGGTACATCGTTGTTGATCAGGTACACCTTGCCGTCGTCGTCAAAAAACAGTGATGGATCGATGCCATCGATGCCGGGCAGCCAGTGCGGATCGGACCACGGCCCGGCCGGGTCGCGCGCGGTGGCGATGAAGTTGCCACCGCTGTCGGTGGCGGTGGTGACGACGTAGAAGGTGCCGTCATGGTATTCGATGGTGGGCGCGAAGATGCCGCGCGAGACGCTCAGCCCGTCGAAATCCAGCTGCGTGGGGCGGTCAATCACATTGCCGATCTGCTTCCAGTGCACCAGGTCGGCACTTTCAAACACCGGAATGCCCGGGAAGTAGGTGAAGCTGGAATTGACCAGATAGAACCGGCCGTTCGCGCGCACGATGCTGGGATCGGCATGGAAGCCGGCCAGGACGGGATTGCGGTAGTGGCCGGCCGGCAGCGGCACTTCAAACGCCTGGTCATCGCCGCGGTACTCGAACCAGTCGAAGTACACCGGCGGAGCGTCCGGCGGCGCGCTGGCCCGGGTGGCAGCGGCCGACAGCAGGAACAACGCCCCTAGCAGGCGGCGCGCCATCGATCTCAGGCCGGCCCTGTCGCGCGCCAGAGGGGACTTCGTGGACAGCGTCATCATCGTCGGGCCTCGGCTTCGGCAATGGGAAGTTCGAACGGGCCGGCCGGTGCCCCGCTGCGATCGCGCAGCGTGCACACCGGGCCATCGGCCCAGCAGTAGCGGACGTGCGTTGCGTGCGTCGACCGCGGGCCGCGCAGCAGGATCCGGCGCCGATCCAGTTCCGCGTGGCCGTAGTCGCAGTGGCCGGTATCACCCCTGGTCTCGCACAGTTCAAAGCCAATCGGTCGCAGCGCACCGGTTGCGGTGAGCGCGCCTTCGACATCCTCGAACGCGATGGCCACGCCCGCGGGTGTCCGCACGGCCGTGACCGCCCGCGGACCTGACGGTGCCAGATCCTGCTCGCCGTACACCACGTGGCGGGCCACGCGCGCCAGGCGGCGCCCGAGCTCCTGCTTGTTCGGCGGGTGGATGTCGTAGGCGTCACCGATGTCGATGGCAATGGCGAGCCCGCTCCGCGCATCCTCGGCGGCGACGCGCCGCTGCGCCTCGCGCACCTGCGCCCAACCGCTGTCGGCGGGCGCGACCGGCGGCTGGCCATAGCTGGCCAGCTGCACGAGCAGCAGTGGCGTGCGTGCACCGAACTGTCGCCGCCAATCGTCGCGCAGCGCACGCAACCGCGCCGCGTATGCCGCGCCATCACCGGTGTTCGATTCACCCTGGTACCACAGCATGCCGCGCAGCCCGAAACCGCCGAGCGGTGCGATCATTCCGTTGTACAGCGTCGACAGCCCGGTGGCGGCCTGCCAGGGGGCAAATGGCGGCGCCTGTTGGCCCGGCGCCACCCGGTACTTCCACGGACCCTGCAGTGCCACCCGCTTACCGTCGTCGAACTGCAGGCCGTATGCCGTGGCGGGGCCGACCAGGCCGCCTTCGCCGTAGGTGTCCAGCACGTTGACCGCAATGACGTTGGATCCTGCCTTCAGCAGGCCACGTGGCAACGGGTAGCGCCTCTCGCCGGCGCCGTACTGGCTGCCGACGGCGACCCCGTTCACCCAGGTCACGTCCACCTCGTCGGCCGATGCCAGCTCCAGGGTCGCGCCGCGTGCAGCCTGTTCAGCGCTCAGCATCACCTGCGTGCGATACCAGACCATGCCGTTGTAGCCGGCAAGCGCGGGCTCGTTCCAACGCTCCCATGCGCCCAGTGTGGCCGGTGCGCACGACCATCCTCGGTCATCGGCATCCGCGCGCCATGGGGCGTCGCCGGGCAGCGTGCCCTCGCGTGTGGCCCACCAGTGCTGCCAGTAGCGGCCCCAGGCTGCGCGTGCCTCCAGCGGATCACGCGCAGAGCGCGCGAGGATATCGAGGGCCTCATCCAGGCCGCCCTGCCCGCGCAGTGCACCAACGCTGGTCCAGGCCTCGATCCCCGAGCCACCCCACGCCGCCTCGATCAGCCCCATCGGCACGTCGACCGTGCGCTGCAGTTCGCGCGCGAAGTAGAAGCAGGTGGCGGAGAAATCGCGCACCGCATCAGGCGTTGCCGATGTCCAGGCAGTGCTGTCGTTGAAGGTCTCCTGTGCCTGCGCGGCGGCGTGCTGCGGCACGGTGAACAGCCGGATCCGTGGCATCGTGGCTGCGGCAATCTCGCTGGCTGCGTTGAGCGAGCGCCACACCGGCAGTTCCATGTTCGACTGGCCCGAGCACAGCCACACGTCGCCGACCAGCACGTCGCGCACCATCTCCCGACGTGTCCCGGCGTTTACCTCCAGCGTATGCGGACCGCCCGCGGCCACCGGGGGGAGCGTCGCCTTCCAGCCGCCTGCGGCGTCCGCCCGAGTGCTTACCGCCTGCCCGGCAAACGTCACGGAAACCGGCTGCCCAGGGCCTGCGTGACCCCAGACCGCAATGGGCCGGTCACGCTGCAGGACGGCGTGATCCCTGAACAGGGGATGCAGCAGTCCCGTCGTTTCCCGCGCCGCGGCCGGCATCGCCACCACTGCCGCAACCATCATCAACAGCGCATACCCGACCGCTCCGAACCTGCTCATCGCCCATCCCCCGGTGCGAACGGAAACTGCAACGCCTGGTAGTACGACAATGGCTGCGGCGGTGGCCGTTCGCCGACGGGCAGCGGCCGTCCACTGAGTGACTGGAAGTACGCCACGCTGGCGTCACGCCACCATTGCGCTTCGTCGTGCTGGATCTGCAGGAACGCAGCAACGTGCCGATGCCGCTGCGGATCGATCCGGTCGCGCAGGCCGGCCCAGGTCGCCTGCATCGACTGCACCTGGCGCACACCCCGCGAGTAGCGCCCGACCAGTTCGTCCCACAGCGTCCTGCCCGAGCGCATGCGGCGGTCCCACGGCACATGATGGAACCACAGCAGCAGCGACTCGGGCACCCGCGCCGGATCGCCATAAACCCCGGCAACCGGCGGGAAGTACTGCCCCACGGCGTTGCTTCCGCTTGCACTGCGGTCAAAACCGATGCCGTTACGGTCTGCACGGTGGTAGTAGACCGACGTCCAGTCCGCACGCGGACCGCCGTCCACCCAGGGGCCGGGGCCGTAGTGATGGCCGCGTGCCATCAGGTGGTGCAGGCCCAGCGGCGTCATGTAATCCACTGCCGCCTCGCGCGAGTCCATCATCATCCGCACGATCGGGCCGGTCACCTGCGGGTCGGGCGAGAAGGTCAGCGCGGCCCAGTCCTCGGCAATGCCGCGCGCGGACTGCTGCGGATTCCACGCCAGTCGCCCGAACGCGTACCAGTTGGCCTGGTCGAAGTGCGAGCCACTCCAGGTGCGGTCCACGCCGATGTTGGCGACGCCGGCGATACCGGTCAGTGCGTGGCCCTCCAGCGAACCATCGATCACACGGGCAACCGTGGAGCCCTCGCCGCGGGCATGGGTGTCGGCCTGCAGCACTTCCTCGTAGAGCGTTCCCAGGTAGACCAGGTGCGTCGCGAAACCCAGGTATTCCTTGGTGATCTGCAGTTCCATCATCAGCGGCGTGCGTGGCATCGCGCCGAACAGCGGATGGAACGGCTCGCGCGGCTGGAAGTCGATGGGGCCGTTCTTCACCTGCACGATCACGTTGGGGCGGAAGGCACCGTCCAGCCCGACAAACTCGCTGTACGCCTGCTTGGCGCGATCTTCGGGAACCTCGTGCGAATACACGAAGGCCCGCCACATCACCACGCCGTTGTAGGGTGCCAGCGCGTCGGCCAGCAGGTTGGCGCCGTCGGCATGGGAACGACCGTAATCCTGCGGGCCGGGTTGCCCCTCCGAGTTCGCCTTGACCAGGAAGCCGCCGAAATCCGGAATGCGCGCATGGATCTCATCGACCTTGTCGCGCCACCAGCGCCGCACGCCGGGATCCAACGGGTCAGCCGTCGCCAGGCCGCCGAGCTCGATGGGCGCACTGAAGCGTGCGCTCAGGTAGACCCGGATGCCATAGGGGCGGAACAGGTCGGCCAGCGCGGCGGCCTTGGCCAGATAGGCCGGCGACAGGCTCAGCGCACTGGCGTTGACGTTGTTGAGGACGGTGCCGTTGATGCCGATCGAAGCATTGGCACGGGCGTAGTCGGTGTAGCGCGGGTCACGCCATTGCGGCAACGTCTGCCAGTCCCACAGCGAACTGCCCGCGTAGCCACGCTCGACGTAGCGGTCCAGGTTGTCCCAATGGTCGAGCACACGCAGTGCGACCCGCGGCGACTCCCGCACGTCCAGCCCCCGCAGCGGCATGCCACGCTGCAACAGGCGCAGCAGGTGGAACGTGCCATACAGCACGCCGACATCCCGGCGTGCCGCCACCAGCAGCACATCGCGCCCCTCGGTCCGGACCCGCCGGATCAGGAAGCCCTCGTCGCCCAGCGTGGCAACCTCGTTGCCGAACGCGGCGACCAGCGCCGAAGACTGCGGCGTACCCAGCACCAGGGCATGGTCAGTACTGATTGCCGTTCGCATTGGCGGCGCCGCTCCCAGCAATCCAGGGAGGCTGCGCGCAAGCTCGTCGCGGGTGGCGCGCTGCATCGGGGTGCCATCCGGGGCCACCACTTCGGCCAGCTGCCGCCGGTAGTCGGCAGCGACCGTTGTGGCAACCGGCTGGTAGCGCATCCATAGCCTGTAGCCATCCTCCGCCCGTGCACCGCCAGCACAGGCCAGCAGTGCGAGCACGGCGCACAGGCGCGTGCCGACAGCACGCAACAACGGCGTTAACATGCGCCTTTGTAGACTACGTCCGGGCCCGGGGCAGCGCATCATCGTCCTTCGCACCCGCGCGGCAGCGCCACCAAGAACAAAGGGATCGTGCATTGGACAAGCCGAAGAAGTCGGTTCGCCGCAGAACCGCAGGCGTGACGATCGACGAGGTTGCGGCCCTTGCCGGCGTTTCGCCGATGACCGTGTCGCGGGTGATCAACCAGGGCAAGGTGCGCGACGTCACCCGCGAGCGCGTGCTGCGCGCCGTGCGTGAGCTGGGCTATACGCCCAATCTTGCCGCCAGTTCGCTGGCCGCAGCACAGCACACGCGCATTGCGCTGATCTACACCAACCCCAGCGGCGCCTACCTGCGCGAACTGCTGGTGGGCCTGCTGCGCGTCGCCTCCAGTTCCGCCATCCAGCTGGTCATCGACTACTGGGACAACCTGGATGCCGACTCCGAACGCAGGGCGGCGCGCGCGCTCGCCGGACGCGTCGACGGGGTGATCCTGCCGCCGCCCCTTTGCGAATCGCAGGCCGCCGTAAGCGAACTGGTCAAGGCTGGCATTCCAGTGGTAGCCATCGCATCGGGTCGCCTGAGCGAGGCCCTGTCCTGCGTCCGCATCGACGATTTCAGTGCGGGCAGGGAAATGACCGATCACCTGCTCCGGCAGGGACACACCCGCATCGGTTTCATCCGTGGGCGCGATGACCTGAGCGCAAGTGCGCTCCGTTACGACGGCTTCGTCACCGCCCTGCGCGAGGCCGGGCTTGCGGTGGAGCCTGGCCTGGTCCAACACGGTGACTACACCTACCGGTCCGGCCTCGCTGCCGCCGAAAAGCTGTTGTCCCAACGCCGCCCACCGACCGCGATTTTCGCCAGCAACGACGACATGGGTGCCGCGGCCATCTCCGTCGCGCATCGGCGCGGGCTGGAAGTGCCGCGCGATCTGTCGGTGGTGGGTTTCGATGACACCTCGGCCGCCACCACCGTGTGGCCGGAACTGACCACGATCCACCAGCCCATCGCCTCGATGGCCAACGCGGCCGTCGACATCCTGCTGCGCACCATCCGCCGTCCGGCGGGGGACGCAACGGTGCTGCGCGATCATGTGATGCCGCATCGGCTGATCGGACGCGGTTCGGTCGCCGCGCCGCCCCGGGGGCGGTAGCGCAGGCCTCATGCTCCGCATCCGAGGGTGACCTCGGCTTCGTTCAGCGCACCCAGGGCAACGCGTGACACGGAGATCGTCATCGCGTCGGCCGTCACCACCGACCACGGTCGGTCGATCGCGTCCAGCGTTGCACCCGCCTTGGCCAGGCACTTCAGCGGCACGCCGACACGCTTCCACTGGCCCTGTGGAAGCGCCGCCAGCGCCGGCCCGATGGCGATGCGCGCCGAGCAGCCCACGCCGCAACCGACCGACAGCCACGCCTCGCCCTTCGGGGCTGCATCCACCCGCAGCGTGGTCAGCAGCATCAGATCGCCGTTCGATTCACGCTGCAGGTCCAGCGCCGTGTGCGACTGCAGTGCCGCGGCGGCTTCGCCATTGCCCGACCAGGCCAGGCGTCGCCCATCCTCCTGTGCCAGATGATCCACGCCGGTGATCTTCAGCCGATCACCGGGCAATGCGTCCGGCACGCGGGTCACGGTCAGGCCCTGGCCTGCGGCCTGCTCAAGGCGCAGCGCCATGCCGGGGCCTGCATCACCGCGCGCAAAGAACACGCCCGTCGCGCCCTCGTTGCCGGTCACGCCCGATGCCTCTGGCAGCGCGCCCAGGTCGCCGTTGTCGGCGTAGGTCAGGCCGAAGCCGAACGCAAACAACGGATCGTAGTCCTTCTGGCCGACGTTGTTGGCGTACTGGGTGGCGGTGCGCGGCCAGCTGAAACTGAGCTTGCCCTTGAAATCGTGCTGCACGCGGCCATCGCTTCCGCGCAGCAGTACATCGGCAATGCCGGCGCCTTCCGAGCCCGGCAGCCATGCAGCCACGAAGGCATCGGCGGCATTGATTTCCCGGTTCACCCAGAGCGGCCGTCCGCTCAGGAAAACCGCAACAACCGGTATGCCTTCGGCCTTGAGCCGCTTGAGCAGCGCCAGGTCCGTTTCGTTGCCGAGCTTGTAGGCCAGCGTCGGCCGGTCTCCCTGGAACTCGGCATAGGGGTCCTCGCCAAACACCACCACCGCCACGTCAGGCTTCACTGCATAGCGACCGTCGACGGCAAGCACGGCTTCACCACCGGCCTCCCTGGCCTGGCGCGCGATGCCCTCGTAGATCGTGTCCGCATTGGGGAAGTCCTTGCGGGTGGTGCCGGTGCCCTGCCAGTTGAGCGTCCAGCCGCCGGCCTGCTTGCCGACATCGTCGGCTCCGTCGCCGGCCACGAGGATCCGCTGCTTCGGCGACAGCGGCAGGAGGCTGTTCTGGTTCTTCAGCAGGACCAGCGATTCGCGCACGGCCTGCCGGGCGACCGCGCGATGCGCCGGCGCGCCGATCAGTGCGAACTGCCCGCCAACGGCCCGCGTGGACGGCCTGCCGGCCTCGAACAGCCCCAGGCGGAACTTGACCCGCAGGATCCGGCGCACCGCATCGTCCAGGCGCTGCGGCGTGATCCGGCCGTCCTTCACCGCAGCCAGCGTCGTCTCGTAGAATCCCTTCCAGCTGTCCGAGGCCATCGCCATGTCCAGGCCCGCGATGATGGTGGCCGGGCAATCTGTGGTGGTGCAGCCCTTGACCTGTCCATGACCATTCCAGTCACCTACCACGAAGCCACCGAAGTTCATGCGGCCCTTGAGCACATCGGTGAGGTAATGCCGGTGCCCATGCATCTTTTCGCCGTTGACGCTGTTGAACGACGCCATCGCGGTCTGCGCGCCGGCGGCGATTGCCGGCGGATATCCGGCGGCGTGGATGCGCACCAGGTCTGACTCGCTGATGCGGGTGTCGCCCTGGTCCTTGCCGTCGGTGGTGCCCCCATCGCCCAGGAAGTGCTTCACCGAGGCGATCACATGGCGGCCATCGAGGAACTCCGGTGTTCCCACCCTGCCCTGCAACCCCTCCACCATGGCGGCGGCATAGCTGGCCACCACGTCCGGCGATTCGGAGTAGCCTTCGTAGGTGCGTCCCCAGCGATCATCTTGGGGTACGGCAACGGTCGGCGCGAACGTCCATTCCATGCCGGTAACGCGGGTCTCCAGCGCGGTGATGCCACCGATCTGCCGCAGCAGCTCCGGATTGTGCGTGGCGCCCAGCCCGATATTGTGCGGGAACAACGTGGCGCCAATGATGTTGCTCTGCCCGTGCACGGCATCGATGCCGAACAGCAGCGGAATGGCCTTGCCGCCTTTCGAGGTGTCGATGGAGGCGTCGTAGAAGGCGTCGGCCAGCGCCAGCCATTCGGCCGGCGAGGCGTCATAGCGGCCGCCGGGATCGGAGTTGCCTCCGGCCAGGATCGAGCCGAGCCGGTAGCGGCGCACATCATCGGGGGTGACGCTGGCGATGTCGCCCTGCACCAGCTGGCCGACCTTCTCTTCCACCGTCATGCCCGCCATCAGGTCGGTGATGCGCTTCTCCAGTGCCGGATCCGCAGCCAGCGGCCAGGTGACCTCCGGCCAGGGATCCTTGTCGGTGGTTGCGGCGGCGGCAGCCCGGTCCTGGCCGCGGCAGCCAAGCAACCCCAGCATCAGTGCGGCGACCAGCGCGCCGCTGCGGTTTACGAAGGTCTGCGATGTCATGGCGCTCATCCTTCCATCTGCTCCAGTTCCTTGCCCTTGGTCTCGTGCACATGCCGGACGACGAAGATCACCGAGATCACGGCAGCGACCAGGTAGATGCCGTAGGTCGCAGCCAGCCCTGCCGCGGCCAGCAGCATCGGGAACGTTACCGTGACCACGAAGTTGGAGGTCCATTGCGCTGCGCCAGCGACCGCCAATGCCGAACCGCGGATCTGGTTCGGGAACATCTCGCCCAGCATCACCCACATCACCGGCCCCCAGGACAGATTGAAGAACACGACGTAGGCGTTGGCCGCCACCAGCGCCAGCGTGCCCATGCGGCCGGGCAGCTGCAGATGCCCGTCGGCCAGCGAACCACTGGCAAAGGCCACCACCACCAGTGCAAGCGACAGCGACATCCCGGCCGAGCCGAACCACAGCAGGGGCTTGCGGCCGATCCGGTCAATCAGCAGTACGGTGACCACGCAGGCACCGATGCTCAGCGCGCCGGACAGCACGTTGATCAGCAGCGCGTCGTTTTCGGAAAAGCCGACCGCCTGCCACAACACGGCGCCGTAATAGAACACCACGTTGATGCCGACCAGCTGCTGGAAGCAGGCCAGCCCGACGCCGACCCAGACAATCGGGCGGATCCGCCCGGTCGCCCGGCTCTTCAGGTCGGACAGTCGAGGGCGATGATGGTCGTTGGACAACGAGGCATCGATCTCCTCGAGCGTGGCCCTGGCCTTGTCGCTGCCCAGCAGCCGGGTCAGCACCCGCAGGGCGTCGTCCTTGCGCCGCTTCACCACCAGATAGCGCGGACTCTCCGGAATGGTCAGCAACAGCAGCAGGAACAGCAGCGATGGCGCGGCCTGCATCCAGAACATCCAGCGCCAGGCGGCCTGCCCGCCCCACAGCGGTTCGGTCGACGCGCCCGCTGCGGCCGCCAGCAGGTAGTTGGACAGGAACGCGGCGGTGAGGCCGGTGATGATCGCGATCTGCTGCACCGTCGCCAGGCGGCCGCGGTAACGGGCCGGAGCGACCTCGGCAATGTAGGCCGGCGAGATCACGCTGGCTGCGCCGACCGCGAATCCGCCCACCACCCGCGCCGCAATGAACCAACCCGAGGAGACCGCCGCCCCGGCGCCGAGTGCCGACAGCAGGAACATCACTGCCGACAGGATCAACACGTTGCGACGGCCCAGGCGGTCGGCCAGCCGGCCGGCACTGAAAGCACCCACCGCACAGCCCAGCAGCATCGACGCGATCTCGAAGCCCTGCATCCACTCGCCGGACCGGAACGCCTGGTGCAGGCCATCCTGGGTGCCATTGATCACGCCGCTGTCGAAGCCGAACAGAAAACCGCCAATCGTCGCCACCACGCTGATCAGTACGATCAGCCGCGTGTTCTCACCACTGCCTGCTGCCTGGTTCATCCCCGTCCCCTTGAGTGCACCGTTGCCGCCGTTGGCCTGCGTGCCGCGCTCAGCGCAGCAGGTACTGGTTGAGCAGGTTCTCGTAACGCTCCTGCTTGCCGCTGGCCTGGCGCGGTTCGCCGAGGCGGGCGGCCAGCCCCGCCAGGTCCGGCAGGCTGAGCGTGCCACGCTCGAAATCCTGTCCGGCGCCGGAATCGAAGCTTGCGTAGCGTTGCGCACGCCATTGCTCCCACGGCGATTCGGTCAGCAGTGCATGGGCAACCTCCAGCCCGCGTGCGAACGCATCCATGCCGCCGATATGGGCAATGAACAGATCCTCCAGGTCGGTCGACTCACGGCGCACCTTCGCATCGAAGTTCAACCCGCCCTCCAGCCCGCCCTGGCGCAGCACGACCAGCATTGCACCCACCGTGTCGTACAGATCGCTGGGGAACTGGTCGGTGTCCCAGCCGTTCTGCGCGTTGCCGCGATTAGCATCGATGCTGCCGAGCAGGCCATGGTCGGACGCAACCTGCAGGTCGTGCTCGAAGGTGTGCCCGGACAACGTGGCGTGGTTGGCTTCGATGTTGAGCTTGAAGTCCTTGTCCAGCCCATGCTCCTTCAGGAAGCCCACCACCGTGGCACTGTCGAAGTCATACTGGTGCTTCATCGGCTCCATCGGCTTGGGCTCGATCAGGAAGTTGCCCTTCAGGCCGATGCTGCGGCCGTAGTCGCGGGCCATGGTGAGGAAGCGCGCGAAATGTTCGATCTCGCGCTTCATCTGGGTATTGGCCAGCGACGCATAACCTTCGCGTCCGCCCCAGAACACGTAGTGCTCGCCGCCGAGTTCGACCGTGGCCTCGAGGGCGGCCTTGACCTGCACGGCTGCACGCGCGACCACCGCGAAGTCGGGATTGGTCGATGCGCCGTTCATGTAGCGCGGGTGCGAGAACAGGTTGGCCGTGCCCCACAGCAGCTTGACGCCGGTGGCCTCCTGGCGCGCCTTGGCCAGGGCCACCATATGCGAGAGGTTCTTCTGGTACTGGCCGATGTCGTCGGCATCCGGCGCCAGGTCGATATCGTGGAAGCACCAGTACGGCACGCCCAGCTTGGTGAAGAACTCGAACGCCGCGTCCACCTTCGCTTCGGCCGTGGCCAGTGGCGAGGCGGCCTCCCACGGGAACTGCCGGGTACCCGGGCCGAACGGATCGTGCCCGGCATTGCAGAAGGTGTGCCAGTAGCACACGGCGAAGCGCAGATGCTCCTGCATGGTCTTGCCACCGATGACCCGGTTCGCATCGTAGACCTTGAAGGCAAGCGGATTGTCCGAGCCCTTGCCCTCGAACGGAATGCGGCCGACGCCGGGGAAGTATTCCTTGGCGCCGATGAAGGGCTGCGTGCTCATGGTGCGTGCTCCTGTCGTGGTACGGGGTGTCGTGGAGGAGTCATCAGCCGCGCTGCAGCGGCGTGATGGCCTTGAGATGACTGAGGAAGCGTGCGTACGCCCGTGCATAGGCATCGCTGCGGTCCGGATCCGGCCGTGCGGACAGCGCGGGATCGACGGTGACGTGGCGCGCGGTGATGTCGCTGATCGAGGTGGCGTCTCCCTGCGCCCGGGCGAGCGCCCACAGCGCCTGCAGTGCCGCACCAAACGCCGCACCTTCGGCCTGCACCGGGACGTCCACCGGCAGGCCGAACACATCAGCCACCAGCTGACGCCAGGCAGCGCTGTTGCTGCCACCGCCGGTGAGCACGATGCGATCGAACTGCAAGCCCGCGCGGACGAAGGCGTCGTAGCCGTACTTCAGGCTGTAGGTCGCGCCCTCCATGGCGGCGCGGTACACATGCGCCGGGGTGAAATTGGCAATGTCCAGGCCAGCCAGCACGCCCTTGCCCAGCGGCAGGTCTGGGGTACGTTCGCCATTGAGGAACGGCAGCATCACCAGGCCCCCTGCCCCCGGCGGCGTTGCGCGAAGATGCGCGTCACCGTCGCGGCTGCTGAAACCGAAGGCGGTGGCCACGCGTTCGGTGGCCACGGTGCAGTTCATGGTGCAGATCAGCGGCAGCCAGCCCCCCGTGGACGAGCAGAACGCCGCCCACGCGCCGTCCGGATCGATCACTGGCGAGCCGGAATACGCAAACAGCGTTCCGGAGGTTCCCAGGCTCATCGCCAGCCGCCCTTCCGTGACGCAGCCGGTGCCGATTGCCGCCATCATGTTGTCGCCGCCACCCACGGCAATCTTCACGGCCGCCGGCAGCCCGAACTCGGCGGCTGCCTTCGGCGCGATATCGAACAGGGCATCGGGCGCTGCGATCGGCGGCAGGCAGGAAGCAAGATCACGATCAGGATCGGTTGCGCGCAGCAGTTCCTGCGACCATGTGCGTGTGCGCACGTCCAGCCAGCCGGTGCCGGACGCATCGCCAAGCTCGCAGAACCGCTGCCCGGTCAAAACGAAATTCAGGTAGTCGTGTGGCAGCAGGATGGTCGCCAGCCGCGCATAGGCGTCGGCACGGTGGGTTCGGGTCCAGGGCAGCTTGGAGGCCGTGTAGCCGGCCAGGATCGGGTTGCCCGCCAGCGCGATGGTCCGTTGGAACCCACCCACAGCGTCCATGATCTGGATGCATTCGGCCGAGGTGCTGGTGTCGCACCACAGCTTGGCCGGCGCCAGTACCTCGCCAGCATCATCGACCGGCACGAACCCGTGCTGCTGCCCCGATACCGCCAGCGCGACGATGCGTGCGCGCAGCGAGGGTTCGATCCGGGCAAAGCAGTCGCGCAGGGCCGACACCCAGTCGGCCGGCGCCTGTTCACGGCTGCCATCGGCGCCGCTGTCCAGCGCGAGCGGCGCGCTGGCCGAAGCCACCACCGCCTGCTTCCGCGGGTCATAGACCAGCACCTTCAGGCTCTGCGTCCCTGCATCGATCCCTGCAACCAGACCCATCGAAACCGCCTCCGATCAACAAAAAGGTAGCGCTAACATTCCGTGGACTCAAAAAGGGGGCGTGGTGTCCGGCCCCCTCGTTGCCACCGCGGGCGTCATCGCCCGCGGTGCTGCCGCACTGTAACCAGCTGCAGCGGAAAAAGCGTGCTGCAACGCAAAACCCTGCTACGTGCTCGCCGTCGTCGAACGCCATACGTCCACGCCGGACCTGCAGTACTGCGCGATGAACTCCGCCTGCGCCGGCATCTGCGCGGCGGCCTGCTGCACAGGCCCTTGGATGCCCTTCAACAAGGTGCGCAGATCGACATCACTCACGGCCCGCGCCAGCGGGTGGGCAGGACCGGGTGCGATGCCCTGCCCGAGCAGCACGCTGGTCCAGGATTCGACGCGGAACAGCTCGCCGGGGTCCTGCCACGCATGTGCACGCTCGCGCCACGCCTGCAGCCGCTGCTGCAGCGATTCCGGCACGCGCATCTCGCGACAGGCCTTCCACATCGGTTCGGGGCGCTGCGTGGCGTGGTAGTGCAGGATGATGAAGTCGCGCACGTGCTCCATTTCCTGCCGGCTGACATCGTTGTACAGCTGCACCAGCGACGCACTGATGCCGTCGAACGGGAACAACTGGATCAGGCGCACCACTGCGCTGATCGTCAGATGGATGCTGGTCGACTCCAGCGGTTCGATGAAACCGCTGGCCAGCCCGAGCGACACCACGTTCCTGTTCCACGCCTTCAGCCGGCGTCCACTGCGGAACGGCACCTTCCATGGATCGCGCAAGGGTGGAGCCCCGGCATCGCGCAGCAGTTTCGCGGCGGCCTCGTCATCGGACAGATGGCGGCTGTCATACACCAGCCCGCAGCCGACACGGTGCTGCAGCGCGATGTGCCAGCGCCACCCCGCCTCGTGGGCGATCGCCCGGGTATAGGGCACCGGCGGTGCCACCGCCTCGGTCTGCACCGCCACGGCACGGTCGCACGGCAGCCATTCGTGCCAGTCCTCGTAGCCGGTGCCCAGCGCCTGCTCGATCAGCAGGCCGCGGAAGCCGGTGCAGTCGATGAACAGATCGCCCTCGATCACCTGGCCGTCGTCCAGCACCAGCGCCTGCACCGAACCGTCGTGCGCGTGCTGCCTGACCTGGGCGATCCGGCCTTCGATCCGCCGCAGGCCGTGGGCCTCGGCCCTGCGGCGCAGGAACCGCGCATACAGCCCGGCATCGAAGTGATACGCATAGCTGGCTTGCGGCTGGGTGTGCAGCGAGAAGCGGTCGCCACGCGAGGCGATGCTCTCCAGGCAGAAGTCGCCCAGGTCGGAGGACATGCCGCGGCGCAGGCTGTCCAGCCAGAAGTGATGGAAGGGGGCCGCCCAGGTGCCATGGCCGATGATGCCGAACGGATGGAAGAAGCGATCGCCCGGCAGGCGCCAGTTCTCGAACGAGATCGACAGCTTGAAGGTGCCGGCCACCGCGCGCAGGAACTCCTGCTCATCGATCTGCAGGAAGCGATGGAAGGTGCGGATCGGCGGCACGGTGGACTCACCGACGCCGACCGTGCCGATCTGCTCGGACTCGACCAGCGTGATCTGCAGCTGGTCACGGAACTGGTGCGCCAGCGCGCAGCCGGCCAGCCATCCCGCTGTACCGCCACCGGCAATGACCACCTTGCGGATGCGCCCTGCAGGCGCGCTCTCGGTATCCAACGCGGTGCCCTCTCTCAACGGTTGAGCCTGCCCAGCAGCATCGCGCGCATGCGGCGGGCGCGCTGCTCGTCGAACGGTGCCAGGTCCCCGCGCGCGGGGTCAGGCAGGTGCTGCCCCGCGCGCTCGCCAGGGCCGAATGCGTAGTAGCGGAAGAGCCCTTCCCAGGCCTGCTTTTCGCGCGCTGGCAGGTCGCGCACGGACCACATCGCGTGCTGCAGCGCCGCCAGCGGCGACCCCAGCCAGGCCGGCGAGCTTCGCCACCAGTAATTCACCAGCACGTTGAACGGTTCCAGGCTGCGTACATGGTGCCACCACATGCTGGGAATGAAGATCGCATCGCCGGGCCCAAGCACTGCCCTGCGTGCATGCGCCAGCGCCTCGCGGAAACGTGGATGCCGATCGAAGTCGGGGCGCTCGAAGTCCACCACGCTGACCACCTGTCCGCCCGGCGTGGGATCGAGCGGGCCCGGATAGAGGTTGTCGATCTGGGCGGGCGGGAACAGGGTGAACTCGCGCCGCCCCACCGCGCAGCAGGCGAGATTGTCGGGTGTGTCGAAATGGCATGAGGCCGTCACCCGGTTGCCGATCCAGATGCTGGCGGTGGCGTCGATGCCCTGCTTCGCCAGACCGGCGTCGTTGGCCTGCGCGAATGCCGGCAGCAGTGCCCGCGCGATCGGCAGCGAGGCCACGTAGTAAGTTGGCGGTTGCGGTACATGCAGCGTCATGGCGATCTCTTCCAGGACCTGGGCCAGCACACCGCGCCGCACTTCGAAATTCAACCGGGTGAAGTCCGCGCTGTAGAACGGGCGCCCCCCGATCTCGGGGCCGCCGAACGAGTACTGGATGGGCGCACCCGCATCGACGCTGCACAGGTACGCCATTGCGTCCTGCACCCCACCTAGTCCGGCCTGGACCAGCGGCCAACCGCTGGCGATGCCGCGCAGTACGACCGGCTCACCGGCCCCCACCAGGTCAGCCAATGGCAAGGCGGCAGGATCGATGCCTTCCAGGATCCGCATCGGCAGGCGGGCGTGCACCGGTCAGTTCCTGACCGCCTGCGCGGTGCCGTCCTGGACGCGGAGGCGGCGCTGCTTCTCGGCGATCAGGCGGCGCATGTTATGCAGCGAGGCAAGCATCAGGTACGCACCTTCCAGGTAACCGGCGCGGTTCAACGCAGCCAGGCGCGAACTGTCCAGCGCCGCCAGGCGCTCGCGGTCGACGCCGTGCAATCCGCTCACGCTCACCCGGTGGTGCGGCGCGACCTGCACGTCGAGCATGACCGGCTGGATGAGGCCGCAGTCGTCGAGCATCGTGAACATCCCGGTTGCGAAGGCACTGCCCTCGTGGATGCCGCGCAGCACGCCGGCGATGTGGTCCAGGTAAGGCGTGTTGCCGCCCTGCGGCAGGAACAGCGGCTCACCGACGCCGGCGGTGACGCGCGGATGGTCCAGGTCCACGTGCATCACCGCATCCTCGGTGAGCAGGCCATCCACGTAGTGCTCCTGGAAGCCGATCAGGAACGGCCCTTTGGCGGCCGCGCCAGGCAGGTAGGAGGCATTCCAGCGCCCGTCCAGCAGGAACAGGTTCTCGTGTTGTTCGAAACCCAGCAGGGCCACGGACTGCCACGCTCCCGTCCCGGCTTCCCTGCGCAGGAAGATCGGATACTCACGCTGCAGTTCAGCGAACTCGCTGGGATAGGCCGGCACCATGCCCACCGCATCGCCGAACTGCGGCCCGAATCCGGTGGCGACCTTCAGGTCCCGATGCGCGATGTTGTTGAGCATTTCATAGCGGGCCATCAGGGTATCCAGTCCAGTGCGGGGTGGCTGGCCGGCAGAGTAGCGCAGGCGCGACAGGTGCGGCGACACCGTCCCGGCGCGGCACCGCTGGCGGGCAGCGGTGCCGTGCCGGACGCATCGGCAACCAGGCTCAGAACTTGTAGCGTACGCCCAGCATGTAGCGCGGGCTCTGGTCTGCCAGCTTGACGATCATCTGCGAGGTGCGCGAGCGCCACCGCACATCCTCGCCGGTCAGGTTGATCGCCTCCAGGCTGAAGGACCAGTGGTCATCCAGCGCGTAGTTGACGCTGAGATCCCACTGCTCGTACGGCTCCACATAGTACGGATTGCGGCTGGAGCCCTGGTTGGCCAGGATCAGGTACTGGTCGCGCCAGTTCCATGCCAGCCGCACCGACCACCCGTACTTCTCGTACATCAGCATAGCGTTGGCAGTGTCGCTCAGGCCGGTCAGCGAGAACTGGTCGACACCCGGATCGCCGCCATTGTTGTAGCCGACATCGCCTTTGACCACGGTGTAGTTGGCGAGCACGCCGAAGCCGGTGTCACCGAAGAAGTACTGGCCGCCCAGCTCCCAGCCATGCAGCTTGGATTTGTTCTGGTTGATCGGGCGATTGACGTTGAACTGGTACAGCGGGTCGTTGGGCTGCCCATACAGATCGTAGGCCGCTTCGGTGGCCAGCACCTGCGCATCGGTTCCGTTGTAGGCGCCCAGGCCGGCAGGATTGTTGCGCAGCAACGCCAGTGCGGTGAACAGCGAGGTGTCGTTGGCCGAGCAGGCGGCCGCATTGGCCGGCCCGACCTGGGCGACGCAGGCGCCGCTGGTCAGGAAGTCCAACGCCGCCCGCGCATCCGGCCCGGAAGTCGGGTCGGTGAGGCCGTACAGGCTTTCCTGGACGACGGTATTGCCGATGAAGTTGCTGACCGACTTGTTCCAGTAGGTCAATGACACATAGCTGGCGTCGGCGAAGTACCACTCCAGCCCCAGGTCGAGGTTGTCCGATTCCAGCGGCTTCAAGCTCGGGTTCTGCGAGTTGCCGCTGGCGCGCGACGAGGGATCGATCAGCACCGAGCCGAACGGCTGCTGGGCCCCGGGTCCCGCATAGAGATTGCCGTACGGCGCGCGGGCGATGCTCTTGCCGAACGAAACGCGTCCCTTCAGCTCCTCGGTGAGGTCGATGCTGAAATCAAGGTTGGGCAGGATGTAGCTGTACCGCGCCTTCTCGGTGAAGGGCTGCTGCTCATCGGACAGCACGATGCGGAAATCATTGTTGGCCTGCCACTCGATCGATTCGGGCACGGCAATGACCGAGGTCGACACTACATCGGTGGTTTCATAGCGCACGCCCAGGCGGGTGTTGGTGCGCATGCCGCCCAGCTCCCCGTCCAGCTCCACCTGGAAGTACGCCGCCTTGGTCTTTTCTTCCACGAAGTTGTCGGCCGCACGTTGCGGGTTCACACCCAGGCCGACGCCGTACTCGCGCGATGCCCATTGCGCGAGCTGCCCGGCATTGCCGCGCCAGGCCGGCCAGCTGTTGGCGCTGTAGTCGTCGAACAGGCCGACGATGCTGACCGGCTGCAGCAGGTCCATCAGGCCTGCGGCGGTATCCCGGTCCACGTTGGCCACGCCCCAGTCGCCCAGGGTCGAGTAGGCCTCGGCGGCCTGGATGCGGTGGGTGGTGGACTTGTTGGTGTCCACGCCGAACTGGAAGCGGCCGTGGTCGAAGTTCCATTCGCCATCGACGCGCGCCTGCTTGATCTCGCTGATCTGGGTCTGCGCGTTGACGCGCAGCACCTGCGTGCCGACCTCGCCCTCCTGGAAGCCCGGATTGACCACGCCATTGGTCCCGGCGATCGCATCGGCCGTGCTGGGATACCAGACCTGGGTGCCGACCGGCAGGCCATTGTTGAAGTTCAGCTCCTGCACCCAGGAGCCGCCACAATGCGGGCCACGGGTACAGTTGTTGGTGCCGGCGATGCTCATGAAGATCGAACCACCGCCGGTGAGCGGGTCGTTCGGGCGGCTCTCGTTCTTCGAGTTGTGCGCATCGAAGCTGAGCTTGAAGCGGTCGCTGACATTCCAGACGGCATTGAAGCCCAGCGAACCCAGCTTGTATTCCTGCATGCTGCGCTGCTGTTCCAGGCCGAAATCCTTGGTGCCGGCGATTTCACGGATGTATACCGGCGTCGCGACGGCGCCGCTGGTGTCGAACTCGACGTTGGTGTAGTTGCTGTTCTGCAACCACATGCCCTGCTCGCCGCGATTCTCGGTGATCTCGTTGGTCGAGTAGGTGTAATCCACGGTCAGGGTCAGGCTGTCCGTCGGTGCGAACTGCAGCACGGCCTGGCCGTTGACGCGCTCGCGCTCGAATTCGGAGAACGCGTAGCGCAGGTCGTTGGGCCGCGCGTAAAGCTGGCCGATGGCCGGGGCATTGACCACGGTCGGATTGCCCGGCATCGACCCTGTCCACGGCTGCACGTTCCAGTAGTTCTCCGTGGCCTGCACCGAGCCACCCTTGCGCTTCTGCTGGCTTGCGCTGAGGCTGACGCCGAAGGTCTTCTCCGGATTGCTGTAACTGAAGATGCCTGACAGCTCCGGGGTCAGGTCATTGTCGAACGGCTGGCTCTGGTCGGACACCAGCTTCGCCCCGGCGTTGGCCACGATGCCGGCGTGATCGAGCGGACGCGAGGTCAGGATGTTGATCGTCGCGCCGATGCCGCCGCTGGGCACCTGTGCCTGGCTGGTCTTGTAGACCTCGATACCATTGATGGCCTCGGCGGCCAGCTGCGCGAAATTGAAGGCGCGGGTGCCGCCGTCGACACCGCCGATGGCGACCTGTCCAGAGGCACCGAATGCATCTGCGCCCGGCATCTGCCGACCGTTGAGCGTGACCATGTTGAACTGGGGGCCGAAGCCACGCGCGGTCACCTGCGCACCCTCGCCGTCACGGCGCTCGATGGAGATGCCGGTGATGCGCTGCAACGACTCGGCAAGATTGGTATCGGGGAACTTGCCGATGTCCTCGGCACTGATCGCGTCGACCACGCCCGCCGAGTCGCGCTTGATGTCCATGGCCTGGCTCAGGCTGTTGCGTATGCCCGTGACCTGCACTGCATCGAGCTGGGTGGGCTGCGACTGGCTCTGCGGCTGCTGCCCGGTCGCCGGTGCGGCGTCCTGCGCAAAGGCGGGATTGATGACCAGGGCACCACCCACGAAGGTGAACATGGCCCGGGACCGGAACTTCGCCAACGCGCGGCTCATGAACCGGCCCTCGGGGCCAGGGTGCCGCGGAAACTGCAAGTGCTCATGAAAGTCCCCTCTGACATACGATCGAATGGATGTACCGCCCCCTCCCAGGGGCACGCACGGGCGTGGCCCGCATTCCAAACCGAACAGCACGGGTGCTCGGGCACGCCGCGACTTACACTTGCTTTTCAAGCCTGCCAGGACAAACACGCGGCAAAGAAGGCAGCCCCTGGACCTTGGATCCCCGTTCAACTGGTAGCGCTACCATCGCGTTGCAGCGGAGAGTAATCACCGAGGTTCGCCGTTGTCACCATGCAGCGCAGCAAAACCGGCAGCGCGCGAAACAGCTGCTGACTCGGCCGTTGCTGCATCCGGTCACGCTCGCCCGCCGTAGGAAAGATGCCCGCGCTTGCGGGTCATCCAGAAAGGAACGCACCGTGAACGCTCTTCAGCGCATCGCCGCCGCAGTCGGCTTCGCCGTACTCGTTTCGTCCGTGCCCACTGTCCTCGCCGCCAACACCGTCATCGTGGGCGGGGCAGAAATGTATCCCACCAGGACCATCGTAGAGAACGCAGTCAATTCCAAGGACCACACCACTCTGGTCGCAGCGGTCAAAGCCGCCGGCCTGGTCGACACCCTCAACGGCGCCGGGCCCTTTACTGTTTTCGCGCCCACCAATGCGGCCTTCGAAAAGCTGCCTGCAGGCACTGTCGATACACTGGTGAAGCCTGAGAACAAGGCGCAGCTGACCCGGATCCTGACCTACCACGTCGTCCCGGGCAACTACAGTTCCGCACAGCTTCTGGCCGATGCCCGCAAGCACGGCGGCAAGGCCACCCTGAAGACCGTGCAGGGTGAGCCTCTTACCGTGGCGCTCCACGATGGCAAGCTCTGGGTCATCGACGCAAAGGGTGGAAAGGCAGGTATCAGCGTTGCAGATGTCAGCCAGTCCAACGGCGTCATCCATGTGGTCGACACCGTGCTGATGCCCAAGTAGGCGGCCTCATGCAACGGGCATCCGGCGCGATGCCCGTTGCCCCGGCCGGTCATCCCGCCGTCACCATGCGGATCCCCGCCCGGCATGGCGTAGTGGCTACCACTCCGGTCCCAGCAGCTTGGTCACTTCGGTCTCCAGTTTCCGCGCAGCCTCGTCCTGGGAGGCGACCTTGATGCACAGCCCCGACTGCGCCGGCCCCGGCACCAGCTAGCGGTTGATGGTGCCGCCGCCGTCGCCGTCCAGCGCTACCCGCGCCACTACCGTTCGGCCATTGGCGTGGAAGGTCCAGTGCTGATAATCAAACATGCTTCAGTAAGTGTGCGGCCAAGATGTCATCCCACTTTGGGCGCCACGACAGTGAAGAACGCTCCAGGAGGATGTTCAGAGCGCGTGGACATGATGACAACAGGGCCTATGGCAGTGTCCGCGCCAACTGCAGGACATCGGCGAAGAAGGAGGGATAGTCGTCCTGTGGAGCGCTGTGGGTGTCGCGCCGGTGGACCAGACGCACGGCGACCACCCGTTGTTCCGGGACGATCATCAGGTATTGGCCCAGGTAGCCGTTGGCGGCAAAGCCGATGACCGGTCCCCGTGTGATGTCGTAGAGATCGGCGAGCTTCAGGCCGCGCGCGGAGACCTGGCTGGCGTAGCGCTGGGACCAGTCCGCGCCCAGCTGATTGGCGAGGAAGGCGACCAGTGCGCTGCGGCTCTCGAATGCACGCCCTGCGCTGGCCTGCAGTGCGCGCTGTACGTCGTCGTCCACGCCCCTTTCCACCAGCAGATCCCGTAGCCGGGGCTTGAGCTGGTACCGTTCCCAGGCCGGTATCCGCCACCACAGCAGCCCAACCTCTGGCGCACGGGCGCTTTCGGTCGTCATCAACGCGACCGACTGCTCACTCAGTAGACGTTTGCCATCCGGCGCCACGCCTCCGTCCAGCAACAGTTGCCCGATGGCGGCAAGATCGGTCGCGCGCAGGGACAGCCCGGCCATGCCCAGCGGAGTGCCTGCTTCATCCTTCATCCAGGTGTAGTGGGCGATGCCCAGGGGCTTGAACAGCCGCGCGTCCAGGTACTCATCCACAGGCTCGCCTGCCAGGCGCTCGACAATGCCGGGCAGCAGGTTGGTAGCCTTGTTGTTGTAGGAGAACACGTTACCCGGCTCATCGCTCAGCTCGGCAGCCAGTGCCAGCTTGACCAGGTCCGGGGCCCCTTCCAGCTCTTCGCCCGCGTTCGCCACGTTCTGCAGGCCCGAGGTATGGTCCAGCAGCATGCGCACGGTAATGGCGCTCTTCCTGCCCTGCTTCCATTCGGGATAGATCCGGCTGACCGGCGTATCGATCGAAGCCAGCTTTCCTTCGTCCAGCAGCAATGCAATGGCCAGCGCGACGAGCGACTTGGTGGCCGACATCAGGTGAACGGATTCCTGCCCGACGGCGGGCTTCAGCTCAAGCAGCGTCTCCCGGTCGTGCATCACCAGGACCGCATCGGAATGCGCGGCGCGCGCGTTGCGCTCGATCGCGGCGAGGGCTTCGGCGCGCGTCGCCGCTTGGGTGGGCCCGGCGATGCCGAACACCAGGGCCAGGGCGCAGGACAACCAGCAGGATCTTGGCATCGCAATCTCGTCCAATGAGTGTGTGTGTGGAGTTTGACTACATGTGTAGTCACACTGCAGTGCCTGAAGTCATGGCGCGCTTGAGTGCTGAACGTGGGCTGGGCGCCGCCCCCGGCCCACCTGCAACGCGGTCGTCCGCAGCGGTCGCCATGCCGCGCCGCACGGTATGATGCGGCGACCCGGAACCTGCGATGATTGCAGCGGCCGCCCATCCGCTGATCGCGCGCGCCAGGCCCCCTGCGCCGGGGTCGCTGCAGGTGCCGCTGAAGCCCCACTCCATGCTCGCCCCCCAAGCCCCCCTCGTGATCTGGGCAGCGGTCGCCGTTGCCACCATCGGCCTGCTGTTCCGTCCTTTGCGCATCCCCGAATATGTGTGGGCGTTGGGCGCTGCCGCCCTGTTGCCGTTGCTGGGCGCGGTGTCGCTGCACACCGCATGGCACGCAGTCGCCGAAGGCCGCGATGTCTACCTGTTCCTGGTCGGCATGATGGTGCTGGCCGAGCTCGCCCGCCGCGAAGGGCTGTTCGATTGGCTGGCGTTGTACGCGGTGCGGCACGCGGGCGGATCGGGGCGGCGCCTGTTCGACCTGGTGTTCCTGGTCGGCACGCTGGTAACGGTATTCCTGTCCAACGATGCAACGGCCGTGGTGCTGACGCCGGCGGTCTACGCGGCCTGCAAGGCGGCCCGGGCCAATCCCCTGCCGTACCTGTTCGTCTGTGCCTTCATCGCCAACGCGGCCAGCTTCGTGTTGCCCATCTCCAACCCGGCCAATCTCGTGGTGTACGGACAGCACATGCCGCCGCTGCTGCAGTGGCTGGCGCAGTTCGCACTGCCCTCGCTGGCGGCGATCGGTGCGACCTATCTTGTGCTGCGCTGGGTGCACCGTCGCCAAATTGCACAGCCGCTGGTGGCCGCGCCGGCGCATCGCCCGTTGACCGACGGCGGCCGACTGAGCGCACTGGGCGTGCTGTTCACCGGCACGGTGCTGCTGGTTACGTCCGCCTTGAACGGGCCGTTGGGCCTGACCACGTTCTGCGCGGGCACGCTAAGCGTGGTGGCAGTGGCCATCCGCCAGCGACGCAGCCCGCTGCCGCTGCTGCGCCACGTATCCTGGGGGGTGCTGCCGCTGGTGGCTGGGCTGTTCGTGCTGGTGGAAGCGGTAGCGCAGACCGGTGTCATCCAGAGTTCGGCCAGCGCGCTGCAGGCGCTGGCGAAAACGTCGCCGCACCAGGCCAGCTGGCTGGCCGGCGGCGCCGCTGCACTGCTGAGCAACGTGGCCAACAATCTGCCGGTCGGCCTGGCGGCTGGTTCGTTGGGGCAGATGGCGGACCTGCCGGCGCAGACCCGTGCCGCATTGCTGGTCGGCGTGGATCTGGGCCCGAACCTGTCAGTGACCGGCTCGTTGGCCACGATGCTGTGGCTGATGGCGTTGCGTCGCGAAGGCGAGCATGTCAGCGCGCTCGACTTCCTGCGCGTCGGCGCGCTGGTGATGCCACCTGCACTCATCGCAGCGTTGTTGCTGCTGTGACCAGAGTGCAGGCGGCGCCCCTGCCCTAGAAGACCAGCTGCAGGCGGGTATTGAAGGTGGTGCCTTCATCCCTGCCCATTGCACTGCCACTGCGGTGACGGGTCTGCCAGCGCACGGCTTCGAACATCACGCGACTGAAATCGTTGAGGTACCAGTTCGCGCCCAGGGTCCACGCGTTACCGGTACCGCCACTGGGCAGCTCGGCATAGTCCACGTCTTCATAGCGGCCCTTCAGCTCCCAGGCACCGCCGCCGCCGCGCGTCACCGGATCGGCGACCTTCACCTTCCCCCAGGTACCGGCCTTGCCCGAGTACGACGGCAGCGCCCCCGCCAGGAACCAGCCGGCAGAAATCGCCCACGCCGCGTGGTCGCGATCGTAGCGACCGCCGGCATCGGCCCCGCGCAGGCTTCGCGTACCCCACTCGCCCGTTGCCCACGCCGGGCCGAAGAAGCCGGCCAGTTCGGCACCGTAGGCGGTGCTGCGCTCGGCGCCCAGCAGTGTGCCCGGCGTGATCCTGACCAGATCGTTGAAATGCCCCGCGATGGCCGAACTGCGCACCACGCCGCTGGCCCCGGCGGGAATCTTCTCGTGGAACGCCCATGCGCCCAGATGCAACGTGGCACCAGCGGTGTCCAGCGGATTCCAGTGCACGCGCGTGGCCCAGGTCTGGCTGTCGTTGTCGGTGCCGGCGTTGTTGAGATCGTTGCCGGCCACCGACAGGCTGGCGTGCCAGCCCTTTCCGTACACCCGCTCGGTCAGCCCGACACCGAACAGGCCGCGCTGCGGCAGCATCAACGTGCCGACCACGTTGCGTTCCTGGAACGGCGTGTTGGAGGTGCTGCTGGAGCCATCGATACCGCGATCGTTCAAGCGGTTGCCCATCGTGAGATCGGCCGGCAGGCCGAACAGGGTGTGGTCCAGCGTGGCGTAGACCGACTTCCAGGCCACCGCGTTGTCGGCGAAGTCACCCTCCACCACCCAGCCCAGTGTGCCGTAGCGTCCCTCGGCCCCCAGGCGCACCGAACGGACCTCGGTGCCCGAAACGTTGCGATCACCGACCGCCGAACCGTCCGTACTGGAGGCATCGACGAACAGGCGGCCGCGGGGACGGAACACCGTCGTGCCGTCGGCACTGCTGAACTCCGGTGCGCCTTTGGCCCAGGAGACCTTGGGCTGCCTGGACTGGCCGGATTCCAGTGCGGCCACCCGCCTTTCCAGCGCGGGCGCGGGCGGCGCGGATAGTGCGGCCGCGGTGCCCTGCCCGCCCTCGACGGCGCGCAGGCGCGCTTCCAATTGCTGGATCTGCAGCGCCTGCTGCTGCACCAGGTGTGACAGCTCGGCCTGGCTCAATGGCGCGGGCGGGGATGAAACAGACTGGGCGTCGGCGTGGCCACTGGCCAACAGCAGGCCGAGCGCGACCGGCAGCGCTGCCAGCGGCAGCACGGTGGAAGGGTTCATGGACTCTCTCTCCGGCCAGCCGGCCCCCTGGCCCGGCGCTGGCCTGTTGCGGTGGTGCGGGGGAAGATTGGGGGAGGAAGCTCGCGCCGCCGGATCGGACCGGCGGCGCGGCAGGCGGGCTCAGCCCGGCCCGGTCAGCTGGTGGCCTGTGCCTGGGCGTTGGGACGCCAGGTGATCAGCTTGTTCTCGACCACGTCCAGCAGGGCGTCGATGACCAGCACGAAGGCGGCCAGGATGATGATGCCGGCGAACACACCCACGGCATTGAAGTTGCCCTCGGCCTGCGCGATCAGGTAACCGAGGCCCGCCGAAGCGCCGAGGTACTCGCCGATGATCGCGCCGACCACGGCAAAGCCGACCGAGGTGCGCAGCGAGGACAGGATCCAGCTGGCCGCTGCCGGGAAGTAGACATGGCGCAGCAGATCGCTGCGGCTTGCGCCCAGGATGCGGGCATTGGCCAGCACCACCGGATTCACCTCGCGCACGCCCTGCATGGCGTTGAAGAACGTGGTGAAGAACACCAGCGTGACCGCCAGCGCCACCTTCGACCACAGGCCCAGCCCCAGCCACAACACGAAAATCGGCGCCAGCACTACGCGCGGAATCGCGTTGAAGCCTTTGATGAAGGGATCGAGGATGCGCGCCGAACGGCGGCTCAGGCCCAGCCAGACACCGCCAGCCACGCCCAAGCCGGTGCCGATGATGTAGCCCAGCGCGGTTTCAGTAAGGGTGATGTAGACATGCTGGTAGAACGAGGTATCGGACAACCAGGTCCAGGCCTGCTGCACGATGGCCGTCGGCGAAGGGAAGAAGAACGGATCGATCACGCCCAGCGCGATACCGCCTTCCCAGCCGCCGAACACGGCGACTACCAGGGCCAGCTGGATGAATTTGTCAGTCTTGGCGTGCATAGCTCTTCTCCACTTCGCCGCGCAGGCAGGCCCAGATGTCGCGGTACAGGTCGGTGAAACGGTCATCCAGCTTGATCTCGGCCACGTTGCGCGGCCGTTCCAGATCCACGTCGAAGCTACGCACCACGCGGCTGGCTGGGCCGGAGGACAGCACCACCACGCGATCTCCCAGCGCGATCGCTTCTTCCAGGTCATGGGTAATCAGGATCACCGAGCGGCGATCCTCCTGCCACAGGCGCAGCAGCTCGTTCTGCATCAGGTGGCGGGTGTGGATGTCCAGCGCCGAGAACGGCTCGTCCATCAGGATCACCTTCGGCTCGACGATCAGCGCCTGCGCCATCTGCACACGCTTGCGCTGGCCACCGGACAACTGGTGCGGATAGCGATGCTCGAAACCGGCCAGGCCGACCTTGGCCAGCCACGCGTTGGCCTTGGCCTTGCGTTCGGCTTCGGGCACGCCGCGGAAGCGCAGGCCCAGCTCGACGTTCTGGAAAGCTGTCTTCCACGGCAGCAAGGCGTCCTGCTGGAACAGGTAGCCGACCGACTCCTGCACGCCACTGACCGTGCGGCCATCGATGGCCACGTCGCCCGAGGATGGCTTCAGCAGGCCCGCCACGGAATTGAGGATGGTGCTCTTGCCGCAGCCGGTGGGCCCGACGATGGCGAGGAACTCGCCGTCACCTACCTGGATGTCGACATCGCGAACGGCGGTGAACTCGCCGAAGGACATGGTCACCTTGTTGATGGCGACCATGGTCTGTGCAGGCTCCAGCTGCGGCGCGCCGTTGAGTTGGCGCACGGTGGCATTGAGGGCCATGGGGTTACCTCCGCTTACGGTTGGGCAGCCGGCGCCGCAGCGTTGGCACGCTCGACGAAGGCATTGGTGTAGGTCCTGGACAGATCGATGTTGGCCTTGGCCACATCGGTATTGAACTCACGCAGCACCTTCAACGGCGTCTCCAGGTCGGCCGGGGTGAAGCGTCCATCGCGGGTGAAGATCGCGCGCGCATTCTCCACCGCGCGGGCATAGGTGGCGCGGTCGCCGGAGACATAGCTGTCCGGCAGCGCGGCAACGATCTCCTCGGCACTGTTGTCGGCGATGAACTTCAGCGCCATCTGTTCGGCACGGGCGATCTTCTCGGCCGCTTCGGGGCGCTTGTCCAGGAAGCTCTGATTGGCATACATCACCGAGGTCGGGTACAGCCCGCCATAGACCTGGCGGGCGCCTTCGTCGCTGCGCGCGTCAAGGATGATCTTCCCGACCTTGCGCTCGGTGATCAGGGTTGCAGCCGGATCGTAGTTGACCAGCAGGTCGATCTTGCCCTGCTCGAGCGCGGCGACTGCAGCAGCGCCGGAGCCGACGCCGATCAGCGAAATGCTGTCGGCCGGAATATCGTGCTGCGCCAGGAAGTGGCGGACGAAGAAGTCGGACGAGGAGCCCGGGGCCGTGATGCCGACCTTCTGGCCCTTGATGGACTCCGGTCGCGCAGGATCAAACGTGGCATCTTCGCGCCCCGCCATCACCAGGCCGGAATTGCGCGAGAGCAGCACGAAGGCCACCACGTCCTTGCCCTTGGCCTGCATCTGGATGGTGTGGTCGTAGAAACCGACCGCCACGTCGGTGGAATTCGCCACCAGGGCCTGCAGCACCTTCGAGCCACCCTGGGCGAAGTTCTCGGTTTTTACGTCCAGGCCGACGTCCTTGAAGTAGCCCTTGGCATCGGCAATGAAGAACGGAAGGTTGTTGAGGTTGTAGGAGCCGACGCTGATGCGCACGGGTGCATCGTCACCGGTGCCGGTGGATGCGCCATCGGGGCGCCCGCTGTTGCTGCAACCGGCCGCGGCTAGACCGGCCGCGCACAGCGCGGCCATGAAGAACTGCTTGTACATCATCCCTCCCAGGAGTGAAGCATCTACGTTGTAATGGCTGGCATGCGCGTCTGCGCCGGCCCTGCCGGGTTCAGATCATGCCGCTGACGTCCATTGGCGGGCTTGGGTGGAACTGGCCATGGCAGGCACTGGCGTTGTCGCAAACACGCGACCTTCGAACAATCGGCGTGCGGTGCGGACCACGCTGGCAATCACCGGTGCGTCATCCGAGCTGCGACTGAGGCCCACCTGCAGGTCCCCGCTCGGATGTTCGAGGGTAATGCTGCCGGGAACGGACAGGCACCCGACCAAAGTGTGGGCCAGCGTGCCCGGCGTGACGGCGGCGGTAGCCAGGCCGACCGCGCCGGTGATCGCCAGTGCGGTGTGGCATTGGTGCGGCATGAAGTAACGCACCTGCAGATCGCCGCCGTGTTGCGGCGCCGACAGCAGCACCGGCTTGGGAATGACCTTGTTGCCGGCGTCGGCGATGCCCATGCGGGCGCCCGCCTCGATGCGCAGCGCTTCCAGCCGGCGCATGAGCGCCGCGTCCGCGTTCAGTTCGGCGGGCGAAGCATCACCGCGCACGCCCAGGTCCTCGGCACGCACCAGCATCATCGGCATCGCGCAGTCCACCAGGCTGACCGGCACGCCATCGATGGTTTCCCGGGCGTGGCCGCTGGGCAGCAGCTTGCCGGTGCGGGCGCCTGCGGCATCAAGGAAGGAAAGCCTGACCGGCGCGGCCGAGCCCGGTGCGCCGGCAATGCGCGTATCACCGCGGTAGACCACATGGCCGCCCGGCGTTTCCACCGTGGCGATGATCAGCTTGCCGGTGTTGACGTTGTGGATGCGCACCTCGGTCTGCGGATCCTGAGCCTGCACCAGCCCCCGCTCGATGGCATACGGGCCCACCGCCGCCAGCATGTTGCCGCAGTTGGGGGACGTGTCCACCACCTGCTGCTCCACCCGTACCTGGGCGAACAGATAGTCCACGTCGGCGTCTGCCCGGCTGGATCGGTCGATGATGGCCACCTTGCTGGTCAGCGCGTTGCCGCCACCGATGCCATCGATCTGCAGCGGATGGCCCGACCCCATTACTTCCACCAGCAGGCGATCGCGTTCAGCAATGTCCGCCGGAAGATCGCTGGCCAGGAAGAACGGGCCCTTGGATGTACCACCGCGCATGAGTACGCAGGGAATGCTGAGCAGATCGTTGGACATACGTGTGCTAGATTGATGCGTATAGGGGATGAATGACCCCTCTGTGATTCGATACTGGCATGGCCCCAATTGATCTGTGAATTGCTGATTTTTTGATGATTGATACCCAATGAGCATCAATTGCGAAATCCTGGATCTACGCGCATTCCTTCTGGTGTCGGAGACGCGCAGCTTCCACCGCGCCGCGGAGATCCTGCACGTCTCCCAGCCGGCACTCAGCCGACGGATACAGAAGCTGGAGCAGGCGGTGGGTTCGCCACTGCTGGAGCGCACCACGCGCAGCGTCAGCACCACCGCCGTCGGCGAGAACCTGCTGCCGCTGGTGCGTCGCATGCTGGAGGAATTCGATGGATCACTGTTCTCACTGCGGGGCCGGGACGATACGCGGGGCGCTACCGTCACCATCGCCTGCCTGCCCACGGCGGCGTTCTACTTCCTGCCCAGCGTGATGGCGCGTTTCCACGAAGCGCATCCCAACGTGCGCTTCCGGATCCTGGATATCCCGGCCACCGAAGGCCTGCAGGCGGTAGAGCGTGGCGAAGTCGAGTTCGGCATCAACTTCATGGGCGCCAACGATCCGAATCTCGATTTCGACGTGCTGGCCGAAGATCCCTTCGTGCTGGCCTGCCGACGCGATCATCCGCTGGCCCGCAAGCGCAAGGTTGAGTGGGCGGATCTGGCCGAGCACCAGCTGATCACCGTGCATCGCACCAGCGGCAACCGCACGCTGCTGGATGGTGCCCTGGCGCGCGAAAACCTCAAGTTGAGCTGGCACTACGAAGTGACCCACCTGTCGACGTCACTGGGCATGGTCGAGGCCGGCATCGGCGTGTCGGTCCTGCCGAAAATGGCCACGCCGGACGGGGATCATCCGACCCTGGTGACGCGCACGATTGGTAACCCCGTGGTGTCGCGCACGATCGGGATCGTCCGTCGCCGGGGCGCCCTGCTCTCGCCTACTGCGGAACGCTTTCTGCAGATGTTGATGAGCCAGTGGCGCGGGGAGGCCTGAGCATCGTTTGCTGGACAGGCCGCCCCCGGATCTGGCCGAGGATGATGGCCGGGCATGGCTCGGCCCTACAGAGGAGCCAGCTCGCGCGCAAGGAAAGGCGCTGTCCTGCTTCCCCGCGCGCGCGCCACCTGTTGCGGCGTTCCCTTCGCCACGATGGTGCCACCCGCGCTGCCTGCGCCCGGCCCGACGTCAATCACCCAGTCCGCCTGGGCGACCGCCCGCATGTCATGCTCGATCATCACCACCGTATTTCCTGCGTCGACCAGCCGCTGCAGCTGAACCAGCAGCCTGTCCGCATCCGACGCGTGCAGGCCGGTGGTGGGTTCGTCCAGCACGTAAAGCGTGCGCCCGCGCTGGCTGCGCTGCAGTTCGGTGGCCAGCTTGATGCGCTGGGCCTCGCCGCCTGAAAGCTCCGTGGCCGGCTGGCCCAGCCTCAGGTAGCCCAGGCCGATGTCCTGCAGCAGCTGCAACGGCCGGGCAATCACCTCTTCCGCCATGAAGAATGCATGCGCCTGGTCCACGGTCATCTGCAGGACCTCGGCGATGTTGCGGTCATTCCATAGCACCTTCAGCGTGGCCTCGTTGTAGCGGGCGCCGTGGCAGGTGGGGCATGGGGCATAGACGCTGGGCATGAACAGCAGTTCGACACTCACGAAACCCTCGCCTTCGCAGGTTTCGCATCGGCCCTTGGCTACGTTGAACGAGAAACGACCCGCATCGAAGCGACGACGACGTGCGGCGGGCGTCGCCGCGAACAGTTTGCGCACGTGATCGAACAGCCCGGTATAGGTGGCCAGGTTGGAGCGTGGCGTGCGGCCGATCGGCTTCTGGTCGACCTGCACGACCCGCTGGATGGCGTCCACATCACCGGCCAACTGGCCACGGGTGGTTTCCATCACCGTCGGCCCGTCGTCCGGCGACGCCTCGGCGCCATCGTCCGCGGGTTCATGCCCCAGGTGCAGCAGCATCAGCTCGGGCAAGGCCTGTGCCATCAGGCTGGACTTGCCCGACCCCGAAATGCCGGTCACGGCCGTCAGCAAACCCAGCGGCACCTGCGCGTCCACTCCCTGCAGGTTGTGGCGATGGATGCCCTTCAGCTCCAGCCAGTTCGCGGCGCTTCGCTGGCGGCTGGCAGGCGCAGGCACCTGGTCGAACAGATACCGGGCCGTGCGCGAATCCTGCACCTGGCGCAGGCCATCGGGCTCGCCGCTGTAGAGCACGCGCCCTCCCCGCTCGCCGGCCTCCGGGCCCACGTCCACCAGCCACTGCGCGCGGCGCATCAGCTCCAGATCGTGCTCGACCACGAACACCGAATTTCCGCCATCACGCAGCCGGTCCAACGCGTCGTACAGCGCCTGGCTGTCGGCGGGATGCAGTCCGGCCGAAGGCTCGTCGAGCACGTACAGCACACCAAACAGCAACGAGCTGAGCTGCGTGGCCAGCCGCAGGCGCTGCAGTTCGCCGGCGGACAGCGTGGGCGTGGCGCGGTCCAGCGAGAGATAGCCCAGGCCAAGCTCGCGCAGTTGCCGTACCCGCCCCATGACTCCGCCCGCCAGCCGCTGTGCGGCCAGCCGCTTCTCTTCGGACAGGGCCGAGGTCAGGCGCACGTCGGGGGCGCCCTCGTGGGTCGCGCGGCCACTCGCGGCGCGCCGGGCACGATCGCGGGGTGTCGCATGCCTGCTGATAGGTGCACCCTTGCTGTGTGCGCCGAAATCACCTTCCGCGATGGGCTCCAGCAGATCCGCCAATTGATCCAGGGGCAACCGCATGAACTCACCGATATCCACGCCCGCGAAGGTGACCGAGAGCGCTTCCGGCTTCAGGCGCTTGCCGTGGCAGGCCGGGCACAGCTTGCCTTCCATGTAGCGGGAAACCCGTTTGCGCATCAGCGCGCTCTGGGTGTTGGCGAAGGTATGCAGTACATAGCGACGCGCGCCGGTGTATGTACCCATGTAGCTCGGCTCGAGCTTTCGCTTGAGCGCAGCCCGGGTCTCGGCAGGCGTGAAGCCTGCATAGACCGGCACGGTGGGCGTTTCTTCCGTGAACAGGATCCATTCCCGATCCTTCTTCGGCAGCTTCTTCCACGGTACGTCGATGTCGTAGCCGAGCGTGACCAGGATGTCGCGCAGGTTCTGGCCATGCCAGGCCGGCGGCCAGGAGGCGATGGCGCGCTCGCGGATGCTCAGCGACGGATCCGGCACCATCAAGGCTTCCGTCACCTCGTAGACGTGCCCCAGCCCGTGACAGGTGCTGCAGGCGCCCTGCGGGGTATTGGGCGAAAAGTCTTCGGCGTAAAGCATCGGCTGGTTGGCCGGGTATGCACCTGCACGCGAATACATCATGCGCACCAGGCTGGACAGCGTAGTGACGCTGCCCACCGATGAGCGCGCGTTGCTGGCGCCGCGCTGCTGTTGCAGGGCCACTGCCGGCGGCAACCCGTCGATGGCGTCCACATCGGGCACGCCGGCCTGGTCGATCAGGCGCCGTGCATACGGCGCAACCGACTCAAAGTAGCGCCGCTGCGCCTCCGCGAAGATCGTGCCGAACGCCAGCGATGACTTGCCGGAGCCCGAAACACCGGAAAACACCACCAATGCGTTGCGCGGGATGGAGACGTCGACATTCCTGAGGTTGTGCTCGCGCGCGCCGCGCACCTCGACGCAACCGCTGGCAGCGGCGGCACATGACGATTCACCAAAGGGGGGATTGGGCATCTTCGCGATCCTGCGGGCAGTGAGCGGCGCGCGTAGGGGCACGCCCGATGGTGCATTTTCGCTGCTGCGGGGTGAATGCGGGTGATGGCGCGGTCACACCATGGTGCGCCGATACGACTGATCGAGCGTAACGGTGCGAACCAGGCGGCCGCGATTGTAGAAATGCAGCACCGGCTCACTCAACGTCACGTCAGCCGGAACCAGGTTCATGCCTTCGCAGCCGACCACGACCGAGCCCCATCGTCCGACGGGAACAACCCGCGATGCCATCCGGGTATCAGCCAGGCATCCCGGCCCGATGCCTGTGGCGTTACCCGTGTTGAATTCAAGGCCGGATCGGAATCAGCACAGAGATTCCGCGCGGGGGAGCATGCCGTGAACCTCTCCGGCGGCCGCAGCGGGGCATCGGCAAGCGCCGGGCTCGCAGCCAGTGCAGCGATGAGCGTGATGAGCGCCTTCATTTCACTGCACACCTCGATCAAGTGGCCGCCGAAGAGGAAACTAAGCGGCGTGCACGTAGGGCTCAACCGCGGCGGCCAGCACATCGATACCCCACGCAGAACCCGCAATCTCCTCGGGCTGGCTTCTCTTGAAGCGTGACCAGTCGGCCCTGGCAAGCCTGCCGACCAGAAGCTGGTCGGCAGGAAGCTGGTGCATCGACCAATAGGGGAACTGCCGGGTAGAGACACGCCCCCGGGCCAGCTCCACCACATCCGTGTGGCTGGTCGATTGCAGCACCCGCTCGTAGACGCTGGCCACCCCATCTTCCGGCCCTTCGAAGTACTGCACGAACCGCGTGCCGTCATGCAGCAGCACGCCTGTCACCCCTGCAAGCTTGTTGAACCTCGCGGCATCGGTGACGAGTGCTTCCAGGCGGTCAATCGAAAGGCCTTCAACGGCCTGGCTTGCGTATACAACGGCCCGGATGGGCATGGACTTCGCCTTGAAATGTGGGGCCACGTCGGCACCTATTCACACTCTAGCACCCGGCGCAAGTCCGGGCCGTGATGCATATTCTTAATTCTTCAGAATACGGTTCGCGCCTAGCAGCGCGACAGGCGGCATGATGAACGCCCCCATGCGTTCAGGGCTTTATTCATCTTCATGCGCGACATCGGACAGTTCTATGTAAACAGCGTCGAAGGAGTGGCGCGTGAGGATGGCACCCTGCTGCAGGTCACCCGGATCGATTGTTCCTGCCTGAAGTGTTCAAGGCAGTTCCGCGCAATTCCTGATCATGGCCTCGTCGACCTCAACGGCGCTGCTTCGCTCAGTTGCCCGGGCTGTGGCAACCACCAGTCCGTCAGCCGGGCGCGGCTGGAGGAATTCGTGCTGCGTAGTGATCCATGAGCTGAAGCGCGCCGTTTCTCGACACTGTGCCAACCCTGTCGACACCTTGGCCTCGCATCTTCCCGTAGTGCCCCCACAACGGCGTTCAAATGAGTCATACCGGCCTATTCAAGATCACTGGCCTCACCTACAGGCCAAGCGCGGGGGGCGACCTGGCCCGTGCCCTGCAGATCGAAGCCACCTGCACGGCCTGCGGCGCAACCAGCGTCTGGGGCGAGCAGGAAATGGAGCATGTGCGAGGAGGAACCGTGCTTGCGTGCCGGGCGTGCGGTACGCGCCAGGCCATCAGCAATGCGGGCCTGATCAGTACCCCGTCAGGGATACGCCACCGCCGGGGCTGAGCGGGGCGGCACCGGGCCATGCGCTGCCCGGCAGGCGTGATTGATGGCCTGTCAGCGGCGGGCAACCGATGGCAGCGCCCGATGCTGGTTGATCCAGTCCAACGACTGGGCAATTCCACCGAACGGAAAGAAGTGCGGGCTGACCAACCCGTGGGCATCAGTCAAACCGCCCGCCAGACGGTCCACGAACACCTCCGGGCCCGCGCTGCCCAGCAACCGGCCGATCGAGATGCCATACCGGGACAGCATCAATGCACTGGCCCCCACCCCACACATTGCGGCGTAACGTACCAGCCGCGCGATGCTTGCCGGGCCCGGCACGCCGACCAGCACCGGAACGTGGATGCCACGGGCGTGCAGCGCGTGCAACCAGGCCAGGACGATGTCGGCATCGAAGGCGAACTGCGTGATGATCATTGGCGCCATGCCGCGCGCTTCGATGGACTGGCACTTGTGTTCCAGTACCTGCCAGCGTTCCTCAGCGCGCATTGCCGGATGCCCTTCGGGGTGACCACCGATGGCAACGATCCTGATGCCGGACGTCTCCAGAAGACCGGTTCTGATGACGCAGGCGCTGTCGGCAAACGGTCCGGCGGGCGTGGCCAGGTCGCCGGCGATCACCAGGCACTGGGCGACACCTGCCTCGTTGGCGGCGCGCTGCAGGAACCGTTCAAGCACCGTACGCGACCCGATGCGGCGGGCCGAAAGATGCGGCATCGGCTCGAAGCCAAGCGCGCGCACCGTGCGCGCGGCGGCGAGGCGTGCGTCGTCATCCTCACTGGCCAGGTAGGGAATGGAGATCGTTGTGCCGCGCGGTATGCGGTCGGCCTCGGCGCGCAGCGCGGGCATGGACTTGGCGCTGACCTCCAGTGAAAAGGTGTTGATGAAGGTTTCCGCCCGTAGTGATCCAGGTGCAGCCATCAACGGGCTCCGCCTGCATTGCCGGCCAGGGGCGAACTGTTCCGCGCCAGTTCGATGAAGGCCTGCAGGTAGTCGATGCTGGTATCGGCCTCGCGCGCACCCAGATAGATCTGCTTGGGAATGCCCTTCGCACCGAGGCGCACCGGCACCACGTCCATTCGGGTGGCGTACTCTTCCACCAGCCAGCGCGGCATGGCGGCCACGCCACGACCACTGGCCACCATCTGCATCATGATGTCGGTGGTCTCAATGGCCTTGTGCCGTCGCGGCGTAATGCCGGCCGGCAGCAGGAACTGGTTGTAGATGTCCAGGCGCTCGAACGGCACCGGATAGCTGATCAGCACTTCCTGGCCGAGCTGGCGCGGCTTCACGTAATCCACCTTGGCCAGGGCGTGGTTGCTGGCCACCACCAGCACCTGCTCGTAGTCGAACACGGGAATGAACTTGAGGCCTGGCTTGAGCAGTGGATCGGGGGTAACCAGCAGGTCGATCTCGTAGCCGAACAGCGCGCCGATGCCGCCGAACTGGAATTTCTGCTTGACGTCCACATCCACATCCGGCCACGCGGCCAGGTATGGCGAGACGATCTTCAGCAGCCACTGGTAGCAGGGATGGCATTCCATGCCGATGCGCAGCGCGCCGCGCTCGCCCTGTGCGAACTGGCCCAACCGCTCCTCGGCCAGATCCAGCTGCGGCAGCACGCGGTTGGCGACGGCCAGCAGGTATTGCCCGGCCTGGGTCAGGCGCAGGCTGCGGCCTTCGCGCAGCCACACATCAGTGCCCAGCTGCTGCTCCAGCTTCTTCATGCTGTGGCTCAGGGCAGACTGGGTCAGGTTGAGTACGCCGGCGGCCGCGGTAAGCGAGCCCTGCTGCTCGACCTGCTGCACGATGCTGAGGTGGATCCGCTCCAGCATGACGATGAATCCTGCTCATGGATAGGTGAAGTAATACCATTTTACGTCATGGAAGGCCGTGGCTAGCATCGGGTCATGCTTTCACCTGCCCGCCCCCTTCGAATCGTCGCCGTGTCCGGCGGATTGCAGCGCCCCTCCAAGGCCGCCACCCTGGCCGAGCATCTGCTGGGCCTGATCGGCGAGGACATCCACAGCGAGCAGCACCTGGTCGAACTGGGCGAACTGGCCCCGCAGCTGGCAGGTGCGCTCTGGCGTTCGCAGTTGCCCGACACCGTGGAGCGCCAGTTGACCACCGTCGAGCAGGCCGATGTGCTGGTGGTGAGCACGCCGGTCTATCGCGGCTCGTACACAGGGCTGTTCAAGCATTTCTTCGACTTCGTCCACCAGGACGCACTGGTCGACACCCCCATCCTGCTGGCCGCGACCGGCGGCAGCGAGCGCCATTCGCTGGTGATCGACCATCAGCTGCGCCCGCTCTTCAGCTTCTTCCAGGCACGCACCCTGCCGCTGGGCGTCTACGCCACCGACCGCGATTTCGCCGACGGTCGCGTGCACAACGATGCCCTGATCGAGCGCGCACGGCTGGCGGTGCGGCGGGCCATGCCGCTGCTGGACCTGCCTCGCCAGCGCCTTGCCGACCTGGAAGCGGCCGCAGCACTTTGAATGGCGGATGCCCTCGCCCGCATCCGGATGTCACCCCGCACTACGGAACGCCACCCATGACGACCGACACCTTCGCCTTCAGCATCACGCAGATCCCCTTCAACGAGGATTACCAGCCTGCCGACGGGACGCGCATCACCACCAATTTCGCCAACCTGGCCCGCGGCGCGTCCCGCCAGGAAAACCTGCGCAATACGATCAGCATGATCAACAACCGCTTCAACGATCTGGCGCACTGGGACAACCCCAGCGCGGATCGCTACGCGGTCGAGCTGGACATCATCTCGGTGGAGATGCACATCGGTAACAGCGATGGCGGCGATCCGTTCCCGCTGATCGAGGTGCTGCGCCCGACCATCGTCGACACCCGCACCGGCGCGCGCACCGAAGGCATCGTCGGCAACAATTTCTCCTCCTACGTGCGCGACTACGATTTCAGCGTGGTGCTGCCGGCCAGCAACGAAGGGAAGGCCACCTTTGGCATTCCGGAGGGCTTTGGCGACCTGCATGGCAAGTTGTTCAAGCATTTCCTGGAGTCCGAGGCCTACCGCGCCAACTTCAGCAAGGGGCCGGTAATCTGCATCAGCGTATCCAGCAGCAAGACCTATCACCGCACCGAGAACCACCACCCGATCCTGGGCGTGGAATACCGCCAGGGCGAGTTCTCTCCCACTGACCAGTACTTCGACAAGATGGGCCTGCAGGTGCGCTACTTCATGCCGCCGGGCAGCGTCGCACCGCTGGCGTTCTACTTCCAGGGCGACCTGCTGGGCGACTACTCAAACCTGGAGCTGATCGGCACCATCAGCACGATGGAGGCCTTCCAGAAGATCTACCGCCCGGAGATCTACAACGCCAACTCCGTGGCGGGCAAGGTCTACCAGCCCAGCCTGAAGCACCAGGATTACTCCTCCACCCGCATCGTCTACGACCGCGAAGAGCGCAGCCAGCTGGCGGTCAAGCAGGGTCGGTTCACCGAAGAACACTTCATCAAGCCGTACCGCGCCGTGCTTGAGCAGTGGGCTGCCCGCTGATCCATTGATTCCCCATTCGCCCCAGGAAACCAGCCGCAATGTCGACGAAGAAACTGCTTCCCACCTCCACCGCAGGCAGCCTGCCCAAGCCCTCCTGGCTGGCCGAGCCCGAGAAGCTCTGGTCACCCTGGAAGCTGCAGGACGACGGCCTGACTGAAGGCAAGCAGGATGCACTGCGCCTGTCCCTGCAGGAACAGCAGCACGCCGGCATCGACATCGTCAGCGACGGCGAACAGACCCGGCAGCACTTCGTCACCACTTTCATCGAGCACCTCAGCGGCGTCGATTTCGAGAAGCGCGAAACGGTCCGCATCCGCAACCGCTACGATGCCAGCGTGCCGACCGTGGTCGGCGCCGTGAGCCGTCCGGAGCCGGTGTTCGTCGAGGATGCGAAGTTCCTGCGCCGCCAGACCAGGCAGCCGATCAAGTGGGCCCTGCCCGGCCCGATGACCATGATCGATACGCTGTACGACGCGCACTACAAGAGCCGCGAAAAGCTGGCCTGGGAGTTCGCGAAGATCCTCAACGAGGAAGCGAAGGAGCTGGAAGCCGCTGGCGTGGACATCATCCAGTTCGATGAGCCGGCCTTCAACGTGTTCTTCGACGAAGTGAACGACTGGGGCGTGGCCGCGCTGGAGCGTGCGGTTGAGGGCCTGAAGTGCCAGACGGCGGTGCACATCTGCTACGGCTATGGCATCAAGGCCAACACCGACTGGAAGCAGACACTGGGCTCGGAATGGCGGCAGTATGAAGAATCGTTCCCCAAGCTGCAGACCTCCAGCATCGATATCATCTCGCTGGAATGCCAGAACTCGCACGTGCCGATCGACCTGATCGAACTGGTGCGCGGCAAGACGGTGATGGTGGGCGCCATCGACGTGGCCTCCAATACGGTGGAAACGCCGGAAGACGTGGCCAACACGCTGCGCAGGGCGCTGCAGTTCGTGGATGCCGACAAACTCTACCCGAGCACCAACTGCGGCATGGCGCCGCTTGCACGGGAAGTGGCACGCGGCAAGCTGCGCGCGCTCAGCGAAGGGGCCAGGATCGTGCGTGAGGAGCTTTCGGCGTAATCCTGGCTGGGGAGGTGTTCCCGTTTCGGTGCGGCGAGGATGGATTCTGGCCGGGCACAGACCAGGTTCCACCTCGTCCCTGAACCTCGGGCCTGGCGGCCATCACGCGCGGCCGTGGCGCCAGCGCTTCCTTGATCCGCCCCATCTCGCTTGCGCCGGCCTCGGCCAGGCGCCGGGCCTGCTGCCGCTGCGTCCGGGTCAGTGGCGGCGCGGACACGGCGCCCGGTTCGGGCGCACTCTGCACCAGTCGGGCGACGGCGTCACGCAGTGGCAGTTGTGGGCAGAGCCGCGCCGCGCACCAGCGCTCGGCGTAGCGCTTCGCCTGGCGGGCGCTGGCGACGGACACGACCTTGCTCTGTGACATCCTGCGTGCGTCCAGTTTCAGGCGGAACCCGAGCACGGCATGCGGCACGATACTGGCCACCGAACGGCCGTTCCACCACAGATCCCAGCGCTCGCCGCTCTGCACCCAGCCGGACGGCCGGGTGACGATCATGAAATCTGGACGGTGAAATGATGAGCCCATGATGGGAAGCATACGAACGCCCGTCGCACCGGCTGAGATCAGGGCAACGCCCCCTGCACTGCTACGACTCCACGAAAAGCAATCAATGTGACGCGTCACGGCTGGTGCTTTCGATCCAGTCGATGTAGCGCGATACGCGGACGTTGTAGACCACCTGGCCATAGAACCCCGCCTCGAGCGCATGCTCTGGAACCGCAGTGATCCACGAACCAAGCCCTACCAGCTGCGGCGTTCCGTGATCATCAATCACCAGCGGACCGCCGCTGTCACCGTTGCCGAGAACCCCCTCCAGCGGCAGGGCCCGCGGAGGCGGATCGAACCGATACCAGAGATACCGGTCGTTGCCGCCGGTAAGCGCGTTGTATGCACGCCGCAGGGTCGTGCGATGCGGGCCGCCTGGCACCAGCCCTACGACGCCATTGCCGGTAGCCCCCTTCCCTATCAGGGCCGCGATCTGCGCGACTTCGGCAGCACCGCGATAGAGCGCTACGGGCTGTACATCCTTTACAGCAGTCGCAAGCCTGATCAGTGCGATGTCATCCGATGCTGCCAGGAACGCGTGGATCCTGGAGGGATTTCCTGTCGCCAGCGCCTCCTTGCCCAGGGCCTCCGGCATTCTTCTGAAACCGGGATGCACGAAGACGCGCTCGACCGCATAGGCGTGTCCATTGATGGAGATGGATTCTTCCATCCCTTCCATGGGTGCCGCATGCGCTGCGGTCAGCACCCAGCGCGGGGCGATGAGAACGCCATGTCCTTCGCCCGGCATGTCGGCCAGCGCCGGGAAGACAGAGGCATCGATCTGATACCGGGCGTCGTCAACGTCATCACGGATGACCACGGCACCGGCAGTGAACGGGAGCGCAGCAAGCGCCAGGAAAAGCCAGCGATTCATGGGGTCGTCATCCCTGTAGTCGATCACTACAGCCTAGCCGCGGGCACCCGCGTTGTGGAGAACATGCGACCAACGACAGCATGCAGCGACGAATGCCAATAGTTCGAGCGCAAAGCCCTGCGGCAGACAGCCGCCGGGGCCGAGCGGTCTGTCCAGATCGGTCCCAGGCTTGTCCGACACGTCGTCCTGCGAAGCCACATTGGTGCACGGACCGGGCCGCGAGGGCCCGAGCCTCAGCGGGAGGTTCAACGCGCCACGATTCTCCCGACCAGGGTATCGATCGCCGCCTCCATGGCACGCGCGGTCCGGTCGCCGCTCTGGTTGGTGATCACGAAGATGCCCAGATCGTGCTCCGGCATGATGTAGATGTAGCACTGCGAGCGTGGAACGCCACCGTGGTGGGCGTAATAGACACCCTTCTGGCGATCGCCAGCGACGATGTTCCAGAAATAGCCAATGCTGAACTCGTCGTCGAATCTGGCCAGAGTGCGATGCGATTCCTGCACCACCGGGCCGTTGGCCAGCTGGAACTGAAGGTATTTCACCATGTCGGGCACTGTTGCCTTGACGTTGCCGGAAGCGCCCCATGGCAACTGTGGCATCGGCGAGGTCGGCACCGGATTGTCGCTGTGGTAGCCGATGGCAAGACGGTCTTTTTCCGCATTCCCCAGCTTGATCCCGATGCTGGTCATTGCTGCGGCGTCGCTGAAGAAGCCACGCAGCAATGACGTGTAGTCGGTCTTGTAGACGCCTTCCAGAATGTGGGCCGTCAGCTCCGTCCCAGCACTGGAGTAGGCGTACTCTTTCCCGGGCATCCGTGGGATCCGCACGGCGTACAGATCCCGCAGGAAATCCGGCTTGCCGTAATGCGCATAGAGGGCACTGAGTTCACCGGGCACGCGGTGATCGGTGAAGTCCTCCAACACGGTGTTCGCCCGCTCCGGCAGCATGTTCGGCAGGCCACTGGTGTGTGACAGCAGGTGACGGACCCGTATGGGCTGGCCTTGGTACTGCAGGTTCGGATAGTCGCCCTGCAGGTAGCTGCGAACGTCATCCTCCAGGCCCACCCTGCCCTCAAGCACCGCACGGGCCATCAACGTGCCCGCCAGGGTCTTGCTCAGCGAGCCGATCTCATACAGCGTTGCGTCGGTCGGCACATCGGGCTTGCCGGCTACCATCTCGCCGCGGTGACGGATGAAGGTCTTGCCCCGGTACACCACGCCGATGGAGGCCGAGTGCAGCAAAGGCTGTTCAATCAGGGCATGGGCCGCCTCGTCAACCGCCGCCCCCACATCGTTCGACGGTGCCTTCCTGCCCTCGCAGCCGACGGCAAGGAGCACTGCGGATAGCACGACGGCATTGAGCCATTGCCGGTTTCGGGCAGTCGTTGACATGGATTGCATGCGCCGGCGCTTGAAGGTCGTGGGAACGGGCGCTCACGATAATCGATTGCCATGAGCGGCTGAAGGTGCCATCCGGCACCTCCGGTCGCGCCCTCCCTGGAGGCCCCCTGCCCCCCCCGTCAGCGCTGGTGGTCCTTCAGGAACAACCAGGTGATCAGCGTGGCGTCCGGCCCCTTCGGGTCGGTGAATGGCAGGCCCGACTGGCTGCCGCTCCAGGCATGCCCCATGCCCTGCACCACGTAGTGCTGGACCAGCGTCCTGCCACCGTAGGCGTAGGTGTCGACGGTATACGCGCGACCGCCCGGCACCTGTCCGTGATAGGTGCTGGTCGCCACGTATTTCACCGAGTCGTTGTCCAGGCCGTCGTCGGCCAGGTCATTGGTCTGCAGGAACTGGCGCACGGCCTGCTGGCCGTTCACCGGATTGACGGTGAGATCGGCGCTGCCATGGAACACCAGCACCGGCAGCGGTCGCGGCGACGGCGAACCCGAGCACTGCCACGCCAGCCGGCCATTGCTGTCCGGCGAATAGATGCTGCCGGCCAGCAATGCATAGGCGCTGCCGGAAATCGTGATCGCGCCCTTGAACATGCCACCGGAGTGGATGGCGCCGGCAGCGAACACATCCGAATAGCAGGCCAGCATGATCGAGGTCATCGCACCACCTGCCGAAATGCCGGTGACATAGACCCGGCGCGGATCCACGCTGTAGTCCGCTTTCACCTTGTCCACGATACCGGCCAGGATCGAGGCTTCGCCGCTGTCGCGGGCCTGGTTGATCGGCAGCTGCCAGTTCCAGCAGCGGGCCGGATTGGAGGTGACGTTCTGCCGGGGGTAGACCACGATGAACCCTTCGGTGTCGGCCACATCATTGAAGCCTGACGCCTCCCCCATCAGGTTGGGCCCGTTGACGCAGCCGTGCAGCACCAGCAGCAACGGAAGCGGCTGCTGGTCGTCGTAGCCGGCCGGCACCCACACCTGGTATTCGCGGGCGCCGAACAGATTGCCGTACAGGCCAATGTCCCAATGCCCGGCTGGGCCTGCGGCAAGGGCACTGCCCGCCATCGCCAGCCAACTGCACAGCACCAGCATTACAACCTTGATCGAATCGATTCCGGATTTCATGGCCAGATCCTCATGCGTGAGTCGTGGATGAAGTGGTACCGGGACGCGCTTCCGGCTGGGGGCGCGCCCAGTATCCGCATCCAGCGGCCGCTGCCGACTGGACCTAGGTCCACTCGCCGCTGCGTGATGACACCGCTAGCCTTGGCTGCAGGATGGCAATGGGCCATCTGCAAGCAGCTGCCTGGGGGAGGACCGAATGAAACGGAATTGCCTGAGTCTCATGATCAGCGCATTGCTGGCCTCCGGGCCGGTACTGGCACAGGAAACGCCCCAGGCCACGCCGACGGCGGCCAGGACTGCATCACCCACCAACCTGGACAGCATCAAGGTCACCGCGCGCAAGCGCGAGGAAACCCTGCAGGAGGTCCCGGTAGCGGTTACCGCATTTACCTCCGAAGCGCTGGACAAGATGAATGTCCAGGACATCAGCGACCTGGATGCGCAGGTACCCAACCTGACCATCTACGCCGCCCGCGGCGCCAGCAGCACGGTCACCGCCTACATCCGTGGCATCGGCCAGTCCGACCCCACCTGGGGCGCCGATCCGGGTGTTGGCATCTACCTGGATGACGTCTACATCGCACGTCCGCAGGGCGCGCTGCTGGACGTTTTCGACGTCTCGCGCATCGAGGTGCTGCGCGGCCCGCAGGGCACGCTCTACGGCAAGAACACCATCGGCGGCGCGATCAAGTACATCTCGCGCGGCCTGCCCACCCAGACCGAGGGCTTCGCCCAGATCACCGTGGGCAACTACAGCCAGCTGGATGCGAAGGCGGCCATCGGCGGCCCGATCGGCGGTGCCGACAGTGGCCTGCGCGCCCGTGTGGCGGTGGCCAGCATGAACCACGACGGGTTTGGCGAGAACACCCTCAACGGCCAGCCGGTCAGCGACAAGCAGATCAACGCGGCACGCCTGAACCTGGGCGCGTATGCGGGCGACGACTTCGACGTGCAGTTCGCACTGGACTGGATCGACGATCAGTCCGGCATGCGCGGCTCGAAGATGCTGGCACCCAATCCGTTCCTGCGCGCCTACCCGCCGATGGACAGCCGCTATGACATCCGCTCGGGCATGCGCAACCTCAACAACGTGGAGAGCAAGGGCGCCTCGGCTACGGTGAACTGGCGGCCGAACGAAGACATCGCGCTGAAATACGTGGTCGCCAAGCGTGAATCGGACAGCGAGGCCAACATCGACTTCGATACCGCCCCGGTCAAGCTCGCCGACGTGGGTGGCACCTACCACGACGACCAGGTCAGCAACGAAGTGCAGTTGAACTACGATGCTGGCGGTCGGGTGCGCGGTGTGGTCGGCCTGTACCAGTTCAGTGGCGAGGCCGGTGGCCAGATCCAGAACAACTACTTCAGTGCCCAGTTTGCCGACAACCAGGGCAAGGTGTTGACCGACAGCATCGCGCTGTACGCGGACTGGACCTTCGACCTGACCAGCAAGCTGAAGCTCGATGTCGGCGCCCGCTACACCGACGAGGACAAGCGCGCGATCGTGCTCAACCGCCTCTACGCCGACCCGGGCTTCAGCCGGCCGGTGGCGGTGACCGCCGATTTCGACAAGAAGACCAATTTCAGGAACGTCTCGCCCAAGGTCTCGCTGGACTACCAGATCACTCCGGACATCATGGTCTATGGCCTGGCGACGCGTGGCTTCAAGTCCGGCGGCTACAACATCCGCGCCAACGCGGTGGCGGTACCGCGCTCGGCGGAGCCGTTCGATGACGAGACCGTGGACAGCTACGAGGTCGGCAGCAAGATGGCCTTCCTCGACCAGCGCCTGTTCCTGAACCTGTCAGCGTTCTACAACAAGTACAAGGACATCCAGCTGTCGGTGTTCACCGGCCTGGATACCAATGGCGATGGCATCGATGATTCTTTCTTCGGCGATTTCACCAATGCCGGGGCCGGTACCGTCAAAGGCTTGGAAGTCGAGTATCAGTACCTGCCCAGCCAGCACTGGCTGATTTCCGGCAACCTGGCGTGGCTGGATACCAGATACGACGAGTACATGGACCGCGGCATCAACGTGGCCAGGCAGATGAAGTTCACCAATGCGCCGGAATTCTCCGGTGCGTTCAACGTGGAATACCGCACCGACCTGGCCAACGGCAGCAACCTGTCGGCACGGGTGAGCTACAGCTACCAGAGCAAAGTGTGGCCGACCACCGACCTCAGCCCGGTGATCCGCCAGCAGGGTTACGGGCTGGTCAACGCCGGCGTCATCTGGCGCCTGGATGATGCGTGGACCTTCTCGTTGCAGGGCACCAACCTGGCCGACAAGGAATACCGCACTACTGGCTACAACATTCCTGCAGTCGGCACGCTGATTGGCTTCTATGGTCCGCCGCGCCAATATAGCCTCAGCGTCCGTTACGATTTCTAGCGCATCCGTTACGATCTTCAGGAAGCTTCTGCATGACGCAGTCTTACGACGACCTGTACTGGAACAGCGACGATGGCCTGCGCCTGCACGCGCGCGACCATGCAGCGGATGCCCGGCAGGCGCCCCGCGGCACCGTGGTCTGCATTCCCGGCCTGACCCGCAATGGTGCCGATTTCGATGCACTGGCCGAAACACTCACCGCCGAGGGATGGCGCGTGATCGCCGTCGACCTGCGTGGCCGCGCCGGTTCAGAACGTGCGCATGATCCGTCCAGCTACAACCCGCGCACCTACGCAGATGACATGGTCGCGCTGCTGCGCGCGCAGAACATCGACAAGGCGGTGTTCGTCGGCACCTCACTGGGCGTGCTGGTGACCATCACCCTCGCTTCGCGCGCGCCCGAGCGGGTCGCGGGCGCGGTGCTCAACGATGCCGGCCCCAGGGTGCCGCGTGAGGCGCTGGCACGGATCGGCAAGTATGCCGGCAAGCCGGTACCGCCGATGGACCTGGTGCAGGCCACGGCCTACGTGGAATCCATCGGCAAGGCTGCGTTCCCTCGCTTCAGCGCCGACGACTGGCGGCAGATGGCGGTGCGCACCTTCCGCCCGCGCAGCGATGGCCTGCTGGAACTGGACTACGATCCGGCAGTGATCCGCACCACCGGGCCATGGCTGCTGTGGCTGTTGCGTCCGCTGCTGTGGCGTGCGGTCCGTGGGCTGACCGCAAGGGTGCCGGTGCTGGTGGTACGCGGTGCGTTGTCCGACATCCTGCCGGCCGATGTCGCGCGGCAGATGGCGGCCACCTCGGAAAGTGCCCGGCTGGTGGAGGTGCCCGATGTCGGGCACGCGCCGATGCTGTCCGAGCCAGAGGCACGTGACGCGATCCTGACCTTGCTGGAGCGCGTGGCATGAGTGCGGACAGCGACCTGCCTCCCGCCCTGCAGGCGGTGCAGCAGTGGGCCGCCAGTGAGCGGCTGAGTGGCGTGACCTGCCTGGACCAGGCGCGCATCGATGCCTTTGCCGACGCCACCGGCGACCACAACTGGATCCATGTCGATCCAGCGCGGGCGCAGGCGCAGATGCCGGGCGGGCATACCATCGCACACGGCTTCCTGCTGCTCTCGCTGACGGTGGAGGACGATGTGGTCGCCCTGGCCGGCTTCCCCGGCATCGCCCATGTGCTCAACTACGGCTTGAACAAGGTCCGCTTCCTGGCGCCAGTGCCGAGCGGGTCCGAGGTGCGGGTACGCTCGCAGCTGGTGTCACTGGATGCGCGCCAGCCCGGCCAGTGGCTGCTGATCCAGCGCAAGGCCGTCGAGCGGGTCGCCGATGGCGAGCTGGCACTGGTCGCTGAGCAGCTGTCACTGATCGTGATCACGCCCTAGCACCACCCCGCCCGATTCTCTCCCTACACTGGAGCGATGTTGACGCCCTCCATCGTCCTCTTCGCCTGCATTGCATGGACCGCACTGCTGTTTGGCGTGGCGCTGTGGGGCGAGCGCCGGGGGCACCGGCTTTCGAAGGCATGGCCGCTCATCTATGCACTGTCGCTGGCCGTGCACTGCACCGCGTGGACCTACTACGGTGCGGCCTCGCAGGGGCGGCAATGGGGTTTCCCCATTCCACCAACCCTGGCCGGCATGGCGCTGATCTTCGCGTTCGGCCTGCCGTTCCTGCTCCGTCTCGGGCGGCTGACCAAGCAGCACAACAGTGCCACCATCGCCGATCTGGTCGTTGCACGACTGCGTGCCGATCGCGGCCTCGGCTTCACCATCACCCTGGTGGCGCTGTTCGGCATCATTCCGTACATCGCACTGCAGCTGAAAGCCGTCAGCCAGGGGCTGGGCACCCTGCTGGGTGATGGGTTCGCGCCTGCCGGTGCGCAGCTGGACATGTCTTTCTGGTTCGCGCTGACGATGGCCGCGTTCACCCTGCTGTTCGGTGCACGCAAGGCCTCGGCCACCGAGCCCAACCGCGGCATCGTGGTCGCGCTGGGCCTGGAGTCCGTATTGAAACTGGTGGCGCTGCTGGCCATTGGCCTGTATGCGGCGCTGTCCGTGCACAACGCCGGCACACCGCTGCTGGAGAAGATGGCGCAGCTGCCGCCACCGGCCATCGTGCCGGACTATCTCACCATGGTCGCGCTGGGGGCGATCTCCGCGTTCACCCTGCCGCACCAGTTCCATGTTGGCGTGGTCGAGCTTCGCCAGACATCGGACCTGAAGACGGCACGCTGGATGTTCCCGGTCTACCTGCTGCTGATCGGCCTGCCGTCGGTGCCGATGGCATTGGCCGGCGCCGCGCAGCTGCCGGCCTCGGTATCGCCTGACCTGTACGTGCTGGCGCTGCCGCAGGCCGGCGGCCATCATCTGCTGGCGCTGCTGGCCTATCTGGGCAGCCTGAGCGCGGCCACCGGCATGATGATCCTGTCCGGGCTGACCCTGTCAATCATGCTTGGCAACCATGGATTCGGTTCGCGCCTGCTCGGCGGCATCGGGGGCGGCGTGGCCAATGCCGATCTGCGCCCGCGCGTGCTGGCGTTCCGCCGTGCCGGCATCCTCGCCGTGTTCCTGATGTCGTGGCTGTACAGCCGCGCGATGAGCGACACCGAGGCACTCAGCGATTTCGGCCTGATGTCCTTCACCGCCCTCTCGCAGCTGGCACCGGCTGTGCTGCTGGCGGTGTATCGCCCACGTACGCCCTCCGCGGCCATCATCGCCGGCATCGTGCTGGGCTCATTGGCCTGGCTGTGGCTGGTACTGCTGCCGATGGTGATCCCGGCCGCGACGCCGTCGGTCGGCGCCGACGGGCTGCACTGGTTGGCGGTGGTCTCGCTGCGTGTGCAGCCGGGGCATATCGCCATCAGCATGGGGGCCAGCCTGGCGGTCAACCTGCTGACCGTGGCCCTGGTGTCACGGGCCGTGCGTCCGTCATTGCCGCGGAGGCGGGATGCGGTGGCTGCGGCGTCCCTGCGCAGGACCGCCGGACGCTTCCTTGGCCAGGAGCGTGCACGCCAGCTGCTGGAGGGCCACGCCGGGCAGATGCTGGATGACGACCGGGTCACCGCCGTCGAGCGTGAGCTGACGGCCGTGGTGGGCGCAGGCATGGCACGGCTGCTGGTCGAAGCCGCACGCGAGGGCGGCGCCGCGCCGCTGGATGCGGTGACCCGCGCCGTCGGCGAAGCTACCCAGGTGCTGCGCTTCAACCAGCAACTGCTCGAAGCCGCGCTGGAGAACATGAGCCAGGGCATCAGCGTGGTCGATGCGCAGCTGCAGCTGGTGGCCTGGAACAGCCGCTACGCCGCGCTGTTCAAGTTCCCGCCGGAGCTGCTGCAGGTCGGGCAGCCGGTGGTCAACCTCACGGCGTGGGCACTGGGGCAGCTGAAGATCGGCGATGGCCCCGGCGACACGCCCACCAGGGCGTTGCAGCGCCGCGTCGCGCACATGCGCCGTGGCACGCCGCACCTTTCCGAACGGATCTTCCCCGATGACACCATTGTCGAGATCCGCGGCAACCCGATGCCGGGCGGCGGCTATGTAGCCACCTTCACCGATGTCACGGCGTTCCGCCGCGCGGAAGATGCGCTCAAGCGCAGCAATGAAACCCTGGAACGCCGCGTACAGGACCGCACCGCGAGGCTGCAGCAGGCGGTCCAGGAGGCGGAGCGCGCGAACGCGGCGAAAACCCGCTTCCTGACGGCGGTCGGCCATGACCTCATCCAGCCCCTGCATGCGGCCCAGCTGCTGACCGAGGCGATGTCGCAGCACATCGAATCCGAGTTCCTCGACAGTTTCCTGCGGCAGATCCGCGGCGCCCTGGATTCCACCGATGACCTGCTGTCCGGCCTGCTCGATATCTCGCGACTGGAAGCCGGTGGGTTGGTGGCCGATCCGCGCCCGTTCGCGCTGTCGACGGTGCTGGATCCGCTCGCGCAGGAGTTCGCGGTGCTGGCGGCGGCGCGCGGCCTGCAGTTCCGCCATGTGCGGAGCCAGGCCTGGGTCCATAGCGATCCCCTGCTGCTGCGCCGGGTGCTGCAGAACTTCCTGGCCAATGCCATTCGCTACACCCGCCATGGCGGTGTGTTGCTGGGTGTGCGCCGCCAGGGCCAGGCACTGATGATCGGCGTGCATGACACCGGCCCCGGCATTGCTCCGGAGCAGCACGCGGTGGTGTTCGAGGAGTTCCACCGGGTCGATCGCAGCAACGGCCAGGGACTGGGACTGGGCTTGACCATCGCCCACCGCATCGCCGATCTGCTGCATGCACCCTTGCACCTGCGCAGCGTGCCCGGGCACGGCTCGACCTTCTCGATCAGCGTGCAACGCGCAGCACCGCCTGTGACCCCGCGCAGTTCGGCACCGACGGGTGGCAGCAACGCCCTCAAGGGTATCCGCGTACTGGCAGTGGACAACGACCCGGACGCGCTGGAGGCGATGCGGCAACTGCTGCGTTCCTGGGGCTGCGACGTCATCGCGGCAGGCAGCGCCGATGACATCGTGGCCTCAGCGCACGAGGCGGCGCTGTGGCTGTTCGACTATCACCTGGATGACGGCGATACCGGTGTTGCGCTGTGGCAGCGGCTGGCGGACATGCATGGACCGCGGCCGACGGTGATCCTCAGTGCGGATACCGGCAGCGATACACGCGAGGCGGTGCGCGGCGCTGGGCTGTCCCTGCTCAACAAGCCGTTCAAGCCGTTGGCGTTGCGCTGGGCGATCAACCACCTGCTGGCGGCCACTGCCACGCGCTGACCGTTCAGCGCTCGGGCAGCTCTTCGATCTGCCGGGACGGATCGGCCAACCCCATTTCGTGCAGCACGCGGATGGCCTGCGCGCGGTTGCGCACGCCCAGCCGCTCCATGATGCGTGTCATGTGCGCCTTGACCGTGCGCAGCTGTACGCCCAGCCGGTCGGCAATCTGCTTGTTGAGCAAGCCCTCGGCCACCAGCCCCAGCACCTTGTACTGATGTGCCGACAGGCTGGCCAGGCGCGCGGCGAGGTCGGCATCCCTGCTGAACGGCGCTACCCGCGCCACCGGCTCGCGCAGCAGCGCCGGGATCCAGCGTTCGCCCTCCAGCACGGACTGCAGCGCGGACTGCAGCTCGTTCAAACCCGAGCTCTTGGGCAGGTAGCCCGCGGCGCCGAGGTCGATGGCGCGACGGATCACCTGCGGCTCTTCGTTGGCGGAGACGATGATGATCGCCAGGCCCGGCTGCAACGCACGGATCGTGGCCAGACCGGCCAACCCGTGGTTGCCCGGCATGTGCAGGTCCAGCAGCATCAGGTCGATCGACTGGCTCTCGATCGCCTCCAGCACGCTGTCCAGCGAATCCGCCTCGCTGATCTGCAGATCGGCGACTGCCTCTTCCGCCGCGCGATGCAGTGCCGCACGGAACAAGGGGTGATCGTCGGCAATGAGCAGGGTTGGCATGTCCCGGCGAGATTATCAAATAGCGTGCGGGCGGGAACAGGTACCTAGGTACGCTGGTACAGCAGGAAGGGCTTGCTAGTGTGGTGCGGAGAAGGCCGGCGACTGCAACGCCGCCCACGAGGAAACGCCATGTCATCCGCCCCCTCTCCCGATGCCCATGCCTATCCACTGCTGATCAAGCAGCTGCTGCTGATGCCGCTGGCGGTGAGTCCTGAACAGGAAATCGTCTATGGCGACCAGCTCCGATTCGATTACCGCACCCTGCAGGCGCGCATCGGCCGGCTGGCCGGCCTGTTGACCTCGTTGGGCGTCGGCCACGGCGACACGGTGGCGGTGATGGACTGGGACAGCAACCGCTACCTGGAGGCCTACTTCGCGGTTCCGATGATCGGTGCGGTGCTGATGATGGTGAACGTGCGCCTGGCCCCCGAGCAGATCGCGTACACGCTGAACCACAGCGGCGCGCGGGTGATCCTGGCCAACCGCGAGTTCCTGCCGCTGCTGGACGCCATCGACGAGCAGCTGCCGGACCTGCGCACGCGCATCCTGCTGGACGACGCCGGTGGCCCGCCGCCGCCAGGCTTCGCCACCGAGTACGAAGCGGGGTTGCGCGGTGCCACGCCGGTCGTCCGCTTCCCGGACTTCGACGAGAATGCCCGTGCCACGGTGTTCTACACCACCGGAACCACCGGATTGCCCAAGGGGGTCTATTTCAGCCACCGGCAGCTGGTACTGCATTCGCTGGCGGCGATGGCCGCGCTCGGCGGCGCACCCCGCCAGGGCCGCCTGCATCGTGACGATGTCTACATGCCCATCACCCCGATGTTCCATGTGCACGCGTGGGGCCTGCCCTACGTGGCTACCGCGATGGGCATCAGGCAGGTCTATCCGGGGCGCTACCTGCCTGCAAAACTGCTGGCGTTGATCGCCCGCGAAAAGGTGACCTTCTCGCACTGCGTGCCAACCATCCTGCACATGCTGCTGGAGCACCCGGACGCCGCGCAGACCGACCTGGAGGGCTGGAAGGTGATCATCGGCGGTGCCGCCCTGCCCCGTGCCCTGGCGCAGCGCGCACTGGCGCGGGGCATCGACATCTTCGGCGGCTATGGCATGTCCGAGACCTGCCCTCTGCTCACCATCGCCCAGATCGACGTGGACAGCGTGACCGATGCCGACGAGGTGCTGTCACTGCGCACCAAGGCCGGCATTCCGGTGCCGCTGGTGGACCTGCGCATCGTCGACCCGGACATGGGCGATGTCGCCCATGATGGCATCGCCACCGGTGAAGTGGTGGCGCGCGCCCCCTGGCTGACCCAGGGCTACCTGCACGATCCCGACGCCTCGGCAACGCTGTGGGCGGGCGGCTACCTGCACACCGGCGACATCGGCAACATCGACGAAGCTGGCTACCTGCGTGTCACCGACCGCATCAAGGACGTGATCAAGACCGGGGGCGAATGGATCTCATCGCTCGCGCTGGAAGACATCATCGCACTGCACCCGGCGGTCAGCGAGGTCGCGGTGATCGGTATCGCCGACACGAAATGGGGCGAGCGGCCATTGCCACTGGTGGTCAGGAAGCCGGGAAGCCATGTGGCCGAAGCGGAGATCATCGAACTGGTCGCGGCGCGCAGCCGTTCCGGAGACATCTCACGCTATGCGATCCCGGAGCGCGTGAGCTTCGTGGATGCAATCGAGCGGACCAGCGTGGGCAAGATCAACAAGAAGAAGCTGCGCGGGCTGCATGATCCGGTCCTTGGCACCGGCGGGCGATGACGGCCTCTGCCGGCACCGCTCAAGCGCGCGACGCCCCACCCTGCAGCAGCTGGACCCAGCTCTGGAATCCCTCCAGGAAGCGCTGCAGGCGCTTGCGCGTCGCCGCGTCGAAATCTTCCGCGTCATCGTCGTAGGCGGCCGCTGCTTCGGCCACATAGAGCTGTGGCGAGGCCATGGTCAATGCGCCCATGGCGGTCAGTGTATGGCGCAGCTGCGACTGTGCCAGTTTGGTGCCCCAGTGACCCGGCGTAGCGCCGATGATCGCCACCGGCTTGGCCGAAAGGACCGTGCGGTACTCGGCATCGTCGCGGGACAGCCAATCGAGCGTGTTCTTGAGTACGCCGGGCAGTGACTGGCTGTACTCCGGCGTGGCGATCAGCACGCCGTCAGCGGATGCAATGGCCGCGCGCAGGCGCTTGACCCCGGCAGGACCGGCCGGATCGGCGGCTTCCAGGTCTTCGTCGAACAGCGGAATATCGGCAAGGGTGTCATGCACGGTCAGCAGCAGGCCCGCAGGTGCGGCACCTGCTGCAGCCCTGACCAGGCGCCGGTTGTAACTGTTGCTGCGCAGGCTGCCGGCAAACGCCAGGATGTTCAGCGGTGGAGGGGTGTCGGACATGCGGGATTCCTCGGATGCGTCGATGCGGGGTCACGGGCCAGGCATCGACAGCACGGGTGGGCCAGGGCCAGACTGGATCTGCAGAGGATCACGGTTCCGGCGGTGTAGTGCCTTCGTCCTTGCTGCTCCCTCTTCCAGGGTGAACAGGGCGCGGCGGGGCAATCCAGCACGTGCCACTGCCCGCGTTGCCGCCCCTGTCCCGCCACACCGTACGCCTACTGCACGGGCTGGCTGGCTTCAGTGATGGACACTGGTCGTGCCATGCTGTCGAACGTATTGACCTTCCAGAGGTAGCGTACGCCATCCTGCTCGATGACCTTCTGCAACAACGGTATCTGCTTGGCTGCGATGATTCCGCTGGCACGCTGATATGCCGGTCGCCCGGCCAATGCCGGATAGCTGCCGGAAGCGTCAAGCTGATAGCTGAGGGTGGTGGCGCGGCCCGGCTGGACCGAGGAAAGCAGATAGCCTTCGTCCACATTGAATCGATTGCCAAAGGTGTGTCGGGTGGTGACACCCTCTGCATCCTTGACGTCCACCCACTTCGTGGCCGGCGAATTGGCCTGGCACAGTTCCTTGCTGCCGTCGGCATAGCACCCGTTGGCCGGGCCGTAACTGTAGGCCCACGTATAAGGCTGGTCGATGCCCGGCCCGGTGACTGTCCTGGAAACCAGCGACCACGTGTAGTACCTGGCGGGCGTGTATTCGATCGAGTCGAGGAACCCGCTACCGGTGCTGTCGGGCATATTGCAGCCATAACGCGCCCACGAGCGGCCATGCAGCGTCGGCTCGAAGCGATACTTCGCCACTGCACCACTGGGATGGCGGATCGAACCGGAATGGCCGTAGGTCACCACACCCGGATTCCGGCAGAAACCCCGCTCTGCGGGAACGGCACCGGCACCCATGGTGCCTACGTTGAACCCCGTAGTCTGCCAGTAGGACTGGTCCGGGAAGGTGACCTTGTAGCCACCCACCACGGTACCGTAGGTCCACGTCCTCCCGCCCGCACGGACCGCGCTCACTTCGCTTGGCAGCGTGCTGGGCGATCCAGCCGTCCATTCGAGATCGACGGTGCGGCCATCGTTGGCTGCGATGCGCAGCAACTGCCGTGGATTTGCCGGATCCCACGTGTAGGTCACCGAATTTCCAAACCGGTCTCGGGCACTGGTCGGAAGAATATGGAACTCCTGCCGGAAAAGAACGAACTCGAACTCCGTAACCGAGCCGAAGTTTCCCCGCGAGTATCCCTTCTTGATCAATGGCGGTCCGCTGCCAAGGCTGGCCATATGATTGAGCGTATAGGTGATACCGGCAGGCGTCGTGACTTCGAAGCCCTCACCCGCCCCATCGTCCATGGCGACGCAGCGGATGACATTGCCGCTCTTGGTTCGCATCGGGTACGCATGGCCTGTACTCGGCACGGGCCATTCGTTGCTTTGCGCGAGTAGATCCTCGTCACCGGTCTCTGGCAGGTAGAGCTGCGTTCCATGCCAGAACTCGTCGGAGTTGAAGTACTCGGTGAATGTCCCCGGTCCTGTCGGCGTCTGTGCCTTCACCGTGACGATCTCGGTTGGAGGCGGGGTGAACTTCGAACAGCGGTTGAGCGGCTCGGCCACCACGTAATTCTTCCATCCCCCCTGGGTGCTGAACGTTCCATGCACCCTGGGCAGGGCCAGGTCCCACACCCCGAACATGCCCAATCCCTGCCGGCCCTGCGCACCTGCCACCAAGCGCCGCTTGATGCCCACCTCCAGCGCACTGTTGCCCGGCAGGTCGACGTCGGTCTGCAGGAATTCCACCGAGCCGGTAAACAGCCCGATCCTTTCCCCGAACATGTCACCGGTATCCAACTGCAGAATCTGCCCGCGGGCATTCAGCGCCGCCGCGTAATCCTCCATCACCGTCGAGCCGCGGTTGGCGCTCGACGCAGGCAGGGCCGTCATACACAGCAGCGCAGCTGCCGCGATCCTTGCGTACATGGTGTCCCCCTCGTCGACGAAGCAGAGCTTACTTCGCGCTCGTCGGCACCGGCAAGGATGATTCCCCGCACGTCACAGCGTCCTGACCCGCCCCGGCGGCCCTGGAAACGCCGTTACTCAGATACGCGTCGTGGCCATGAACCGTTCGCGGTCCTGCTGCGTGCGGCGGCGGATCTCCTCCAGCGCCTGGCTTTCGGTCGCCTGCAGCATGGCCTCGAACAGGCGCTGGAAGTGATGGCGCATCGCATTGCGCGCGGCCACCGGATCGCGCGCGCGGAGGGCTTCGAAGATCGCCATGTGCTCGTCGGCACGGCTGGCGCCATCATCATGGCAGACCCGTGCATAGACCTCGGTTACCCGCGGCAGTTCGCTGCGCATGCGCCAGATCTGCTGCACGAAGAACTCCACCACCGGGTTGCCGGAAAGCCGTGCGATGGCCAGGTGGAAACGGCGGTCGTACTCGCCGGCTTCCGCGTCGCTCAGGTCGCGACGGCACAGCGCTTCGGCCAACGCCTGCAGCTCGGCAATGCCGGCATCATCCAGATTGCTTGCCGCCAGAGCGGCGGCCTCGGCCTCGAATACCGCGCGGGCAGCGGTGAGGTCGAAGGCGCTGACATCCGGCAGCCCGCCGGGCGCCTGCGTCGGGCGCGGCTTCACATGCACGCCCGAACCGATGCGGATCGCGATCCAGCCCTGTGCTTCCAGTGCGATCTCGGCTTCGCGGATGGTGACCCGGCTGACACCGAACCGTTCGGCCAGTTCACGCTCGCCCGGCAGCCGCGAGCCCGGCGGGAATTCGCCGTCCTCGATCAGCTTGCGGAGCTTGGCAGCGATGGTCTGGTAAAGGCGGTTGGCGGACATGCGGCTGACCCTTGGCGATTCCTTCCCGGTCCCTGCCCTGCCACCGCGGCCGGCAAGGGTCCGGTTGGAGCGACGGCGCGACCACTGGCCGCGCCGCCCTGTTCAGAACTTGTATCGTACACCGAAATACGCACGTCGCCCGTAGGTCACCACTTCGCGGAAGTTCCCATAAAGCGGCTGGTAGGCCACGCGCGGCTCGTTGGTCAGGTTCATCAACTCCAGCGACAGCGACAACCGCTTGTTCACCCGGTAGCGCAGGCGCAGGTCCACGCTGGTGTTGTCATCGTAGTAGCGGTTCTGCTGTGCGGTGTTGCCGGTGAAGTCCTGGTAGTAGTGCGAGCGGAACTTGCCGATGGCCTGGATGTTGAAGCGCCCGACGTCCCAGTAGATCGAGCCGGACAGGACGTGCCGCGAGAAGCCGCTGAGGCCCGCCGGCGGCACGATCGCCGGAATGATCGTGCCGTCACTGGCCAGCTGCTCGCCCAGTCGTGAGTCCTGGGTCTGGTAGTCGGCATCGGCGTAGTTGTAACTGACCTTGAAGCCCAGTCCGTCGAACGGCTTGGGCAGGTACGACAGTCGATGGGTGGCGGTCAGCTCGAAGCCGGTCAGCGTGCTGTCCTCGTCGGTGGTTACCTGCTGGCGTACCGGCACGGTCACGCTCTGGCCATCGATGGTGTAGGTCTCCGGCACCAGCGCGGTGGCGGTGCCGCCGTTGAACTGCTTCCAGTACACCGCGCCGGCCAGCATCGTGTCCGGGTTCGGGTACCACTCCAGTGACAGGTCGCCGTTCCAGGACATCAGCGGCTGCGCGGCGGGGTTGCCGCTGGCGCTGATGTCATCCAGCGCGTCGGCCAGATTGCCGTAGGTGGCATCACTGCTCACGTTGATGGTGCGCCCGGCACCCAGCGCGGCGATGTCCGGCCGTGACATCGCGCGGTATGCACCGACCCGCAGCAACACGTCCGGGCGCAGTTCGAAGGCCGCGTTGAGGCTGGGCAGCAGCTTGTCGTTGCCCGCCTTGAACACCTGCGTGCTGTACGCACCGGTGGGTTGCAGGCGGATCGTGCCGTCACCATTGTCCTCGATACGCAGCCCGGTACGCACGCCTTCGGAGCGAACATCGGTCTTGACCCAGCGCAGGCCGAGGTTGCCGGTCACCGGCAAGCCGAACAGGCTGCTGCTGAACTCCCCCATCAGATAGAGCGCGCGTGTCTTCTCGGTGATATCGACATTGTTCGGATCCTGGAAACCCGGATCCAACCCACTGTCGAGGCTGCCACGGAACGACTGGTACAGGCAGTTCGGATCGAAGTACGCCCACGAGGAGATCGTGTTGCCGCTGGCGGCATCCATGAAGTCATCCTGCGGGAACGGTGCGCGGCAGGCCTGGTTGGCGGCGATGATCTTCGCCTTGTCGGCCGCCACGCGCTGGTCGTAGTCGGTTACCAGGGTGTTGTCGCGCAGGCGGTAGTCAGCCTGGCTGGCACGCACGCCGCCCTTGATGCGGGTGAAGAAGCCGGACTCGGGCATGAAGCTGGCATCGAAGCGACCGGCCTTGATCCTGTGGTCGTTCTCCGTTGCGCTGGAGGTGACGCGCGCCGCGCCGGTGTAGGCGTCCCAGTTGTTGGGGTCGAAGTTCGGCGCCAGGGCAACACTGGGCACTTCGCCGTGCCAGTCCCAGTCATAGTCCACGTAGCCGGTGGCACCACTGCTGATGCCCGGCACGATGGCATTGTTGACGTCGCGCTGGTTGGCGCGCAGGCGGGTCATGCGCTCGCTGTCGAGGCGATTGGTGTGCGAGTACGAAAGATCGGTGGACAGTTCCCAGGCCGGGGTCGGTCGCAGGATCAGGTTCAGGCCACCCCCGGTGTATTCCTCGCCACGCCAGTAGCGGTTGGAAGTGGAGTCGATCGAGGTGCTGCCATGCAGGTGACGCACGATGCCCCCTGCGTCCACATCGCGCCGGGTGATGCCGCGGCGAGCGTTGGACAGGCTCAGATCGCTGCGGTTCTCGTACCAGTTGCGCTCGGTGTGTTCGACGTCGAGGTTCACTTCGACCACATCGTTGGGCCGCCACTGCAATGCGGCGAACTCGCTCTGCCGGTCGTTGCGCTCCTGCTTGAGGCGGTAGATGCGGCTGCTTGGCACCAGGTAGTACGGCGCGCCGTTGGCGATGGCCTGCGCGGACACTTCATTGCAGTTGGCATTGCCCACGTTCTGCGTGCCATCGCAGGCATACCAGGTGGAACCACTGGTGATGCTCTCTTCTGGATCGGTGCCATCCAGGCGCTGGAAGCCCAGCGAGATGCCCAGCTTCTGCCCGTTGCCGAACTCGAACTGGTCGATGTAGCTGGCGGTGCCGCGATAGCCGATGCCGTCGTCGTCGCGGTACTTCTTGTCATACTCGGCCCAGCTGCCACGCAGGTCCAGCTGCGCCGCACGCTTGCCGTACTCCAGTGGACGCACTGTTTCCAGGCCGATGGTGCCAGCCACGCCGCCTTCGATGATGTCGGCGCGCTGGGTCTTGTAGATGGCCACCGTGTTGATCAGCTCGGCCGGGAACATGTTGAAGTTCACCGAGCGGTCGCCGCTGCCGTTGGTGATCTCGCGGCCGTTGAAGTTGGTGCTGCTGAGGAAGGCGCCCAAGCCACGGATCGAGATCTCCGACGCACCGGTCTTGTCGCGGGTCGAGGCGGCGCCGGTCAGGGTCTCGATCGCGTCGGCCAGCGAGGGCGCCGGCAGGTCGCCGATGTCATCGGCCGACAGCACGTCGGCAATGACCGTGTCGTCGCGCTTCTTGTTGATCGAACTCTGCATCGATTCGCGGATGCCGGTGACCTGCACCTGGTCCAGCGTGGTGGGATCCTGCCCTGCCGCGTCCTTGCTGGATTGCGCCTGGGCCGTGGGCAGGCCCGCCAGCACGGCGAGCAGCGCCACGATCAGGGGTGTGGGGGACAACGAGATGCTGTGCACTGCTCCGGCGGGTCGCCGCATGGTTTCCTCCTCCCAAAGGATCGCCTGCATGCCAGGCGTGGGACGCAGCTTCGGCACGGCGACATGAAAATGTCAACCAATTGGTATGCGAATGTTCAAATGCCTTTGATCCATACCAGTTGATCGCAATTTAATGTGCTCATGCAGCATGACTTTGCGCGAAAGCTGGCTTACAACAGACCCGAAAGTGGTATGCAGGCCCACCCTGAAACGACGGCCCGGCCGTCCCTGGAAGGATTTCATGCGCATTCACTCGCTGGCGCGTCACCCGTCCAATCACCCATCACTGTTTTGCCTGACCACTGGTCTGGTCATGTGCCTGACCACTTCAGCGGCGAGTGCAGCCAGCTGGCTCGTCCACGATGTCGCGGAGTTCACTACCGCCGCCTCGGCGCTGCAGCCTGGCGATGAGATCGTGCTGGCTGACGGCACCTGGACCGATGCCCGGCTGCTGCTGAAGGGCCAGGGCACGGCAGACGCGCCGATCGTGCTGCGCGCGCAGACCGCCGGCAAGGTTGTCCTCAGCGGGCGCTCAGACCTGCGCCTGGCGGGGAGCTACCTGCAGGTGTCCAACCTGGTGTTCCGCAACGGCTATGCGCCGGGTGATGCGGTGGTGGCGTTCCGCGAGTCGAGCAAGGCCGTCGCCAGCAACAGCCGCGTCACCGGCCTGGTGATCGATGACTACACCAACCCGGATGCCAGCGACCAGGACTACTGGGTATCGCTGTATGGCAGCAACAACCGGTTGGATCACAGCCAGTTGCGCGGCAAGACCAACGCCGGGCCGACCGTGGTGGTGGTGCGCGATGCCACCCAGGGCCTCGACAACCAGCACCGTATCGACCACAACTGGTTCGGGCCGCGCCCGGCGCTGGGCGTCAACGGGGGCGAAACGATCCGCGTCGGCACCAGCGACAGCTCACTGAGCGATTCCAACAGCACGGTGGAGAACAACTGGTTCGAAGGCTGCGACGGCGAGACCGAGATCATCAGCAACAAGTCCGGCGGCAACACCTACCGCGGCAACGTGTTCTACCGTTCGGCCGGCGCATTGACCCTGCGCCATGGCAACGGCAACCGGGTGATCGACAACGTCTTCCTCGGCGATGACAAGGCCGGCACCGGCGGCGTACGCATCATCAACGCCGACCAGACCGTCAGCAACAACTACTTCGAGCGGCTGGCCGGGTCCAGCAACCGCTCGGCACTGGCGGTGATGGATGCGCAGGCCAGTCCTCCGCTGTCCGGCTATGCGCCGGTGGTGAATGCCGTGATCAATCGCAACACCTTCGTGGACGTGGCGAAGATCAGTTTCGGCGTCGGCCACGATGAAGCCAAAGGCATCGTGGTCGCCGCCAGCAGCAGCCGCTTCACCGGCAACCTGATCGTCAACCGCAACAGCAGCAACCCACCAACTGCCACCAGTTCGCTGGCCGGCATCGACTTCAGCGGCAACGTGCAGTCGCCGGCAGCCAGCACCGTGTTCCCGGGAGGCGTAGAAGGCCGTGGCGTCAGCCTGCAGCGGGCTGCCAGCGGATTGTGGGCGGCCACGCCTGCCCTGCCCGCCGTGGGCGCCGATCCTGCCCTGGCGATGACCGCGCGCGAGGCGACCGGCGTCGCCTGGTATCCCAAGGTGGGCGAAGTTGCCCTGTCACGCACCCGCAATGGAGTTGATCGATGAGGTTGCAGCCGCTGTTCGTTTCCCTGGCCCTGGCCGCCCCCTTCGCCCTGCTGCCGACCGCGTCGCTGCTCGCAGCGCCCGCTGCCGCTGCGCGGCAGGCCGACACCGCGCCGGTGCTGGTCACCGCTGCGCAGTGGCAGCAGATGGCCGGCGAAGGCCGCCGCTACCCGTGGTTCGCCAAGGAGCAGGCGCGTACCGAGGCAACACTGAAGAAGATGATGAAGGCCGGCATCGACGTGCCGGTGCCCAGGGACAAGGGCGGCGGGCGCACCCATGAACAGCACAAGCGCAACTACCAGGCACTGTTGGCGGCGGGCACGCTGTACCGATTGACCGGCGACAGGACCTACGTGGACTACGCGCGCGACATGCTGCTGCAGTATGCCAAGCTGTACCCGACGCTCGGCCCGCACCCGGAAGGCAGGGGCCAGATTCCCGGCCGCGTGTTCTGGCAGGTGCTCAACGATTCGGTATGGCTGGTCAACGCCATCCAAGGCTATGACGCGATCCGTGACGTGCTGTCCGCCGAGGACCGCAACACCATCGAATCGAAGGTGTTCCGGCCGATGGCCGAGTTCCTCGTCAGCGAACCGAAGAACTACGACCAGATCCATAACCACGCCACGTGGGCGGTGGCCGCCACCGGCATGACCGGCTACGTGCTGCGCGACCAGGAACTGGTGGAGAAGTCCCTGCGCGGCAGCCAGAAGGACGACACGTTCGGCTTCCTGCGGCAGATCGACCTGCTGTTCTCGCCCGATGGCTACTACGAGGAAGGCCCCTACTACCAGCGCTATGCACTGGCGCCGTTCCTGCTGTTCGCCAACGCCATCGAACGCAATGAGCCGCAGCGGAAGATCTTCGCGCGTCGCGATGGCGTGCTGCTGAAGGCGGTGGATGTGCTGGTGCAGTCCAGCTATGGCGGCCTGTTCTTCCCGATCAACGATGCGATCCTGGACAAGGGCATCGACACCGAAGAGCTGGTGGCCGGCATCGGCATCGCCTATGCGCGCACCGGTGATGACCGCCTGCTGTCGGTGGCCCAGCAGCAGAAACGCCTGCTGTTGTCACCCGAAGGCCTGCAGGTGGCGCAGGCACTGGCCGCCCACAAGGCCAAGCCCTTCGACTACCGCCCAATGCTGCTGCGCGATGGCCCCGACGGCGACCGCGGCGGCCTGGCGATCCTGCGCATGAACGGCGAACGCGGCCAGGCACTGGTGCAGAAGGACACGATGCAGGGCATGGGACACGGCCACTTCGACAAGCTCAACTGGCTGTTCTACGACAACGGCAACCCGGTGGTGACCGATTACGGCGCCGCCCGCTTCCTCAACGTGGAAGCCAAGCGCGGTGGCATCTACCTGGCCGAGAACCGCAGCTGGGCCAAGCAGACCGTGGCCCACAACACCCTGGTGGTGGACCAGCAGAGCCACTTCATGGGCGACTGGAAGCGTGGCGAGGAACATGCCCCGCAGGTGCGCTTCTTCCAGGCCGATGCCGATACCCAGATTGCCTCGGCAACGATGCGCGATGCCTATCCCGGCGTGGCGTTCACCCGCACCCAGGCGCTGCTGCGCCACCCCGACCTGGGCCTGCCGGTGGTGCTGGACCTGCTGCAGGTGCACGGCGACAAGGCCGCGCGCTACGACCTGCCGCTGCACTTCAACGGCCACATCGTCACCACCGGCTTCGAGGCCGAGCACTTCCCCAGCCAGCGCCCGGTACTGGGCAAGGACAACGGCTACCAGCACCTGTGGCTGGATGCACGCAGCAAACCCGGCAGCGAGCCGCGGTCGCTGGCGTGGCTGCTGGACGGGCGCTTCTACACCTACCGCTTCGGCAGCAGTGCGCCGGCGCAGGCGCTGCTGGTGGAAAGCGGCGCGAACGATCCGGAATTCAACCTGCGCCGTGAGCCTGCCCTGCTGCAGCGCGTGGACGGCCAGAAGGACGTCACCTTCTTCAGCGTGCTGGAGCCGCATGGCGAGTACAACGGCACCGCCGAGTACGTGCACGGCGCCGACAGCCGCATCAGGGACATCGTGCGCACCCGCGGCAGCGATGCCGAGGTGATCGAGTTGCGCCTGGCCAGCGGTGCACGCATCGCCTTGGGTGTCGCCGATAACAGCGCCACCACGAGCGAGCACAGCGTGACCGTCGACGGCCACGTCTACCGCTGGAACGGCAGCCATGCACGCCTGGACCGCAGCAAGGGTGACGGCAAATGAACGGCCCTGCGGTGGTGGCCAAGCTGCGCAAGGTGCCGGTGCGTTCAGCCGTGCGCTGGCTGATCGTGGGCCTGATTGCCGTGGCCACGGTCATCAACTACATCGACCGCAACGCACTGGCGGTGATGTGGCCGGAAATCGCCAGGGAAGTGGGCGCGACCAAGGATGACTACGCCCTGCTGGTGACGGTGTTCATGCTGTTCTACGCCGCCGGCCAGTTCCTGTTCGGCCGCCTGTTCGACATGATCGGCACGCGCCTGGGTTTCGCGTTGTCGATCAGCGTGTGGTCGATCTCCATCGCCCTGCATTCGGTCACCCATTCGATGCTGTCCTTCAGCCTGGTGCGGGCGATGCTGGGCATCAGCGAAGCAGGCGCGTGGCCGGGCGCGGTGAAGGCCAATGCCGAGTGGTTCCCGGCGCGCGAGCGCGCATTGGCGCAAGGCGTGTTCAACGCCGGCGCGTCGATCGGCGCGATCGTGTCCGCGCCGGCCATCGCCGGCCTCTACCTGTGGCTGGGCTGGCGCGGTACCTTCGTGCTGGTCGGTGCAATCGGTTTCCTGTGGCTGCTGCCATGGCTGTTTGTCTACCGCGCCGGCCCGGACAAGCACCCGTGGGTGAGCGATGCCGAGCGCCGGCTGATCCAGGAAGACCAGGCCGGGCAACAGGCGGTGGTGGCGCCGAAGGCCAGCGTTCGTGAGCTGCTGGCCCACCGGCAGAGCTGGGGCATGCTCGCCTGCCGCTTCCTGCTGGACCCGATCTGGTGGCTGTTCGTGTCCTGGCTGCCGATCTACCTGGCTGAAACCTTCGGCTTCGACATCAAGCAGATCGGCCTGTTCGCCTGGGTGCCGTTTGTCGGCGCGATGCTGGGCAGCCTCAGCGGCGGCTGGCTCTCCGGGCGGATGATCCGCGCCGGGCACAGCGTGGACCGCGCCCGCAAGCTGGCCATCACGCTGGGCTGCGTGATCATGGCCCCTGCCCTGCTCGGCGCTGTGCTGGCCAACCAGCCGCTGCTGGCGGTGCTGGCAATCGCTGCGGTGCTGTTCGGCTTCCAGGTGGCCATCGGCAACATCCAGACCCTGCCGGGCGACCTGTTCGACGGCCGCTCGGTGGGCACCCTGGCCGGCCTGGGTGGCCTGGCCGCCGTGGCCGGCACCTTGATCACCACCTGGCTGGTGCCGGTGCTGACCCGCCACTCCTATGCCCCGATCTTCATCCTCGTTGCCGCCCTGGTGCCACTGTCGCTGGCCGCGCTGTGGTGGTGGACCGGCCGTATCCACAAGCTCGACCGCCGCGGCGGTTGAGCCCACGTTTTTCATTCCCCCGCAAACCAAGGAGTTTTCCGCATGTCGTTCCAGGACAAGGTGGCCATTGTCACCGGCGGTGGCCGCGATATCGGTCGCGCCGTTTCGATCAAGCTGGCTGCCGCCGGTGCACGCGTCTGCATCAACTACGCCAATGACGAGGCCAGTGCCCAGGAAACGCTGGCACGGATCCAGGCGGCCGGTGGCCAGGCCATGGTGCATCGCGCCGACGTCACCGACGCCACGGCCGTCGCCGGCCTGGTCGCTGCGGCACAGGCCGCGTTCGGCGAGCGTATCGACCTGCTGGTGAACGTGGCCGGTGGCATGGTGCAGCGCCGGCCGCTGGCCGACATCGACCCGGCGTTCTTCCACACCGTGATGGACCTGAACCTGACCTCGACCTACCTGACCACGCACGCGGTGGTGCCGTACATGCGCGAAGGCGCGGCCATCGTCAACTTCGCTTCGCAGGCAGGGCGTGATGGTGGCGGTCCGGGCGCGTCGATCTACGCCACCGCCAAGGCGGCGGTGATGACCTTCACCCGTGCCATGGCCAAGGAACTGGGGCCGAAGGGTATCCGGGTGAACGCGCTGTGCTGCGGCATGATCGCCACCCGCTTCCACGACGAATTCACCAAGCCGGAAGTACGCACGGCCGTTGCCGGTGCCACCCCGTTGCGCCGTCAGGGGGCGCCGGACGAAGCCGCCGACGCTGCGGTGTTCCTGGCCTCGGATGCGGCGGCGTTCATCACCGGCGCGAATCTGGACGTCAACGGCGGCACCTACTTCTCCTGACACCTGACCGGACTCCTGCCCATGCAGCGCTGGACACTTCTGTTTTCATTGACGCTCTGCTCCGCCATGACGGCGCCCGCTGTGTGGGCCGCACCCGTGTGGGTCACTGCCTGGACGGCCGCGCCCGCGCCCGCCCGCAAGGACGGAACGTCCGATGCGCCGGTACAGTTCGCCGCACAGACCGTGCGCCAGGACATGCGCATTGGCAGCCGTGGCGATGCGCTGCGGCTGCGCATCAGCAACGAGCTCGGCACGACGCCCTTGCGGGTCGAGGACCTGCGTGTGGGAGTGAAGGACGGCAAGGCCGCACCGCTGCCGGTAACGGTGGATGGCCGCGCGGTCATCGAGGTGCCGGTCGGAGCCGCGCTGCTGAGCGACCCGGTGCGGATGCCGGTGGCGGCGCTGCAGGAGATCAGCGTGAGTGCGTATTTCCCGCAGCCCACCCGCCCCGCCGTGCGCCGCACCGAGCTGCGGGTCGCAGATGGCAGGCAGACAGCCGTCGCCGACAGCGTGCGGCTGAGCTACCAGCAGAACGTGTTCTCGGCAGTGATGGTGCAGCGTGAAGATCGTCCCCAGGTAATCGTGGCGCTGGGCGATTCCATCACGGAAGGCGCCACCGCACGCCGCGGCACCTTCAACCAGTGGCCGGAGCGATTGGCGCAGCGCCTGCAGCAGGCCTGCCCGAACCGGTTCGTGGTACTCAACCAGGGCATCAGCGGCAACAAGCTGCTTGACCATGGCCGCAGCCACAGTGCGCTGTCACGATTGGATCGCGATGTGATCGCGGTGGCCGACGCCGATCAGGTGATCCTGTTCGAAGGCATCAACGACATCCGCCACGGCGGTGGCGCGCAGCCGCTGCCTGGACGCAATGCGGCGGACATGCTGCTGGGCTATCAACAGGTTGCGGCGCGGCTGCATGCGCACGGCATCCGCACCTGGCTGGGTACGTTGACCCCGTTCGGCGGTTCCGAGCGCTACGAGCCCGTGTCCGCCGCCACCCGCACCACGATCAACCAGTGGGCACGCGGCGGCAACAGCGGCTTCGACGGCATCATCGATTTCGATGCGGCGCTGCGTGACCCGAAGGCAGCCGAATCGTTGCCCAACGAGATCACCCGCGACCATCTGCATCCCAACGACGAAGGCTACCGGCGCATGGCCGATGCCATCGATCTGCGCATGCTGGGCTGCACCACCCGCGAGTGAGAGAGAACCGATGAGCCGCGTCGTTTGTTTCGGTGAGTTGCTGCTGCGCCTGGGCGCACCCGGTCGTGAACTGCTGCTGCAGACGCCGCAGCTGCAGGTTCATGTGGGAGGTGCCGAGGCCAATGTGGCGGTCTCGCTGGCCAGCCTGGGCCACGATGTGCAGATGGTCAGCACGGTACCCGGTAACGCGCTGGGCCGGCATGCTGTGGCCGAGCTGCGGCGGCATGGCGTGGGCGTGGCCGCCGTGCGTGAAGTGGAGGGTGATCGCATGGGCCTGTACTTCCTGGCGACCGGTGCGGTGCAGCGCGCCAGTGAAGTGGTGTATGACCGGGCCGATTCTGCATTCGCAAGCAGCAATGCCAGTGACCATGCGTGGCCCGCCCTGCTGTCCGGCGCGCACCTGCTGCATGTCTCGGGCGTGAGTCCGGCGCTGGGCGCCAACGTGGCCGAGTCGGTGCTGGGTGCCGTGCGTGCGGCTCGCGCGGCCGGTGTGCAGGTGTCTTTCGACGGCAATTACCGTCCCTCACTGTGGCGACGCTGGGATGGCGACGCAGCGGCGATCCTGCGTGAGGTCTTCGCCGAGGCCGACATTGTCTTTGCGGATCATCGGGACATCGAACTGGTGCTGGGGCTGCACTTCGCGCAGGACGATGCGGTCGCCCGAACCGAGGCCGCTGCGGCCGCTGCCTTTGCCGCGTTCCAGCACCTGCGGTGGCTGTCCTGCACCCAGCGCGAGGTGATCAGCGCCGACCATCACGTGCTCGGTGCGCTGCTGCTGGGACGCGATGGAACCCGCGCGCAGGCTGCTCCGAGGCCGCTGCCCGGCATCGTTGATCGCATCGGCGGTGGCGATGCCTTTGCCGCCGGCATCCTGCACGGATTGCTGTCCGGTCTAGACGCAGAAAGCACCGTCCGCTTCGGACTGGCCGCGGGCGCGTTGAAGCACGCCATTCCCGGCGACTTCAGCCCTGCCCGCGAAGCTGAAGTCCGGGCACTGATGGAGAGCCACCCGTTCGACGTTCGTCGCTGATCTCCCCCCCGGGAGAATCCCGCTAGAATCCAACGGGCGCTGGAATCGCGCAGGGATCGCCCATGGATTACACCGGATACACGCGCAAGTTTCCCAACAACCGCCCGCTGAATGCGTTTGAACGCGAGCACCGCCTGCTGCAGAAGAAGCGGCTGGATGTCGTGCCGTTGGCGCAGCTGTGCGTGGTGAAGATGAATTCGAACGGCCTGGTTTCGGTGGATCGCTGGTTCGCCGCGCGTGGCTTTGCAGCCCTGCTGGGCGCGATCGGCATTGCCTTCGGGCTGGGCGGCATGCTGATGCTGCTCTGGTTGCTGATCGTGAACAGGCTGCCCAATGAAAACGGCCTGTGGGAGGCGATATTCATCGGCATGGCGATGCTGGCCGCCTTCACTGCAGCGAGCATCCGGGTGGCTTGCCTCGAGCTGTTCCGCTGGACCTACTATCCGATCGCGCTCGATCGCAAGCACCGGCAGATACACGTGTTCCGGCTGGATGGCACCACCCTCAGCGTGCCCTGGGACCAGGTCTATTTCACGCTTGGCCGCGGAACCGGAACCTTCGGATGGTACAACTGGGATGTCCGCGGACTGATCCTGGACGCTGATGGCGTCACAGTACGGGAGACGTTCGCGTTCTGCATCGCGACCTCTCGCATCGAGAACGCACATGCCCACTGGGAGTTCCTGCGGCGCTACATGGAAGAGGGACCGGCAGCCGTCGTGGACGCGGTGCACTACTGCATGCCGCTGGACGGCAAGCACGAGAGCTTCGCGTCCGGCAAGGAGCGCATCTTCGCCGAAGACGCGCAGCTCCCGGGTTTCATGTGGCTCACGACGCTGCCACTCAACTACCTGCACACGATCATGCGCTGGGTGGTGATGCAGACCAGCAGGATTCCGCGGTTTCCACCGGACATCGAGGCGCGCCTGACACCGGACGCCGGTGATCCCTGTGTCCGCGACGCTTCGATGAATCCACCGGACCTGCGCTGACCCAGCGTTGCGTCCGGCAACAGCACGTGGGCATCCCGCGTCATGGGCAGGCGCGTCCTCACAGCGCCAGCAGCCACGCTTCCAGTGCGCGTGTGTCCCGCATGTCGCCGTCATAGCGACGATCCGGAACATGCGGTTCATTCGAACCGCGCACCCGGCCTCGGAAAACCTTCATCGGTACGGAAATCCTGGCCAGGCCGCTCGGCAGCCGCTCCGGCCTGACATCCATGTAGAGACTGTCGGCCGATGTCTCGACGCCCACCTGCACCGCGCCCAGCCGCTTCCACAGGTCCAGCGCATCCAGGCAGGCCGAGCCGCACGAGGCATCGGCCACGATCACCACCCTGCCCTTGCGCAGCGGTGCGGCTGGGCCCGCGATTGATGCTGTATCTGCCCTGGCATCGGATGGCTCGCGCCACACTGCCTCACCCCGGCCGCGCGCCTGTGCCATGCCCGCCGTCACCGATTCCAGCATGCGACGCAGCTCTGGCGACGCGTCGGGCGCCTGCACCAGCTTCTGCAGGAAGCCGCGCAACTGGGCGATGTTGGCCTCGGAGGTCCGCCACTCCACCCAGCTGGGATCGGACAGCGCGTCCACGGCGGCACGGCCCCAGATCAGTCGCGCCAGTTCGATGCTCCATTGTGAAGCACCGCCACTGTTGCCACGCACATCCAGCACGACCGACCGTGCCCGCTGCAGTGCTGCGGCTTTTGGAGCAAGCTGCTCGAGCAGCGCGGTCAGTTCCTTGAAGTTCTGCTCCGTAGGGTCGGCATTGAAGCTGCTGGTGGTGATCCAGTAGCCACCGCCTGGCATCGTGTGCCAACCATTGGCCGGGCGGAAGCTGCGCCGGGTATCGGCCAGGCGCTCCTTGCGCTGTGCCGCCTGCAGTGGCTGCCACTGCAGCGCGTAGGGCTTCTCGCGTCCATCCACCTGAAAAACGCAGCTGCGCAGCGTGGGCACGAACGGATTGCCCTGCTCCAGCAGCACTTCACCACCACCCTGGATGCGGCTGGCCTGCAGGTTCCAGCGCCCGTTGAAGTCACCCACCCGGCGCGCAGCCAGTGTCTGCGCATCGATGCCGTCACAGGACAGCAATCGAGCCCCCAGCGGCGGATGGCCCGGACCACCGTCCACGGTCATGACCACCTGCGCATCACCGTCGAAACCGGTCAGGAACCCGGGCCACTGCGTCGGAAGATCGGGAGCGCCGGCAAGCGCGTTGAGGCTGACGTGGCCGTCATTGAAGGAGGCTGCGTAACCCTTCATCGCCCACCAGTAGCCTGCGAAGCTGTCGACATTGGGCGCGCGCGAGCGGGCAAGCGCCGAGGCGGCCTCCAGCTGCGGAACGAAACCCGGATTCCGCAGATCCACGGCGCCCGGATGGCTGCCGCGCATGGCGGCGTCGGCAGCGTCCAGATCCTTCAACAGCGTGTCCGACCAGTCGCTCGGTGCGCCTTGCGCGGTGGGCGCCGCAAGCGCCGCACCGAGCAGCAGCCCTGCAATGACCATGGATTCATCCCTTTGCCGGAACAAACGCCAGTCTCGCAGTTTTCCAGCCTGGCGTACCGCGCCCGCCGCAACGGGCGCGGCCTTCCATCAATGCAGCGGCAGCTTCAGCATCGACGGCGCGTTCGCCGGTGAACTGAAGGTCACCGTGCCACCCAACTGGCTGATGCCTGCGTAGCGCAGGTCCACGGTGTCCATCACCAGGGTCAGGCGACTGCCGGCCGGCACGTCCCAGCTGCTGGCTTCCAGCCGCAGGTCGATGGTCTTCGCCTGCCCCGGCGTGGCACCCCGCAGCGTATAGGGCTTGTGGCTGATCAGCTGGCCATTGCCCAGCACGTCCTCGGCATAGAGATAGGCATACAACGTGGTGTCGGCGCGGCTTGGCGTGACCGTCATCCGCACTTCCGGCGCGCCATCCAGCCGGCGTGCACTCCAGTAGATCGGCCCTTGCCAGACGCCCGCGGCGTTGCGCCCGACGAACGGCACATAGGCGCCCGGTGGCAGGTTGATCATCTGCAGCGCGCCGGACGCCATCACCACGCCCGAGTTGGCGGCCGTCAGCAGGCCGCTGCCGATGCGGTAGCTCCAGCCGGTGCCGCCACCGTTCGCCACCAGTCCACCGGTGGGCTGCAACAGCCCGCTCGGCGCGGTCAGCCCGTAGCTCACCGCGCCCGTCCGGGTAGCCTGCCAATCCGGATAGTGGCTCCAGCTGCCCTTCTGCGACTTCAGCTGCACCGCAGGCTGCCGGTCGATGCCATTGGCCACCCCCTTCAGGTAATGGTCGAACCAGTCGCCCACCGAATCGTAGACCTCGTTGGGAACACCCAGTGCGCCAAAGGCTTCGTTGAGCGCGTGATCGCCATGGCGCAACTGCAGCTGCTTGGGGCCCTTCAGGCGGTTGAAGAAATCGACCAGCTGGCCCGGCGGGAACAGGCTGTCGTTGAAGGCGTTGGCCAGGAACACCGCTGGCTGGTTGGCGTTGATCTCGTCGATGCTGGCCCCGGGGCTGCGCTGCGCCGCCACCGGCAACAGCGAGTCCACCGCGCCCTGGTAGTTGCCGACCAGCACATTGCGATTGATGGTGGACAGCTCCGGTCCCGGGCGACCGGTGGCCAGGCCTGCGGCAACCAACAGCGCGATGCCCTGTGCGCTGGGGGTGTCGTTGCTGTACAGCGAGGCCTGCAGGTCGGCCCATCCACTCAGTGCAGCCACTGCCTTGATGCGCGGATCGCGTGCGGCCGCCAGCAGGCTGGTGCCGGCCCCATAGGAGATGCCCGATACGCCGATTCGTGACGGGTCGGCGCGGGTGTTGTCCAGCGCCCAGTCAATCAGTGCACTGACGTCCTCGACCGTGGCCGGCCCGGCGATGTCGATGCTGCCGCCGGACTCCCAGAAACCACGCGAGCTGTAGCTGATCACCACATAGCCGCGGCGGGCCAACGACTGCGCCACGCCCACGTACTCCACGCTGGGCACGGCCCAGCTGCTGGGCATCACCAGCAGCGGATACCGTCCACTGCCCGCGTCCTGCGGTTCGATGACGAAGGCCCCGAGAGGCGTTCCATCCCAGCTGGGAATGGTGCGATGGGTGGTCTTGACCGTGGCCGCCCAAGCGGTGGGCGCCAGCCCGGTCAGCAGGATCAACAGCAGCACTACCTTGCGCATCGTGGTCTCTCCCCGTCGGTGGTGGTGCAACGGATCGGACCGTACCAGTGCGAATGGTGGGTGGCACCTTGCGACGCAGCATGACGTTGCTGCACTGTCGCAACCTTTGAATCGATGCTATGACGGGACCTTCCCAAGGACGGATGGATAATGAGACCCCCGCCGCTTTCACTTGTCGCCCTGTTGCTGGTTGCCGTTGGCCCCGTGTCCGCGGAGGATCCTGCGCTGTCCGACGTAACCGCTGGCGCAGTCTTCGAAGAGGCGCAAACGCTGTGCCAGGCCGACAACGGTCGACTTTGGGGAGCGTCGCTGTGTGGGCCGATGATGCTGGTGGACCGGACCAGCCGTCGGGTCACGGCATCCCATGCAGATGCACAGGGCAACCTGCAGGCACGTGGAGAGGTTTTCATCGGCCAGCTTCCGCCGGACGCGATCATCGCCAACACCGCCGTCGAATGGTCCGGCACCCGCTGGACGCAGCTGCTCTGGCCGCTGCCACAGGACGAAAGCCGTCGACGCACGCTGCTGGCCCACGAGATGTTCCACCGCCTGCAACCCGCGTTGTCGATCGAAGCGCCTGCAGAGGGCGGCAATGAGCACCTCGACACGCTTGAAGGACGCTATTGGCTGCAGCTGGAATGGCGCGCACTTGCCGCCGCACTGTCCGCACCCGACCCCGGCGCACAGCGCAACGCGATGAACGATGCGCTCGCATTCCGTGCTGAGCGCTACCGTCGCTTCCCTGCTGCCGCCCAGGAAGAAGCCGCGTTGGAGTTGAACGAAGGCCTGGCCGAGTACACCGGCGTTCTCGTCGGCAACGCAACGCCCTCTGCGCGCATCGAGGCCGCACTTCATGACCTTCGCGCCCATGTGGATGATCGCAGCTTCGTCCGTTCGTTCGCCTACGCGACCGGCCCGGCCTATGGCCTGCTGCTGGACCAGGTTGCGCCCGGTTGGCATCGCAATCTTGGCCATCCCGCCCGCGATCTCGGTTCACTTCTGGCAGAGCGCATGCACAGCACTCCACTCACCGGCGAAGCTGCACTGTTGACCACGGCAGCACGCTATGACGGGCCTGCGCTGCGCGAAACGGAAGTGCAGCGCGAACAGCAGCGCCTTGCACAGCTTGAACGCAACCAGGCCCGCTTCGTGAGCGGGCCGGTACTGCGGCTGGATCTTCGCAGCATGCGCATCCAGTTCGACCCCAGCAACATGCAGCCGCTACCTGGCATCGGCACGGTGTATCCCACGATGCAGCTGAGCGACGTATGGGGAACATTGACGGTCACCGATGGAGCGTTGCTGCAGAACGACTGGAAGGCCGTGTTCGTGCAGGCGCCTGCCTCGGGCGAACTGCCCCTGCAGGGTCACGGATGGGCGCTGAGCCTGGCCCCCGGATGGTCGCTGGTACCAGGAGCGCGCTGCGGCGACTACGTGTTGCGGGCACAGCCCTGAGCCTGGCGGCGACAGGCACCGCCACGCCCTAGCACTCGCGCGTGTCACCCACGCGCCGCCTGATCTGACACATCACCAGTGCTTGCGCGCTGTCACAGCTTCGCCTTTTCGTCGTTGACCGAAAGGCGACAGCTTGTGACGCTTGCGACACCGCAGGGCCTGCATGGCCCCACCGTGCGGTCAGGTCCCACCGCAATCCGTAGCACCCGTCCCCGCAACGCCCTCCCATGACTTCGCCCCGGCCTGGTCGTGGCGGACGGCTGCGCCCTGAACTTCTGCTGGAGAACCGCAATGCGCCTTGCAAGCTTCTTCTTCGCGTTCGTCCTCAGTGCCTTCGCCGGCGCTGCCCAGGCCCAGGTCGTCACCCTCAACAAGGGCGGCTTCGTGCTCACCTACGACTGCAGCATCCACAGCGCCACCCGCTACGAATACACCCTGACCGCAGACACCGGTTCGGCCGCGCGCCCGTCCAGCTTCTACAAGGATCCGGACCTGCCGGCAGGCTGCCTCGGCCAGACCAGCACCGCCTCCTACGCCAGCATCACGTCCGGCTATGACCGGGGCCATCTGGTGACGTCCAACCACATGGACTACAACGCGACCTACATCCGCCGCGCCAACTACATGACCAACATCGTTCCGCAGGTGTCCAGCTTCAACCAGGGCATCTGGGTGAAGGCCGAGAACGTGGCCGAGTGCTACCGCGACATCGCGCCGGTGGATGTCTATGGTGGCGTGGTCTACGGCGACGCCTCCAACGACTACTTCCTTTCCAGCCACGGCATCCCGACGCCGGAGTTCTTCTGGAAGACCATCATCACCCGTGACCCGAACACCGGCACCGCCAAGGCGATCAGCTGGATCATTCCCAACGAAGCCAATCTGGGCAGCCTCGACAGCTATCTGGTGACCATCGCCGATCTGGAGGAGCTGCTGGGTGCGAGCTACGTCGCGATCAACGCACCGGCCTCGCTGAAGAACATGCTGCCGGCCAGCACCTGGCCGCAGCCGGCGGGCTGTGACCTGGGCTGACCGGCCGGCCGGGAATGGGTGGCACCCAGTCCGGGTGCCACACAGGGATGGCTGTGGGAAAATGGCGGGCAATTGCACCACTGCATTGCCCCCCTGGAGCTGTAGATGTCCCGTTTCCCGTTTGATGCCGTGCTGTTCGACTGCGACGGCGTACTCGTCGATTCCGAGCCGCTGGTCGCCCGCGTTCTCTCGGAAATGCTGACCGCACGCGGCTGGCCGCTGACCCCGGCGCAGGCGGGTGAAGTCTTCCTCGGCCAGTCCGTGGCCCATCTGGCAGGGCTGATCGCAGAGCGCACCGGCAAGCCGTTCACCGAGGAATGGCTGGAGGAGTTCCGCCAGCAGCGCAACCGGGCACTGGAACGTGACCTTGAAGCGATCCAGGGGGCACCCGAGGCCGTGCGTGAGATCGCTGCGGCCACCGACGGGCGGATCGCCTGCGCATCCGGTGCCGACCTGCACAAGGTGAAGCTGCAGCTGGGCAAGGTCGGCATCCTTGATGCCTTCGGTGCCCATGTGTTCAGTGGCCAGGACATGCCGCGCACCAAGCCCCACCCGGACGTGTACCTGGCTGCAGCTGCAGCGCTGGGCGCCGACCCGACGCGCTGTGCAGTGATCGAGGACACCGTCACCGGCGCCGCTGCCGGCGTTGCCGCAGGCGCCACCGTGTTCGGCTTCAGTGAGGGTGGCCCGCACCACAGTACGCCGGAAGCCCTGCGTGCTGCGGGTGCAAAGGTGATTTTCCAGCGCATGGACCAGCTGCCGGGCCTGCTTGCCGCCTACGCGGTGGACGCCGTCGCCTGACCCTGCTCAGCCCGCAGTGCCAGTGCGGCGCTGCGGCGCTTTCCGGCGTAGTGCAGCGCGAACAGGTACAGGCCGGTGAACAGTTGCAGGAACAGCGGCGGCAGCGGCGAATAGGTGATCCACGCTGCAGGTTCGCCCTGCCCCAGCCCGCGAACGGCGAAGTTGGCGATCACCGCCAGGGTGAACACGATCGAGGTCCAACGATGCACGGGCCGTGCCCAGCCACCGCGGCTCATTGCCGGCGCCTCGCATCGGAACGGGCTTCGATCATCTTCCAACCATTGCCTGATGGGTCACGGAATCCGGCGTCGACGGCGCCATAGCGCTCGATCGGCTCCTGGGTGAATTCCACGCCCTGTGCCAGCCATTGCGTGTAGCGCGCCTGGCAGTCATCCACGGCCAGTACCAGCGGCGGCATTGCGCCTTTGGCGACCAGCTGCTGCAGCGAAAGCGCGGTAGCGGCGTCGTGGGTGGGCGGGCCTGGCACGAACAGGCCCAGCTGGAAACCGTCCTGGCCCGGACTGCGTACCGTCAGCCATCGGTAGCTGCCATTGCGTACGTCGGTATGCACTTCGAAGCCGAGCTTGCCGACGTAGAACGCCAGCGCCTCATCCTGGTCGCGCACATACAGGCCGACCGTGTTCACAGTGTTCGTCATGGGACCTCCCTCAGGTAGGGTCCACGTTAGCAACCGCCTCGCGGCGGCGCTTCTCCAAAACTGCGATCTTCAGGTCCGGGCGCTGCGCGGCGCGTGCATGGCATTCCGGCACGCTGGCCGACGCCGCCTGGCCCGCACGCTCACGCTCACGCACATTGCCCGGGCTGTCACCGGTGATGTCACGGAAGATGCGGCCGAAGGTACCCAGGCTGCTCCACCCGGTCTGCGCGGCGATTTCGGTGACCGGCAACTCGGTCTCACGCAACATCGCCACGGCCCGTTCGATGCGCCGGCTGAGGAGATAGCGGTGCGGTGGCAGCCCGAAGGCCTGCTTGAACGAGCGGGCGAAGTGCGCCGGCGACACCGCACTGACCTCGGCCAGGCGCGCGACCGGCCATTCCTCATGGCTGGCGCGGTCCATCCGGTCCTTGGCACGCAGCAGGCGCCGCAGCAGTTCGGGGCTCTGGTTCATGGCACCACCGCCTGGGCCAGGTAGTGGCGTGCCGCGTGCCGCGCCTCAGCGGCCTGCTCGACCAGCCAGTCACGCAATGCAATGACCTTGGCACTACCATTTCGCGCCGTGGGTGCCACGAACCAGAAGCTGCGACCGTCGCTGGCGACGCCCGGATGCGCCTGCACCAGCCGCCCGCTGTCCAGCTCGGCCTGGAACAGGATCGGCGAGCCAATGGCGATGCCTTGCCCGGCGATCGCGGCGCCGACATCCAGATGCTCGACGGCAAAGGGCGCGACGAAACTCTCCGGTGCCGGCGGTGGAATGTGCCCGTGCGCGGCAAACCACAGGGCCCACCAGTCCGGCCGCCCGAGCAGGGGAATCTCCAGCGCGCTGCTGCCCAGCCCACGCGCCTCGTGCAGCAGCGCCGGCGCACACAACGGTGTGAACAGGCTGGGAAACAAGGGAGTTGCCTGAAGACCCGGCCATTCGCCCTGGCCATTGCGGATGGCGGCATCGAAGTGACCGGCGGCCAGATCCTGCGGCGCTGCCGACAGGTCCAGTTCCAGCACGAACTGCCGGTGGCGGGCGCGGAACGTGCCCAGCCGCGGCGTCAGCCAACTGGTGCCCAGCGTCGGCAGCACGGACAGGCGCAGTCGCGCCGCATCCCTGTCAGCGGCGCGCATGAAGCTGGCGCGCAGTGCATCGAATGCCCGGGTCGCCTCCTGGGCGACGCTGGCACCCGCCACCGTCAGTTCCACGTGCTGTGCGTGGCGCAGGAACAGGCAGATCCCGGTCTGGGCCTCCAGCCGCCGCACGTGGTAGCTCACCGATGCCGCACTGGTGTCGAGCTCTTCGGCGGCGCGCGCGAAGCTGCCCAGCCGCGCCGCCGCCTCGAAGGCACGGATGGCGGCAAGCGATGGCAGCTGGCGTTGGGTGACCATAAGTGTGACTTAGCCTGAGCCCCGATATCTGCGTGGTCAATCCCCCTGGTAAGCGCAACGATGGAGGCACCTTCGACAGGGGATCACGCACATGGATCGACGGCAGTTCCTGGCCACCCTGGCCGCCGCGGCGGCATCTACGGCGCTGCCCCCCGGGTGGGCCCTGCCCAGCCACAGCAAAGACTGGCAATGGTTGCAGGGCAACTGGCAGGTTCGGCACCGACGCCTGAAGGAGCGCCTGGTCGGCGATACCCGTTGGGAGTCCTTCACCGGTTCCAGCGCGGTCTGGCTCACCCTGGGCGGACTCGGCACCATCGATGACAACGTCATGGCGCTGCCTTCGGGCGCCTACAGGGGCCTGGGCGTGCGCGCATTCGATCCGGTGTCTTCCACGTGGTCGATCTGGTGGATCGATGGCCGCAACCCTGCCCATATCGAAGCCCCTGTGCGCGGCGCTTTCAAGGGCGATGCCGGCAGCTTCCGCGGCGCCGACCGGATCGACGGGCGCCCCATCGAGGTCTGGTTCCGTTGGCATGACATCCACGGCGAGGAGCCGTGGTGGGAACAGGCGTTCTCCGACGATGCCGGTGCGCACTGGGAAGTGAACTGGCGCAACTGGTTCCGCCGCACTGCTGCGGTCCCCTCTCCGCTTCCAAAGCTGCCGGATGCACCGGGCGATTTTGATTTCCTGGTGGGCCATTGGAACGTGCGCCATCGTCGCCTGCGCGCTCGGCTGGCAGGCAGCGATGCATGGGACGCGTTCAACGGCACCCTGCACAACTGGCCGGTCCTGGGAGGATTCGGCAACGTGGGTGACAACTTGATGGACATGCCTGGAGCGCCGCTGCGCGGCATGGGCATCCGCGCCTGGAATGCGGCGGAGCGGCACTGGCTGAGCTGGTGGCTGGATGGCCGGGAGCCAACCCGGATCGGCGCGCCACTGCGCGGTGGTTTCCAGGCCGGTGTCGGCCGCTTCTTCGGCGAAGACCAGCACGACGGTCGAACAATCCAGACACGGGTGATCTGGTCACGCATCACCCCGCGTTCGGCGCGCTGGGAACAGGCGGCCTCGACCGATGGTGGACGCAGTTGGGAAACCAACTGGGTCAGCGACTTCGAGCGACAGGCATGAAGGCGCTGCTGGCCGTGATGCTGCTGGTTGCTGCGTCGCCTCCCGCGTCTCCATCCAGGGGGCTGCGGATCGTCGGCCCCGCCGAGCGCTTTGCCCCGGGCGTTGCATCCACGCAATACGACGAGATTCGACTGACCTTGAGCCCGGACGGAAAAACCGCATTGTGGTTCAGCCGCAACCGGCCCGGCGGTCCGGGCGGGTATGACATCTGGGTCTCCCGCAACGATGGGCAGCGCTGGCGGCCGGCGACACCGGTGCCGTTCAACACGCCGGGGCGCGACTTCGATCCCGCCTTTTCCACCGATGGCCGCGTGGTGTATTTCTGTTCGGATCGCGCAGGCGGCCAGGGTGGCGACGACCTGTACCGGGTCAGCATGGGGAGCGACGGTCGATTCGGGGAGCCGGTCAATCTTGGCCCGGCAGTGAACAGCGCGGCCGATGAATTCGCGCCGATGCTCTCGCCCGACGCGGCCACGCTGCTGTTCTCCAGCGATCGCGCAGGCGGTGCGGGTGGCCATGACCTCTATGTCGCAGCAATGGTCCGTGGCGTGGCGCAGCCGGCACGGCCGCTGCCGGGAGACCTCAATACCGCAGCGCAGGAGTTCGATGCCACCTTCCTGGGCGACGGCCGGACGCTGGTGTTTGCCCGCGCCCTGGACTTCGGCAGTGCACCGGTACGCCAGTTCATTGCCCACGAGCGTGGAGGCCGTTATGACGCGGGCCTTGCATTGCCCTCCCCCTTGAACGAGGCCTCCGGCGACAGCTACGGCGCGATGCTGGATGGCTCGCAACCCGACACCTTGACCTATTCGGCGCGGCGCGCGGACGGTGCAGGGTTGGACCTGTACCGCATCCGCTATCGGATGATGCGGCCTTGAAGGCGGATGTTGTCGATTCTCGGCGCCCCGGTTCGTCGAGAGGATGAAACCCCAGGAGAAAAACGCAGATGCCCTCCCATCAATCCCTTGCCTGTACCTGCGGCCAGGTGCGCCTGACCACCACCGGCAGTCCCATCGCCACCGTCGAATGCTGCTGCGACAGCTGTCGCAGGGCCGGCGCCCAACTACAGTCGATGCCCGGAGCGCCGCAGGTCCTGGGGCCACAGGGCCAGACGCATTTCGTAATGCACCGCAAGGATCGCGTCAGCATCGATGCCGGGCATGCCATGCTGCGCGCGTTGCGGTTGTCCGGCAGGGGCGGCAGCCGCCGCGTCGTGGCGGGATGCTGCAACACACCACTCTTCCTGGAGTTCAGCGGCGGCCATTGGCTGAGCCTGTATGGCCTGTTGTGGCCGGCATCGGCAAGACCCGCCGTGGAGATGCGGACGATGGTCAGTGATCTTCCTGATGCGTCTGTCCTTCCCGACGATGTGCCGAACCTGGAGACCCGGTCGCTGCGGTTCTATGCCCGGTTGATGAAGGCGTGGGTCGCCATGGGCTTCCGCAGCCCACGCATCGAAGTCGCGGGAGATACCCATGTCTGAGCCCGAGCGGATCGAGATCGAGAGCATCACCACGCCTGGGCACATCCATCGCGTGGATCGTGCCAAGTATCTCGCCATGCGCCATGCCTTGCTGCGGGCCCTGCCTGCGCAACCGCCCGGCCTGACCGTTGCGCAGGCAAAACAGGCACTGCTGCCACATCTTCCCGCCGCCCTGTTCCCGGCAGGTGCCACTGCCGGTTGGTGGTTGAAGGCCGTGCAGCTGGACCTGGAAGCCAAGGGCGTGATCGAGCGCGTCGCGGGCAAGCCGTTGCGCCTGTTCAAGCACCTGGCCGGTTGATCAGCGCTGCGCAGGCAGCTCCAACCGGTGCTTGCGGCACAGGCGATACACCGTCACGCGAGAAATCTGCATCTGCCGCGCACACTCGGAGACGTTGTAGCCGGTCTGGCGCAGGGTCTGCAGCAGCACATCGCGCTCGGCCTGCCCCCGTGCATCGTGCAGCATCGCCGCGGGCAGGGCCGCCGCCGATGCGCCCAGTTCCAGGTCACGCTCGCTGATCAGCTCGCCTTCGGCCATGATCGCTGCACGCTGCACACGGTTCAGCAGTTCGCGTACGTTGCCGGGCCAGTCGAAGCGCCGCATGGCCTGTACTGCGGCCGGTGCAAAGCCGCGTGCACGCACGCTGTGGCGCAACCGGAAGCAGCGCAGGAAGTGCTCGGCCAGCAGCTGCACGTCGGCACCGCGCTCGCGCAGCGGCGGCATCAGCAGGCGCAGCACATTCAGGCGGTAGTAGAGATCGCTGCGGAACCGCCCCTGCGCCACCGCGTGTTCCAGTTCGACGTGGGTCGCGGCAAGCACACGCACGTCTGCGCGCAGCGGCTGGCTGCTGCCCACGCGCTCGAAGGTTCCCTCCTGCAGCACGCGCAGCAGACTGGTCTGTGCTTCTGCCGGCAGATCGCCCACCTCATCAAGAAACACCGTTCCGCCATGGGCCGATTCGAACACGCCGATCTGCCGCTTGTCGGCACCGGTGAACGAGCCACGTTCGTGGCCGAACAGCTCCGACTGCACCAGGTTGGCCGGAATCGCACCGCAGTTCACTGCAATGAAAGGCCTGCCGGCACGCCCCGACAGCGCATGCAGCGCGTGTGCGGCCAGTTCCTTGCCTGTACCGGTTTCACCTGTGATCAGCACAGGCAGCTCCACCGGCGCAAACTTGTGCAGCACCGTGCGCACCGCATGCAACGCGGCGCTTTCGCCAATCAGCGCGTGCGGTCCATGCCCAGCGCAGGTTGCGTCGACAGGCGGATCATCCGCGTCGAACTGCTGGCGCATTGCGCAGACCAGGTCCTGCAGGCCGAACGGCAGCGTGAAGCGCGCGCAGCATCGCTGCAGCAACGGCAGCCAAGCCGGCGATGTGGGTCCGGCACCCGGTGGCAGTACCGCCAGCCAGGGTAGATGCTGGTGCTGCTCGATCCACGGCGCCAGCAGCTGCAGCGCGACCGCATCGAGATGGCGCAGATCGAGCACGGCGAGCAATCGATCGCGCGCGCGCAGGCCAATCGCCATGGCGGGATCGGGATGGATGCTGCGCACATACCAGCCCGCTGCCGCCAGCGCACTGCGCTCGTTCGCCAACGGCTCGCCAAACCAGAGCACGCAACGTGACGTAGAAGCCTCCGGGACCGCTGCCATGCTTCCCCAGCATCCGGACACCGTCGGCGGACTGTCAGGCAATCACCGGCGTGCCGCCCCCCGCCGGGACCTCTACGGCCACCGGGATGGCCTTTGTTGGGCGGATCCTAGCGCTTCCCTAAACGGCGGCGCAATGAGCAGTGCGTCAAGAAATTCCTGGCTGAAGCGGCACCGTAGCAGACGGCGACGCCACCTGTAACACCGATGCGACAGTCGCCCGCAGGCCTTGCCCTGCGGTGCTTGGCGCTTCGAAATCCCAACAATTCCGCGACGTGCCTGTAACAGCATGGCAGCAACCCGGTCAGGTGCTGCACGGTCACCCTGTTGGCGCGTGGGCGCTTCGGAGTTGGCACGGTTGATGCGTGGTTCCGCCGCACCCATCGCGGGAGATCGGCATGGACGGCACCACCCTGATTCGCGGCCTGGCCGCAGCGCTGGCAATAGCCCTGCTGTCGGTTGGCACCGACGCGTCCGCGTCGGGCGCCCGCCAGGGCGTGAAGGCACAACCGGGCGAAATCGTCCTGTTGCGGGACGTCTCCGCGCGGCCGGCCTATCGCATGGCACCACCGGGCATGGCGCTGATTGCCGACCCGAAGCCGCAGCGCGAGATCGCCGCCGCATTGGGTGTCGGCGGCACGACGACCGGCATGGACGAGTTGAGCGATGAGGACTATGCCGGCATGGGCGCCGGCCAGGCCGCGTCCATCGCGGCGCCGGGCGGAACCACCGTTGAACGGGTCACCCAGCAGGCCTTGGGCGGCACGCTGGGCCGCAGTGGCGACGGCATGGTCGGCAGCAGCCTGGGGGGCGCCATGAGTGGGCCGCTCGGTGCGGTCGGCAGCAGCACCCGCGGTATCGCCGATACCGTGCGCGGCGCACTGGCCCAGTTCCCGCTGCAGGGCACGGCCCCGGCAGGTGGAAAATGAAGCCCCTGCACGGCGTGCTTCTGCTGCTCGCTGCCGCGCCCTCGGCGACCCGGGCCGATGACTACAGCGGCATGCTCGCCTATCTCGACGTGGCCCGGATCGACGGCCACGCACTGGCCGGGGCGAATGGCGCCATCGCCGTGAACCAGGCCGCCGGCGACCTCAACGTGCAGGCCAACCTGCGGGGTATCGCCAAGGGCGATCGCGCCGACGTGGCGATCAATGCGCGGCAACTGCAGCAGCGCAACCGCGTGCTGTCCGGGCCGCTGCGGGCCACTGCATTCATTGGAGGTGACGCGCTGGCCGGTGCCAGTGGCATCGCATCCATCAACCAGGCCAGCGGCATCGCCAACACGACGCTCAACGTCGTCAGCGCGACGCTGGCCCGACAGGGCATACGCGAAACCGACGATACGGCCTTGGCCGCCGAGGGTTCCGCGTTGGCAGGGGGGCGGGACGACACCGGTCGCGGCGTCGCGACGGGCACCCGCAGCGCCGGTGTAGCCAGCACCGCGCTGCGGGGATTCGACGGGGTCCTGCAACTCAATCAGATCGCGGGCAACGGCAACGACACGGCCAACGTACTGGGCCTGGTCGTGCAGGACCGCCCGTGACAACCACCCAACCGATGCACCACCTGATGAGAGAGAGGGCACCATGAAAGCGACCGTCAAACAGACCATGCTCGCCATGGCGATTGCCACTGCCTCGACCGCCGCTGCGGCCAATGGCTGGGACAACCAGAACGCCAACGCGAACATCAACCACAACCACACCGTCAGCGAAACCCGCAACGATACGCACAACCACACCGACAACGACGTGCGCAACCGCACCGTCAACGTCAATGTGCAGAAGCACAGCAACATCCAGGCCGACGAACGCAAGGAGAAGAACAACCACGGCGTCGACGTGAACCTGGAGAAGGACCTGCGGCTGAGCACCGACATCAATTTCTCCGGCGATCCGAACATCACCGGCGACATCGACCTCGACTCGGCGGCCATTGCCGTGATCGACAACCGCCAGTCGATCAGCAACAACGCCACCAGCAACAGCCTGGTCACCAACAGTGCGTCCATCGGTGACAGCGTGGGTGCCGGCGCATCGGGCAATCTCGGCTTCAACGTGGTTTCCGGCGACAACAATGCCCAGGACAATGCCGCGTCGTTGTCCGCTGCCGATGCGTCCTTCAGCTTCGGCATGGCTGACGCCGAGGTTTTCGTCAACCAGGCCGGCTTCGGCAACGCGACCATGAACTCCGGCGTCACCAACGCCGCAGGTCTTGGCGGCAACGCTTTCGGCGGCGCGTCCGGCAACATCGGCGTGAACATCGCCTCGGGCAACAACAACGAGCAGAAGAACGCGCTCGCGGCCTCGGTCGCGACCACGGCGGTGGCCCAGTCGAGCATCAGCTCCAACCAGGTCTCCACCGGCAATACGGTCAGCAACGCCGGCTTCGTGCAGTCCTACACCGATACCGTGCAGGTCGGCATGCATGGCGGCGTCAGCGGCCTGACCCTGGCCTATGGCGCGGGCACCTACCGCGGTACCGGCAACGCCTACCAGATGGCCAACTACTACCTGGATACGTGGAGTGGCGAGCTGCCACACCCGGGTGGCAACAGCACCGGCCACATCGACCTGGACAACCAGATCCAGAACGCCACGATGAACCCCAACCGGCCGGGGGTGGGCGGCCTGGGCTTCGATACGCGTGAGAGTGGCACCAGCCAGTTCGTCGAACTGGGCGTGGCCGACCTGTATGCCAGCCTCAGCGGCACGGTCAGCACCACGCGCTGGGTGAACGTCAACGCCACCAACACCTCGGCATTGTCGGGCAGCGCCTTCTCCGGCGCCTCCGGCAACATCGGCGTGAACGTGGCTGCAGGCACCGGCAACCTGCAGGCCAACAGCCTGGCCCTGGCAGTCGCCCAGCCCAGCACCGGCGGCGGTGGTGGCAGCGGCGAGTAAGCGCAACACCCCGGCCGTCCGCCAATGGCCGGGTTCCCGGGAGCCCCTGTCCCTCCTCCCCCTTGGGGCAGGGGCTCCCCCCTGCTGCCGGAGACTGTGATGATCCGTTGCCGTCTTTCGATGTGCCTGCTGGCCTGCCTGTTGCTGCTGGCCACTGTTCCTGCGTGGGCAGGCGACGTGCGCTTCAGTGGCGTACTGCCCAATGGCGCGCTGCTGCAGCAGAAGGTGGAGAGCATGCAGGAGCGGCGCTACCGCAACGTGGTACGCCAGCACACCGACTACAGCTGCGGGGCTGCGGCGCTGGCGACCATCCTTCGCCACGCCTACCACCTGCAGACCGACGAGGCGACGGTGATTGAAGGGATGATGGGGGTGTCCGATCCAGCGCTGGTGGCCGAACGCGGCTTCTCCCTGCTCGACATCAAGCGCTACGTGGAATCGCTGGGCATGCGTGGCCGGGGCTACCGCATCGATGAAACACGACTGCGCACCCTTCGCGTGCCAGGACTGGTGCTGATGGACGTGAGTGGTTTCCGCCATTTCGTGGTGCTCAAGCAGGTGCGCAACGGCATCGTGGAAGTGGCTGACCCGATCCTCGGCGACCGCAGCCTGGCGCTGCCGGAGTTCCTGGCCGCCTGGCCATCGCGCGCGGTCTTCGTGGTGATCGGCAGCGACTTCGATCGCAACACCGTTCTTCTGCAACCCAGCGAACGGCCCAGTGCCCGCGCGCTCTTCGCGCGGCAAGGGCCGATCACCGATGCCGAACTGGTCGACTTCGGCTTCAGCCACGCCGACCTGTTCTGAGGAGGTACGACCATGTTCCGCCAACACGTATGGATGGCTCTGCTGCTGATGGCCCCTGCCCTGCCCCTGCAGGCCGCAGACGGCAGGGCCGGGCGTGGCCTCACGGAAATCCCCGATCCGGAGCTGAGCCTGATGCGGGGGCGCTACACCGTGGGCGGCAACAACGTCGCCTGGTTCGGGGTCACCATGGTGTCGCAGTGGCAGGTCAGCAACGGCACGACCCTGCAGGGCGGCCTGACCCTGGGCATGGACTTCCGTGGCGGTGGCGCGCCGAAACTCAGCTTCCAGCCCAGCGTGCATGTCACGGCAGCCGATGCGCCGCTGCCCGATACCCACGGACGCAGCATCGACAGCAGCGGCCTGGCCAACGCCAGCGGTCTGGTGCAGAGCGTGCAGGTGGCCGGCGATGGCAATCTTGCGCGCAACGTCACCACGCTGACGGTTCGCGAGGGTGGCGTGCCGGCGGCTCTTTCTGATGGCGCAGGCAGTGTCAGTGCGCAGCAGGGCGGCGCCAGCGCGACGGCGGTGCTGGAAGGCAACCAGGCACGCCTGCTGCTGCAGGTGGACGGCCAGGGACTGGTACAGCAGTGGATCCGCAATGGCAGCGTCGGCCAGGGCATCGCCCTCGCCGGTGACGGCCAGATCGCCAGCAACCAGCTGCGGCTGGAACTGGTACGCGACACCGTAGGCGGCAACCTGCCGTTGAGCCAGAACGTGGCCCAGGCGATTGCGCTGAACCGCGGCATGGGGCCGGGCCAGTAGCACGGCGCGGCATTGGGGGACACGCTCCACAACGCAGGACACGAACATGCACACCCTTATGAGGATCACCCCGATGGCGCTGGCGGCGCTGGCGGGCACCGCCCTTGCCGCACCGACGACGCCGGACGATGGCGCCGACGTGCAGGCCCTGGCCAACCAGCTGGAACAGCTGAAGGCCAACTACGCACAGGAAGTGCGGCGGTTGCGCGAACTGGACATGCAGGTGCAGGCCATGCAGGCGCGCCTGGGCGGGCGGGTTGGCCCAGCCTCGACCCCACCGGCCGCGCCATTGGCGCAGGCAGCGGCCGCCGCGGCTCCACCGAGCAGCGAGGGTTACGCCAGTACCGCCGCAGAAGCACAACAGGCCAGGCAGGAGTCGCGGCGCAGCGTGGACGATGTGAAGCAGCAGCAATCGGCCCTGTTCTCGCGCCGCTTCACCATCGAGAACAGCCTCACCTACGCACGCTACGACCGCAAGCAGCTCACCCTCAACGGCTTCCTCGCGTTGGACGCCATCTTCCTCGGCAATATCGCCATCGAGAATGTGGAGTCCGACTCGCTGACCTACAACGTGGCGGCCCGCTGGGGCGTCAGCCCGAACCTGACGCTCAACCTGGATGTGCCCTACCTGGCGCGGCGCACCGTGTACCAGAAAGGCGGCGCCGGCGGTGCAGCAGCCGCCATCGCGCAGGAGCAGACCGACGGCAACGGCCTGGGCGACATTGGCCTGAGCGCGAACTACCGGCTGTTCGGCGAACGCGGCTGGCGCCCGGAGACCGTGCTCACGGCCGGCGTCACCGCCCCCACCGGACGCGCACCCTACGGTCTGGACTGGAAGGTGATCGAGCGCGATGACGATGACTACATCCGCTTCGCCGTGCCGCGCGAGCAGCCCACGGGCAACGGCGTATGGCAGGCCAACCTCGGCCTGTCGATGGTGAAGACCGCCGACCCGGCCATCCTGTTCGCCAACATCGGCTATGTGCACTCCATCCCGCGCGGATTCAACGACATCGATAGCAATCCGGACACGGTCAATCCGGGCGACGTGAAGCTGGGTGGCTCGGTGTACTTCGGCGCAGGCGTGGCCTTTGCGTTCAACGAGCGGACCAGCCTGAGCCTGTCCTTCAGTGACCGCATCAGCGCCCGCGCCTCCACCCGCTTCCAGGGCGGCAAGTGGATGAAGGTGATCGGCAGTGATGCCAATGCGGCATCCCTGAACCTGGGCGTGACCTATGCGTTGAACCAGCACACCACGCTGGTGACGCTGCTGGGCATCGGGCTGACCCCGGATGCGCCGGACTTCACGCTGGCGTTCAAGATTCCGTACATGTTGTAGCAACAGCGCCAGGCACGGCGCCGTGCATCGGCATGGCCCGGATTCATCTTCCGGCACCACAGCGGTCCCTGCCCGCTGCTATATTCAGTCCAGCTCGGCAGGCATGGTGCCTGCCCTCGAATCACAGGGAGTTGGACATGGGTCTGGTACAGGCGGTGAAGGGTGCGGTTGGCGGTGTGCTGGCCGACCAGTGGAAGGACTTCTACACCGTGCCGGCGGGCCTGCCGTCCACGGCCGCCCTGTTCGCGGCGGTGCCGCAGGGCACCAATGCCGGCCGCGGCTCCAACACCAGCGGCTCGTCCAACATCATCACCAACGGCTCGAAGATCATCGTGCCCGAAGGTTACGGCCTGCTGCTGTTCCAGGACGGCGCGATCACCGCATTCGTCGCCGAACCGGGTGGCTACGAATGGCGTTCGGACGACCTGAACTCGCAGTCGATCTTCGCTGGCGACGGCCTGGTCAGCACCTTCATCAAGCAGAGCTGGGAACGCTTCAAGTTCGGCGGCCAGCCGGGCGCGCAGCAGGCGGCCTACTTCGTCTCGCTGAAGGAACTGCCGGACAACCGCTTCGGCACCCAGTCGGAAATCTACTGGGACGACGGTTTCCTCAATACCCAGGTCGGTGCGATCACCCGCGGCTCGTACACGCTGAAGATCGTCGACCCGATCCTGTTCGTGAAGAACTTCGTACCGGCCAGCTACCTGCGGCCGGGCCAGGTGTTCGACTTCACCGATCTGGACAACGCCGCTGCCAGCCAACTGTTCAATGAAGTGGTCGGTTCGCTGGCCCCGGCCTTCAGCCTGTATACCAACGATCCGGGCAAGGGCAACCGCATCACCAAGCTGCAGCAGGACTCGCTGGGCTTCGCGCAGAGCCTGTCGGCCGCCGTCGAGCAGGGTTACCAGTGGAAGTCCGACCGCGGCCTGGCCATCGTCAAGACCGCCATCGTCTCGATCGAGTACGACGCCAACACCCGCGAACTGCTGAAGACCGTGCAGCGCGCCGATGCGCTGTCCGGTTCGCGCGGCAATTCCAACCTGCAGGCCAGCGTCGCCCAGGGCATCCAGTCGGCCGGCGAGAACGGCGGTGCGGCGGGCCTGGTCGGTGTCGGCATGGCCTCGGGCATGTTCGGTGTCGGCGGCATGCAGCAGCCGGCCACCCCGGCTGCCGACGATCCGGTCGCCAAGCTGAAGAAGGCCAAGGAAATGCTGGACCTGGGCTTGATCACCCAGAGCGATTACGACGCGCTCAAGGCCAAGGCACTGGGCCTGTAACAGCAGGACGCACAACCGACATGTCCGATCCCCGAAACGGCCCACCGCCGCTGCCCGGATCCGCGCCCGCGACGCCGCCGCCCCTGCCGGCGGCGTCGTTGGATGGGCCCGGTTCGCCGCAGGACGTCCCTCCCCTGCCCGGCAGCTTCCCGCTGGACACTTCGAAGCTGCCGCAGGCGATCCGCGATGAAGTGGAAGCGCCCGATCCCGTGGCCATCGATACCTCGGCCAGCGAGCTGAAGGACGGCCTCAACCGCTGCCCGAAGTGCGGCGCCACCGACATCCGGCCCAAGGCCGGCACCGACATCCTCGTCTGCCTGTACTGCCGTCACGAATGGCATGGCGCGCGGGTCGAGGAGGAATTCGGGCTGGGCGAGGCCATCGACCAGCTGCGCGGCACCGTCATCGCGTCCGGCGCACGCGACATCGATGCCGACACCTCGGCGTTGATGACGTTCAAGTGCACCGGCTGCGGCGCCGAAGTCACGGTCAATACCGAAAGCACGATGACGGCGCGCTGCCACTGGTGCCGCCACGTGTTCGGCGTCAACGAACAGATCAGCAATGGCGCGGTACCTGATGCAGTGCTGCCCTTCCATATCAAAAAGGACGACGCGGTCGCGCGCATCCGCCAGTTCGTCGACAAACGCCGCATGTTCGCGCTGAAGGCCTTCAAGGACCAGTTCACCCCGGAAAACGTGGTGGGCGTGTTCCTGCCCTACATGATCGTCGACAGCAATGTCAGCGCGGCCGTGGCCGGCAAGGGCGAGATCAAGACGCGCGAGTACACGGTGGGCAGCGAGAAGAACAAGCGCACCCTCTACGACGCCGATGTCTACCAGGTCGAACGCCAGGTCGATTTCACCGTTGATGACCTGCCGCTGGAATCCTCGGCCGAGCGCGGGAATCTTGATATCCGCGCCAACACCAACAACATCATCAACACCATCCTGCCGTTCGACACCAAGAACGCGGTGAAGTGGAACGCGTCCTATCTGGCCGGCTTCACTTCGGAGAAGCGTAACCTGGATGTGGAAAAGCTGCGGCCGCGGCTGGAAGACCAGCTGCTGTCGATTGCCCGCGCACAGGTGGAAGGTTCGGTGAAGCGCTACAACCGTGGCGTGCGCTGGGAGCAGGAACAGCTGGAGGTGCATGGCACCCGCTGGGTGTCGATGTACCTGCCGGTGTGGTTGTACTCGTACCACCAGCCCGGAAAGAACGGCGGCATGCTGCACTACATCGCAGTCAACGGCCGTACCGGCGAAACCATGGGCAGCGTGCCCGTGCAGCAATGGAAGATGCTGCTGGCGGCACTGGCCACCGGCACCGTCATTGAAGCCCTCGCAATTGCCTTCCTGGTGGCATCGACATGAGCGACGACAGTGGCCTCTGGCTGTTGGCGGCAGGTCCAGCCGGCGCAACCGCGCTGTACTGGGCCCTGTACCGCTATTACCGCAACACCGACAAATCACATTCCTTCGAGCACGAGACCGAAATCGAGGCGCAGCCCGTGACCGGTTCGGACCAGCAGGTGGGCCGGGTCACCGGCACCGAGGAAAAGCGCATCCGCGGTGACAATGTGTACGAGTACCGGAAACGGGTGGTGAGGGTGAAGCCGGACCCGTAGCGCCAGGCGATGCCTGGCTGCTGGAAGTGCCCGGCCGCTGGCCGGCATTCCTTCGGTCTCTGGGCGTCAAAAGGGGAGCCGGCCAGCGGCCGGCACTACCCTTCGCTGGGCTGCCCCAGCGCACACCCTCACACCGTCTCCCACCCCACCGGTTCGATACTCGCGCGATCCACCCTTCCGAGGATCCTGCGATGGCTGCCGTGCTCGCCCGTACCTGCCTGTCCGCGTTGTGCTGCCTGGCCCTGCCCGCCCTGGCCCAGGACGCCTCGTTCGGCTTCGGCGAACAGACCACCCACACCGACCAGACCACGCAATCCAGCAGCACCCAGACCCAGAGCAGTGGCGCGGTGACCACCCAGACCACCACCAGCAGCAGCTCGCAGTCCGAGTCACGCAGCGAAAGCAAGGAGATCGACGTGGGCTTCGGTTTCCACGACGACAACGACGACTGGGACCGTGGCGGCCGCGATGTGCGCGACAGCGATCTGTTCGGCAGCTGGACGCTGGGCCAGGAGAACGGCAACACCTGCTCCATCGAGCTGAAGAACATCGAGTGGTTCGGCGGCTACAGTGCCTACGTGCCCGCCGGCTGCCCGGATGGCTTCTTCTCGGCCAACCGTTGGGTACTGTCGGGCAATCAGCTGCTGCTCACCGACACCAGCAACACCGTGTTCGGGCGCTTCCGCGCGTCCGGCGGTGGGCGCTGGACGGGCTACCGTGAATCGGATGGGGCGCGTTTGTACCTCAATCCCAAGGGGCGCTGATCGCACCGTGCACACAGTAGGCACGCGCTGATCAGGAAGATCAGGAATCCGCCTCACCCCGCCGCCGAAATGTCTGCCCCCACCGGTTCCCGTCTGGTCATCTACGCCGCCCTCGCGGGCAACCTGGCCATCGCCATCGCCAAGTTCATTGCTGCCGGCATCTCCGGCAGCTCGGCCATGCTCAGCGAGGGCGTGCATTCGCTGGTCGACACATTGAATGAACTCCTGCTCTTGTACGGCCTGCGCCGCGCCGGCAAGGCGCCAGACCCCGTGCATCCGTTCGGCTACGGCCGCGAGCTGTACTTCTGGAGTTTCATCGTCGCCCTGCTGGTGTTCGCCGCCGGCGCCGGTGTTTCGGCCTACGAGGGCATCCAGCACATCCGCCGGCCGGAGCCGGCCACCAACCACGCGTTGAGCTACAGCGTGCTGGGCATCTCCATCCTGTTCGAGGGGGCTTCATGGTGGGTCGCGCTACGGGAGTTCCGGCGTACCAAGGGCAAACTGGGCTACTTCGAAGCCTTCCGTCGCAGCAAGGACCCGTCCACCTTCACCGTGTTGCTGGAGGATAGCGCGGCCCTGCTGGGCCTGGGTTTCGCACTGATCGGGCTCGTGGCCGCCCAGGTCCTGGACATGCCGGTGCTTGATGGTGTGGCGTCGCTGTGCATCGCCGGCGTGCTTGCCGCCACCGCCTTTCTTCTCGCACGCGAAACCAAGGGTCTGCTGGTGGGTGAGCCGGCCCACCCGGCCGTGGCCGAGCGGATCATGGCCGTGGCGGAAACCGATCCGGACCTGCGCCGCGCAAATGGCGTGACCACCATGCAGATGGGCCCCGAACAGGTCGTGGCCATGCTCAGCGCCGAGTTCGAGGATGACCGGAAGACACCGCAGATCGAGGCGTGCATCACCCGCATCGAATCAGCCGTGAAGCGCGAGTATCCGGAACTGGTGGCACTGTTCATCAAGCCGCAGACACCCGAGGTCTATGCCTCCCGCCGGGCCGCACTGGCCGTTCCGCCTGCGCAGGAATGACACTGCGTCTGCGCCCGTTTCACCTGTCTGGTGGCACAGTGCCATCACCGTTTGCCCGAGCCTGCCTCTACCGTGCCGGATTGGTTGCCCGCCTCTCTTCAGATCCTCCCGCGCAGCTTCTACCGGCGCCCGCCCGTCGAGGTTGCGCCCGAGCTTCTCAACAAACTCCTGGTCCGTGACGATGGCCGGGCCGGTCGCATCGTTGAAGTCGAAGCATACGCGGGCAGTGTCGATCCGGCCGCACACTCCTACCGCGGGCAGACCCCGCGCACGGCCAGCATGTTCGGCGAGGCCGGCCACCTGTATGTCTACTTCACTTACGGCATGCACTGGGGCAGCAACGTTGTCTGCGGCGAAGTGGGTGAAGGCGTGGCGGTGCTGCTGCGGGCCATCGAGCCGCTGCTGGGCCTGGAGCGCATGCGCGAACTGCGCCCCGCCGCGCGCCGCGACCACGATCTGGCCAGCGGGCCCGGCAAGCTCTCGCAGGCCTTCGGGCTGGACCGCAGCTTCGACGGCGCTGATCTGGTGACCGGCAACCACGGCATTGTCATCGCCAGCGATGGCATGCCGCCGCCGGAGGATCCAGTGGTCGGGCCCCGCATCGGCATCACCCGCGCTGTTGATTTCCCCTGGCGTTGGCACATCCGTGATCACCGTCACGTATCGATCCAGCCACGTCGCGCTTCCGCCCCAGCGAGGAAACGATGATGACCCCGCTCGACAAACCACTGCGCCGCGAACTGCACATCGACGGCCAACCCTACACTCTCACCGTGGCCCCTGAGGGCCTCAAGCTGGTTGAGAAGGGGCGACGCAAGGGCATCACACTGCGCTGGCAGGACCTGGTATCCGGAGACGCTGCGCTGGCCACCGCCTTGCAGGCATCGCTCCAACAGCACTGAGCCGGCGCGCCCACCTCACATCGGCATCACCCCGCCGTGGCGATACATAACGGCGCGCGCACTAGCGTAGCGCCAGACAGCCGCCGCAACCGCCCTCGCCACCCAGCCCTGAAAAGCGCCATGGACGAAGCCGAACGACTGCTCGAAATCGAACGACTGCACCTGTTGGATACGCCACCGGAGCCGGTGTTCGATGCCATCGTCGCCGCGGCCCGCGCCGCGACCGGACTGACCATGGGCCTGATCACCGTGGTGGCCGAAGACCGCCAATGGTTCAAGGCCAACATCGGCCTGGAGGGCGTCAGCGAGACCGCCCGCGAGATCTCCTTCTGCACCCATGCCATACGCCAGGACGAGCTGTTCGAGATTCCCGATGCGCGCCAGGACCCACGCTTTTCCACCAATCCGCTGGTCACCGGTGGGCCGCGCATCCGCCACTACGCCGGCATTCCCCTGGGATCGACGCACGGCGCACGCATCGGCACGCTGTGCCTGCTCGACCCGATGCCCGGCGTGCTGTCCGTCTCCCAGCGCGAACTGATGGTGCATCTGGCTCGGGTCACTACCCAGGTGCTGGAACAGCGCAGCACCCTGATGGCGCAGGTTGGCCAGGCCAAGGCGCTGCATCGCGAGCTGAAACGCAGTGAGGACTTCCTGGAGCGTACCAACCGTGCCGCACGGGTGGGCGGCTGGGAGATGGACCTGCTGACCAACGAGGTGCGCTGGACACGGGAAACCAAGCAGTTGCATGGCGTACGCAGCAACTTCACCCCCACGTTGGAGACCGCACTCTCGTTCTATCGCGAGGACAGCCGCAATATCATCCAGGCGGCGGTACAGCGCTGCATCGACGAGGGGACATCGTGGGAAGTACAGCTGCCGATGACCACGGCCGACGGGCGCGCGATCTGGACCCGGGTGGTCGGCAGCCGGCAACAGGTCGACGGCCATCCGCGCCTGGTCGGGGCGATCCAGGACATCACGGACGAACGAGCCGCGCTGGACGCGCTGGAAGCGAGCGAAACCCGCTACCGTCGGCTGTTCCACTACAGCCTGGGCCTGATCTGCACCCACACGCTGGACGGCACATTGACCTCGGTGAATCCGGCGGCGGTGCAGTCGCTGGGCTTCGAGGAAAGCCAGATGATCGGGCGCAGCCTGTGTGACCTGATGCCGCCGGAAAAACGCGAAGGTTTCAGGGCCTACCTCGCCCGGATCCAGGCAAACCACACCGACGCTGGCGTGATCGAGCTGATTGCCGCCGATGGTACGCGCCACTACTGGGCGTACCACAACGTGCTCGACAACGAAGCCAGCCCGCCCTACGTGCTGGGGCATGCACAGGACGTCACCGCGCTGAGGATGCAGGAGCAGCAGCTGCGCGACATGTCCTTCAAGGATCCGCTCACGCAGTGCTACAACCGGCGTTACCTGCACCGGCTGGATGAACTGATTGACGAGCGCTGGGCCTGCGTGATGTTCGATCTGGACCATTTCAAGCACATCAACGACACCCAGGGCCACCGCCGTGGCGATGCCGTGCTGGTCGAGTTCGCCACCTTCCTGCGCTCGCCGCTGGGCAAGGACGAGACCGTGGTACGGCTGGGTGGCGACGAGTTCATGGTAGTGCTGGTCGCGCCAGCGAATGGCCGCCTGAGCGAACTCGAGCACTGGTACCAGGACCACGCCGCGCTTTCGCCCAGCGCGTTCTCGATGGGTGCGGCCATCAACACGGCCGGTGAGCCCGTGGCCGACACCATCCAGAAGGCGGACAGCCGCCTGTACCGAACCCGCGCGCGCGTGCGTCGGGAGCCACGCGCGCAGAAGGATTAGGACCGCCCGCGGATCGCCACCGCGCGCTGCTCACGCAAGTCGCTTCGATGCACCGGACCGTCGGTCGAGCAGGCCATCAAGCATCAGCAATCGTGGAGAGCGCTTCAGCAGCCGGTCCAGGAAGATGCCGATGCCGGCGCCCCCAACGCTGTACTCATTGCAGACCCGGTGATGTGCCGGGCCCGCGAACGCCACCCCGACGGGCATGGGAACTGCGTGCTGTGCGATGGCCTCGGCGTGATGGAAGGCCGCATTCGCGTAACGCTCATCCCCCAAGACGCAAGCCAGATCCAGCATGTACTCACCGAATCCGGCATTGCCGCTCTCCTGCCACAACTTGTTGGTCACCCTTGATCGGACCGAATAGGCACACTCCAGGGCAATCTCGCGGAAACGCACCTCACCCGTTGCAGCAAAGTGCCGAAGGCAGGCGGTACCGATGCCCGCTGCGCCAAACCGTGTGTGCGGTGAGTTGCTCGCATTGGCGGGCGCATCCGCCAGATTCTTCCAGAACAGCCGTCCGGCCACACGGATGCCATGGGAAATATCGTAATCCAGCGCCTGCGACGCCGCCTCCAGGAATCGGGCATCGCCGCTGGCCAGGCCAAGGTAGCTAAGGAACAGTGCAATCCCGGATTGACCATCACCCAACCCAAGGAAGACCTTGCCCTGCGATGACCAGAATCGACCTTGCTGGGTACGCCGGGAGCTTTCCAGCAGGCCTTCGCCGATGCTGATCGCCGATGACAGGTAAGCGCCATCACCGGTGGCCTGCCAGAAGTGCAGGTCCATCAGGCCCTGTCCGGCCGCACCAAAGTACAGGCTAGGAGTTGCCATTGCGTCGCCCGACTGCGCGACGCCCGCGCGCACCCGCATCGCCGCTTCCCGTCTCCCGGCCTGCAACAGCAGCAGGCTGACCCCGGCTAGTCCGGAGTACAACCCTGGCGGGCACCGCTCACTGACCGCCCTGTCCTGGATCCAGTCAAGAATCGCCGGGTCGAGGTGCCCCTCATGCCGTAGCAGGAACCATGCGGTTCCCGTCGCGCCAAACTGAAGCGAAACCGGATTGGTGAAGAACAGCTGCGGTCCGGCTGGCCAGAGACGATCATCACGCCCGGTGTCGACAACGGAGTGCAGATAGGCCGCGAGCCCTGAAAGGATGTCCTGGAGCGCCCGGCACCCGGAGGGAGCCGGCACCGGCGCGGTCAGCAGCTCCTGGCGGGACGGAAACATCACCCGCCGTGGCGATGGCACTTCAATGTTCCCCAGCGCTTTCAACGCCTTGGCGATGTCCCAGCGCCTGCCTGCATCCTGATCGGTCAACCCGACCACGATATCCCGCAGCGCCTCGGGCAGGCCCAGATCTGCCAGAACCTGAGGCAACTTTCCGTCGACGATCTGCCCACGGGCCAGGTCGAGACCGGAGGCACAGAAGGTGAGCATATCCAGGATCAGCACACCCAGCGCATAGTGATCCTCTTGCACGGTCGGTCGCCGCGACGCACGCTGTTCCGCCGATGCATATCCGGGTGTCCACCCCTTCACCCAGCGGTCGTCAACACCGATTTCATGCGCAAATTCGAGATCGATGAACTTCACCTGCCCGGCGGCGGTGAACATTACGTTACTACGTGTCAGGTCGCGAAGTACGACACCACGTGAATGCACGACGGAGAGCGCCTCTGCAATGCTGACAATCTTCTCCCGGATGCGCCTGAAGCCATCGGCGGCCGTCTGCAGCTCCTCCGAGAAGTAGAAGTCCATTGCGCTGTCCCAGAGTGTCGAAGCCTCCAGCTGTTCCTCGACAAGAAACCAATTGTTCCACTCCTTGAACAGCGCCACGAACTCAGGTACCAAGCCAGTGCCCGACAACTTCTGCAGAATCCTGGCCTCACGCTGGATACCGCCCACGAGCACATGCGGAGCAAGTGCCTGCATTGAGCCGGCGAAGCCGCGCACCTCGCGGATCACGATTCGCTGGCCTGTATCCATATCCACGCCGTGGTAGACGCCGCCTGTACCATTGAATTTGAGCGCGCCCAGGACCCGGTAGCGCTGGTTGAGCAGTATCTCCGCCGGCGGCGGATCGACCGCAGGACGTTCCAACGGAACCACCGGGTCCGTGCAGCCTGGAGGGAGCCGGAAGTGGGCACCTCGCACGTCGTCGTGCCAAGAGCCGTCCTCCAGCCGGAATCCCTGCTGCCTGCTGCCATAGATGTCGGGTCGGAAGCCCTCCGAGTGGGCACCGTAGCGATAGTAGACAACACTGCTCCCCTTGTACGGGCGATCAGTAAGAATGTGTGGTCCACCGAGGTGCTGCGTACGTACGTGCAGCCGTTCCAGCAGGCTGAGAAACTGGGCCTCGCCTGCCGGATAGAGCGTGATGAACTTTCCAAGCTGGAACCGTGACCATCCCTTTCCCAGCGACATTGCCAGCATGCGCGGATCGGAGCAGAACTTGAACATGGCACCCGCGGCCGCGATCTCTTCGCACGCTACCGCGATGGTCTCTTCGGCGTTCTCCGGGATGCTCGATATGTGGATCTTCCAGCCGTGGGAGCGGCTCTTCCATCCCGGCGGCCGGCAGTGTGTCCAGAATCCACGTGGCTGCAACTGCCAGTCGGCAGGGAGCAGGTTACGAGCAACGGAAGAATACTCATCCGTCGGCCTATAGCGTTCGATGTTCTCGAAATGAACATCGTCTAACAACGTATACATCCGTGCCGTCGTGTCGACCATGAACAACCTCCCTGTCATCCCGGCCCAAGCTGGGTTGATCCGGAAACATCCCGCTGGCCAGGTACAAATGCGCCGCCAACGCGATGCCGGCGGCGCACGTTAGATCAGCTGCCCGATGCCGTCAAAAAGCGCTCGCCGGCAACAGGACGCGGGATCGATCAGGCTTGATCCATGCCATCTTCGATGCCTGCATCCGAACTGATCAGAGACAGGCAGGCAGTGCAGGTTTCAGAGACATCGAGGCACTCGATTTCAAGGGCCTGCAGGGCAAGTACATTGTTCATTCGTCACTTCCTTATTTAATGGAGATGAACACTGCTGAATACGGTGCAGCAGATCAGCATTTTTGCTCAATATAGCTGCACCGCGCGCCACTTATAATCTCAGCGGGTTTTCGATGTCAAATCGCATTATCAAATTCCGTTTTATCCATCACAGTATGGACCACCCTGCTTTGATTACTCCATTGCAGATGCCGGATCCGGGCCCTGCCGCGCGTTGATCAAGCCCGCACCGTCACCCAAGCCGGCGCGTGGTCGCTGGCCTTTTCCTGCAGCCGCACCCAACGGTCGACGCCCGCATCCTTCAGTCGCTCCGCCAGTACGGGACTCAACAGCAGATGATCGATGCGCAGCCCACGGTCGCGCTCGGCGTGCTGGCGGAAATAGTCCCAGAAGGTATAGATCGTGGCATCGCCGTGCACCTTCCGCACCGCATCGGTCCAGCCCTGCGCCAGCAGTCGTTCAAAGGCTTCGCGCACCTCTGGCTGGAACAGTGCATCGCGCCGCCAGGCCTTGGGATCATAGACATCGGCGTCTGTGGGAATCACGTTGAAGTCACCCAGCAGCAGCGCCGGGTGCGGCAGCTCGACCAGGCTGCGTGCATGCCGGATCAGGCGTTCCATCCAGCGCAGCTTGTAGTCGAACTTGGGTCCGGGCTGCGGGTTGCCGTTGGGCAGGTAGAGGGCACCCACGATGACGCCGTGCACCGCCGCCTCCAGGTAGCGACTCTGCGTATCCTTGGGTTCGCCCGGCAATCGGCGGCGGCTCTCGACCGGCATGGTCCCCCGGGCCAGCAGCGCCACGCCGTTCCAGCGCGCCTCACCCTGCCAGAGTGCACCGTAGCCGGCCTCTTCCAATGCCGCAGCGGGAAACGCGGCGTCGGTCGCCTTCAGTTCCTGCAGGGCAACCACGTCCGGCGATTCCCTGTGCAGCCAGTCCAGCAGCTGCGGCAGGCGCGTGCCGATGCCGTTGACGTTGAACGTCGCAATACGAAGCGTTTTGCGGCGGGGCATGGATAAAGGTTCCTCGGCGCAGCGGGACGAGCATTGACTCTGCGCGCCCGGGCATGCACGGGCCGTGGATGCCACGTCATGATGCGGTGCCATTCGGTTCACGAACCGCTGCCACGGCGCACAGCAGGCTGGTCACCCGTGAACAGTGCCGGAGAAGGCCCATGGCGGTGCGTCCGCTGCGCGCGATCTACCAGGTCGACCCGTATCTGTTCCGCGACAGCCAAGGCCGCGGCTGGGGCACCCTGGATGGCATCACCGAAAAGCTGGACTACCTGCAGTGGCTCGGCATCAGCCATGTGTGGCTGCTGCCGTTCTACTGCAACGCCGGCCGCGATGGCGGCTACGATGTCACCGATCACTACCGCATCGATCCACGCTTGGGCGACGAGACCGCCTTCCAGCGCCTGGTCGATGCGGCCGACGGGCGCGGCATCGGCATCATCGTCGAACTGGTGATGCAGCACACCGCCAGCGCGCACCCGTGGTTCGTCGCCGCACAGCAGGGCGACCCGGCCTGGCGCCGCTGGTACCTGTGGAGCGACCACATGCCTGACGACGGCCTGCAGCCGATGTTCCCGCCGATCGAAGCCGCTGTCTGGACATGGGATGCCACGGCCGGCGCGTTCAACCGGCACATGTTCTACCGGCACGAGCCAGACCTCGACCTGGCCCATGCGCCGGTACGCGAGGAACTGCTGCGGGTAATGACGTTCTGGCTGCAGCGCGGCGTGGCCGGCTTCCGCGTGGACGCCGTTCCGTACATGCTCGAGCGCGCCCGCCACGCCGACCCGCGCGACGTCGGGCTGTGGCTGCTGGAGGCGATGCGCGCCACGGCAGACGCGCAGCAACCAGGGCTGCCACTGATCGGTGAAGCGGATGTCCGAGCGTCCCACTACGGTGACTTCCTGTGCCACGGGCGGCGGCTTTCGCACCTGCTGGATTTCCACCTCAACAATCATTTCTTCCTGGCACTGGCACGCGGCGATGCCAGCGAAGTGGTGCGGGTCATGGCCGAGTACGGCCCGCACGCGCCGCCGGAAACACGCATTGCCTGGCTGCGCAACAATGATGAACTGGACCTTGAGCAGTTGGAGCCGGATGAGCGCGAAGCGGTGATGGAACGCTTCGCCCCTGAGCGTGGCATGCGCATCTATGGCCGTGGCATCCGCCGCCGGCTGGCACCGATGCTGGAGGGCGACATCGCATGGCAGGCCATGGCCTGGGCGGCGCTGCTGTCGCTGGGCCAGGTGCCGGTGATCCGCTATGGCGAAGAGATCGGCCTCGGTGATTGCCTGGAACTGCCCGAACGCAATGCCGTGCGCATGCCGATGCACTGGCATAACGGTCCAGAGGCTGGGTTCACCGACGAACCGCGGCATGCCTGGCGCGCGCCACCGGCAGACGGCCCCTACGGTTACCGCACGGTGAACGTCGAGGCGCAACGCGTGACGCCAGGTTCACTGCTGCTGCGGGTGCGCGAGCTGCTGCAGCAGCGCAATGCACATCCCGTGCTGCAGCAGGGTCCTCACACGCTCGACCCACCCTCACCTGCACTGCTGATGCTCCGCTACGGTGAGACACCCCATCAGGCACTGGCACTGATCAACTTCGGCGACGAGCCGGTTGAGGTGGACGTACCCCTGCACGGTCCGTTGAACACGCTGGTGGGCCACGGCGCCAAACTGCAGGGTCGCCGCTGTTACCTGCAGGACCACGGCTATACGTGGCTGGCTGCCGAAGGTGCCTGAGTGCGCAGCGCGGGCAGCACATGTTCGGCGAAGTCGTCGATGAAGCGTTCCTGCTCGCGGTTCACGTTGTGCAGGTAGATGCGATCGAACCCCAGTCCCTGCAGCTCCTGCAGCCAGGCCCGATGCTGGCCCAGGTCTGCCGAGACATGCACGTGCTGGCGCACCTCGTCGGCGCTGACCGATCGGGCCTGTGCTTCGAACTGTTCGGGCTGGTCCAGGCCTTCGGCTAGTTCCGGCGGCAGCACGTTGGCGCTCCACTGCTCCATCGCACCTTCCAGCGCCGCCTGTTCGGCGCGCGCGTAGGAGAGCTTGGCCTGCAGGTACATCGGCTTGCCCCGGCCACCGCCGTCCTCGAACGCCGCAACGACACGCCGCAACTGCGCCAGCGGTTGGCTGATGGTGATCAGGCCATCGGCCCAGGCCCCCATCCAACGTGCAGTCTCCTCCGTGACCGCTGCACCCAGCAGCGGCAGGGGAAGCGCCGGTCGGCTGTACAGGCGTGCCTTGCGCACCTGGAAGCCACCTTCGTGGTCGACCTGCTCGCCACCCCACAGCCGCCGCATCACCTGGGCCGCATCGCGCAGTGCCTTCTGCCGCTCCCGCTTGGCTGGCCACGGCTGGCCGGTGATGCGCTCGTTCAGGGCTTCGCCGGTACCCAGCGCCAGCCAGATCCGTCCCGGCGCCAACTGCTCCAGCGTCGCCGCTGCCTGTGCCACCAATGCCGGGTGCTGGCGCAGCATCGGGCAGGTCACCATGCCCAGGGTCAACGCGCTCTGCACCGCCAGCGCACCGGCCCACACCCAGCTGTGGCCGGACTCCCCTTGCGCAGTCGTCCATGGGTGGAAATGGTCCGAGCACATCACGGCCTCGAATCCCGCCTGTTCGGCACGCAGCGCCAGGCCCAGCAAGGTGGCGGGCGGGAACTGCTCATGCGATGCGTGGTAGCCGATGGTCATCACGGATTCCGTGCGGGGACTGGACGCGATGGCAACATCCCTCCAGCTAAAACCGCGTCATGGAAACGAACGCTTCCTGCATCGGGCATCGACGCTGGGCTATCGCCGAGGGCTACATTCCAGCCTGGAGCAACGGCCCGTCGCCGGAGATGCAGAGTCACGAAACCTGCTGCGTACTCAATGCCGGCGACGAGCCCGCGCATGTCACGCTCACCCTCTACTTCGAAGACCGTGATCCGGTGGGCCCCTACCGGGTCACCGTGCCGGCGCGACGCACCTGTCACCTGCGCTTCAACGACCTGCAGGATCCGGCGCCGGTGCCGCGCGGCACCGGCTTTGCCACGCTTGTTGAATCCGACCAGCCGATCATCGTCCAGCACACGCGGCTGGATTCACGGCAACCGGCCAACAGCATCATGACCACGATCGCCCATCCGTTGTGAAGTCCTCCGCGCAGGCGTCCACGCTGCAACGACACCGCGCCCTCCGGCCGTTTACCCGTATGGAGGGAGACTGGCGCCGGTTTCCTTCCGGAGAGTGACGATGGCCCTGCCCGACTACCCACGCCCGCCCTTCCCCGCCCAACAGCAATCCTTCCCCGGCAAGACCACGCAGATGCAACCGCGTCCGGACCACGGCGAAGACAGCTACCGCGGCCATGGCTTGCTGCAGGGCAAGAAGGCACTGATCACCGGCGGTGACAGCGGCATCGGCGCAGCCGTGGCCATCGCCTTTGCGCGCGAAGGCGCCGACGTTGCCATCGCGTTCCTCGATGGCGAGCAGGACGATGCCCGCCATGTGCAGCAGCAGATCGAACAGGCCGGGCGCAAGGCCGTGCTCGTGCCGTGTGACATCAGCGACCCGGCACAGGCGCGCGCGCTCGTGGACCGCGTGGCCAGCGAACTGGACGGCCTCGACATCCTGGTCAACAACGCGGCCTACCAGCGCTACTACGAGCACTTCGACGACATCACCCTGGATGACTGGAAGCGGACGTTCGATACCAATGTCCATGCCGTGTTCAATCTGACCCGGTTGTGCGTCCCGCACCTGCGCGGTGGCGGCGCGATCATCAACACCGCATCGGTCAATTCCAAGCGGCCGACCCCGAACATCCTTCCGTACTCCGCGACCAAGGGCGCGGTGGCCAACCTGACACTGGGGCTGGCGGGCCTGCTGGCCGAGCATCAGATCCGCGTCAATGCGGTGCTGCCCGGCCCGATCTGGACGCCGTTCATTCCGGCAGGCATGGCCGCCGAGGAGGTCGAGCAGTTCGGCTCGCAGACGCCGTTCGGCCGCCCCGGCCAGCCAGCCGAACTTGCATCGGCCTATGTGATGCTGGCTTCGCACAGCGCCAGTTATACCTCTGGTGCACTGCTGACCATTTCTGGCGGCGCGGCGACGCTGTAGCCTCCATGACCGGATTGCCTGCATGGATCGAGGACTGGCTGACCGTGGTTGTGCCGGTGGCCGAGGTGCTGGCCATCCTCGGCGTCGCATGGGTGATGGTGCGTGCGCTGGCGTGGCTGCTGGTGCAGGCCCGGCAGCGCGGCAGGCTGGCTCCAGAGCTTCATGTGGGCCTGCGCCGCGGCGGTGCCTTGCTGCTGTATCTGGCGGCTGCGCTGCTGATACTGGAGCGGCTGGGCGTTTCGCGCTCGGTGCTGTGGACCGCGCTGACCGGGTTCATGGCGGTCGGTGCGGTGGCGTTCTTCGCCGCATGGAGTGTGTTGTCCAACCTGTTCTGTTCGTTCCTGATCGTCGCCACGCGCCCGTTCCGCATCAATGACACCATCGAAGTGCTGGAAAGCGTGGACAAACCGGGCCTGTGTGGTCAGGTGGTCGACATCAACCTGATCTACACCACGCTGAGTGATCGTGGCGAAGGCGCGCGCGGTTGCCTGCTGCGCGTGCCCAACTCGTTGTTCTTCCAGCGCATCACCCGGCACTGGGGCGACAGCGGCTATTCGCAGCTGCCAGGAAGCGTGTCGATCAAAGGCAAGGCGCGCTGAGTCGCTGTAGCGCCGAGCCCATGCTCGGCTTGCTGCGCGTAGCGCAGGTGCATCGCGGTCTGAATGGAGAGCAGCCGAGCGCGGGCCCGGCTCTACGGTGCCACCGCGGACGACGCTACTCCGCCGCCAATGCCTGGATCGGGTCCAGCTGTGCGGCATTGCGGGCCGGGAAGTAGCCGAAACCCAGCCCGATTGCAGACGAACATGCCAGCGCGGCGAGCACCGGCCCAGGCGTGAACAGGAACGGCACCCCCAGTGACAGCAGACTGGACAAGGCTCCCACGCCCAACGCGGACAACACGCCCAGCACCCCACCTAACAGGCAGATCAGCACGGCCTCGATCAGGAACTGGCGCAGGATGTCGCCCTGCCGAGCCCCCACCGCCAACCGCACACCGATCTCGCGCACGCGCTCCTTCACCGACACCAGCATGATGTTCATCACGCCCACGCCACCGACCACCAGCGCCACCGCCGCAATCGCCGAGACCAGCGCCGCCATGGTCTGGCTGGACTTCATCACTGCCTTGCGGATCTGGTCCGAGTTGTAGATGAAGAAATCGCGGCGCCCATGCATCCGCTGCAGTTCCGCACCCAGCGAGGCCTCAGCTGCACGGGTTGGTACGTCATCGCGCACGCGTACGGTGATGCTCTCCAGCCGCTGGCTGCCAAGCAGGCGCGAGGCCGCCGAGGTGTAAGGCACGTAGACCGTGGGCGTCGCGCCGCCTGCGAATGCACTGGCACCCACCACACCGATCACGTCCACCGGCATGCCGCCCAGCAGTACCGTGCCGCCGATCGGATTGCCGTTGAACAATGCCTTGGCCGCCTTCTGGTCGAGCACGGCCACCGCGCGATGCGCCTCCACCTCGGCATCGGTGAAGAACCGGCCCGCCTTCAGGCGCAGCCCGCGCACGCGCGGTAGATCAGCGCCCACGCCAAGGACCTGTGTATTGGCGCGCCGGTTGCCCTGCAGAGCGGCCACCGAGCTGCTCAGGTTGGGGCTTACGCTGTCTACGTAACTCAATGCGGCCAGGTGATCGGCATCGTCCACGACCAGCGTTTCAATCTCGGCCGAGCGCGGGTCGCCGAAATCCGCACCCGGGAAGATCTCCAGCGTACTGGCACCCAGTTCGTTGATCTGTGACTCGACCTGCGCCTGTGCGCCCTTGCCTAACGCAACCACGGTCATCACCGCAGCCACGCCGATGATGATGCCCAGCATGGTCAGCAAGGTGCGCAGGCGATGGGTCAGCATTGAACGTACCGCCATCCGTGCAGCTTCCCTGATCGCATCCAGGCGCGCGCGGCGTTCGGCGCCCGGTTCCGTGCTGCGCTCGGGCGCGACGGCTTTGCGTGCAACGGCGGGATCACCCGTACCACGATCGCATACGACCCGGCCGTCTGCGATCTCGATCACGCGTGAAGCGTGCGCGGCAATCGCCGCATCATGGGTCACCAGGATCACAGTATGGCCCTGAGCATGCAGGCGCTTGAGTTCGGCCATCACCTGCCTGCCGCTGGCATGATCCAGCGCGCCGGTCGGCTCGTCGGCCAGCACGATGGCGCCGCCGTTCATCAGCGAACGCGCAATGGAAACGCGCTGCTGCTGGCCGCCGGACAGCTGGCTGGGCCGGTTCGCGGTCCGCTCGCCCAGGCCAAGCGTTTCCAGCAGCAGGCGGGCACGCGTGGTGCGCGCATCGGCCTCCACCCCGGCATAGACGGCGGGCAAGGCCACGTTCTCGGTAGCGCTCAGGTTCTCCATCAGGTTGTAGCGCTGGAAGATGAAACCGAAATGCTCGCGACGCAGGTGCGCCAGTTCATCGGGCGACATCTGCTCGGTTGCGGCGCCGTGCACGCGGTAGCTGCCTTCGGTTGGCCGGTCCAGGCAGCCCAGGATGTTTATCAGCGTGGATTTTCCCGAACCGGACGGGCCGATGATGGCGATGAACTCGCCCGCCGCGATGCGCAGCGACACGTCCTTCAACACCACCACCTCGCCGGCGGCCGAGCGGTAGGCGCGCGATACGCCATGCAGTTCCAGCAGCGCGTCGGCCATGCTCACATCCCCAGCAGGCTGGTGGGCTCGGCTTCCGCGCCACTGGGCGCCTGCCCGACCACCACGTTCTCGCCTGCCTTGAGGCCGGACAGGATCTGCACCGCAGTAGCTGTGCGCAGGCCGGTCGTCACCGCGCGCTCGCGGGCACGGCCCTTGGCGTCGATCACCTGTACGGTCGCGCGGTTGCCCGCCTTGTCATCGCTCTCGGACACTGCTGTCAACGGCACCTGCAGCGCGTTGGCGGCGCGCGCCAGCTGGATCGTCACCTTCACCGTCATCGACGGCTTCAGTTTCAGGCCCGGATTGGGTACGTCAAACAGCCCGGCGTAGTACACCGCCTTCGGCGTCTGCGCCGATCCACCGGTGTTGCCGGTGGCCACATCGGCAATCGACGATGGCGCAGGTTCAAGCTGCTGCAGATGCGATTCGTAGCGGCGTCCGCCCGGCCCCAGCGTAGAGAACCACAGGGGTTGGCCAGGCGCGATCAGCTCCACGTCGGCCTCCGCGATCTCGGTGCGAACCGTCATCGTGTCCATCTGTGCCAGCATTACGATGGTCGGCGTAGTCTGCATCGAGTTCAGCGTCTGCCCGGCCTTGGTGACGATGGCCACGATGTAGCCGTCGGAAGGTGAGACGATGCGGGTGTAGCCCAGGTTGATCCGCGCCGTCTCCACCTGGGTCAGCGCCTGCTCGATCTGGGCCTGCAGCGCGGCGACGTCAGAGCGCGCCGCTTCGCGCGCCACCCGCGCGGACTCGAAACCTTCCTGCGAAACCAGCCGCGACGCCACCAGCTGCGACTGGCGCTCATGCACGCGGATGGCCTGGGCGTAGCGCGCCTGGCTGGCGGCATGCTGGGCACGCAGCGCATTGGCAGCCGCTTCGGCGCTGCGCAGGGCGATGCGCTGCGGCTGCGAATCCACTTCGGCAATCAGATCGCCAGCGTGCACACGCTGGCCCAGCACCACATGCAGGCGCTTGACCTGGCCCGATACCTGCGCACCCACCGCCACCAGTTCCTTGGGGTTGACCCGGCCAACGGCCTGCACGGTCTTTTCCAGGTCCGCCACCCTTGCCGGGGCCGTGATCAGCGCGGCATCATCACTTTCGGCAAACAGCCACCAGCCGGTGCCGCCCGCAAGAAGCGCAACGATTGCGGCAATGATCCAGGTCCTGCGGTTGTTCATCGGAAGGCTCGCATGCACGCAGCCACCGGATGTGACCGCAGAAGCCGCAGTCTGGGAGGTGGTGGTGGATGTTTCTTGGAGCCACTGTGGAGATTGCATGGAGGCCGCACATCCGTTCAGGCACGGCGTCCGCTCCTGAACGGCACGGATCGCGTCCATGAAATCTCGACACAATCTCGACCAAGTCTCCATCAACGGCCCCTAGCCTTGTCGGCCTCGCCGACTGCGTTCCCGCCGTGTACCTCCCGTTTCCTGACCTGCCTCCCATCGATGTCCGCCGCGCCTACCTCGCCTGGTGCGCGCCTTCGCCGTGGCTGCTTGCACTGGTAATGGCGTCGACCAGCGCCTGGATGCTTGCCAGCGCGAACCCGGCGCCGCCCCTGCTGGCGGGCGCCGGTGCCGCCGCGCTGGTGTGCTTCCGCAGCGAAGGCCCCGCCCATTCGGCGCGCACGGGCACCCTGGCGTCGCTGGTGCTGATCGGCTTCGCGGCCTGGTCCGCCTCCAGCGCTGGCCTGAGTCTCATGCCTGCAGGGATAGCAGCGGTCCTGGTGGCGACGTTGCTTGCCCTGCGCCTGTGGGCCCTGGTCCGCATGGCCCGGCGCTTGCAGGACCGGGTGGACGCAACGGGCATGCAATCACGGTGGAGCAAGCTGCCTGCGGCCGTATCGGCCCTGCTCGCACAGCACCTGCGCGGGACCGCAACGCTGGCGCCCGCCATGCAGCACACGCTGGTGCTGGCCACCCTCGCCTGGGCCGCCCACGAAGAAGCACAGACCCTGGAACGGCCACGATGACACCGCCGCCGGCACTCCCCATCTCGCACTGGAAACTGCAGCGTTCAATGAAGACCGATGCACGCACGCGCCAGGCGCCCCTGGTGCTGATTGCCGAGGATGAAGGCGAAATCGCTGACATTCTCGGCGCCTACCTGGCCCGCTCCGGATTGCGCAGCGCCCGCGCCGCCGACGGCGAAGCCGCCCTCGCCAGCCACCGCCAGCTGCGCCCCGACCTGGTGCTGCTGGACGTGCAGATGCCGAAGTTGGATGGCTGGCAGGTCCTGAGTGAGCTCCGCCGGCGCGGCAACACCCCGGTGATCATGCTCACCGCACTGGACCAGGACGTGGACAAGCTCACCGGCCTGCGCGTCGGCGCCGACGACTATGTGGCCAAGCCCTTCAATCCGGCCGAGATCGTTGCGCGCATCCAGGCGGTGCTGCGCCGCAGCGCAAAGCCCATGGCAGAAGAACCCAACGGGCTGATCCGGCAGGGCCCGTTCGAGATCGACCTGCGCAGCCATGAGGTCACCGTGCGCACTGATGACCATGTGCACGCTTTGAATTTCACACTCACCGAGTTCCGTCTGCTGGTGCACATGGCGCGCGCACCGCGCATGGTGCACAGCCGGCTGGATCTTCTCCAGACCTGCCTGCCGGAAGGCGATGCGCAGGAGCGCACCGTGGACAGCCACGTCAGCAAGCTGCGCCGCAAGCTGGAGGACGTCGGCATCATCGGCATTCCCGCCACCATCCGCGGTGTCGGCTACCGCTTCCTGGACTGAACCGATGAACCGCAAAGGCAAGAGCATCGGGCGCCAGATCACGCTGTCCATCACGGTCGCATCGCTGTGCTCGACCGTACTGTCGATCAGCGGTTTCTACCTGTTCTATTACCTCATGGAGGTGTTCTATCCACGCTGGTATGACGAGCCGGAAACCATCATGCCGTCGGGCTTGGAATGGCTGTGGATCGGCCTGACCGCCACTGTGGTGGTGGCACTGGCCACGTTGATCGCCTCGCGCCTGACCCGGCGCATCATCACCCCGCTGAACTCGGTGGCCGAAAGCCTGCGTCGCGTCGCCAGCGGTGATCTTGAGGCGCGTGCGCGCGGCGGCGACACCTCGATGACCGAGGCCGCCACACTGGTCAGCGACTTCAATTCCATGGCCGAGCGGCTCAGCCGGATGTCCGAGAACCGCGTGTTCTGGAATGCAGCGATCGCACACGAACTGCGCACGCCGATGACCATCCTGCGCGGCCGCCTGCAGGGCATCGCCGAAGGCGTGTTCGAGCCAGGCCCCGAGCAGTTCAACAGCATGCTCACCCAGCTGGAGGGCCTGACCCGCATCATCGAAGATCTGCGCGTGGTGAGCCTTGCCGAAAGCGGTCACCTGGATCTGCGCCTGCAGCGCAGCGATGTCCGCGTGCAGGTGGCGGCAGTGGTGGACGCGATGTCCGAGGCGCTGACCGAGAGTGGCTTCTCGGTGACATTGGAGGCACGGCCTTCACTGGCCGACTGCGATCCGGCGCGCATCCGCCAGGCGGTGCTGGCGCTGCTGGAAAATGCGCGGCGCCACGCCATTCCCTGTCCGTTGCAGGTCCGCGTGTCGCTGGCGGAGGGCCATTGCACCGTGACGGTTGAGGATGGTGGCCCCGGTGTGCCGGACGACCTTCGCGACAGCATCTTTGAAGCCTTCCAGCGCACCGATGTGTCGCGCTCGCGGCAGAGTGGTGGTTCCGGGCTTGGCCTGGCGGTGGTGCGCGCGATTGCCGTGGCCCATCACGGAACGGCGCGATGCAGGGCGACCGAACGCGGTGGTAGCGCGTTCGAGATCCGCTGGCCGGTGCACGCGCGTCGTTGAGGGCCATCGCTGCCCTGGAAAGCCCGAAATGCCGGAACTGCCTGGGTAGAGTCGACTGTCAGGCGACTTGCGCGCGCAAGCGCGGGTTCTTCCAGCAGTTCGCAAAGAGCAGTCGACCAGCAGTCGACTCTACCCCCGACCCACCCAGGGATCCCATGCAACACCCCCATGATCCAGCGGCCGCCGCCGGCAGCATCGGCCAGCAGAATGCGGCCGCCACCCTGAAGGCCATCCTGCGCACCTACCCCTGGCAGCTCACCGGCACGTTCTCGCTGGTGGCACTGGAAAACGCGCTGCTGCTGGCCTATCCGCTGTTCGCCGGCTTCGCGGTAGACGCGATCATCAGCGGCAACATCGGCCATGCCATCTCCTACGCCGGCATAGTGCTGCTGTTCTGGTTGGTCGGTGCCGCCCGTCGTGCGGTCGATACCCGGACGTTCACCCGCATCTATGCCGATCTGGCAGTGAGCGTGGTACAGGCGCAGCGCCGGTTGGGCCAGGCGACTTCCACTTCAGCGGCCCGCGTCGTTCTGGCCCGCGAGTTCGTCGACTTCTTCGAAAAGCACGTGCCGATCATCGCCACCGCCCACGTATCCATGTTTGGCGCTGCGGTCATGCTCCTAGCAATTGAACCGCTGGTCGGTGGTGCCGCCCTCCTCGCGCTGTTCGGTGCTCTCCTGCTGCTGCCGTCGTTCGCGCGTCGCAACGAGCAGTTGCATGGGCGCCTCAACAACCGCCTGGAACAGGAAATCCGACTGGTGGACCGGGTCAGTCCCTCGGTTTTGCGCCGTCACTACACCACGCTGTCACGCCTGCGCATCCTGCTCTCCGATCGCGAAGCCGGCGCCGTGCTGGCCGTCGGCGCGACGGCAGCAGCCCTGTTCGCACTGACCATCGGCCGCCTTGCCACCACCGATGGCGTTACCCCCGGTCACGTCTACGCGGTGATGACCTATCTGTGGACTTTCGCCGGCAGCCTGGACGATGCACCGTCGATGGTGGATCAGCTCGCGCGGCTGAAGGACATCGGCCGGCGAGTCAGCCCCGGCATGGACGATGCGGACCACAAGGACGCCGCTTGACCGGTAGATGCCCACCTTGGTGGGCACCGATGGAAGCCAGCGCCAACCAAGGTTGGCGACTACCGGGCGCGATGGCTACCCATGCGCCGCTCGGCGCTACAGGAACTCCGCCATGCGCTGCAGCTCGTCGTCCAGCGCGCCACGAAATACCTTGTCGCGGGCCAGCGACCTGCCGGCATAGCCCACGTTCGACACCAACTCACCTTCGCGCATGCTCAGGTTGGCCCAGCCCACCACCTGGTCGTGCCACAGTACCGGCAGTGCGTAGTAGCCGTATTGACGCTTCGGTGCGGGCGTGTAGGCCTCGAACTTGTACACCCAATCCCACAGCAACTCGAAACGGCGGCGGTCCCACACCACCGGGTCGAATGGCGCCAGCAGGCGCACCTGTTCGTCCGGCGCATGGCGGCGCGAGCGCGGATTTTCGTCCGCCGGCCAGTACCAGGTGGTGCCCTCCAACGTGCAGCTGGCCAGCTGCTGCTTGGCCAATGCCAATGCCTTGCGGGTCTGCTCGGCCAGGTGCGGAGCGCCATAGCCCAGCAGGCGCACCAGATAGGTCAGGCTGGCCGAAGGCAGCGGTGCGTACTTGCGCACCACCAGATCGATCAGGGCGGCAGCACGTTCGATCTGCGCCTGTTCGCTGGAATCGGGCTCGGCATGATCGGCCACCGCGTAGATGCGCGTACCGCTATCGCGCCGTTGCACGCGCAGCAGGCCGCGGTAGTGCATGCCGTCCAGCAGATGGGTACTTGCATTGCTGGTGCCGCCCCAGTAGTTGGTCACCCGCCCATGCGCGAACGCCTGGTCGACCTCGCGTGGGTGCACGCTGCCGCGCTCGCGCACGAAGGCCAGCACGTCGGCCGCACGGCGATGGGTCTCGGCGTCCCACTCGCGCTTGGACACACGCGGGTGCATCAGTGCCAGATGCTCGCGCGGCAGGAAGCCGTAGTTCACCAGGCAATCCTCTTCCACCGGCAGACGCGTGTAGCGCCGCTCAAGATCGCCTGCGCGGTAATCCTTCACCCGGTGGCGCAGAGTCAGGTCCTGCGCGCGTGCGGGTGCGCGGATCGGGTCGGCCTGCACGAAGCCCAACCGCCGGATCGCGGCCAGCAGCGTGGTCGGCTTGAACAGGGTGCGCGCCACCGCGTAGCGGCGAAGGTCATCAAGGGTGGGCGTGGCAGGCATGGCCGCATTGTAGATCCACGCCATCCGTAGATGGGGCCTTGGCGAACCGTGCAACGGCATCCACGCATGGCATGGATCTACCGAAGCCGCGATACCTCCAGAGAACCGATCACCAGCGCCCGCATGCCCTGCTTGAACTCGGTGATCACCTGCCCCTCCTCGTCGTCCGCAATCGCGTAGATGGTGTCGGCGCCGGCGATGCAGTAGAACGCGATCGTGGCCAGCAGCCAGCGCGCCTTGTCCACCGGCAGGCCGAACACCTCGGCCACGTGCGCCTGGTGCGAGGCGATCTTCTCCAGCATCGGCGCGGTCGCCACCGTGCGCCGAAGCAGGTACGGCGGCAGCCCGGGATGCGCCTTCACCACCTCGCACAGCGACTCCACGAACCCCATCAGGTAGGCCTCCAGCCCACCCGGTGCGTCGACCGACGCGCACGGAATCTGCCAGCGCTGGAACACCGCCTCCGCCACCAGGCGCTTCAACGCCTCCAGGTTGGCCACGCGCTTGTACAGCGCTGCCTGGGTCACCGCCAGTTCGGCGGCTACGTTGGCCATGGTCAGGTTGGGCAGGCCCAGGCGGATGCCGATGTCGGCCAGGCGCTCCGGGGTGATGGTGGGCGGGCGGCCACGGGTCGGCGCCGTCGGATCGGGGTGAGTGCTCATACCCTGCTGAGGGTGCCAGCAAAGGGACCCTCTTGTCCGCTTCGATTGATTTAGTTTAACTTATTCAACTAATTGGGAAGGCGTCCAGCACGCTGCCCGTGATCGAGCCCATGGCTCACCTCCCGCCAGGTCCCCACCCAGCCAACAACCCTGCGCTGCGCCCTCTCCCCGTGCTTGCCGTCGGCAGCGCGCCAGGCGCGCTCGCGCCTGCGATTCACAGGACTCTGGCATGACCGTTTACAACTTCACTTCTGCACAGCATCGTGCTGCCGCCGCATTCTCCGATCTGATGCATCCGCCAGGCATGCCCCTGCGCTACCGGATGTCAGCCCTCGCGCTGGGGCTGCTGGCCTCGTTTGCCGCGCTGGCCGACACCGCACCGTCTACCCTACCCTCCGTGCAGGTGCAGGAACAGCGCCGGGTCACCGCAGACTATGCGGGCGGGCAAGTGGCTGCCGGCAGCCGCGTCGGCCTGCTCGGTGACAAGGACTTCATGGACACGCCGTTCAGTACGGTCAGCTACACCGAGTCCTTCATCCGCGATCGCCAGGCCAAGGACCTGACCGACGTCATCGCCGCTACCGACCCCACGGTGTTCAGCAACGGCGTCACCGGTTCCTGGAGCGAGAATTACGCGATCCGCGGCTTCGCCTCCAACACCAGCGACACCACGTTCAATGGCCTCAGCGGCATGGCGCCGTACTATCGCACCTCGCCGGAAATGTTCGAGCGCATCGAAGTGCTGAAGGGTCCGTCCGCGCTGCTCAACGGCATGCCGCCGGGCGGTTCGGTCGGTGGCAGCGTCAACCTGGCGCCCAAGCGCGCAAGCGAGCAACCGCTGCTGCGGGTCAGTGCCAACTTCGCCTCCGATGCGCAGTTCGGCACCCACGTGGATATGGGTCGCCGCCTCGGTGCCGACAAGCAGTTCGGCATCCGCTTCAACGGTGCCTACCGTGATGGTGACGGCGCCGTCGGCAAGCAGCGCAAGAAGGTACAGCTCGGTTCGCTGGCACTGGACTGGCGCGGCGAACGTGCGCGGCTGTCGGCCGATCTGTACAGCGCCGACGACCGCGTTGACGGCCCGGCACGTGGCGTCGGCCTGGCACCGGGCGTCGCCATTCCACGTCCGCCACGCGGCGATACGCTGATCAACCCGGACTGGGCCTACGTGGACAGCCAGGACAAGGGCGCGATGCTGCGCGGCGAGCTGGATATCAACGATAGTCTGATGGCCTACCTGGCCTACGGCACCACCAAGACCGACTACCGCTACAACGGCTCGATCAGCGCACAGATCCTCAATCCAGCCGGCGACTTCACCACGGTTATCGGCCAGCTCGCCTTCGACATCAAGAAGCAGTCCGGAGATGCCGGCCTGCGCGGTTCGTTCCACACCGGCAGCGTCGGCCACCAGTGGGCCGCCAACGTGACCCATTACCAGCACACCCAGAACGACTACGGCCGGCGCAGCGTGCCCGGCTGGGACTGGACCACCAATCTGTACAACCCGGTGTGGGGCCCGGCCGCGCCGTTCGTGGCACCGCACATCTCGCATACCGAGCTGAAGCTGGACAGCATCGGCGTCGCCGACAGCCTCTCCTTCGCCGATGAGCGCGTGCAGTTGACGCTGGGTGTGCGTCGCCAGCAGGTGGTCAGCGAGACCTTCAGCGTCGCTACCGGTGCACGCACCTCGCGCTACGACGAGAGCGCCACCACCCCGGCAGCAGCCCTGCTGGTGAAAGCCACCGACACGCTCTCCCTCTACACCAACTACGTCGAAGGCCTCAGCCAGGGTGCCACCGCGCCGATGACCGCAGCCAACGCCGGCGATGTGTTCGCACCGTTCCGCACCAAGCAGAAGGAGCTGGGCCTGAAGCTGGACCTGGGCAGCTTCGCGCACACCTTCAGCGTGTACGAGATCAAGCGACCGAGCAGCTACACCGATCCGGTCACGAATATCTTCTCGTTTGGTGGCGAACAACGTAACCGCGGCGTGGAATGGGGCTTCTTCGGTGCACCGATGGACGGCGTGCGCCTGCTCGGTGGCGTGGCCTATGTGCAGCCGAAGCTGACCCGCACGGCCGGCGGCGTGAATGAAGGACGCATCGCCACCGCCGTGGCGCAGCGGCAGGCCAAGCTGGGCGTGGAATGGGATGTGCCGACCTTGCAGGGCCTCACCTTGACCGGCAATGCCACGGCGATGTCGAAGCAGTACATCAGTGCCGACAATAGCCTGTCGGTGCCGGGGCGTACGTTGTTCGACGTGGGCGCGCGCTACAGCACCACCGTGGCGGGTCGACCGCTTGCGCTGCGGGCCAGCGTGAACAACGTGACCAACAAGGCGTACTGGGGCATGCCGTTGCTTTCAAGCCTGGCGCTGGGTGCGCCGAGGACGGTGTTGCTCTCTGCGACGATGGATTTCTGAGCCGGACGACAAACTGTCAACGGGATCCACGCCTGGCGTGGATCTACCGACACAAGGCACGACCACGCACGCACTGATCACGAAAGCACGCGCGCCACCACCACCAGCACCGCCAGATGCCCCACGTAGTACCCATAGAACACCCAGCGCCAGCGCGGCAGTTGCCACGGCACCCGCGTCGCCAGCGCGACCACCGGAACAGCCAGCACTGCCCAGCCGTTGTGGTTGACCCCGCACACCGCTGCAAGCCCAACCAGCAACATCCACCACGCCCGATGCCGGAACGCGATCCAGGCCAGCAGCACGGCGCCAACACCGGCCCACTGGTAGTCCACGAACATCGGCAGCACGCCGGCAGCCAGCAACAGCAGCACAGGCCGATTGTTCGCAAGCGCATGCACGGCCACCACCGCCAGGGTGAAGGTGAGCAGGATGTTGAGCGGCAGCCAGGAACCGAACGCCAGTGCGTGCAATGGCTGCGCGATCAGCCCCCATAGCGCGAGCCGGCGAATCGATTTGCGCAGGTCGGCGCCCGGCTGGGCCAGGTTGCAGGCCATCACCAGCGCGAACAGCGGGAAGGCGATACGCCCCAGTTCGCTGACCACCGGCACGTAGCCGCCGAAGACCACCTTGGCCACGTGGTCGCCGGTCATGGCCAGCAGCGCGATCCACTTCAGCAGCTCGCGCGCGCCGCTGCCGAGGGTGAGGTTGAACGTGGACGTCCCGGTCGTGGTCGCTTGCATCGCGGAAGCTTATGCGCATCGGCCAGCGCATTTCCAGCGCCACGCAGGAGGCCACGGCTGCAAGCCGCAGGTGGCGGCGCTATGCTGGCCGCCCCTGCTTGTGAGACACCCGCCATGCGCACCCTGTACCCGGCCATCGAGCCCTACCGCGAATTCACCCTGTCGGTGAGCGATCTGCACACGCTTCATATCGAAGAGTGCGGCACGCCGGAGGGCATTCCGGTGGTGTACCTGCACGGTGGCCCGGGCGCCGGTATCTCGCCGACCCATCGGCGCTTCTTCGACCCGGCGCGCTACCGCATCGTGTTGATCGACCAGCGCGGCAGCGGCCGCTCCACGCCGTTCGGCGAACTGCGCGACAACACCACGCAGGACCTGGTGGCCGACATCGAGAAGGTGCGTGAGCATCTGGGCATCGAACGCTGGCTGGTCTATGGCGGCTCCTGGGGTTCGACCCTGTCACTGGCCTACGCGCAGGCGCATCCCGAGCGCGCCACCGGCCTGATCGTGCGTGGCGTGTTCCTCGGCCGCGAAATGGAGAACCGCTGGTTCGCCGAGGCCGATGGGGGTGCGCGCTGGATCTTCCCGGAGCGCTGGGACCGCTATCAGGCCTATATTCCGCACGCCGAACGTGGCGACATGATTGCGGCCTACTGGACGCGCATGGATGGCCCGGATGAGGCAACCCGCATCGAAGCCGCGCAGGCCTGGCTGGGCTGGGAAGACAACGCCGCCACCCTGCAGCACGACGTGGATGCGCAATCCACCGATGATCCGCTGGATACGCTGGCCAAGGCCCGTATTGAAGCGCACTACTTCCGCAACGGCATCTTCCTGGAACCGGACCAGCTGCTGCGCAACATTGATCGCATCCGCCACCTGCCCGGCGTGATCGTGCAGGGACGCTACGACATCATCTGTCCGCCGCGCAGCGCGTGGGACCTGGCCAAGGCGTGGCCGGAAGCGCGCCTGGAGATGGTGACCTCCGGCCACAGCGCCAACGAGCCGGCCACGGTCGACGCGCTCGTGCGCGCGACAGATGCCTTTGCCGACCGCTTCTGAACAGGTGGGTAGTGCCGGCCGCTGGCCGGCATCCCACCGTGCGAGGGTAGTAGCGTCGACGGTTAGTCGACTGCTGTTGGCGACACTGCTTCGAGGCCCGCGCTGCGCGCGATAGTCGACTCACAGTCGACTCTACGGGGCCGGGTATCAGGTGCCAGTCACACCACCCAGCTATACCAAGGTATAGCCCAGCTAACCCACGAGCCTCTAGGCCAGCCCCATTCAGGGGCGGACAATAGCGGCACTGGCCAGGGCAACCCTGGCCGGCACCCTCCCCTCATGGAGACGCAGATGGACCCCGACCCTGCCGGGCGCACCGCGCCCCCGATGCCCACAATCCGCCTGTTCCTGGCGCCTGCCCGCCGGTCCCTGCCTGCCTGAGTGACGGGGGACCGCCAGGCGCCGCTTGCCTGGAGATCGCCCCCATGTCCTACAAGATCCTCTACATCACCCTGCGCCGCCTGATCGGCGAGCGCGATGTTGCCGCCCTGCGCAGCCAGCTGCTGCAGCACGGCCCGGTCATGTTCGCCCGTTCGCTGTCGCTCGGTTCGCCGCGCGTGGTGGCCGACGCGCTGTCGCTGCTGCCGATCAGCGAGCGCATCACCGTGCTTCGCCACCTGCCCTATCCCCTGCGCGATGCCATGAAGCCGCTATGCATCGGCGGCAGCCAGCGCCTGCACATGCAGCCGTGGTCGCCGGCGGTGCTGGCCATGCGCCACGCCTGAACTGTCTCACCCATTCCGTTCGTGTTCCGGCTGCGGCCGGCTCTGACATTCGAGGAGCGTCCCATGAGCCTGCTCAACGCCTGGTTCAACGCCTTCCTGCGCAGCCGTCGCGCAGGCAACCTGTTCCGCCGCCGTGCGATGCCCGAAGCCGGCTTCGGTCCGGGCAGCGCCGAGGCCGCGCCGTTCGCGCTCACCACCGGCTTGGTTACCCTCGCCCAGCAGGAGGAAGCCGAGCTGCTGGCCACACTGGAGTCGCATGCCGATGGCCTCAGCCCGCATGAGGCCGAGGAGAGACTGGTCATGCTCGGCCCCAACGAGGTGGATCACGAAAGGCCGCTGCCGTGGTGGCGCCATCTGTGGCAGTGCTATCGCAACCCGTTCAACCTGCTGCTGACCGTGCTGGCGGCGGTGTCCTGGCTAACCGAGGACATCAAGGCCACCGTGGTGATCGGTGCGATGGTGCTGCTGTCCACGCTGATCCGCTTCGTGCAGGAGGGGCGTTCGAACCGTGCAGCCGAGCGGCTGAAGGCGTTGGTCGGCAATACCGCGCGCGTGCTGCGCCGCAATCCCGGTACCGAGGCCGCCGATGTGGCCGACCAGTACTTCGGCGCGCACCTGCACAGCCGTCGCCCCGCTCGCCTGCTGGACCTGCCGATCCGTGAGCTGGTGCCCGGCGACCACATCGTGCTGTCGGCCGGCGACATGATTCCGGCCGATTGCCGCGTACTGACCGCCAAGGACCTGTTCGTGGCGCAGGCGGCGATGACCGGCGAGTCGCTGCCGGTAGAAAAGTTCGCGCACCCGGGCGATGGCCTGGCCGGCCTGCTGGAACAGCACAACCTGCTGTTCATGGGCACCAATGTGGTGTCCGGCACGGCCACCGCCGTGGTGCTGGCCACCGGCAACCGCACCTACTTCGGCACGTTGGCCCAGCGCAGCACGGCCACCGATCGTGCGCCGACCGCATTCCAGGCCGGCGTCAATAGTGTCAGCTGGCTGCTGATCCGCTTCGCGCTGGTGATGGTGCCGTTCGTGCTGCTGATCAACGGCTGGACCAAGGGTGACTGGACCGAGGCGTTCCTGTTCGCGCTGTCGGTGGCGGTGGGCCTGACGCCGGAAATGCTGCCGATGATCGTCACCTCCACCCTGGCCAAGGGCGCGGTGCTGCTGTCGCGGCGCAAGGTGATCGTCAAGCGCCTCGATGCGATCCAGAACTTCGGCGCCATGGAAGTGCTGTGCACCGACAAGACCGGCACCCTCACCCAGGATAGGATCGCACTGGAGCGTCACACCGATGTGTTCGGCCACGATTCGGAAGACGTGCTGAAGTTCGCCTATCTCAACAGCCACTTCCAGACCGGGCTGATCAACCTGCTGGACCGCGCGGTGCTGGAGCACGTGGAGCTGCAGAGTTCGCTGCGGCTGTCGCAGGACTACCACAAGGTGGATGAGATCCCGTTCGATTTCGAGCGCCGCCGCATGTCGGTGGTGGTGTCCGAGCGCGAGGACCACCACGAGCTGATCTGCAAGGGGGCGGTAGAGGAGATGCTGGCGGTGTGCAGCACCGTGCGCGAGAACGGCCAGGACATGCCGCTGGACGAGCAGCGCCTGGCCCGCGTGCGGCAGACCACCGAGGAACTGAACGAGCAGGGCCTGCGCGTGGTGGCGGTGGCGATGAAGGAGACCGCTGCCAGCCAGACCACCTATTCGCAGGCCGACGAATGCGGCCTGACCCTGGTTGGCTACGTGGCCTTCCTGGACCCGCCGAAGGAGTCGGCTGCGCAGGCGCTGCAGGCGCTGGCCGCACACGGTGTCGAGGTCAAGGTCTTCACTGGCGACAACGAACTGGTGACCGCCCGTGTCTGCGCACAGGTAGGGCTGGACGCCGACACCATCCTGACCGGCCCGCAGATCGAGCGCATGGACGACGGCGCGCTGTCGCGGGCGCTGCACCACCATCGCGTATTTGCCCGGCTGACGCCGCTGCACAAGGAGCGACTGGTGCGCGAGCTGCGCGCGCAGGGCAAGGTGGTCGGCTTCCTCGGTGACGGCATCAACGATGCGCCGGCGCTGCGCGCAGCCGATATCGGCATCAGCGTGGACAGTGCGGTGGACATCGCCAAGGAGGCCGCCGACATCATCCTGCTGGAAAAGAACCTGATGGTGCTGGAGGAAGGCGTCATCCAGGGCCGGCGCACGTTCAACAACATGCTGAAGTACATCCGCATGACCGCCAGCTCCAACTTCGGCAACGTGTTCTCGGTACTGGTGGCCTCGGCCTTCCTGCCGTTCCTGCCTATGCTGCCCCTGCAGCTGCTGGTGCAGAACCTGCTGTACGACATCTCGCAGATCGCTATTCCGTTCGACAACGTGGACGAGGAGCTGGTACGCAAGCCGCTGAAGTGGAACCCGGGGGACATCGGCCGCTTCATGGTGTTCTTCGGGCCGATCAGCTCGATCTTCGACCTGAGCTGCTTCGCGCTGATGTGGTACGTGTTCGATGCACGCACGCCGGCCGACCAGGGCCTGTTCCAGTCCGGCTGGTTCGTGGTCGGCCTGCTGACCCAGACCCTGATCGTGCACATGATCCGCACGCCGAAGGTACCGTTCCTGCAGAGCATCGCCGCGCCGCCACTGCTGCTGATGACCGGCCTGATCATGGCAATCGGCGTGGCCCTGCCGATGAGCCCGCTGGCCGGCTACTTCAAGCTGCAGGCGCTTCCGGCTGGCTACTGGCCGTTCCTGGTGGCGATCCTGTTCGGCTATGCGGTGCTGACCACCGCGCTGAAGAAGTTCTACATCCGTCGCTACGGCTGGCAGTAGGCGCCCGCCGCTTTGTCCAGGGAGAAACACAATGGACATCAATCCGAACCTGCCGGCGTTCAACGCCGGGGCCACGCTCAGCTCGCTGATCAGCCTGTCGGTGGCGTTCGTGCTGGGCACGGTCATTGGCCTGGAACGGCAGCTGCGCCAACGCACCGCCGGCCTGCGTACCAACACGCTGGTGGCGGTGGGGGCGGCAGTGTTCGTCGATCTGGCCGTGCGCTTCCATGATCTGTACGGCGGACCACCCTCGCCGCTGCATGTGGTTGCGTACGTGATCTCCGGCGTCGGCTTTCTCGGCGCCGGCGCGATCATGAAGGACGGCGCGCAGGTGTCCGGCCTGAACACCGCCGCCACCCTGTGGGGATCGGCGGCGGTGGGCGCCTGTGCCGGCATCAAGCTGCTGCCGGAGGCGGTGTTGGCAGCGGTGTTCGTGCTGGCCGCCAATACCCTGCTGCGGCCGGTGGTGAACCGCATCCAGCGGCAGCCGCTGCCGGAAGCGTTCAGCGAGGCGACCTATGCGATCAACGTGGTCTGCCAGCGCGAGCAGCAGGCCGAGGTGCTGGACCAGCTGTTGCTGCTGCTTGAGCAGGCGCATTACCCGGTGCGCGCGGTGGACCAGCGCCCGTTCGGCGAGCGCGACGTGGAGATCGAAGCGGTGCTGTATGCCACCACGGTGGATGCCGGTGAGCTCGATGCCGTGCTGGCCACCCTGGCGACCACGCCCGGTGTGCTGCAGGGCTTCTGGAACGCCAGCCTGGAGGAGTAGTGCCGGCCGCTGGCCGGCAACCCCATGATCCCCGGACGCACCGTGCATCGCTTTGGTGGGTGCCGACCGTTGGTCGGCACAAACCCTCATCGCCCCCGCCATTCAATTGCTGTGCCGACCAACGGTCGGCACCTACCAGGAGCCGGCACCCACAGCACAAGAGCACGCCGACCCAGGTCGGCATCCACCAATGCCGGCTTTGCTATCCTTTTCCCCCACGCCAGGGAGCTCCCCGATGCCATCGCTGTCGCCCCGCCGCCCGCTGGTGCTGCTGGCCCTGATCGTCGTGATGGCGGCGATCTTCCTGATCGACACCGTCACCGATTACGCGGTTGCCGCTGCCTGCTTCTACGCAGCGGTCATCCTCGCGGCGTCGCGCGTGCTGGGTGCGCGCGGGCTCATCACCCTGGCCATCGCCTGCATCGCGCTGACCGGGTTGAGCTTCTTCCTGACCCGCTTCGGCACCTACCGCATCGGCCTGGTCAATTCGGTCATCGGCATGCTGGTGATCGGCATCACCACCTATCTCGCCCTGAACATGGAAGCGGCCAAGGCCGCCGTGCAGGAAGCGCAGGGCCGCCTGCTGAGGGTGGCACGCGCCTCCACCGTAGGCGAGCTCACCACCTCCATCGCCCATGAAGTCAACCAGCCACTGGCCGCCATCGCCAGCAGCGCCGAAGCCTGCCAGCGCTGGCTGGCACAGGACCCGCCGAACGTGGACAAGGCCCGGCAGACCGTGGCCCGCATCTTGGCCGACGCGCACCGCGCCGGTGACGTGATCGCCCGCATCCGCGGCCTGACCCAGGGCGCGGCACCGGAACGACGCGCCTTCGACCTGAACCAGGCGGTGGAGGAAATGCTGGCGCTGTCGCGCAGCGAGCTGGACCAGCACGGCGTGGCCGTGGCGCTGCTGCTGGACGCCGACCTGCCGCCGGTACACGCCGACCGCGTGCAGGTGCAGCAGGTGATCGGCAACCTGATCCTCAATGCAGTGGATGCAATGGAAGCGGTGCCCACTGCCGACCGTCGCCTGTCACTACTGACCCGGCGTGACGGCCAGCAGGTCAGTCTCAGCGTGCGCGACCGGGGCGTGGGCCTGCCCGCCGATCATCCCGAGCGTGTATTCGATGCATTCTGGACCACCAAGTCACATGGGCTGGGACTGGGCCTCAGCCTGAGCCGTTCGATGATCGAAGCCAATGACGGCCAGATCCGCGCCGAACGACCGGCAGGCGGCGGTGCCTGCTTCGTGTTCGACCTGCCCATCGCCTCGGACGTTCAACATGCGTAAGCCCGCTGCCCCAGCCATCGACCCAGCGCCCATCGTCTACGTGGTCGACGACGATCCGTCGGTGCGCGCCGCACTGGAAGACCTGCTGGCCTCGATGGGCCTGCAGGTGCGGGCCTTCGCCTCCACCCAGGCCTTCCTCGAACACGACCTGGAAGACGCGCCAGCGTGCCTGGTGCTGGACGTGCGCATGCCCGGCCAGAGCGGCCTCGAATTCCATCGCACCATGGGCAGCCACGGCCTGCAGCTGCCGGTGGTGTTCATCACCGGCCACGGCGACATTGCGATGGGCGTCAACGCGATCAAGGACGGTGCCATCGAGTTCCTGACCAAGCCCTTCCGTGACCAGGAGCTGCTCGATGCCATCCACAAGGGCATCGAGATCGACCGCCAGCGCCGCCGCGACGGCGAGGCACTCGGCGCACTGCAACTGCGCTGGGACACCCTCAACGCCGGCGAGCGCGAGGTGGTCGATGGCGTGGTACGCGGCCGGCTCAACAAGCAGATTGCCAGCGACCTCGGGGTCAGCGAGATCACGGTGAAGGTGCGCCGCGCGCAGGTGATGCGCAAGATGGGCGCGCGCACCCTGGTCGATCTGGTGCGGATGTATGACCGCCTGCAGACGGGCACGGCATGAACGCGTACGTCGCATTGCTGCGCGCGGTCAACGTCGGCGGCACCGGCAAGCTGCCGATGCGCGAACTGGTGGCAATGTGCAAGGACGCCGGCTTTTCCGACACCCGCACCTACATCGCCAGTGGCAACGCGGTATTCCGCAGCGGGCTTGATGAAGCCGCCGTGCGGGAGGCCCTCGCCCGACGCCTGCAGGCCTACGCCGGCAAGCCGGTAGGCGTGCTGGTGCGATCGGCCAGCGAGATCGCCGACGTGGTGGCGCGCAATCCGTTTCCGCAGGCCGCCGGTAACCGTGTGGTGGCATTGTTCCTCGATGCCAGCCTCCCCGCCGATCCGTTGGACGGCGTGACCGGCCGGAGTGATGAACAGCTTGCACTCGGCACGCGCGAGATCTTCGTTCATTACGGTGCCGGCATGGCCGACTCGCGCCTGCGGATGTCCTATGCCCAGCAAGGCACTGCCCGCAACATGAACACGGTGGGCAAGCTTGCAGCGATGGCCGCCGCGCTGGCCTAGCCTGCCAGCATTTCTTGTGCAGCGGTGCTGAAGTCGAGTGTCAATCGACTGCTCAGCGCTTGCGTTCGATGGCGGCTGGAGCGCTTTGCTGACGCAACGGATCACGCCCGCTTCAGGCGACGCTTCAACTGCGTATCCATCAAGCCCACGGCCAGCAGCACCGCACTGGTCAGCCAGCCAGCGGCCAGCAGATGGGTGTGCGGCAAGACCACGCCCAACACGACCAGCGCCACGGCACCGAACAGATGCGAATACGGGGCGCGCCCGTACACAACGCGCTTGTAGAGGGCGCTGCCAAGCAGGTAGATCAACGGCCCGGCGACCAGCACCGTTGCATAGACCGGCGTCACCGCCGCTTCCGGGTGATCCATCACCAGGTCGTTGCCCACCGCGGTGGCGATGATGCCGGCGATCAGCAACGCATGCACGTAGTGGAAATTGGCGCCCATCCGCCCGGGGTCCTCGGAATGGGTGATCGCCGCGGTGGCGTCTCGGCTTGAGATGCCGAAATACAGCCACCACATGGCGATGGTGCCGGCGAAGGTGGCGAGCACCGCAGACACCACCGCAGCACTCCACTGCTCGACCTCGCTGAGCACGCCACCGGTAGCCAGCAGCGTCTCGCCGAGTGCGACGATGACGAACAGCTGGCAACGCTCGGCCAGGTGCCCGCCTTCGATGGTCCACTCGCGGGTGTGCGACCGGCCCAGGCCCGGAAACGCGAAACCGAACATCGGCGAGATGTATTCGCAGGCCACCGCCACCGCCCACAACGCCAGGCGCAGGTTGCCCTCGGCGGCGGCGCCCGCCAGCCAGAAGCAGGCCGACACGCTCACCCACGCCAGCATGCGTCGGAAATTGGGCGCCAACGGATGGCTGCGACCGACCTCCAGCAGCACGAATACCGTGCGCCCGACCTGCATGGTGGCGTACGCCCCCGCGAAGACCCAGGCGCGTTCAGCGAAGGCCTCGGGAATGGACGAGGACATCAGCAGCGCCAGCAACATGGTGACGAACAGCAGGCTGCGGATGCGTGGCGCCTCGGGATCGAACCAGTTGCTGACCCAGCAGGCGTACTGCCAGCCCAGCCAGACCGCGAACCACAGCACCAGCGTCTGCATCACCCCGACCAGGTCCAGGTGATGCAGCAGATGGTGGCTGAGCTGGGTAACCGCAAAGACGTAGACCAGATCAAAGAACAGCTCTTCGTAGGTCACGCGGGCGTGGTGCCCATCGCGCTGGCGCAGGGCAGGCAGTCTCAGTCGTGTGCTCATGGCCGTCCTTCAGCGCGCCAGGCGCCAGTACAGCAGTCCAGCCAGCAGGGCCGGCACCGCGAACACCAGCAGCAGGATCGGCAGTTCCTCCCGCACGGCGTAGCCGGCCTTGCTCACGCCCACCCACATGTTGGCAAGCGTCACCAGCAGCCAGGTGGCGATGAACGCGAGCAGGGCCGTGGGCAGCTGCGACTGGCCTACGCTCCACAGCCGCCCGAACAGCAGGAATACCCCCAACAACAACACCCCACCCACCATCACCAGAAGCACGTGCATGGTCCATCTCCTTGAGCCTGCTTGCAGGCTAGCCGCGGCCGATTCTGCGCTCCAGACGATGATCGTGGTTTCACTTTCCAGTTCCGACGAACAATCCCGACCCGCGCCCCACATGGCAAACGCGAACGGTTCCCATTAGTATTGTGTCATCGCGCAGGGATGCCCTCCCCCGCGCGCGCCCCTTGCCCTTGCTTCCGGTCCGGATGTCCCAGCTGCCTTCCCCACCCCCTCCCGCGCTGCCGCTGGTGTCCTCGCTGGTGCGCCATTACGAGGAACTGGTGGAGTACCTGCGCCGCCGTTTCCGCTCGCCGGGGTTGGCTCGTGAGGTGGTGCACGATGTCTGCGTGCGCCTGCTGGAACGCCCGGCCGCCTACGATGCACGGCAACCCATCGCACTGCTGCGGCGGATCGCGCACGATACGGCGGTGGATCGTTGCCGCGCCGAGGATCTGCGCCGGCACTGGGTGGAGGCGCGTGCCGAGCTGCCCGATGACGCCTGCCCGCGCCCCGGGCCTGAGCAGCAGGCGCAGGGACAGCAGGCACTGCAACGATTGGGCGCCACCATCGAACGCATGCCCTGCCGCCGCCAGCAGGTCTTCATCCTGCACAAGATCCACGAACTGCCACAGGCTGAGGTTGCCCGCCGCATGGGTATCGGCCAGAAGGCGGTGGAGCGCCACCTGCGCCTGGCCATGGCCGATTGCCAACGGTCGGCTGGCCTGCGATGAGCCCACAACCGCCGCCGTCCCCACCGCAACCGCCGGTCCAACCCGCAACCACCGACCAGGTGCTGGACCAGCATCGCGATGCCCTGAAGGAACGCTTCCCCATGCCCAGCGCGGATGCGCTGCAGCGTCGTCGCGGTGGACGTGCGGCGAAGATTGTCCTGCCGCTGCTGCTGATCACGGCCACGGGCGTGTTCATTGCCGACCCGGCATGGCAGGTGCACGACTATCGGAGCGCGGTGGGCGAACGCCGCAGCATCCGCCTGCCCGATGGCAGCCATCTGCTGCTCGACGCCGGTACCCATCTGCAGGTTCGCAGGCACATCCGATCGCGGCAGGTGGTGCTGGTGCAGGGCCAGGCCCGTTTCCAGGTGCAGCACTCGACCTGGCGCCCGTTCGAGGTCGAGGCCGGGGCGGTGCATGTGCGCAACTATGGCACGGTGTTCGACGTTGACCGGCAGGGTAGCCTCAGCGAGGTAACCCTGTGGCGCGGCGAGGTGGGCGTGCGTGTGGATGGCGGGGGCGCAGAGCAGCGCCTGAAGCCGGGGCAGCGTGTGCTGGCCCAGCCAGGATCGTTGTCTCCGCCGGAAGCGGTGGACCCGGATCGAGCCGACTGGACCCGTGGGCGGCTGCAGTTCGACCGCATGCCGTTGGCCGAGGTGCTGCGCATCCTGCAGCGCTATCACGACCGTCCCATCGTGCTGGACGACCCGGTACTGGGGCCGCTGCAGGTGTCAGGCGTCTTCGATGCCGACCGCGCCGAAACCGTACTCGCGCTGCTGCCCGAGATCCTGCCGGTACAGGTGCACACCGCTTCCGATGGCAGCCTGCATCTGCGCGCCCGCGATTGAATGCCACACCGAGGGTGGGTTGCGCGTCGTCCCATCCGGCAAGTGCTTGAACCCTTCCGAAGGACCCCCGCATGACCCGCCCTGTTCCGCCTGCCGCCCTGCGCCGGCTGGCCCCTACCCTGCTCGCTGCCTGCCTCTGTGCGGCCCTGCCCGCCACGGCGCAGACCGCTGCATCCGCGCCCGTCGAGCTGCACCTGCCGGCCGGCCCGTTGCAGGCCTCGCTCACTGCGCTGGCGCGGCAGAGTGGCATCCAGCTGCTGTTCGCCGCCGACAGCGTGAGCGGCCGCAGCGCCCCGGCTGTTGATGGCCGCTACACCCCGCGTGAGGCCCTGCAGCGGCTGCTGGCAGGCCAAGGCCTGGCGATGCAGGAACGTTCGCCAGGGGTGTTCGTGGTGAGTGCCGCGCCAGCGCCGGCGAAGCCGCGCATCCCGGCCCGGGCCGCATCATCGGCGCCGTCATCCGCCTCGACGACGTCGCTGGCCCGCGTCACGGTCTCGGCCTCGACCGCGCGCATGCCGCAGGGCGAGACCGCCATGCCCAATACCATCACGGTGCTGACCCGCGAGGACATCGCCCAGCAGCTGGCATTGGGCTCGGATGTGTCGCGGGTGCTGTCGTCGCAGATCCCGGCGTTTGCCCCGGCGCGCGAGAAGATGTCCAACTACGGCGAAACCATGCGCGGCCGCGGCATCCTGTACATGGTCGACGGCGTGCCGCAGTCCACGCCGCTGCGCGATGGCTCGCGTGATTCGCACACCATCGACCCGGCGATGATCGAACGCATCGAGGTCATCCACGGTGCCAACGCGCTGCAGGGCATCGGCGGTACCGGCGGCATCGTCAACATCATCACCCGCAGTGCGCCCAATGAGCCGGGCGCGTTCCTGCTCGACACCAATGTCAGCTACAGCGCTGCCGTGCCCAGCCGCCACGACGACAATGGCCAGCGCGGCTCGGCCCTGGTGGGCGTGCGCGGCGAGCAGTTCGACCTGGTCGCTGGCCTGGCCTATGAGAAGCAGGGCCTGTACCACGACGGCGAGGGCCGATCGATCGGCACCAACGCGCAGGGCGAACTGATGGACTCGACCTCATCGAACGTATTTGCCAAGCTGGGCTGGAACATTGCCGACGGCCACCGCCTGCAGGTCATGGCCAACCGCTACGAACTGCGCGGGCTGGACAACTACCTGGCCATCAACGGTGACTACCGGACCGGTCGCCCGACCATTTCGGTTCCCGGCGATACGCCGCTCGATCCGCCGATGAACCGCTCGCGTTCGCTCACCTTGGACTACAGCGCCGCCGACCTGCTCGGTGGCCGTTTCCAGGCGCAGGCCTTCGCGGTGGATTTCGAAGGCCGCTACGGTGCCAGCCAATGGGACCCGTGGGGCAACACCGGCGCCAATGCCGCCTGGGACCAGACCCAGAACGAATCGGACAAGCGCGGCTTCAAGCTGACCCAGAGCTGGAGCCGCATCGCCGACACCACGCTGGACGTGACCTTGGGCCTGGACGGCCTGCGCGACCGCACCCACCAGGTGCTGCTGGCCAGTGGCATGAACTGGGTGCCGCAGACCACCTACCAGAGCCTGTCACCGCTGCTGCAGCTGCACTGGTGGCCGACCGATCACCTGATGCTGTCCGGCGGCCTGCGCTACGAAAAGGGCGAGCTGGAAGTAGGCGACTACACCACCCTGCCCCGTTACGGCGCACGCAAGGTGGCCGGTGGCAAGCCGACCATGAGCGAGACCCTGCCCAACTTCGGCGCGGTCTGGTACATCAACGATCGCCTCAACGCCTATGCCTCGTATTCGGAAGGCTACACCGTGGCCGACGTCGGCCGCGTGCTGCGCGCGATCAACCGCGACGGCCAGCGCGTGGACAGCCTCATCGACCTGTCACCGGTGGTGTCGGACAACCGCGAGATCGGCCTGGAGTACGACGATGGCCGCTTCAGCGGTGACATTGCCTACTACACCTCCGAATCCAAGCTGGGTTCGGTACTGATCTACGATCCGGGTATCGATGCCTATGCGGTGCAGCGCCAGGCCACCCGCGTGGAAGGCTTTGAAAGCAACCTGCGCCTGCGGCTGGGCAACAGCCACCTCGGACTGGGCTATGCACGCGCCAACGGCCGCTACGACGCCAACATCGACGGTCGCCTCGACAGCGACCTGGCCGGCGTCAACATCGCACCGAACCGGCTGACCGCGTTCTGGGAACAGAGCTGGACGCCGCAGCTGAGCACCCGACTGCAGGCCAGCCATGCCTTCGACCGCGACTTCGTCCTGCGTGGCGCGCGGGTGGCCGAGTTCAAGGGTTACACCACCGTGGATCTGGTCGCGCGCTATACGCTGGGCAAGCATGCCTTCACGCTGGGCGTGCAGAACCTGGCGGACAAGCAGTACATCAGCTACTACTCGCAGACCACGCCGTCGAACCCGAGCTATTTCTCCGGCCGCGGCCGGGTGCTGACGCTGGGATGGCAGTACCGGTACTGATCCATGGCGTCCTTATGGGAGCCATGAAATCTATGCGAGACGCGATGAAGGAGGCCCATGCTAGTTTCTGGGCCTCCTTCAAGCGGACGTGAATCATGCGTTCTACCCTGCTCGCCTTCGCCCTGGCCGTCGCTCTTCCTGCCGCCCACGCCAGCGCCGCCGAGGCACCGCTGCCACAACTGCGGGCCTATACCGTGGATGCGTCCTGGCTGCAGCCGATAGCGCCGCTGCAGGTTGCCGACCACACCTGGCAGATCGGCACCGAGGACCTGACCGCGCTGCTGGTGCAGACCGCCGAGGGCGCAGTGCTGCTGGATGGCGGCATGCCACAGATGGCCGGTCACCTGCTGGACAACATGAAGCTGCGCGGCGTGGCCCCGCAGGACCTGCGATTGATCCTGCTCAGCCATGCGCATGCCGACCACGCCGGCCCGGTCGCCGAGCTCAAGCGTCGCACCGGCGCGCATTTGGCGGCCAATGCAGAAACGGCGGTGCTGCTGGCGCGCGGCGGCAGCAACGACCTGCACTTTGGCGACGGCATCACCTATCCGCCGGCCAGCGCCGACCGCATCATCATGGATGGCGAAGTGGTCACGGTGGGCGGCATCGCATTCACCGCGCACTTCATGCCGGGGCACACCCCGGGCAGCACCGCCTGGACCTGGACCGACACCCGCGATGGGAAGCCGGTGCGCATCGCCTACGCCGACAGCCTGAGTGCACCGGGTTACCAGCTGAAGGGCAATCCCCGTTATCCGCGCTTGATCGAGGACTACAAGCGCAGCTTCGCAACGGTACGGGCGCTGCCCTGCGATCTGCTGCTCACCCCGCATCCGGGCGCCAGCAACTGGAACTACGCCGTCGGCAGCAAGGCCAGCGCCGAGGCACTGACCTGCAACGCCTACGCGGATGCGGCCGAGAAGAAGTTCGACGCGCAGTTGGCCAGGGAAACGGCCGGGACCCGCTGATTCCGAAGCGTCGAGCTTGCTCGACGGAGCCGCAGAGCAGTCGAGCACGGCTCGACTCTGCAAAGAGCAAGTCGGCCGCGAGGAAAGGTGCCGGTCAGACCGACCGGCACCACCACTGGCTGTCAGCCACCTTGCCCGTGCTGGGCGAACGGTTCGGTGATGCCATCGTTGCGCACCAGCTCGACGGTGTACGGCTGCACGTAGCCATCCGGCATTTCCATGCCCGGCGAACCGGCCGGCATGCCGGGCAGCACCAGCCCGCGCGCGGCCGGGCGTTCGGCCAGCAGGCGCTTGATGTCCTCGGCCGGGATGTGACCCTCGATCACGTAACCGCCGATCTCGGCGGTATGGCAGGAGGCCTTGCCGACCGGCACGCCCAAGCGGACCTTGATTGGATTCATGTCATCGGTGTCGCGCACATCGACCTGGAAGCCGGCGGCCTTCAGGTGGTCGACCCAGATGCCGCAGCAACCGCAGCTGGCGGTCTTGTGCACGATGGCGACCGGCAAGGCTGGATCGATCTTGGCCGGGCTGGCCTGGGCCGGTGCCGGTGCTTCGCTGGCGACCGGTGCCGCGGAGGATTCTTCGGCGGCACGAGCGCAGGCGGTGGTGGCCAGCACGGTGCCCAGCAGCAGGCCGAGGGAGAGAGTACGGTTCATTGAGTGATTCCTTTGCAGAGGCGGGCAACGTAGCCCGCCGCCCGCGCATCGAAGGCGCGGGCAGAGTCGAGAAGAAGTCGAGCAGCTACGGCAGGCGCGTGAGGCCTGCAGGAAATCACGCGATGGGGGGCCGCAACGGATCGAGTATCGGCGGCGGTGCGCGTTGCTGGGTATTGGCCGGAACAGGCGCCTCGCGCCAGGGCGAGGCCGGTGTTCCGTTCAATGTCGCCAGCATGCCAAGACAGGCCGGCGGGCATTCGCACTCACCGCTCTGGCAGGCCGCCGGGGCCGCATCATCGCAGCAGCCGGCCGCAGCCATCGCGGCTGAGTGCGGTGCAGCGCAATGCTCCTGGCTGGACGGCCCGCTGTACGAAGATGCAGCGAGCGCCAGCGCCGGTGCATTCAGCACCAGGGCGACAAGCAACATCCAACGCAGCAGCAGGCCAGGCAGGTTCACACGCCGATGATAGCCGATGCAGGCGCCCTCAGTGGGCTGGCAACGACCCTGACAGCTTGACAACCACGCGGTCGACTTGCGCGACGCCCCTTGCTATGGCGAGATGGCAATCGTGCCACCCTGCCTTGCCACGCCCCTGCCCCTGTCCCCGACACGGAGTTCCCCTCATGAATGGATTCATGCGAACACTGCTTGTGGTGCTGCTGTTGTCGTGCGCGACCATCACCCACGCCAAAGAACCAAGCGAAGATGAAGCAAGCGAACGCGCTGAAGTCTCCCGGCAGGCACAGCAACTGCTGGAGAAGCAGGATTTCGCCAGACTGGAGCAACTCGCCAGTCGTTACCGGGATACGGATCGCTACTTCAGCAGTGGTGTCTGGAAGCTTTCGGCGTACTACGTAGGCATCGGCTATGCCTTCAGCATGAGCAACCGTGACCCGGCCTACTGGCAGGGTCGCGAGAAGCTCGTGCAGGCGTGGATCTCGCGCTACCCCAGGTCGCCGTCGGCGCGCCTGGCCATGGCTGAGATGCTCAGCCGCCAAGGCTGGAGCATCCGCGGCCCCGGCTATGCAAATACGGTGAAGGAAGAGGACTGGGCACCGTTCAAGGCGCTGCAGCAGCAGGCCGTTGACTACCTGCTGAAATACAAGGGCATCGCCAGCACGGACCCGTACTGGTACGAGTCGATGGAACACCGGGCGATCGAACAGAGTTGGGATGCAGACCGCTTTTTCGCATTGCATGACGAAGGCATCGCGCGCTATCCGGGCTACTTCCCGCTCTACTTTGCTGCCGTGCGCTATTTCGCTCCGAAGTGGGGCGGCGATCCGGCTGGCCTGGAAGCCTATGCTCGCAGGGTCATGGCCGCGGCCCCACCGCAGGACCAATACATGCTGTACGCCCGTATCTACTGGGTTGCCTCGCAGCGGGAGTACGAGGACCGTTTGTTCACCGATTCGAAAGTGAACTGGCCGACCATGAAACGCGGCTTCGAAGACGTGCTGTCACGTTATCCCTCGCCATGGAACCTGCAATCATTCGCGTACTTCGCCTGCCAGGCCAATGATCCCGTCAAGGCCCGTGAACTGCTGGCGCAGATCCAGGAACCGATCGTTGGCGCTTGGCGGGATACGGCCAACTATTTCCGTTGCTCCTTTGCTCTGGATGAACCCAACCCACATGCCGAAGGCCCATAGGACTGGATTCATTCACTGCTAGGCGACCGCCGCCATTGCACTCATCCGCACCGGGATCGACTTGGCCGCTGGGGTACCGCTGACCCGATCGTAGTAGTCCAGCGGCAACAACGGGTTCAGTTCGGGGTAGTAGCCGGCCAGCGCGCCGCGCGGCATCGGGTAGTCCAGCACCGTCAGGCCCTCGACGCGCCGCTGCACGCCATCGCTGCTGATCGTCTCCAGGCTGACCAGCGCCTCCTTCTCCAGCCCGCGTGCCAGCCGGTCCTCGATGTTCATGAACAGCACCATGCGATCGTTGTACACGCCGCGGTAGCGGTCGTTGTAGCTGTAGATGGTGGTGTTGTACTGATCGTGCGAGCGCACCGTGGCCAAGCGCAGCATGTCCGGATCATGTACGGGATCGTCCACGTCCAGCCCAGGCATCACCAGGATGTTGGCCTTGCCATTCGGCGTGGGCCACACCCGGCGGCGCGGCGGAATGTCCAGATGGAAACCGTGTGGCTGCTGGATGCGCTCGTTGAAGCCGGTGTAGATCTCCGGATACACCGCAGCAATCAGCTCGCGGATGGATGCGTAGTCGTGCATGCAGCTGGCCCAGTCAACCCTGCTGTCGGGCAGCGTGGCCAGCGCCATGCGGCAGACGATCTCGACCTCGGGCAACACATCGGCGCTGACCGGTTCGAGCACGCCGCGCGAGGCGGTCACATTGGACATCGCGTCCTCGATGGTGACGAACTGGTCGCCGGCCGGCGTGACGATGCGCTCCGAGCGCGCCACCACCGGCAGGATCAGCGCATCGCGGCCATGAACCAGGTGCCCACGGTTGAGCTTGGTGGCGATGCCCACGGTCAGGTCCAGGCCACGCATTGCCTCGTACGCGCGCGGCGTATCGGGCACCGCATGGATGAAGTTGCCACCCAGGCCGATGAACACCTTGGCACTGCCCTCCAGCATCGCCTCGATGGATTCGACCACATGGTGGCCATGCTCGCGCGGCGGGTCGAAACCGAACACCTGCTGCACGCGGTCGAGATAGGCCGGCTTGGGCTTCTCGTCGATGCCGACGGTGCGGTCGCCCTGCACATTGGAATGGCCCCGGATCGGCCCGATGCCAGCACCGGGCTTGCCGAAGTTGCCACGCAGCAACAGCAGGTTGGCGACCTGCTGCAGCAGGCGCGAGCCGTACTGGTGCTGGGTCAGCCCCATGCCGTAGCAGATCACGGTGGCATTGGAGCGGATGTAGATCTCCGCACAGCGACGGATCTGCGCCTGCGAAATGCCGGACACCTGCACGATCTCGTCCCAGTCCTGCGCCATCACGTCTTCGCGCAGCGCCTCGAGGCCCACCGTGTGTTCGGCGAGGAATGCATGGTCGAGCACACGCTCACCCTGCGCCTCGCGCTCGAACATCACCTTCATCATGCCCTTGATCAGGGCCAGGTCGCCGCCGATGCGGATGTGCACGAACTCGCTGGTGATCTCGGTCGAACCGAACGTGGCCATCTGCACCATGTCCTGCGGCTCGGCGAAGCGGATCAGCGCGCGCTCGGGCATCGGGTTGACCGCCACGATCGGAATGCCGCGTTTGCGCGCCTCGACCAGGTTGCTCATCATCCGCGGTGAATTGGTGCCGGTATTCTGGCCGATCACGAAGATCGCCTCGGCGTGCTCGAAATCCTGCAGCACGATGGTGCCCTTGCCCACCCCGATGGCCGGCGGCAGGCCGCGGCTGGTCGGCTCGTGGCACATGTTCGAGCAGTCCGGAAAATTATTGGTGCCGAACTCGCGCACGAAGATCGAATACAGGAACGCCGCTTCGTTGGGCGTGCGTCCGGAGGTATAGAACTCGGCCTGGTGCGGGCTGTCCAGCGCCTGCAGGTGGCGGCCGATCAGTGAGAAGGCATCGTCCCAGCTGCACGGCACGTAGTGATCGGTGGCCGCGTCGTAGCGCATCGGCTCGGTCAACCGGCCCTGCATCTCCAGCCAGTAGTCGGTCTGCGCCATCAACTCGGTAACGGTATGCCGGGCGAACAGCTCACGACCGGCACGGAACTGGGTGGCTTCCCAGGCCAGTGCCTTCGCGCCGTTCTCGCAGAACTCAAGCTTCTTGCGTTCGTCGGCATCGGGGAAGGCGCAGCTGGGGCACTTGAAGCCACCGGGCTGATTCATCGCCAGCAACGCCTTCGACCCCTTGCCGATCACACTCTGCTGCAGCAGCACCTTGGCGGTGGCTCCGGCGGCACCCCAACCACCGGCGGGCTGGTTGTAGGGCTTGTAACGCGGCGGCTTCTGCTCGGACATGTTCGGGAACCTGACGGGAGGAACGCAGCAACAATGGGCACAACGCGGTCCGGCGGCGCTTTCGAACGCACAGCCAGCCCCACAGTCAAACACGGCCTGCACGGCTTCGCCAGTGGGTGCGCGCTGTTTTCAGCGCAGCCTGCCATGACAACGGTTACACCTGCGTCAGCGCATGGCCACTGCGCTATTCTCGATGGCGTGGGTGGTCCACCACCTGCGCATCTCCCCTGTCCGGACGCGCTGCATGCCTGATTCGACCCCACCGCACACCCCGCCTGCCGGCACGGCGCAGCGCCCGTTGCAGCGCTGGCGCAGCGAGGGGCGACAGCCCTTGGTCGACGTGGTGGCCGAGGAAGTGCCGGTGGCGCTGCGTTACAACGACGCCGCCTTCGCGGTGATGATGGCCACGCCCTGCGACCTGGAGGACTTTGCGCTTGGGTTCTCGCTCAGCGAGGGACTGATTGCTACGCCCTCGCAGCTGCTGTCGATCGACATCCGCCCACAGCTGGAAGGCATCGAACTGCAGATGACCGTGGCCGAGGAGGCACCCGGTGCCGATCTGGACCCCGCCAATGGGCGCCTGCTGCCCGGCCGTGGTGGCTGCGGCCTGTGCGGCACGCGCCAGCTGGAAGAAGTGCTGCGACCGCTGCCGCAGATCCGCGAACGCCGCAGCTATTCCGCCACCGCCCTGCAGCGGGCGGTGGCGACCTTGGCGCAGCACCAGCCGATGAATGCGGCAAGCGGTTCGGTCCACGCCGCGGCCTGGGCCGACGCCAGTGGGCGCATCGGTTGGGTACGCGAGGACGTGGGTCGCCACAATGCACTGGACAAGCTGATCGGCGCCCTGCATCACAATGAACACACGATCGAGGGTGGGCTGCTGGTGATTTCCAGCCGGGCCAGCTACGAAATGGTGAGCAAGGCAGCGCGTGCGGGAGCCAGCGTGCTGGCGGCGGTTTCGGCGCCGACCGCGCTGGCGATCGACCTGGCCCGCAGCGCCGGCCTGTGCCTGGTCGGGTTCGCGCGGGAGAGCGGGTTCAATGTGTATACCCATCCCGAGCGGCTGCAGGCAGACGACAAGTAGCATCGACTGGGTAGTCGTCGACTGGGTAGAGTCGACTGTCAGTCGACTGCTCTTCGTTCAGCCCCCCCCCGAAAACCCCGCGCTGCGCGCGATAGTCGACTGACAGTCGACTCTACCCGGTCGGCTCCATTCAGACCGGCCCGGGCGACCACTGCCACCCGGGCCGAACCGAATCTCAGCGCAACGCCACCTTCGGGAAGTCCACCGGCACGTCAAACGCTACGTTGTAGAGTCGACTGTCAGTCGACTGCTCTTCGTTCAGCCCCCCCGAAAACCCCGCGCTGCGCGCGATAGTCGACTGACAGTCGACTCTACCCGGTCGGCTCCAATCAGACCGGCCCGGGCGACCACTGCCACCCGGGCCAGGCCAGATCTCAGCGCAGCGCGACCTTCGGGAAGTCCACCGGGACGTCGAATGCTACGTTGATGTAGTTGGTGAACAGGTTGAGCGCGACGTGGGCGAGGATCTCAACGATCTGCTCATCATCGAAGCCAGCCGCACGCAACGCCTGCACATCGCCATCGGCAATCTGCGCTCGTTGCTCGACCACCTTCAGCGCGAAGTCCAGTGCAGCGGCGGTAGCCGGATCGCTGGACTGGCCGATCTGCGCGGCGGCCATCTGCTCGCCGCTGGCGCCGGCCTTGCGGCCCAGCGCGGTGTGCGCGGCCAGGCAGTACTCGCAGGCATTGCGGTTGGCAATGGCCACGGCGATCTGCTCGCCCAGCAGCGGCGACAGGCGACCGCCGCCCAGCGCGCCGAACGAACCCCACATGCTCTGCAGCGCGGCCGGCGAGTTGGCTACGGCACGGAACATGGCCGGGGTGGCGCCGAAGGCGGCGTGGACCTGGCCCAGCAGGGCCTGACGGTCGGCGGTGGTGTTGGCGGCATCGATCAGGGGGACACGGGACATGGTGGATCTCCTTGGGAAAGCGCCCGGAATTGGACGACCCGCTCATCCTAGGTAGACTCCATGGACGAATCAGGCGCAATAAACCACACATGTTGTCCATTCATCCATGAACGTGTCCGCCGACACTTCCGCACCCGACCGCCTCTCCTCCCTGCTGGAACGCTTCCGGGTGCAGGCCGCGCTGTTCCACAGTGGTCCGCTGTGCGGGCGCCATGTCTTCGAGCCGCAGCCCGGTCGTGCCTTCCTGCACATCCTGCGCCAGGGTGAAATGGAAGTCCGTCATCCCGGGGGCGATATTGCGCTGCCCCGGTTGAAGATCAACACACCCAGCCTGCTGCTGTATCCGCAGCCGCTGCACCATGTGTTCTTCAACGCACCGCTGGATGGCCCGGATTTCACCTGCGCCACGCTGGACTTCGATGGCGGCGCGCGCAATCCGATCGTGCAGTCGTTGCCACCGGTGATGGTGGTGCCGCTGGCGGCGATCGGCGAACTGGATGACACCCTGCACCTGCTGTTCGCCGAGGCCGATCGCCAGCGCTGCGGCTCACGGCTGCTGACCAACCGCCTGTTCGAGGTGGCGCTGATCCAGATCCTGCGCTGGGTGGTGGACCACCCGGATGCGGCGGGCGTCAGCCATGGGCTGATGCGCGGGCTGTCCGATGCGCGGCTGGCCCGTACGCTGGTGGCGATGCACCAGGCGCCGCAGGACGAATGGACGCTGCCGCGGATGGCTGCGACTGCCGGCATGTCGCGCAGCGCGTTCGCGGCCGTGTTCAAGGAGGTGATGCAGGCAACGCCGGCCGCTTATCTGCTCGACTGGCGGCTGAGCCTGGCCTGCGCGCAGCTGCGGGCAGGCGTGGCGGTCAAGCAGGTGGCGATCGAGGTGGGGTTTGCCGATACCGCCTCCCTGTCGAAGGCGTTCCGCAAGCGGTTGGGGGCATCGCCCAGGGCGTGGCTGGCCGCGAGCGCCGCGCAGGCTGGGCAGACGCGCGAGGGGCAGAGTCGACTGTCAGTCGACTAGCGCGCGAAGCGCGGGGTTTCGTGGCCTGACCGAAGAGCAGTCGACTGACAGTCGACTCTACCGAAGCGGCATTTTCGTGGCCTGACCGGAAGGCGGTCGAGCATGGCTCGACGCTACGAGTGCGGTGACCCGTCAGACTTCGCCAACAACCCGGCGATGCGCTCGGCAACACGGGCGCGCACGCCTTCGTCCAGCTGGCCTTCGTACATCGCCTCGTAGATCCACAGGCCATCGGCGGCCAGGCGCGCCACGAAATTGTCGAGCGTCGTCGGATCGACATTCCCGGCCTCCGGCGCGGATGGTGCCCAGCGCCGTACCGCCGGTCCCCACGGACGCTCGCCCGCCTCCGGGTCGGCCGATTCCAGCATGAACATCAGTTCGGCACGGGTGGCACTCTGCGCCGAGACACGCACGAAGGTCTGGTAGCGCTCCAGTGCCGTCGCTTCATCCGCACGCTTGCCCAGCAGTGTTTCCATCGACGCCTCCCAGGCCTGCACCAGGTGCTCGTCGATGCCGCGCAGCAGCGCCTCGCGCGACGGGAAGTGGTACAGCAGGCCGCCGCGGGTCAGCTTGGCCTCGGCCGCCACCGACTCGAAGGTCACCGCACGCACGCCGTCACGATTGATCACGTTGACGGCGGCGTCGAGGATGCGGTCGCGCTTGCTGGTTCTCATCGCTTCATTTTACGCGATCGGCCGCACCTTCGCGGCTGCCAACGCGGCCGCGCAGCAGGCGCGCGATGATCGTCGCGCCCATCGCCAGCACCGCCGTGATCACCAGCAGCACGATCTGGTAGCCACGGTCATACGCGGCCGCAGCCAGTGCGAACCACTCGCCATGCCCACTCTCGCGTGCCACGTGCAGCGCCTGGGTGAAGCCTTCGCGGGCAAGCGCGGGCATGTCCACCGAGACTGGCAAGAAGGCGCTGTACATCGCGGCGCTCAGGCTGCCCAGCATCGCCACCGCCAGCAGGCCGCCGAATTCGTAGGACACCTCTTCGACCGACGAGGCCATGCCCGCGCGGTGTGCCGGAACATTGTTGAGGATGGCGGTGGATGCCACCGAGATGGCCGAGCCCATGCCGAAGCCGGTGATGGCCATACCAGCCACCACCCAGCCAAGGCCGTGCGGGAAGCCGAACGCCACCACGCCTACGCCCAGCGCACCTGCGGCCAGGCCGCCACAGATCAGCGGGCGCAGGCCCACCCGATGCAGGATGCTGCCGCCCAGCAGCGCACTGGGCAGGCTGCCCAGTGCCGCCACCGAGACCAGCAGGCCGGCCTGCAGCGGCGTGAAACCTGCCACCAGCTGGAAGCGCTGGGTGGTGACCAGCTGCAGGCCGGCCATCGCGAACAGGGTGAACACCGCCGACAGCGTGCCGGCCAGGAACGCCGGGTTGCGGAAGATCGCGAAGTCCAGCAGCGGGTACGGCAGCTGTTGCTGGCGGCGCGCGAACGCCGCGCCGCTGATGACGGCCAACAGCAGCGCGCCCGCGCCCAGCGCATACGACGGCGGCGTAGCGATCAGCGACTTGATCGCCAGCACCAGGCCGGACAGTGCCGCCAATGCCAGCACCGAGGACACAAGATCCCATGGCCGCGAGGTGTCGCGCTGGCCTTCCGGCGCCAACAGCAGCGTGGCCACGAACGCGACCACCACCACCGGCACGTTGATCAGGAACACCGAGCCCCACCAGAAGTGCTGCAGCAGCCAGCCGCCAATGATCGGTCCGAGCGCCGCGCCGACGATGGCCACCGAACCCCAGATCGCGATGGCGATGTTGCGTTCGCGCTCTTCGTGGAAGCTCAGGCCGATCAGCGCCAACGTGGCCGGCATCATCGCTGCCGCACCGACCGCCAGGAAGGCACGTGCGGCAATCAGCTGCGCTGCGGTGTCGGCGAACGCCGCTGCCAGCGAGGCGACGCCGAACACCACCAGGCCGATCAGGAACATGCGGCGATGGCCGATGCGGTCGCCCAGCGTGCCCGCACCCAGCAGCAGGCCGGCCATCACCAGCGGATAGGCGTTGATGATCCACAGCGCCTGTCCGGCACTGGCCGAGAGTTCCTCGGTCAGCGTCGGCAGTGCGGTGTAGAGCACGGAGTTGTCGAGCGTAACCAGCAGCAGGCCAGCGGCGACGGTAAACAACAGTGCCCAGCGGCGGGCACGCGACAGGGCCGGAGCACCGGCCAAGGGCTGGGACAAAGCCATGGGAGGACCTGGTGGGGGTGGAGTACAGCCATAACTATACCGGATGTCCTGTATAGTTATGGCCTCGGTAGCCAGCCGATTCAGCTTTTGTAGCGGACAGCCTGCTCGTCGGACCGCCAGCCAGGCATGGCCTCGCTCTACTGGTGAACGATTACCGGCAGTCCTCCGGCAGCGCGGCGATCGCCGATACCACCGCCGCCTGCATCCCCTGCCCTACGGCGGCGTCCAGCTCGCCACCAATGTCACCATGCTGGCGCCGCAGTTCGTCCTCGCACAGGCCGCGCACGCGCGCACGGGCATTCGCGCGCAGGCTGCTGCACCGCCAGTCGGTGCCACCCAGCGGCAGCACCGAGTACACCACGCTGTTGCAGGCGTTGCCGGCGCGCTGCTGCAGCGACAGCCCACCGAAATCCCGCGGTTCGCTGCTGCGTTGCGGGTCGAAGTAGCTGTCCGGGAACGTGCGCGCGTACTGTTCGATATCCACCGCCATGCTGCGCCCACCGGCCAACGGCATCTGCAGCGGCTGCCCGCACTGCGTCACATCGGCGCGGTGCTGGATGTACTGGTAGATCGGCCGGTCCAGCGATGGATCCTGCCGGGTCACCGCGCTGACTGCCGCCAGCACCGGCAGCGATGCACGATTGGCCATGCGCGCCAGCAGTCCCGCCTGCGCTGGCTGGCAGCGGTCGCGCACTGTTGCCGCAAGCAGGAACAGCACGTCGTTGCGGAATGCGTGGTCGTCACCCAGGCGCTGTTCGATGCGCTGGCTGGCATTGGACGTCGGCGCCGGAAACGCGACCGCAGGCGGCGCGATGGGTGCGCGCTGCCGCTGCCACCACAGCAGCACCACCGCGCTCAGCAGCACCCCGGCAGCCATGAGCCATCGCCTGCGCATCAGTTGCGGATCGCCGTCAGCGTGGCCGCAGCGGCATCGTAGGACGCGCTGGCGATGTCCGCGTCGAAACGCTTCACCTGCAGGCGGCCGGCAAGCCGGTATGGATCCCAGAGATCGCCCAGCGCGATCGGTGTCGCCAGGGTCACGTGGATGATCTGGTTGGGCGGCGGCGGTGGAACATGGATGCAGGCCCCGTAGAACGGTACGAACAGCAGTTCATCCACCAATCCTGCATCGTTGGTGCCGAGCGGCACAACGTAGCCATCCAGATCCACCGCGCGACCATCGACAGCATCGACCACTCGCGAAGAGCCGAACTGCTTGGCGCGATCCGGGCTGGAATGGTCGATTTCCTGCCCCGGCGGCGTGCCCGAACCAGTGTCGTCAATCAGGCCACCCACGCCGTCCATGCCATTGCGTGACAGGCCGATCTGCGGCGGCGGTCGCTGGTAGGTCACTTCGTCGGGTCGCAACGCGTCCCAACGGTCGATGGGGGCTTCGGCCGTGGCGGAGGGCGCCGGTTTGTCCTGCGGCGTGACCCCCACCGCATCGCCGCCAGGCGCCGTACAGCCCACCAACCACAGGCATCCCAACGCCAGCAACAGGTGACTACGGTTCATAGGGCCTCAACTGTGCGTCACGCATGGTGTAGGCCGAACCGGCCAGATCGTCGTCCAACCGTTCGGCACGCAGAGTGCCGGCCAGGAAGAACGGCGAGTACATGTCAGGCATGTCGATCGGGCGCGGCAGCACCACGTGCACGATCTGGTTCGGCGGCGGTGGTGGCACGTGGATGCAGGCGCCGTAGTACGGCACGAACAGGAATTCGGTCAGCCGCCCGTCCTGCGCGTTGGCCAGCGGTACCACGTAGCCCGGCAGGCGCACTGGCCGCTGCAGCACCGTGTCCACGGTGCGGAAGGTGCCGAACTGCGGCATGCGCCGGTTGCCGTTGTGCTCGACCTCCGGGCCCTCGCCGCGTTCCAGCGCGGCCAGCTCGTCCTTGGGCATCATCTGCAGCCAGTCCAGCTCCTGCTCTGCCGCATCCGTAGCGTCAGCGCGGTCGACAACCGGCGCGGGTGGCAGGGCCTGCACACCGGTATCCACCGGCCGCTCGCAGGCAACCAGGGCCAGTACCATCGGCAGCGACAGCATCCAGCGCATGCTCAGCCTCCCGGTGAAAGGCCATCGGCCAAGGTGCGCCGGTAAGCGAGCAACGCCGGGACCAGCCCAGCCACCGCACTGATCGCCAGCACGCCTGCCACCCACGCCAGCTCGCGGCCGTCCGGCCAGACATGGGTGATCGACAGACCGAAGGTGGCCAGGGCCCAGCCGCGCCCGGCAACGCTGGCGGCCACCAGAAGCACCAGCGCCAGCACGCAGGCCGCCGCGCTGGTCGCCACCGCCTCCACCACCAGCAGGCCGGCGATGTAACCCGGTCGCGCGCCGGTGGCACGCAGGATGGCCATCTCACGCCGCCGCTCCTGCAGGGTCGAGACCAGCAGCGCCACCAGCGAGACCATGCCCAGCAGTACCACCATCGCACTGATCAGCTGCAACGCCCGCTCGGCGGTGCCCAGTGACTGCCACAGCTGCTGCAGGGTCACGCCGGGCAGGATCGCCAGCATCGCCTCGTCCGGATACTCGTTGATCCTGCGCTGTACCGAGAACGAGGCGATGCGCGTATTCAGGCCGAGCATGAAGGCGGTGATGCTGGTCGGGGTCAGATCCAGGTGGCGCGCCTGCTCGGCGCTGACGCGCTGGCTGCGCAGCTGCACGCCCGATCGCCAGTCGACATGGATCGCTTCGATCGCCGGCAGCGAAACCAGCAGCGACGAATCCACCGGCGTGCCGGTGCGCTGCAGGATGCCGGCAACACGGAATGGCTTGTCGGCATGCGTGGCCAGCGTGACCGCGCCCGTGCCGTGCGCGAGCACGATCTCATCGCCGAGGCCGACCTTCTGCGCGCGTGCCACCTCCGCGCCGATTACCGCGTCGTACAGATCATCGAACGGCCGTCCGTCCGCGAACGCAAGCGCGTGCCCGGCGCCGTAGCGGTAGTGCTCGAAATAGCCAGCGCTGGTGCCGACCACGCGGTAGCCGCGCCACGAATCGCCCAGCGACAACGGCACCGACCACTTGACCTGCGGCAATGCGGAAAGCTCCTGGTAGGACTGCCAGGACACGTTGTTGGTCGGGTCGCCGATATGGAACACCGAGTACAGCAGCAGGTTCACCGGTCCCGAACGCGCACCGACAATCAGGTCGGTGCCCGATACGGTGCTGGCAAACCCCTCGTGCGCCTGCGTGCGTACACGCTCGACGCCCAGCAGCAGCACCACGCTGAGGGTGATGACCAGCACGGTCAGTCCGACACTCAACGCGCGGCTGCGCAGGCTGGCCCAGGCAAGCTCAAGCATGACCGGCGCCTGCCTGGTTGATCTCGGACAGTGAAATGGTGCGGTCGAACAAGGGCTGCAGGCTGTCGTCATGGCTGACCACCAGCACCGTGGTGCCGGCCGCCTGGCACTGCGCGGACATCAGCTTCAGGAACGCGGTCGCCGCGTCGCGGTCAAGCGCCGAGGTGGGCTCATCGGCCAGCAGCAATGCCGGACGACCGATCAGGGCGCGTGCTGCCGCCACGCGTTGTTGCTGGCCGACACTGAGCGTACCCGCCGGCCGCTGCATAAGCTCAGGGTTGAGCTGCAGGGCCTGCAGCAGGCGGGCGATCTCGGCATCCAGCGGGCCGCTGATGCGCGCGCTGCGCAGGCGCGAGAAGCGCAGGCCCAGCGCGATGTTGTCGCGCACGCTGAGAAACGGCAGCAGGTTGAACTGCTGGAAGATCACGCCCAGGTGGTCGGCGCGGAAGCGGTCCCGCGCGGCACCGCGCATCGCCTGCAGCGCGTGGCCGGCCACTTCGACACGGCCCTTGCCGGGCAGCAGCACTCCCGCCAGCAGGCCCAGCAGGGTACTTTTGCCGCCACCGCTGATTCCGCGCAGCAACACGCTGCTGCCCTGCTCGACCCATAACCGCGGGATGTCCAGCACCCGCTGCATGCCGTAGCCGAACTGCACGTCTTCCAGCGAGATCACCGGTGCCGCGCTCACGGTGCCAGCACCACGCGCAGGTTGTCGGGCGTCAGCACGCTGCGGTTCTGGCCATTGGCGGTTGCGCTGTTGACGATGACTTCGTGCAGGCCGGGGAATAGTACGGGCAGGCGCACGACGATGGCGCGCAGCGCGGCAGGTTTGGCACAGTGGTACTGCAGCGTTGCGCTGAACCCCGCGTGCCGGTGCTGTCCCGGCGGCGGCGCGGCGGCCGTCGCGTCGAAGCCCTCTGCATCGGCTTTACCGGTGGCCAGACGGCAGCCCGCAGCGGTGGGCAAGGTGACCCAGCTGCCGCCCTTCAGCACTGTCGTAGCCCGTGCCAGCGCGGCCTGCTCGGCTGCATTGGCCGGCGGTCGCTCGTAATCGAGGATGCCGATGCCGGGGGCCTGCAGGGCGAATTCCAGCGTCTGCTGGTCAAGCGCAACATCGACGGTCGCCTGGCCGTGCACGTGCGGTGCGTGCTGGCGGATGTCATGGGCCTGCGCGGCACAGGCAGCCAGCAGCAGGAAAAGAGCAGCAGAACGCTTCATGGGGGAGGCTCCAATTGTTACTATGTAACATTATGGACCACATCCCCACGACGCCCGCAAGGGCCCTGCCCCAGCCGCCAACTTCGGCACGCTGGCACCCGCGCTTCGATCTTGCCGGTGCCTGGCTGTCCCTGGCCTGCGCCGCCCATTGCATCGCCCTGCCCCTGCTGCTGGCCTTCGTGCCGGCAGCGATGATGGCGCTGCGCTCGTTCCAGCATCCCGGCCATGGCGCGATGACATTGCTGTTGATGATGTCGCGCTGGGAATGGCTGTTCGCGCTGCTGGCCTCGTCGCTGGCCTTGGCGAGTACCTCGGCCGGGGTGCATCGGCACGGGCGCTGGCGGCCGGTGCGGCTGGCCTGCGCCGGCGCCATCCTGCTGCTGTCGGCCTCGCTGTATCTGCCGCTGAAGGAATCGCTGCTCTGGCATGGCGTGGCGACAGCCAGCGGTGGCGTGCTGCTGGCATGCGCGCACATCGGCAACCGGCGCGCGCTGCGCACCCGCTGACACCGGCCGCGGGTCGGCAGCGCCGGGGACCCGGCAGCCGGCCAGCGGCCGGCTCTACCCCTCCTTATTCGTCAAACGGACGCTGGCCGAGCGTCTGCGTCACGTGGTCGACGAAACAGGTAATGCGCGCGGCCAGCGCCGTGTTGCGGTAGTACACCGCGTTGATCGGCTGCCGCACTTCCTGCGTCTGCCTGGCGAACAGCTGCACCAGGCGGCCATCACGCCGGTCCTGGCGGGTCAGGAAATCAGATAGGCAGGCGATGCCCAGCCCGGCTACCGCCATCTGCCGCAGTGTCTCGCCACTGGATGAAGCGATGGCCGGCTCGATCACGAAAGGCCCACCATCGGCATCCTGCAGCGGCCATTCGTTCAACGAACTGGGCTGGGTGAAGCCCAGCAGGTCGTGCTCGCGCAGCTGCTCCACGCGCGTGGGCGTGCCGTGGCGGCGCAGGTATTCGGGGCTGGCCACCACCCGGATGCGGCTGTGGCCGATCGGCCGCGCATGCAGGGTCGAGTCGCGCAGCACACCAATGCGGAATGCTACGTCGGTGCGCTTCTCGATCAGGTCGGTGATGCCTTCATTGGAATTCAGCTCCAGCTCCACCTGCGGGTAGCGCTCACGGAACCCCTCAAGCAGCGGCACGATCACGTGCAGCATGAACGGCGTGGCGGCGTCCACGCGCAGGCGCCCGACCGGCTGCAGCCGCCGCGCGGCCATCTGTTCCTCGGCCTCGTCCACCGTGGCCAGGATCGTACGCGCGTACTCCAGGAACGCCGCGCCTTCCTCGGTCAGTTCCAGCCGCCGCGTGGTCCGTCGCAGCAGCGTGGTCTGCAGCTTGTCCTCCAGCCGCGCCAGGGTGCGGCTGGTGGCGGAGATGGTCAGTTCCAGCGCCTCGGCCGCCGCCGTGATCGAACCACTGTCGACCACGGCCACGAAGGCCTTCAGCTCATCCAGGGTGGTTTTCATTTTTTACCTCGGCGCAAAAGCGTTTCCCGTATACACGGCTTAATCAACAAATGTAAAGCGCCCACACTTCGCCCTGTCCCGAGCCCACCGGCTCTCAACGAAGTCCCTGGAGTCCATCATGAGCGTTCCTTCCTTTGGCGTCGGCACCTTCCGCCTGACCGGCCAGACCGTCATCGACTCGGTGCGCAACGCCCTCGAGGTTGGCTACCGTGCGGTCGATACCGCGCAGATCTACGGCAACGAAGCCGAAGTCGGCCAGGCCATCGCCGAATCCGGCGTTCCGCGCGACCAGCTGTTCCTGACCACCAAGATCTGGGTGGACAACTACGCCGCCGACAAGCTGATCCCGAGCCTGCGCGACAGCCTGGCGAAGCTGCGCACCGACTACGTCGACCTGCTGCTGATCCACTGGCCGGCGCCGGGCAATGGCGTTGAACTGCGCGAGTACATGACCGCGCTGGCCGAAGCCAAGACGCTGGGCCTGACCCGCCAGATCGGTGTGTCCAACTTCAACATCGAGCTGACACGGCAGGCCATCGAGGTGGTCGGTGCCGGCCAGATCGCCACCAACCAGATCGAACTGAGCCCCTACCTGCAGAACCCGGCACTGACCGCCTTCCTGCAGGACCAGGGCATCACCGTGACCTCCTACATGACCCTGGCCTACGGCAAGGTACTGAAGGATCCGGTGCTGGCCGCCATCGCCGACAAGCACCAGGCCACCGTGGCCCAGGTCGCGCTGGCGTGGGCACTGCAACTGGGTTACTCGGTCATCCCGTCCTCGACCAAGCGCGAGAACCTGGCCAGCAACCTGCTCGCCCAGGACCTGCACCTGGATGCCGATGACATGGCCGCGATCGCTGCACTTGACCGCAACGGCCGCGAAGTCGATCCGCCGGGCCTGGCCCCGGCCTGGGACTGAGGAGCCTGGCCATGGGCAGTGCGTTGGCGCGGCTGCAGGCCGGTGGTTTCAGCATCGGCATCGAAGCACCGCTGGACAATGACTGGACGCCGCTGGGCGAACAGGCACGACGCGCCGCACGACGCCTGCCCGGTGAACCGGACCTGCAGCGCCATGCGGAACTGGCACGGTTGGCCGACCGCCTCGGCTTCCGTGCGCTGTGGGTACGCGACGTGCCGGTGTACGACCCGGCCTTCGGCGATGCCGCACAGGTGTTCGAGGTCTTCAGTTACCTCGGCTACCTGGCCGGCATCACCAATGACATCCTGCTGGGCACCGGTGCGGTGGTGCTGCCGATCCGTGAGCCATTGCTGACCCTGAAGTCGGCGCGCAGCGTGCAGCGGCTGAGCGGTGACCGCCTGCTGCTGGGCGTGGCCAGTGGCGACCGCCCGGTGGAGTACCCGCTGTTCGGCCGCGACTTCGACAGCCGTGGCAGCCGTTTCCGCGAGCAGATCGCATTGCTGCGCGAAGGCGCCGCCGCGCACCTGCCGCAGGGCCTGGACGTGCTGCCCGCCGATGGCCCGGCCCTGCCGTTGTTCGTGGCCGGCCTGGCCCAGCAGCAACCGGCATGGATCGGCCAGCACATGGACGGTTGTCTGGCCTACCCGGGCGCGCCGCAGGACCATGCGCAACGCGTGGCGGCGTGGCGCGCCGTGGCCGGCAACAAGCCGTATGCCAGCTTCATCCACCTGGACCTGGTGGACGATGCCGATGCCCCCCTGCAGCGCTGGCGCTTCGGCCTGCGTGGCGGCCGCAACGCCCTGCTGGCCGAGCTGCACGCCATGCAGGCGGCCGGTGTCGACCACATCGGCCTGCAGTTCCGCCGCAACGAACGGCCGTTGGCCGAAACCTTCCACGAAATCGCCGAGTACGTGCTCCCGCACTTCCCGGCCCATGCCGGCGCCGCCGCGACGGCCTGACAGTTACCGGAGCTTTGCCATGAAGATGAAGACCCTGGCCGCGCTTGCGCTGGCCACCCTGCCGCTGTCCTTCCAGGCCACCGCCGAGGAGTGGTATCCCTCTGCCTACGGCGCCAACGACGAGATCGGCGCGGCCAACCTGCTCACCGCTGACGTGGTCAAGCACGCGGTCTCGCTGGTCAGGACCGGCAAGACCTATCCGCTGGCGGTGCCGGTGGACAAGAACCTGCCCGCGTTCCGCCACCGCAGCTTCCGCCTGTACAACGTGCAGGTCGGCCAGCAGGCTGGCAAGTCGCTGGGCCCCAACAAGTTCACCTTCAACGATGAACTGGTGAACGCCTGGACCGGCGTTGGTACCCAGCTCAACGGCATCGGCCATATCGGCATCGACAACGTCTACTACAACGGCAACAAGGCCGCCGACTTCGTCACCGTGGACGGCGTGCGCAAGCTCGGCGTCGAGAAGGTGCCGCCGATGGTCACCCGCGGCGTCGTGCTGGACATGACCGCGTACTACGGCAAGGCGATCGTGCCCGGCGGCACCGAGTTCACCGTGGCAGACATCCAGGCCGTGCTGAAGAAGCAGGGACTGAGCCTGCGCAAGGGCGACGTGGTGCTGTTCAACACCGGTTGGCTGGAACTGATCGGCAAGGACAACACGCAGTTCCTGGAAGTGGAGCCGGGTATCGGCATGGAGGCCGCGAAGTGGCTGGCCGACCAGGGCATCGTCGCCTTCGGTGGCGACACCTGGGCCTCGGAGGTCTACCCGAACCCGAACGGTGCCGAGGAGTTTCCGATCAACCAGTACATGCTGGCCAAGCGCGGCATCTACAACCTGGAGCTGATCGACAGCCGTGCCCTGGTGCGCGACAAGGCCTGGGAATTCCTGTTCGTGCTCGGCCAGCCGCTTTACGTCGGCTCGACCCAGGTCAACATCAACCCGGTGGCGATCCGATGAACACAGCTCCCGCCTTGCCGTTGTTCGCCGGCCACCGCTTCCGCGTCAGCTATGACGGCCTGGCCGCCGACAATGTCTACAGCGCCGATGGCCGCCACGTGCAGTACGCCATCGTCTCCGGCGCCTACGCCGGTGCGCAGGGCGAAGCCACCTGCGAGTGGCAGCAGATCAGCGAGGGGGGTCTATGCCATTTCGTGGCAGGAAGCCGATGGCGCAACGGTCGTGCATGTCGATGACTTCGTCGGCGGGCGTTCGCTGGCCTGGTTCACCGCCACCGATGGCAGTTTCCATCGCATGCAGGGTCCGTTGGCAGCACTGTGATGCCGGCCAGCGGCCGGCACCACCTGTGCGTGGACGGAACATTACAGATCGGTAATGTTCGGGTCAGGGCAGCGAAAGGCGCTGCCCTCCACCCTGTGCGCCACGTCTTCCACAGGTGTCCCGCGCATGACCCGTTCCCTTCGCCGCTCCGCCTCCCTGGCGCTTCTCCTGTCCGGCCTCGCGGTTGCGCCGCTGGCGCTGGCCCATCCGAGCCTGGTGCGCTCGACGCCGGCCGCCGACGCCACCATGGCCCCGGCGACCGAGATCACGCTGCAGTTCAGTGAGAAGGTGATGCCGCGTGCCACCCGCATCGAACTGAGCATGGACCATGGCCGCATGAAGATGGCCATGCCCACCACCGCGCAGGACCTCTCCGAAGATGGGCACACGCTGCGTGCGCGCTTCGCCAAGCCGCTGCCCGCCGGCAGCTACGCACTGCAATGGCGCGCGGTCGGCCAGGACAGCCACCCGATCACTGGTACGTACCGTTTCACGGTGAAGTAAGGCTGCCGTCGTGGCCGAGCTCTCGCCGTATGCGCTGCGGCTGGCGCTGTACCTGGTGCTGATGCTGCTGTTCGGGCGGATGCTGTTCGTCCGCCCCGGACTGCCGCGCAGCATCTCGCTGACGCTCGCCGTGGTTGCGCTCATCCTGGTCGTCATCGATGCCGTGAACCGGTTGTCCGGCGTGCTTGGCATCCCGGCAGCCGACATCGACCCAGCAACGGCGCACTGGTTCCTCACCGGCACGCCGGTGGGTAAGGCCGGCCTGCTGCGCACCGTGGCGGTGCTGGCAATGCTGCCCCTGCTGGCATCCGTTACGCCGCTGCGGGGCCTACGCCGCCTGGCGCTGCTCGCGTTGTCCGCCATCGCCCTGGCCAGCCTGTCCTGGAACGGCCATGCCGCCGCCGGAGATGGATTCGGTGGCACCTTGCGGCTGGTGGCCGGCATCGTGCACCTGCTGGCCGCCGGCGCCTGGGTCGGCGCGATCGCCGCCATCCTGCAGCTGGCGCTGCGTCCGCAGGGCCTGCGCCTGCGCGAACGCACCCGCGAGCTGTGGCAGGCCGCCCACGGCTTCGCCCTGCCCGGCACGATCATCGTCGCCCTGCTGGCGATGACCGGCACCTATACCTATGTCGATCTCGGCGGTTCCTTACAGACCCTGACCGGCGCCGCGCATGGACGCTGGCTGCTGCTCAAGCTGGCACTGGTGGGTGGCATGCTGGGCCTGGCCGCGCTGCATCGCTGGCGGCTGGTGCCGGCGCTGGCGGTCTCCATCCGTGGCGGCTGGCAACCCAGGCCGCTGCGCTCGCTCCGCCACAGCCTGGCCTGCGAATCGGTGCTGGCGCTGCTGGTGCTGGCCTGCGTCGCGGTGCTTGGCACGCTGGACCCACTGGCATGACCGATCCGTTCCGGTACGGGCCCAAGCTGCGATGATGGGCGCATCATGAAACTGCTGATCGTCGAAGACGAACCCAAGACCGGCAACTACCTGCGCCAGGGCCTGATCGAGGCCGGCTACGTGGTCGATCTCGCCTGCAACGGTGTCGACGGGCTGCACCTGGCCGGCAGCGGTGAGTACCAGCTGGTCATCCTGGACGTGATGCTGCCCGGCCTGGATGGCTGGAACGTGCTGTCGCGGCTGCGCGAGGCCGGCTGGCAGGTGCCGGTGCTGTTCCTGACCGCGCGCAGCAGCATCGCCGACCGCGTGCAGGGCCTTGAGTTGGGCGCCGACGACTACCTGGCCAAGCCATTCGCCTTCGCAGAGCTGCTGGCGCGCGTGCGCACCCTGCTGCGTCGCGGCCAGGCCGTGCCGCAGGCCGAACGCATCGTCATTGCCGACCTGGTGGTGGATACCCTGCGCCGCCGGGTGGAACGCGGCGGCCAGCGCATCTCCCTCAGCCAGAAGGAGTACACCCTGCTGGAGCTGCTGGCGCGCCGCCGTGGCGAAGTGTTGCCGCGGTCGCTGATCGCCTCCCAGGTATGGGACATGAACTTCGACAGCGACACCAACGTGATCGACGTGGCGATCCGCCGCCTGCGCGCGAAGATCGACGACGACTTCGATGCCAAGCTGATCGTCACCGTGCGCGGCATGGGCTATGTGATGGAGGCGCCGGACGGCGGCGCCACGCCCGGCGGATGAGCCTGCGCCGTTCCATCGCGGTGCGGCTGACGCTGCTGTTCGCCACCGTGGCCACGCTGGTGCTGGCGGCACTGGGCGTGGCGATCTATGTCAGTGCCCGCCACGACCTGGTCGCCCAGGACTTCGTCGAACTGGAGAACAAGGTCGCGTTGATCCGTGACCTGGCCGGCAATGGACCTGCATCCGCACGCGGGAAGCGCTTGGCAGAGGCGCTGGGCCATCATCCGGATATCGCCTTCCACGTTGTTGATGGGCGTGGCGCGGTGCTGTTCTCGACCGCACCGGCGCTGCTGCGCGAGCATGCACGCGGCCAGCCGATCGACGCCGCGGCACGGCGGCACGACTGGATCCTCGCCGATGGCCGCTGCATGCATGCCCTGCACCTGCGCCAGACCCTGGCCGACGGCAGCCAGCTGGTCACCCTGCTGGCCATCGATGACGACCGCCATGCCGATTTCCTGCAGCGCTTCCGCCACCTGCTGGCGATCGCGATCATCGGCGCCGCCGTGGCCAGCAGCCTGCTCGGCGGTTATGTGGTGCGGCGAACGCTGCGGCCGCTGCGCACGCTGGCCGATGAGGCCAGGCAGATCACCGCCGGTCGCCTGCAGCGCCGCCTGAGCGCGCGCAGTGCACCGGCCGAACTGGAGCAGTTGGCGCAGACCCTCAACGGCATGCTGGCACGCCTGCAGCACGACTTCGCGCGGCTGACCGAGTTCTCCGGTGATCTCGCCCACGAGTTGCGCACCCCGATCACCAACATGCTGACCCAGGTACAGGTGGTGCTGGCGCACCGGCGCAGCAACGAGGCCTACCGCGAGACGCTGGCGTCGTGTGCCGAGGAACTGCAGCAGCTGGCGCAGACCGTGGGCGACCTGCTGTACCTGGCGCAGGCCGAGGCGCCGGGCGCGCTTCCCTCACGCGAGCCGGTGGCGCTGGATGGGGTGGTGGATTCGCTGCTCGAGTTCTACGACCTGCTGGCCGAGGACCGGCAGTTGACCCTGCGCCGCGACGGTGTGGCGAGCGTGGAAGGCAACCGCCTGATGCTGCACCGTGCGATCGCCAACCTGCTGTCCAACGCGTTGAAGCACGCAGCCGTGGGCAGCGAAGTACGGGTGCGGCTGCTCGAGGCCGATGGCGTGTGCAGGGTCAGCGTGCACAACCTTGGCACGCCGATTGCCGCCGAAGCGCTGCCGCGCCTGTTCGATCGCTTCTACCGCGGCGAGCGCGGCCGCCACGAAGGTGCCGGACTGGGGCTGGCGATCACCCGCGCGATTGCACAGGCCCATGGCGGTAGTGTGAGTGTTGTGTCGGATGACACCGGCACCGTGTTCGAGCTGGTGCTGCCGAGTGCAGCCGCCCGGTAGTGCCGGCCGCTGGCCGGCACCCCTGGTACATCAAGCGCATTGCAGTTGCCGGCCAGCGGCCGGCACTACCCTGCACAGCCAGCCCGTGGCAGCGTCTCAGGAACGTTGCTTTGGTGCTGCCGGCCAGCGGCCGGCACTACCCACCGCGCGCGCCCCTGGCCGGTAGTGCCGGCCGCTGGCCGGCAACCCCGGTCTGCTCGAACACCCCGGCCACCCAGTCGATGAACACCCGCAAGCGTGGCGACGGCGTGCGGTTGCGCGGGTAGACCAGGCTCAACGGGCTTGCCGTCGGCGGCGTCTCAGGCAACAGCTCGACCAGCTGCCCGCGCGCGATATACGGGTCCATCCGGTAGCGCGGTGCCTGGATGATGCCCAAGCCCGCCAACGCGGCCCCAAGGAATGCATCCGCGCCGGAAACACGCACCCGCGCCTGCAGCGGCACGTAGCGCACCTGTCCCGCCTGTTGGAACTCCAGAGGGATCAGCTGGCCAGTGGCGCTGGATCGGTAGCCGACCATCTGATGGCCTTGCTCCAGCGATTCAATGGTATCGGGCAGGCCGTGCGCCTGCACATAACCCGGAGCGGCCACCGTGACCTCGCGCAGCATCGTCAACCGGCGCGCCGCCAGATTGCTGTCGGCCAGCGTCCCCACCCGCAACGCCGCATCCACGCCTTCGCGCAGCAGGTCGACATAGCGGTCGCCTTCACTGACGTCCAGCTCGATCTCCGGGTAGCGCTGCAGGAATTCCGGCAGGTGCGGAAACAGCAGGTGCCGGCCCAGCGTGCCATGCACTTCAATGCGCAGCGGCCCGCGTGGCGGGGCATCACGGAACGCAGCCTCGGCATCGTCCATGTCGGCGATCAGGCGCAGGCAACGGCCATAGAAGGCCTCGCCTTCCAGCGTCGGCACCACCAGCCGGGTGGTCCGGTGCAGCAGGCGCACGCCCAGCCGCTGTTCCAGCGCCTTGATCGCGTCGGTCACCGTGGCCCGCGGCAGGCCCAGGTCCTCGGAGGCCCGGGTGAAGCTGCGGCGCTCGACGATGCGGACGAAGGCGCGCATGGCCGTGAAACGATCCATTGTTCGGCTGTCCGGATGATGTTGACGGATTATGCAGGATTATCCGAAAGGACAATCTCGCGAAGATGGCCCTGCGCCACTTCGGCGCGCCCCAGTGGAAGCCACCATGACCCTCTCCCCCGCCCGCTCTGTCGCCCTGGTCACCGGCGGTTCCCGTGGCATCGGCGCCGCCATCTCCCGCCGCCTGGCCGCCGATGGCCACGCGCTCGCGATCAACTATGCGGGCCGCCGCGACGACGCCGAAGCATTGGCGGCCGAACTCAGCGCGGCCGGCGCGCAGGCCATCGCGCTGCAGGCCGATGTCGCCGATCCGCAGGCGGTGCGGCAGCTGTTCGATGCCATCGAGGCGCGCTTCGGCGGTATCGACGTAGTGGTGAACAGTGCCGGCGTGCTGCAGTTGGCGCCGCTGGCCGATACCGACGACGCCCTGTTCGAGCGGGTGATCGGCATCAACCTCAAGGGCGCCTTCAACGTGCTGCGCGAGAGCGCGCGACGGGTGCGCGACGGTGGCCGCCTGATCACCCTGTCCACCAGCGTGGTCGGCATCAGACTGGAGAACTATAGCGTGTATGCCGCCAGCAAGGCGGCGGTGGAGACGATGGGCGCGATCCTCAGCAAGGAGCTGCGCGGGCGCAACATCACCGTGAATGCAGTGGCGCCCGGCCCGACCGCCACCGACCTGTTCCTGGACGGCAAGTCGCCGGAACTGATCGAGCGGCTGGCGAAGATGAACCCCTTGGAGCGGCTGGGTACGCCGGAGGACATCGCCGGTGCGGTTGCCTTCCTGGCCGGTGCCGATGGCGGGTGGATCAACGGCCAGGTGCTGCGCGCCAACGGCGGAATGGTGTAGTTCGCGGCCGTTGCGCACCGGTAGTCGCCCACCTTGGTGGGCGCTTCGCCGTCTGCCAACCAAGGTTGGCATCTACCGGGCGGAGAACCGGATATCGCCGTCAGCCCGTGCGTGCCTCGCGGCGGCGATGCACCCAATAGTACAGCGTGGGCAGTACCAGCAGGGTCAGCAGCATCGCCGACAGCAGGCCACCGATCACCACCACCGCCAGCGGCTTCTGGGTCTCGGCGCCAATGGCATGCGAGGTCGCCATCGGCAGCAGGCCGAACATCGCCAGCAATGCGGTCATCAGCACCGTGCGCAGGCGTTGCAGCGAGCCCTGCACCACCGACTGCAGCAGGTCCATGCCCTGCTCGCGCAGCTGCGCGAAGCGACTGAGCATGACCACCCCGTTCAAGACCGCCTGCCCGAACAATGCAATGAAACCGATCGCCGCAGACACCGACAGCGGGATGCCGGTCAACCACAGGGCGAGGATGCCGCCGATCATCGCCAGTGGCACGTTGGCCAGGATCAGCGCCGCACTGCTGATGTCCTTGAAGGCATCGAACAGCAGCACGAAGATGATCAGCACCGACAGCGGGATCACCCAGCCCAGCCGCTTCATCGCACGCTGCTGGTTCTCGAACTCCCCGGACCATTCCAGCCGGTAGCCTTCCGGCAACTGCACGCTGGCGTCCACGCGCTTGCGCATGTCGGCCACCACGCTGCCCATGTCACGCCCGGCGATGAAGATGCTCACCGCCTTGACCCGCTGTGCATTCTCGCGCGAGATGTTGATCGCACCGCTGGCCATGCGGAAGTCGGCCACGTCGGACAGTGTCACCGTGTGCCCATCACCGATGCCGACCGGCACCGTACGCAGCCGTTGCAGGTCACGGTCGGCATCGTCCAGGCGCAGCGTGATCGGAAACCTGCGGTCACCCTCCCACAACTCGCCGACCTGGCGCCCGCCCAGTGCGGTCTCGATCACCTCGTCGATGTCGCGGACGTTCAAGCCATAGCGCGCAGCACGGTCGCGGTCGATTTCGATCTGCAGCTGCGGCAGTGAGCCGTCACGGTCGATGAAGGCACTCTCCACGCCCTCCACGCTACGCACCTGGCCCAGGATCGCCTGCGCCTGCTGGTTGAGTACATCCAGATCCGAGCCGCTGACCTTGATCACCACCTGGCCCTTGATCTGCGAGATGCTCTCCAGGATGTTGTCGCGCACCGGCTGCGAGATCGAGAACTCCGGCCCCGGAATGCGCTGCTCCAGCGTGCGCTGCAGGTCGCTGACCAGCTGCCGCTTGTCCACCCCCTTCGGCCACTCCTTCTCCGGCTTCAACGCCACCAGCGCCTCGATCTGGTTCGCGCCCTTGGCATCGGAGCCGTCTTCCGGCCGCCCCAGCTTGGCCACCACCGTCGATACCTGCGGGAAGGTGCCGACCAACTCACGGATGCGCCGCGACTGCTGCTGCGCCTCGGCCAGGCTGGTGCTCGGGTCGAGCGTGGCGGTCAGCCAGATCGAGCCCTCGTCCAGTTCGGGCAGGAACTCCGAACCCAGCCGCGTGCCCAGTGCGAGCGTGCCGACCAGCAGCGCAACCGCGGTCAGTACCACCGCACGCGGGCGAGCCAGAGCGCGCTCCAGGATCGGCCGGTACCAGCCGGTCAGGCGGTCCATCAGCGGATTGCCGTCGCGCATGCGGTCGCGCCGCAACCACCAGTAGCAGAACAGTGGTACCACGGTCAGCGCCAGGATCAAGGCACCGATCAACGCCGAGGTCACCGAATAAGCCATCGGCGCGAACATGCGGCCCTCCTGGCGCTGCAGGGTGAAGATCGGGATGTGTGCGGCGATGATGATCAACATCGAGAAGAACGTCGGCCGCCCCACTTCCGATGCGGCTGAAAGAATGGTCGAGAACCGTGTCTTCCGGTCGGCCGCAGGGGGCAGCTTCGACAATCGCGAGACGATGTGCTCGGTGACGATCACTGCGCCATCGATGATGATGCCGAAGTCCATCGCACCCAACGACAGCAGGTTGGCCGGCACGCCCCACAGGTGCAGGCCGAGGAAGGTCGACAGCAGCGCAAGCGGCATCATCGCCGCCACGATCAGTGCGGCGCGGGCGTTGTACAGGAACAGCCACAGCACCAGGAACACCAGCACCGCGCCTTCCAGCAGGTTGCTGAAGACGGTTTTCAGCGTGGTCGAGACCAGCCACGAGCGGTCGTAGAACGGCTCGATGCTGACCCCGTGCGGCAGCTGGTTGGCCTCGATCTCGGCGATGCGCGCATGCAGGGCGTCGAGCACGTCGGACGGATTCTCGCCCTTGCGCATCAGCACCATGCCGAACACCGCATCGTCATTGCCGTCCTGGCCGACCAGGCCCTGCCGGGGCAGGCCGGTGTCGGCGATACCGGCCAGGTCACGCACCAGGATTGGCGTGCCCCCGCGCTGCGCCACCACCACGTTGCCGATGTCGGCCGGCGAACGCATCAGGCCTACGCCGCGGATCAGGAACTGCTGTTGGCCGCGCTCCACGTAGCCGCCGCCGGCATTCGAGCTGCCCTTCTCCAGGGCCTCGGCGAACTCACCCAGGCTGATGCCGCGGTCACGCAGCTTGTCCAGGTCCGGCTTGACCTGGAACGTGCGCGCGAAGCCGCCGAAGCTGATCACATCGGCCACGCCCGGCACGGTGCGCAGGCTGCGCTCCATCGTCCATTCCTGCACGGTGCGCAGCTGGGTCGGCGTCATGTACGGGCCTTTCAGCACGTACCGGTAGATCTCACCCACCGCCGAACTCATCGCCTCCAGTTCCGGGGTCACCCCTTCCGGCAGCTCCACGCCCTGCAGGCGCTCCAGCACCTGCTGGCGCGCGAAGTAGTCATCGGCCTTGTCGTCGAAGGTCAGGATGATCATCGACAGGCCGAACTGGGTATGCGAGAACACCCGCACCGAATGCGGAATGCCGGACAAGGCCACTTCCAGCGGCATCGTCACTTCGCGTTCCACCTCTTCGGCGGCCCGGCCGGGGTGCAGCGATACCACTGTCACCTGGGTATCGGACACATCCGGAAAGGCCTCCACCGGCAGTACGCGGAACGCGGCAATGCCAGCGCCAATGAACAGCAGTAGTGCCAGCATCACCATCAATGGCTGGCGCAGGCAGTAGGCAATCAGGCGATCGATCATGGGGCGGCGTGCCCCGTGCCGGTGCTGGCGGCGGCCGGTGCGCTGTCCGCCAGCTGCTGCAGCAGCAGGCCGCCCTCGACCACCACCCTGGCGCCTGCGGCCAGGCCCTCACGAACCCACAGCCGGCCATCGCCCAGCTCCTCGGCGTGCACGGCATGGCGCACGTAGCGTCCCTTGTCCTCCTCCACGAACACCACCTGCTTGCCGTCGATCAGCAGCACGGCCGCATCGGGCAGCGAGACACCGCCCTCGGCCGGCAACGCCACCTGGGCGCGCACGTACTGTCCCGCCTTGAAGCCGCGCGCGCGGTTGTCCAGCTCGGCGCGCGCCTGCACCACGCGGCGTTCGCTGTCGACGAAGTCATCCACGTGCTGCAGGGTCGCCTGCAGCAGTTGGCCAGCGGCACCGGGTACGCTCACCTGCATGCCCGCCTTCATGCGTCCGGCCAGGCTCTCGGGAACATCCAGCAGCAACCACAGGCGGTCCGGATCACCAATCACCGCCAACGGCTGTTCGCTGTCCGGGCTGACCGCCATGCCCGGGCTCATCCGTAGCTCCACCAGCACGCCATCGATCGGCGCGCGCAGCGGCAGGCGCTGGTCGACGCGCTGGCCATTGCCATATGCCTTGGCGAAGGCGGTTGCACGCGCATGATCGGCCTGGCTGCCGGCGAAGTTGGCCTCGGCCTCGTCCAGTTCGCGGCCCGACGCCACACCCGCAGCATGCAGCTCGCGGGTGCGCTCCAGCTCCTTGCGCGCCTGCTGCAGCTCGGCGCGGCCACGCACGCCCTCCGCCTGGGCCTGGCCGAACTCGGGCGAGGTGATCCAGGCAATCACTTGGCCGGCCTTCACTTTCTGGCCCGGCTGCGCCTCGATGCGCGCCACCTGCCCCGGCAATGGCGTGCGCAGTGCACTGGATCGGGTCTCGTCCCACACCACCCGGCCCGGCAGCTGCAGGCTGGCGCTGGCGCCGGCGGTCACCGCCTCGCTGCGCAGCACGTCCAGCTGGCGGCTGCCGGCAGGAAACTGGATCTGGCCGGCACTGATCTGCGGCGCATCCTCGGTGTAGGACGCCGGCTCACGGCCGCAGCCGCCCAGCAGGGCCAGCGCCAGCAAGGCCGGCAGCACGGCGTGTCGCGCCCGCGGGCGATGGGCGACGGTGGACTTCATCGGGACTCTCCTTCAGCAACGGATGTGGCCGCTTCCCAGCGCGCCAGGGCAATGGCATGGTCGGTGCGCGCCTCGATCAGCGCGGCCTCGAAGTCGCGCCAGCTGCGGCGCGCATCCAGCAGATCGGTCAGGCTGGCGGCGCCGCGCCGGTACGCCAGTTCGATGCCCTGCACCGCCTTGCGTGCGGCGTCGGACTGCAGCCCCTCGTAGTCGCGGCGGCGCTGTGCGGCGAACTGCGCGCTGGCCTGCAGCTGGTCCAGCTCGGCGCGTGCTTCGCGCTGCAGTACCTGCAGCTCCAGCGCGGCGCTGTCACGGTCGGCCTCGGCACGCTGGATCGCGCCGCGTGCACGTGACGGTCCCCCCAACGGAATGGTCAACGACACGCCCCAGGTAACACCGCTGATGTCGGTCGGCTCGCGCTCAGCCTCCACACCCAGCTGGATATCGCGATGGCGCTCGCTGCGCGCCAGCGCCACGCCCGCGTCGGCCGCAGCCAGGCGCGAACGCGCGGCACGCAGGTCGGCGCGCTGCTGCGGGTCGAACGCACGCGCATCGGCCCTGCCCGCGGGGTCTGGCCACGGATCATCGGCGCTGAGGTCATGGTTCTCGTCGCGGCCGAGCAGCAGTCCCAGCGCATGCCGCGCATCGCGCAGATCCAGCGCCGCCTCGCGCGCCGCATCGGCCACCGCCAGGTCGTCCACCGCCAGCCGCGCGCGGTCGACCGGCGCCATCGCCCCTGTCGCAACCTGCTTGTCCGCCGCCGCCATCTGCTCGGCCGAACTCTGGCGGTTGGCATCGGCGATCTGCGCCCGCTCCTGCGCGCTCTTCAGGCCGAAATAGGTTTCATGCAGGGCCACCCGCTGGCGGCGCCGCGCATCGAGCATCTCCAGCCCGGCCACTTCCAGCAGCGCGTCTGCCTGACGGATGCGCAGTGCGCGCTTGCCACCACGTTCCCAGGTCCAGCCCAGGCCCACGGTGCTGTCCACCCGCTTGTCCTGCCAGCGCCCAGGGCCGATACCATGCTTGGGACTGATCTTGCTGGTGCCGATCGACAGCTCGGTGGCCGGGCGCAATGCCGCCGTCTGCGCATCGCCCTGCACACCGCGCAGCTCCAGTGCCGCCGCGCGCAGGTCCGGGTTGTGTGCTTCCATTGCGCGCTGCGCTTCCTGCAGGGACAGCGCCGAAGCCGCAGGCGCGCACAGAAGCGTGGCCAGCACGGCCGCAAGACGAGAGGAGAAATTCATGCACGTCACGGTAAGGTGATGCACTTGCGCCAAACTTGCCCCAACCTTGCACGAAGCTTGCAATGCGAATCCTGCTGATCGAAGACGACGCCGCTCTGGCCGATGGACTGATCCGCGCCCTGCAGGGTGCCGGTCATCTGTGCGACCACCTCTCGCGTGGACTGCACGCGCCGGCGGCATTGGCCAGCGCACCGTATGACGTGATGGTGCTGGACCTTTCATTGCCCGACGTCGATGGCCTGGACCTGCTCTCGCGCCTGCGCAATGACGGCGCCACCCTGCCAGTGCTGATCCTGACCGCACGCGATGGTGTGGAGGACCGCATCCTCGGCCTCGACCGCGGTGGCGACGATTACCTGGCCAAGCCGTTCGCACTCGGTGAGCTGGAAGCCCGCCTGCGTGCACTGTCGCGCCGCCGCAGCGATGCACCGGCTCAGAAGCGATTGGGCCGGTTGTGCTTCGACAGCATCCGCAATGAAGTGCAGGTTGAAGGCCAGCGCATCGAGTTGACCGCGCGCGAGCTGTCGCTGGTCGAGGCACTGATGCAGCATCCCGGCCGCACGGTTACCAAGCAGCGCTTGTTCGATGCGCTGTACAGCTGGGACCACGAGGCCAACCTGTCGGTGATCGAGGTGCATGTCAGCCGCCTGCGCCGCAAGCTGGAACAGGCGCGCGCCGGCGTCGGCATCCGCATGCTGCGTGGGCTTGGATACCGGCTGGAGGCCGTGGGTGACTGAGCGCGTGCACAGCCTGCGTGACCTGCTGCTCAGGCGCCTTTGGCTACCGCTGCTGGTACTGCTGCTGTGCAGCGCAGTGGGTTCATTTGCGCTGGCCCGGTTCTATGCCGGCCAGGTCTACGACCGCTGGCTGCTGGATTCGGCGATGTCGTTGTCCGAGCTGGTGACGGTGCAGGATGGTCGCGCTTCGATCGAGATCACCCCAGCCGTCTCGCGCATGTTCAGCTGGGACACCGCCGACGAAGTGCATGGCGAGGTGGTCGATGCCGAGGGTGGGCGTCTGTATGGCGACCTGCCCGAAGCCCTGCCACGCCCCGCAATCGCAGCGGGAAATGATGACGAAGCCGTCTACTACGATGCACGGGTGCGCGGTCAACCGGTGCGCATGGTCGAAGTGGTGGTCAGCGCCGGACCGGGCCATGACATCCGGCTGCGCGTGGCTGAGACGCTTCGCAAACGCCACCGGCTGGAGCGCAAGCTGCTGCTGACCAGCGTTCCTTTCCAGGCCGCGATCCTGGCACTGGCGGCGTGGCTGGCCTGGTCCGGTACAGGCGCTGCCGCTCGCCATGCCAACCTGGTTGCGCGGAAGCTGGCCAGCCCGCGGCCGGATCCGTTGGCACCGTTGGACCCCGCGCAGGAGGCGCCGCGCGAACTGTGGCCGGCGGTGGAGGCCTACAACGCGCTGCTGCAGCGTCTGGACGCGATGCAGGATGCCCAGCGGCGCTTTGTCAGCAATGCCGCGCACCAGCTGCGCACGCCCTTGGCGGCGATGCAGGTGGAACTGGAGAGTTCATTGCGCCAGCACGACCCGCAGGCCCAGCAGTTGGCGCTGTCCGGCACGCTGGCCGGGCTGGCCCGCTTGCAGCATCTGGTCAACCAGCTGCTGATGCTCAGCCGCTCGGAAGATCCGCATGGCAGTGCACTGCCGCTGCAACCGGTGGACCTGGCTGCGTTGGCACGCGGGGTGGTGGAGCGCTACGCCGACCGTGCGTTGGCGGCGGGCGTTGACCTGGGCTACGAGGGGCCAGACGACGGCGTGCAGGTACAGGGCGATCCGCAGCTGCTGCGCGAAGCGTTGGGCAACCTGCTGGACAACGCGCTGCGCTACGGTGCCGTGCCCGGCGTAATCACCCTCGGCGTTCGGCAGGAGGCCGAAGGCGTGCAGGCATGGGTTGACGATGACGGCGCCGGCATTGCCGAAGCCGAACGCACGCGCGTCACGGAACGCTTCTACCGGGCCAGCAGCGAAGGCGATGGCTGCGGGCTGGGGTTGGCGATTGTGGCCGAGATCGCGCAGCGACATGGCGCGATCCTGATGATTGATACCGCCCCGATCGGTGGCGCGCGGGTGGGGTTGCGGTTCCGTCGCTGACGTGCCGCGTGCCAACCAAGGTTGGCACCTACCAGGTGCGGGGCAATGACGGCGGCAATGCGGCGCCGCCCCGCATCACCGGCTCATCGAGTACGGCGCCTGCGCGCCCTGCCCCGGCCAGTCCTTGTTCGGCTCGGCCTGCATGCTGAAACGCAGCTCGCCACCGGCCAGGATCTCGTCGTGGCGCAGGAAGGTGCGCTGCAGCGGCTTGCCGTTGAGGCTCACGCTGCCCACATAGGTGTGCCTGTCATCCAGGCCATCGGCCACGATGGTGAACGTCTTGCCGTTGGGCAGGCGCATCGCGGTCCTCGGCAGGAACGGGCGACCCAGGATGTACTCGCCCGAGCCCGGTGCCACCGGATAGAAGCCCAGCGCGGTGAACACATACCACGCCGACATCTGGCCGACGTCATCGTTGCCGGCCAGGCCATCCGTACGGTCGGCGTACTGGGTGTCCATGATCTGCTTCAGGCGCGCCTGGGTGCGCCACGGCTGGCCAGCGTACGAGTACAGGTAGGCCACATGGTGGCTGGGTTCGTTGCCATGTGCATACCAGCCGATCAGCCCGGTGATGTCTTCCATGTGCTCGAAGATGGACGGATCCACCTTGGCGTTGAACACCTCGTCCAGGCGCGCGAGCAGCTTGTCGCTGCCACCGTGCGCTGCCGCCAGGCCGGCCACGTCCTGCGGCACATACCAGGAATACTGCCAGGCGTTGCCCTCGGTGTAGTCGGTACCGTAGCCACTGGCGCTGGGGTCGAACGGGGTCCGGAAACTGCCGTCGCGCTTGCGTGCGCGCATGAAGCCGGTGTCCTTGTCGAACGCATTGCGCCAGTTGGCCGCGCGCTTGTCGAAGGTCGCCGCGATATCGCCCTTGCCCATCGCCTGCGCCATGCGTGCGATGGTCCAGTCATCGAAGGCGTATTCCAGCGTCTTGCTGGCCGCTTCACCTTCCTCGTCGATCGGTACGTAGCCAAGCTCGCGGTACTGTGCGATACCGTCATAGGGGCCGTAATTGGCGGTCTCGACCATCGCCTTCAATGCCTTGTCGGCGTCGAAGCCACGAATACCCTTCACGTAGGCGTCGGCGATCACCGGCACGGCGTGATAGCCGATCATGCACCAGTCTTCCAGGCCATGGAACGACCACACCGGCAGCATGCCGTAGGGGCTGTGCTCATGGTGGGCCAGCATCGAATTGACGAAGTCGCTGTTGCGCTTCTCCGGCTGCACCAGGGTCAGCAACGGGTGCAACGCACGGTAGGTATCCCACAGCGAGAACGTCGAATAGTTCGTGAAACCATCGGCCTTGTGCACGGCATTGTCCGAACCGCGATACTGGCCATCGGCATCCATGAACAGCGTCGGCCCCAACAGTGTGTGGTACAGCGCGGTATAGGCGCTGCGGCGAGCGTGCTCGGGTGCATCGATATCGAGCACCGACAGCGCCTGCGTCCATTCCTGTTTCGCCTGCGCACGCACGCGGTCGAAATCGAAGTCGGCCACTTCCGCGTCGAGGTTGGCAATGGCGCCGGCCTCGCTGACCGGCGAGATGGCAACCTTGACCACCAGCGGTGCGTCCAGCTTGCCGAATGCAAAGGTACCGACCAGCTGACGGCCCTCGATCTGTGCGCGCTGGGACGGATCCTTCTCGCCCGGCGGCGGGAAGCCCTTGTAGACGATGTTCTGCTCGGTGTTGTGCAGCTCATGCCCGGCCAGCGGGCGCGAGAAGCGCATCGCGAAATACAGCTGGCGGCCCGGCGCCCAGCCGCGCGTCTCGCGGAAGCCGGTCACCGTGCCGTCGGCACGCACCCGCACCCGCGACCACAACACCTTGCCCGGGTAGTCGTACATGCTGGTGCGCATGTCCAGCAGCACCTTGGCGTCGGTGCCCTTGGGGAACGCATAGCGATGCACGCCCACGCGGGTACTGGTGGTCAGCTCGGCACGCACCTTGTAATCGTCCAACGTGACCGCGTAGTAGCCCGGCTCCGCTTTCTCGTCATCATGGCGGAAGCGGGAGGCATAGCCGCTGCGCGGCTTCTCGGGATCGCCACGCTCCAGGCCGGGACTGCCGGTGAACGGCATCAGCAGGATGTCGCCCAGATCGGAATGGCCAGTGCCGGAAAAATGGGTGTGCGAGAAGCCGACGATGCTGCTGTCGTCGTAGCGGTAGCCGGCCGCCCAACCGTAGGCCTTCTCGCGCGGCTGGATACGCGTATCCGGGCTGAGCTGGACCATGCCGAACGGTACCGTCGCACCCGGATAGGTGTGACCTTCCCCACCGGTGCCGATGAACGGGTCCACCGATGCATAGGCCTTGTCGGCGGCGGTTCTGGCAGGCGCGGCCGAAGCCAGGCCGGAAGCGAGCATCGCCGCGGCGGCGACAGCGATCAGGAGACGACGGTCCAGCGTGGGCATCGGCATTTGGATCGATTCAGGTGATAGCCGGATGCTAGCACCGGGCCTGTCACGCCGCATGCTGCAGTGCGACTGCCCCGCGTGCCGCGCCCGGTTCACTCCTCAATCGGGAAGCGCGCCCTGCAACGACATGAGGTCCGCGCTGTCCAGCGGCCTCACTACCCGCGCGACCTCTTCTCCATCGTGCAGCAGCACCACCGTCGGCCACAGCTTCACTTTGAACGCTCGGCCCAGGGGCCTGCCCTTGCCATCCTCGATCTTCCAGTGCGGCAGATCGTTCGCTTCGACAAAGACCTGCAACGCGGGCTGCGCGGCCTGGCAGTGGCCACACCAGGGCGCGCCAAACTCGAGAAGCAGCCAGCCGACCTGCGCCTCCACATCCAAGCGGTCGGGCTCCGCCGACAGGTGATCGCGCATGAATGGCATCCGCGCTACGCCGCCAGCGCCTTCTGGATATCCGCCAACGGCGCGTTGGTCAGGTCCTTGGCGATGTCGCCCAGCAGGCGGGCCTGGGTTTCCTTGTGCAGCAGCGGACGGATGCGTCCCAGCGTGGTCGGATCAGCGATCAACACCAGGTGTGCATAGCGGTTCTTCAACGCATCCTCGTTGAGCTGTTCCGCCACCTGCTTGGCGAACGTCGCCTCGTTGAGCTGGGATACCGACATGTCCTTCGGCACTGCACCCGCAGGCCCCTGCCCGGATACACCCTGCTCGCTGATGTCCTGCAGGCGCAGTTCGCCTTCCTGCTTCAAGGCCAGCTGGTGATCGCTGCCGACATTGGTGAATACACGGGCCGAACCGCCATCGGCGACAACCACAAGCGTACCTTCGGGAATGCGACGGGTCATGCGATGCTCCTTCTCTGTTGCGTTCGCCCACAACGTAGAGGGCGGCATGTGAGCAGCACGACCAGATTCCGTTCAATGCACGTCATCATTGCTTTGCAGATGAACAGGCATGATGGAACACAGCGTGCAGACAACTGCGCTTCGCTGCACGCTCACGCGCGTGCCGTTATGATGGACCGATGATCGACACGACCCACTACGTGACGGGCGCACCTGTTACGTGGAAAGCACTGCCGACCGGCGCTTCGCTTGCCACGCATGTTCCTGCTCCGCCCATCCATCGCCTCGCGCTGGATCCTGGCGGATGACGCCCGCAGGCACTTCGCCTGCATCTCCCGCATCGCTGTGATTCCCGGCCGCTGACCGCGCGGCCGTCGTGATCCCGTTGCCGTGCTTCCGCCGAAACGGCGGTGCCTCGCCGTGCGCGTGCATCCACGCATGCGGCCGTTTTCTCCATTTCAAACCTCCCAGGGAGCCCCCATGCAGGACACACCCGAGGCACATGCCCATTTCGGCTGGTTCAAACGCCGCCGTCACCTGAAGGTCGATGAGATCACCGTCGTCGACACGCCCATGCTCAAGCGCGCCGTCGGCGCGGCCGCACTCGGCAATGCTATGGAGTGGTTCGACTTCGGTGTCTACGGCTATCTGGCCGTCACCATCGGCCAGGTGTTCTTCCCGTCCAGCAACCCCACCGCACAGGTGATCGCCGCCTTCGCCACCTTTACCGTGGCGTTCCTGGTGCGTCCGCTCGGCGGCCTTGTGTTCGGCCCGCTCGGCGACCGTTATGGGCGCCAGAAAGTGCTGGCGTTCACCATGATCCTGATGGCGCTGGGCACGTTTGCGATCGGCCTGATTCCTTCCTACGAGCGCATCGGCATCTGGGCGCCGGTGCTTTTGCTGCTGGCGCGCGTGGTGCAGGGCTTCTCCACCGGTGGCGAGTACGGCGGTGCGGCCACCTTCATCGCCGAGTATTCCACCGACCGCAACCGTGGGTTGATGGGCAGCTGGCTGGAGTTCGGCACGCTGGGCGGCTACATCGCAGGCGCCGGTACCGTCACTGCGCTGCACATGCTGCTGAGCAGCGAGCAGATGCTGGACTGGGGCTGGCGCATTCCATTCCTGGTGGCCGGCCCGTTGGGCCTGCTCGGCCTGTACATGCGCATGAAGCTGGAGGAAACCCCGGCGTTCCGCGCCTTCGCCGAAGAAGCCGAGAAGCGCGAGCACGACCGGCCGGGGCTGGGCGCACTGTTCCAGGTGCATGGTCGCCAACTGCTGGTGTGCATGGGCCTGGTGCTGGTGTTCAACGTCACCGACTACATGCTGCTGACCTACATGCCCAGCTACCTCAGCGTCACCATGGGCTATGCCGAGAGCAAGGGCCTGCTGCTGATCATCATCGTGATGCTGGTGATGATGCCGCTGAACATCGTCGGCGGGTTGTTCAGTGACAGGCTGGGCCGCCGACCGATGATCATTGGTGCCTGCATCGCGCTGCTGGTGCTGGCGATTCCGTGCCTGCTGCTGGTCGGCAGCGGCAACGACGGGCTGATCTTCCTTGGCCTGATGCTGCTGGGCCTGGCACTGGTGTGCTTCACCAGTTCGATGCCGTCCACGCTGCCGGCGCTGTTCTATACGCCGGTGCGCTACAGCGCGCTGTCGATCGCATTCAACGTGTCGGTGTCGCTGTTCGGTGGCACCACGCCACTGGTGACCGCGTGGCTGGTGGAACGTACCGGAGACCCGCTGGTGCCGGCCTATTACCTGTTGGGCGCGGCGGTGATCGGGCTGGTGACCATGCTGTTCGTGAAGGAGACCGCCGGCCTGCCGCTGCGTGGCTCACCGCCGGCAGTGGGCAGCGACAGGGAAGCCGCTGCGTTGTTGAAGAGCGATGTGCCGGTAACGGTGGACCCGAGTCTGCCGCCACTGCCGGAGGCTGCGGAGCCTGAGCAGGTGAAGCCGGCCTGAGGCTGGCCGCAGAACGCGGTCCCCGCTTGGCGTGGACCTACGGGGCCAGTGGCGCCGGGCGAATACGCCCGGCGCCACTGGCGCTATTCCTTGATGTGAGTCAGCTTCCCCGGCGTCCAACGCAGCGTCCATGTGTAGTTTCCGTCCGGCGGACAGACGTGGCGGTTCGGGCTCTTCCATTCGCAGACCGTCGCCCCGGCACTGACGGTGAAATCGACAACGATGCGATCACCCTGGATGCGGATGGCACGGATGGCGCCTGGAATCTGTTCAGCCGCGTCGTCAGCATAGCCATACCTGCGGATGGCGGCATAGTCCTCTGCTTCCACCGGCGACAGGCTGTTCGGGTTCTCCTGGCCGCGCGGATCGTTTGCCGTCAGCGCCGTCATCACCGCAACAACGTTGCTTTGGGCGAAGCTGCCGCCGGAATAGTCGGACGTGTAGAAATACACGACCTCGGCACGGCCATCGCCATCGAGATCGGCAACAGCGGTCCAAACCGGGCGGAAGTCGGATTCAATGTCGCCGCCGGGAATCAGCCGCAGGTTGGCTTCGGCGGCGTGGAAGGCCTGCACCAGGCTGGGCGGCGATGGTCGCTTGGCGGCAGGCGACGCTGCCATCGTCGGCATGCAGGACAGCGCCAGCGCGGCAAGCACCAGGCAGATAGAACTGGAGCGGAACGTCGCAGGTCCGTGCATGTCATCCTCCTTGAGTGTGCGGTCAGTCTAACCGCAGCTCCGGTGGCGTCCAGTCGTGCACGGCGCGGTTTCGCGCGATGTGTGAAAGGTATCCGCGTATGGCGTGGATCTAATCCGAGGTGTTCAACTCCATCGCACGCATCACGATGGGCTTGGCCCAATCCGGCGTATGCAGCAGCTCGGCCACCGAGACCGGGTACTGCAGTTGGCCATGCGCCATCGCCAGCACCGGCAGCGGCTCGACGCAGCCGTCGGCGTCGGCGGGGGCGCTGTTGTCGTAGACATGCAGCTCGGCCAGGTGTGGCAGCAGGTCCAGCAGGTTCTCGCGCGCCGAATCGAAGCGGGCGTGGATCTTTTCCACCGGAATATCGTGGCCACCGGCCGCTACCCGCGCAGCGACGCGGGCGATGTGCAGCTCGACGCTGGCCAGGCCGCAGAACCATACCGCCACATGATGCTGCTCACAGGCCTCGCGCAGCAGGCCTGGAATGGTGTTGCCGCCCAGCGTGGTCTCGAAGGCGAAGTCCGTGCCATCAGCCATGGCCTGGCGCAGGCGGCGGGTGCCTTCCTGCCAGGCCTCCGCATTGGCATCGGGCAGCGGCCAGCCGGCCTCCACCAGGCGCCGGGTGAACGAATCGGGGTTGAACCAGCCCAGCCCTTCGGCTTCCAGCCAGGTACCCAGCAGCGAACTCTTGCCGGCGCCATTGACGCCGGCAAGCACCAGGATCCGCCCCATCGGTCAGAGCGGACGGCCGAGGGTGACCTTGCGACCGCGGCGGATCGGCTGGCCCAGCACCTTGCCCAGCCCCTCCCCGCGCTGCAGGCTGGCCAGGGTCTGGTCAAACTCACCGCGCAGGCGCAGCAGTTCTTCGCTGCGCTCACCGGCATCGCCGCCAGCGGCCTTGGCCAGCAGTTCCTGGTAGGTGCGGATGTCCACGATCACCGCTTCGGGGTGGTTGTGGTTGGTGATGACCAGCGCCTGCTTCTCGCGCACGGTGCGCATCAGGCTCGGCCAGCCACGGGTCTTCACCGACGACGCGGGGGCCTTTTCGAGGCCAGGCAGATCCAGCGGCAGGGTCATGGCACGGCTCCAGACGGGGACAGTTGAGGCCATTATGCCCAATTTGGCCCAATTGGGGATAAATGGGCCTTTACCTGCCGGAACCGCCCGCCGCCGCGCCGGGAGCATCGGTCTGCAGCAGGCTGTCTCGCTCGCGAAGCGGAAAGCGGATCCAGGCATCCAGGCCCTGCGGGCCAAAGCGCAGCTCGCCGCTGCCGGCGAGTTCGTAGGGCACGCGCTGCTCGATCAGCGCCCGGCCAAGGCCACGCTGCCGGGGCTGCTCCCAGTCCTCCACTTCGGCATGGCGCTCGCACCAGTGCAGACCCAGCCATGGCTGGCCGGCCTGAACCTGCAGATCCCAGGTCACCTCGATCCGGCCATCCTCATGGGTCAGTGCGCCATGCCGCAGGGCATTGCTCGCCAACTCGTGGATCGCCAGGGACAGTACTTCAGCCGCCTTCGGCGGCAGCAGCACATCCTCGCCCTGCAGGCGGTAGGCCGCCGCTGCCGGCGTCTGCGCCGCGATCTCCTCATCGAGCATGCCACGCAGGCAGACCCCGGCATTGGCGCCGCGGGTCAGCAGGCTCTGCGTGCGCGCCAGCGACATCAGTCGCCCGCACAACCGTTCAGCGTATTCATCCACGCTGCTGACCGACTCGCGGGTCCGCCAGGCAATGGCATGGATGGTCGACATGATGTTGCGCACCCTGTGCTGCAGTTCGGCCAGCAATACAGACTGGCGCTCGGTGGCACGCTTGAGATCGTCGATGTCCACGGCGATGGCAAATACGCCGCTGACCTCACCGTCGCCATCGCGCAGGGGCGCGGCCGCGACCCGGGTCCAGCGCGCGCGCCCATCGTCATGCAGATACTGGAACTCCAGCCCCGGCACCACGGTCTCGCCGCGCATCGCACGGGCGATGGCGAAATCCTCCGGCCCGATGGCGCTGCCGTCCGCATGCCAGCCACGCCAGCGATGCAGGTTCACCTCATCCGTGGAGGGCACCTTGCCGCTGGGCAGGTAGGCACGCATCTGGTCGTTGGACAGCTGCAGGCGCCCTTCGGTGTCGACAATGCAGACGCCCACCGGCAGCACCTTGAAGGCCAATGCCAGGCGCCGGTCCGCCTCCCGCCGCTTCTGCTCTTCGCGCTCGCGTGCCGATTGGGCCACATGCGCCGCTGTGGTCTCGAACATGGTCACGAGCACGCCGTTGATGCGCCCTTCCTCGCCACGGATCGGGCTGTAGGTAATGGTGAACCAGACATCCTCCAACCGCCCGCGGCGCGCCAGGGGATAGAGTTTGTCCTCGTAGGTGATGGTTTCGCCCTGCCAGACGCGCTGGTAGATCGGCCCATTGATATGCCAGACCTCGGGCCAGCACTCGCGGGTCGGCTGGCCGAGCCCGCCGGGATGCTTGTCGGCCAGAATCTCGGCATAGCCATCGTTGTAGAGCTGCACCAGCTGCTCACCCCACAGCACGATCATCGGGAAACCATGGGCCAGCATCAGGTCGACGGTGGCGCGCAGGTGGGGCGGCCACTGCTCGCAGGCACCCAACGGCGTGGATGACCAGTCGTGGCGGGCGATGCGCGCGGCCATGCCATCGTGGCGCACATGCAGCTGCGGTGCAGGTGGCATCTGGCCACGCAGCTTGGCGGCGTGGATGTCTTCAGGACGGCGCGACATGCCGCGCAATCAGGCAATGCCCGCAGAGACCTGCGGCGCCGCCACCAGCGCGGCCAGCTGCTGCACCAGCGCTTCGATGTGATAAGGCTTGGTACAGCGCGGCGCGCTGGCAAAGCGGCTGGGCAGGTTGTCGTCGTAACCGGAGGTCAGCAGGAAGGGGATACCCGTCTCGGCCAGCCGATCGGCCAGCGGATAGACCTGCTCACCGCCCAGGTTGATGTCCAGCAATGCCACATCGATGGGATGGGTATCCACCAGCCGCCCCAGCGCCTGCAGGTCACCGGCAGGCCCCACCACCTGTGCGCCTTTCAGCTCCAGATAGTCGACCAGAAACATCGCGATGGCGAATTCATCCTCCGCCACCAGTACACGCAGCCCTTTCAGGCCCTCTGGTTTGTTGCCCGCTTCCAGCACGACCGGCGCTCCTCGATACACGCGGCCCAGCTCTGCCGCAACACCCGAAGGATGCGCGAAACGGGCTACAAGAGCGCGTGATGATGAATGAAGATCGCGGCGACGGCGCGTTCACCGTGGCAGCGCAGCGGCGCGTTCAGAAGGCCCGTTCCCATTTCAGGCTGAGCAGGCTGCGGTCGTGGCTGTACAGCCAGCCGACGTTGCTGTCGATGCGCGCGTAGCGCAGGCTCAGGCTGGGCACCAGCCCGGCCACCGCCAGGCGCTCGCTGCGCACGACAGCAATCAGGTTCTGTTCGCTGTCCTCACGCCGCGCCTCCAGCAGCGGGCTCCACGCATCGTAGTCGCGCTCGCGCAACGACACGAACACGGTGGCGGTGGTGCCCGTCCACTGGCGCGCCGCCCCCAGGCGCAGTCCACGCTGGCGGTAACCGTTGGCCGGATTGGCGGCGCGGCTGCCACTCAGGTCCAGCCCGGCAAAGAGGGTCCAGCGCGGGTTGAGCGCACGGAACCAGGTGGCATACACCGCGGCCAGCTCACCGTCGTAATTGCTGGCCAGGCCGCGCTGGCGATAGCGCTGGCGCTTCCAGTCGGCCTCCAGCCTGAGCAGGCTGCGCGCATCCAATGCATATTGCCATTCGCCATGCAGCCCGCTGCCGCCCTGCAGAGCCCGGTTGCCCAGGCCCTGGTAGTCATAGCTCGGCGCGATCTGCAGGGTATGCCGTGCGCTGCGCCAGCTATAGCCCGCCTGCACGCTCGCATTGAGCTCGTTGTAGGCGCTGTGCCCGCGCCATGCCTGGCCGAACGCAAGCGCGCGCACATAGACGCCGTGATGACCGGCCAATGCCCAGCGACGCTCCAGGTTGCCGTCGTAGTCCAGGCCCATGGCGCGCTGGGCATCGGGAAGATTGCGCTGGATGATGCAGGTGTCGCCCACTCCGAACAGGCAGGTGCGGCTGGCCGAGCTGCGGTTGATGTTGTCGCTCCATGCCGGGCCGGCTGCCAGCGCTCCTTTCCAACGCCTGCGCGCCTGCAGTGCGGCCAGGTAGGCGTCCACCCGTCCGCGTACACCTGCGGTAGTGGGGTCGTCGGCATTGATGCCACCGGCGATGGCCGTGAACAACGCCTCCGCATCGCGGTCGCGCTGGTCCTCGGCATGGACACGTGCAAGCTCAAGGCGGGCCGGCAGGAAATCCGGCTGCGCCGCCAGCAGTGCTTCGTACTCGTTGGCCGCGCGGCGGTGATTGCCGGCCACCCGCGCCAGGCCGCCCTGCGCGTAGTGGCGCAGCAGCGGGTCGTGGCCGGGCAGTTCGATGTATTCGTCCAGGAAGCGCTGCGCTGCGCCCCATTGCTGATGCTGCAGCGACAGGTACAGCGCCTGGCCCAGATCGTCGACCGTGCGCTCCACGCGCAGGGTCTGGCCGTCGATGGTGATGGTCGGTCGCGCCGACTCGGCCTGCTGCAGGCGCTGCTGGTCCTGCTGCTGGTGGCGCAGCTCGCTGCCCTGCTCCAGCACACGACGCAGATCATCCTGCTGGGCGCGCACATCGGCAGCCGCCAGCAACAGGATCACAAGGAAGATGGGATGGCGCATGGTCAATCCGTGGCGGTGCATGCAGCGGGCCGAAGCAGGGACTGGCGGATCGCGGCTTGTCCCTGCCCTGCCCCGTCAGGGGCGTGGCAATCAGTTCTTGCTGCCGCCGAAGGCGGTGTCGTACTGGCTGTTGCCGGCGAAGGTGGCGATGCCGGCCAGGGTGGCAGCGTTGGCGCCGAAGAACTGGCCCTGGGTGGTGCCGTTGACGCTGCCATTGACGTTGGCCGAACCGGCGAACGATGCATCGGCACTGTTGATGTTGGCAACGATGGCCAGGGTCAGGCCATTGCCGGACAGCGCACCATCCAGGGTGCCGGCGCCGAAGTCGGCGTCGAAGGTGCCGCTCAGAAGGTTGCTGCCGTTGAACTTGTTCAGGCCGGCCACGGTGTAGGACGCCACGCCGGCGGGCAGCGTGGTGCCGGCACGGTCACCAACGAAGTAGACCTGGCGGTTGTTGAAGCCACCGGCGGCGCCATCCTTGGACCATTCGCCGAACCAGACATCACCACTGCCGACCTTGACGAAGTTGAAGTGGCCCATGCCGGCGTGGCTGCCCGGTGCGCCGGTGATCGGCATGGCCAGGGTACGTACCGTCACGCCATTGACGGTGGTGGGTGCCGAGTAGGCGCTCAGGCCCTGGAAGTCCACCGGCTTGGCCTGGGACACGGTACCGACACCGATGCCGGCCTTGCCAGCGCGGTGCGGGCCGCCATTGACCTGCGATTCACCAACCGCCACGTACAGCTCGGCATCGGTCCTGGCACTGGCGGCACCGACGATATCGGCAGCATGCGCGGCACCGACCAGAGCCAGCGAGGCGGCAACGGCGAGCACCGAACGGGAGATCATTTTCATGGTATTGCTCCTTGGTTGAGGGAACTACGGGTACAACGCTTGAAGATGGGAGATCAGAAGCGCGCGGTGACGCCGAGCTTCAGGGTGCGACCCGGGGCTGGCAGCGTGGACCGCGTGGCTGGATCGACGTAGTAGCGGTTGCCGAGGTTGCTGCCGACCAGTTCGACGCTGGCATGTTCGTTGAAGCGCCAGCGCGCATAGGCATCGACGGTGGTGATGTTTCCCCAGGTGAACGGCACGTTCTGCCAGAGCAGGCCGCTGCCGCCGCTCAGCAGGCGGTCACGGTAGGCCTGCAGGTCAGGGTTCTCGTGCCGCTGGTAGTGCACGATGCGGCTGCCCAGCTCCAGGCGCTCATCGAACAGGCGCGTGCCCAGCGACCCGTTGATCGACAGCCTGGGGATGGCCTGGGTCAGCAGGTAGCCACCGACGAAACCATCCTGCACGCAGTTCGGCACCAGCCCGCGGTTCGCGTCCAGGAGCACCGCCGTGCTCTCGTCACACACCTCGTTTTCCAGCGTGCGGGTGATGCCCATATCGGTGAAGAAGCGCCGGTTGTCGAAGCGGGCCTGCAGTTCGATACCACGGATGGTCTGCTTGTCGATGTTGTCGAACAGGAAGTTGCCATCGCGTTCGATCACGTCACGGGTCTTGTGCACGTAGTACGCCAGCTTGACGTCGGCATCGGCGGTGTTGCCGAACAGGGCCGACAGGTTGTGCACGTAGCCCACTTCGTAGTTGTAGGCGTGCTCGGGCTTGAGCGCATGCAGCGGATTGAGGCTGCCGGAGAAGGCGATGGTGCTTTCGAACATGCTCGGGAAGCGCACCGCTTCGCTGTAACGCACGTAGGCACGGGCGGCCGGGGACAGGTGTGCAGTGGCCGAGAAGGTCGGCAGCCAGGCATGGTCGCGGCGGCGGCTGTTGCGTCCATCGACCGGCTGCGACTGTACGCTGTTGCCGATGTTGCAGACCTGGTCGCTGCCGGCGAACACCGGCTGCACGCCGGGAATGGCCGCCACTTCGCCATTGAGGCAGGGATTGCCGGCGCGGGTGTAGTTGCCATCGGCATCGGGCAGCCAGGGCCGCGTGTACCGGACCGGACGCGGCGTCTCGTACGGTGCCAGCAACGCACGGATGCTGTCGTCGATGAACCAGCCCATGCCGCGCTTTTCCCATACGGCGCGGCGTGCTTCCAACGCGTCGATGCGGGCCTGCAGATTGGCGGGACGGGGCGGCAATTCGTTCACGGTGTACTGCGCTTCCTTGCCACCTACGCCCTTGGTCAGCAGCTCGGGGTGCGCCTCGAGGAAATCGTCGAAGGCCCAGTAGCGGCTGTAGCGCACGCCTGCATTGAGGGTGAGGAAGTCGACCGGCCGCCACTCCAGGGTGAGGTAGCCTTCACCCTCCTGGCGGCGCCCGGCACGCGGGAACATGCGCCAGCCATCAGTGGTGCCGAAGTACGGATCGCGGGACCCCAGCTTCTCGTACTGCCAGTTGCCGCCCACAGTCAGGTCCAGGGTCGAATGCAGCGCGAAGCGGTTGCTCAGGATCAGGCCGGTGCGGTCATTGCGCGCGTTGGCCAGCGCGGTATTGCGCAGGATCGGGCTGGCGTCCGGATTCCATGCCGGATTACCCACTGCGAAGTTCGGGAAGCCGCCAGCGCTGTAGGTATCGCTTTCCGTTTCCGTGCGCCACAGGTTGGCGTACAGGTCCAGCCAACGACTGCCGGCGGGCTGGAAACGGTACTCCAGGTTCCACGCATCCGAATCGACCCGGCTGAGCGGCCACTGGATGCGCCCGTAGTCCGGGGCCGACAGGATGCGCGACGGCATGATCTCGCCGTAGTGCGACAGCGTGCGCCGCCAGGTCGCCTTCAACTGCTGGTCATCGTTGATCTGCCAGCTGCCCTTGACCAGCCAGGACTCCTGTTCGCTGGAGGTATTGGGCACTTCATCGCCGGGCTTGAAGTAGCGCGCCAGCGTGGTGATGTAGTCGATGCCCTGGTACTCGAACTGCTCGCGCCGGTTCTGTTCGTAGTAGGCGCTGCCCTGGGTCCCGGAGAAGTAGTTGCCGCGCTTGCGCCAGGCGTAGGCGGCCATCAGGTCGACGTTGTCGCCACGCACGCCCAGCGCCAGGCGCCAGGCCTGGTCCTCGCCATCGAAGGGATTGTTGCCACTGCGCGACTTCACCGGCACCACCAGGGTGCGGTCGTCGTAGGGTGAGTTCGGCGAGCCCTGCGGGAAGCCCGGCACGGTGCGGTAATCCTCGCCGGTGTGCAGCCGCGGCAGGCGTGGCGCGACCGCATTGCTGCTGCCTTCGATCTTCAGCTCCCCGCCGAAGCGTTCGCCGGCAGCAACGATGTCGTCAACGTCGATGGTCTTGATCACCAGCGCACCACCGATCCCGCTGTGCACATCGCGCACCAGCCCTGGCCCCTTGATGACCTGGATGCCACCAATCAGGTTGGGATCGATGTAGTTGCGGTTGCTGACGCCGTTGTAGCCACGCCAGACCGTGAGCGCCTGTTCGCCGCCGTCGATGCTGACGGGCACCCGCCCGGGCCCCTGGATGCCACGGATGTTGACGTCCAGCGCGCCGCTGTTGCGCGCATCGCCACTGAACACACCGACCAGATCCTTGACCACGTCGGCCGGATTGGAGCCACGGTAACGCTCCACCCGGTCGCGCCCCGAATACGCCGTGGTCATGTCCAGCGCGAACACATCGTCGTAGCCACGCCGATCGCGGGCCTCACCCCCTTCCGACTGAAGGCGACCGGCCACGTCCAGTGTTTCGGTCACCCGCACCCCTTCGCCCTCACCCGCCTCCGCTGCGGCCCGCAGGCTCCAGGTACCGTCCATGCCGCGCTGTGCACGCACGCCGCTGCCGCGCAACAGCTGTTGCAGCGCCTGCATCTGGCTGTACTCACCCTTCACTGCGCTGGAGCGGCGGCCGTCCACCAGGTCGCTGCGGAACACCACCTGCACATCGGCCTGGCGGCCAAAGGCGCGTACGGCATCAGCCAGCGGCTGCTCCGGAATGGTGTACTGGCGCACCGGCGCGACGATCGCCGGCTGCGCCTGCACGGCCGGCACCCAGGCCAGCGGCAGCAATGCGGTGGAAACAGCCAGGGCCAGAGCGGTGGCGCGACGATGACAGGCGGATGCCGTGGACGGCATGGACGGGAACTCCTCAAGCGTGGCGGAACCACGGGCACATCCGGTGCCGGTGGCATGTCTGGCTTGAGGAGAAACGGTGTTTCGCTCTGGCTATACCTCTAAAGACAGCGGGGCACTGCGGGTGCCCACGGTTTTTTCATGTTTTTTTCATGCGACTCGTTCATCCGGGGTGCTGCGCGGGCCTCACCACAGCACCAGCGCGCCGCCGGGCAAGCGCTGCACGCGCAGTCCTGCCTGCGCGGCCACCGCATCGATGGCCGTCTCTGGTTGCTGCAGGTGGAACAGGCCACTGACCCGTACGCTTGCGCCCCGCCCGCCCAGTACCCAGACCGGGGCACGACGGTAGCGCGCCAGATCGGCGATGGCCTGCGCGGCCGGCTGATCGTCGATCACCACCTCGCCCCGCCGCCACGGCGCCATGGTCTCGGCTTCTTCCAGCTGCATTGGCTGCAGCCAGCGACCGTCACGGAACACGCGTGACTGCCCCGCATGCAGGCGCTGTACGCTGCCATCGCCCGGACGCACGTCGACCACACCCTCGCTGACCTGGGTGGTGACCGTGGTATCCAGCATCGACACACTGAAGGCGGTACCGATGTCACGGACCAGGCCGCCCGCCGCCTCGACCTGGAACGGTCGCGCCTCATGGGCCACCTGGAACCAGGCCTGGCCGCGCAGCAGGCGCAGGTGCCGCTGCTGGCCATCGAACGCAACCGCCAATGCGGTGCCCGCATCGAGTACGGCGGTGCTGCCGTCCTCCAGCTGCACCACGCGCGGTGCATCGCTGCTGCGCACGTCACTGCGTGCCAGCAACAGCGCGTGTGGCGCAGCGGCAACCATCAGCACCACCCCCGCGGCACTGGCCAGCAGCCAGGGCAGGCGGCGGCGCGGTGCGATCGGGCGCAGCCCCTGCCGATCTGCGGTCAGCCCGGGCAGCGCGGCCAGCACTTCGGGCCCGGCGGCATCCAACCCTTGCCAGAAGGCCTGCTGCTGGCGCCAGGCCAGCGCATGGCGCGGATCGGCCTGCAGCCAGCGCTGCAGGGCTCGTTGCTGGCGTTCCGGCAGCGGGCCTGCACTGCACTGGATCACCCAGCGCAACGCCTGCCTGGCCTGACGCGGCGAGGGTTCGGACGTGGTCATGGTTGTGGCCTGCCGCACCACGAACGGGTGCGCCTTCCTGTTGTGACAACGGCGGGCGCGATCTGCCCACGGCAATCGCCGCTCATCGATGCATTCCCTGCTGGTGCTGCTGGATCAACAGTGCCGCGCGCAGCACGTGCTTGCCGACCAGGCTCTTGGAAATACCCAGCCGGGTGGCGATCTCGCGCTCGCTCAGGCCCAGGTAGCGGTTGAGCACGAAGCACTCACGCACCTGCGCCGGCAGCGCGAGGATGGTCCGGGTGATCTCGCGCAGTTGTGCCTGGTCCAGCGCATGCGCCTCGCCGTCGTGGCCCGCCTCGGCCATGTCGAGGGCGTACTCGGCCATCGCATGCCGCTCGCGGGCGTCGGACTGGCTGCGGTTGAGCGCGTGGTGGTAGGCCATCCGGTACAGATAGCCACGCGGCTCCAGGATGGGCGGATCGCCGGGCACGCTGCTGGCCTTCAGGTACAGGTTCTGCAGGGTGTCCTCGGTACTGGCCGGGTCGAGATAGCGCGCGATGAAGCGAGACAACGCACGGCGCTCGCGGATCAGCAGCTCGACCAGCGCCAGGGCATTGGGAGACATAGGTGCCAAGGCCGGACCGGGGAATGATGGGCGTGATGGCGACGGTCCGGACGTGGATTGTGGGCTGCGCGGTCGCAGGCGGCAAGCCGCGGCCGAGAGCTTCATCCACGCATGGCGTGGATCTACCAAGGCACAGGTCCAGTAGATCCACGCCATGCGTGGATGGAAGAGCTAGGGTTCCTCCAGCGCCTCGAAGCGTTCGGCGAGGTAATCGATCAGTGCACGCACCGCCGGCAACAGGCCGCGTCGCGACGGAAACACCGCGTGCACGATGCCATGCTTGGGCACCCACTCCGGCAGCACCGGCACCAGCGCGCCACTGGCCAGTTCGTCACTGATCATCATCCGCGGCAGCATCAGCAACCCCACCCCGGCCACCGCAGCGGTGCGCAACGCAATCATGTCATCGCTGACCAGCCGCGGGCGATGATGCACGCTGGCCAGCACGTCGCCCGGCCCGGTGTATTCCCATACATGCTGCTGGCTGGGCGATGCCAGATCGACGGTCGGCATCATCGCCAGGTCGGCCGGCACCTGCGGCGTGCCCAGCCGCTGCAGCAGCGCCGGACTGGCACTGGTACACCAGACCCGACGCGCCAGCACGCGTACCACCAGGTCGCTGTCCTCCAGTGGCGGCGGCCGCACGCGGATCGCCACGTCCACACCCTCGCCCACCACGTCGACGCGCCGGTTGGTGGCGTCCAGCTGCACCGTCACCTGCGGGTGCTGGGCCAGGAAGTCGGCCAGCATCGTGCCGATGCGCGCATGCAGGATCGCGATCGGGCACGCCAGGCGGATCGTGCCGCGCGGCTCGGCGCGCGACATCGCAATCGCTTCTTCGGCCGCTTCGGCTTCGACCAGCATCGCCTTGCAGTGGCGGTAGTAGTCCTGGCCGACCTCGGTGACCGAGAAACGCCGGGTCGAGCGCTGGATCAGGCGCACGCCCAACCGTTCCTCCAGCAGCGCGATGCGCCGGCTCAGTTTCGACTTCGGCATGGCCAGCGCCCGGCCGGCCTGCGAGAAGCCGCCGTGCTCGACCACCATGGCGAAGTAGAACAGGTCGTTGAGGTCGCAACGGCGGATATCAGCGATGAACACGGGGCGATCTCCTGTGGCGCAAGGCGCGCACCCATTGTTCACCAGATAGGACTATGACGGCAAATATTGGCGTCTACCGGCCCAATTGTCGCGGCGATATCGTCTCCTGCAACGAAGAACAGCGGCCGGCAGCCCCGGCCAGGAGATCGCCATGAAGCGTGTCACCGGTACCTACAGCGCCCCGCGCCCGCACTGGGTGGGCGACGGATTCCCCGCCCGCTCGATGTTTTCCTACAACACCCACGGCCAGCACCTGAGCCCGTTCCTGCTGCTGGACTACGCCGGCCCTTATACCTTCGCCCCCAGCGATACCCCGCGCGGGGTCGGCCAGCATCCGCATCGCGGTTTCGAGACCGTCACCATCGTCTATGAGGGCGAGGTCGCCCACCGCGATTCAACCGGCGCCGGCGGCACCATCGGCCCGGGTGACGTGCAGTGGATGACCGCGGCCTCCGGCATCCTCCACGAGGAGTTCCACACACCGGAGTTCAGCAAGCGCGGCGGCACGCTGGACATGGTCCAGCTGTGGGTGAACCTGCCGGCGCAGGACAAGATGGGTGCACCGGGCTACCAGACCCTGCTCGACGCACAGATCCCCTCGGTTGAACTGCCTGAAGGCGCCGGCCGCGTGCGTGTCATCGCCGGTCGCTTCGACGGTCATGCCGGCCCGGCCCGCACCCACACGCCGATGGATGTCTGGGACATCCGCCTGCGCCAGGGTCACCACGCCGAACTGCCGGTGGCCGATGGCCGCACGCTGGCGCTGGTGGTGCTGAAGGGCACGGTGCGGATCAACGGCGGCCAGCCGGTCGGCGAGGCACAGCTGGTCACCTTCGACCGCAGCGGCGAGGACGTGTTCGTCGACGCCGACAGCGACGCCACCGTGCTGCTGCTCAGCGGTGAACCGATCGACGAGCCGGTGGTGGGCTATGGCCCGTTCGTGATGAACAGCCAAGCCGAGATCGCGCAGGCGGTCAACGACTTCAACAGCGGCCGCTTCGGCCAGATCGCGCACTGATCGTTTCAGTGCGGCGGGCATTGGCCCGCCGCACCTTCCGGGCCATCGCCCACCTTCTCCAGGAGACTGACCATGAGTACCCCCGCCAACTTCAACGGTGCCCGCCCGGTGATCGATCCGGACAACGCTGCGATGCTGCTGATCGACCATCAGAGCGGCCTGTTCCAGACCATCGGTGACATGCCGTTCACCAGCGTGCGCGCCCACGCCACCGCGCTGGCGAAGATGGCCACGCTGGCAAAGATGCCAGTGATCACCACCGCCTCTGTTCCGCAGGGCCCGAACGGCCCGCTGATCCCGGAGATCCACGACGCGGCCCCGCATGCCCAGTACGTGGCACGCAAGGGTGAGATCAACGCCTGGGACAACCCGGAATTCGTTGCCGCGGTGAAGGCCACCGGCCGCAAGCAGCTGATCATTGCCGGCACCATCACCAGCGTGTGCATGGCCTTCCCGTCGATCGCCGCCGTTGCCGATGGCTACCAGGTGTTCGCAGTCATCGACGCGTCCGGCACCTACTCGAAGATGGCCGAGGAGATCACCCTGGCCCGCGTGGTGCAGGCAGGCGTGGTGCCGATGGACACCGCCGCGGTGGCCTCGGAGATCCAGCGCACCTGGAACCGCGACGATGCCCAGCAGTGGGCCGAGGTCTACACGAAGATCTTCCCGAACTACCAGCTGCTGATCGAAAGCTACCTGAAGGCGCAGGACGTGCAGAAGAACCACGAACAGCTGGATTCGCAGCGCAGCTGACGCCATGCGGGGCGGTGCGCCGCAGCGCCGCCGCCCTGCTTTGCCCTTCCTTCTTCCAGCCTGCATAGGAGGCGATCATGCGTTGGCCAGGTTTCCCTGCAGCAGGCATCGCGGCGCGTTCGATGGGCGCGCTTGCCGCCCTGTTCGCCGCTGCGGCCGGCGCGGAAGAGATCGTGCCGTCACCACCCGCCATCGATCCGTGGCGCTACAGCGAAGACTACCGCTACCTGCAGGATCCGGCCTTCCGTTCCGGCGCCTGGTGGGAGAAGGGAAAATGGATGCCGTTCGGTGCATCCGGCAGCCTGACCGTCGGCGCCGAGCTGCGTGCGCGCTACGAGCACTACACCCGTAATGAGTTCGGGCACGCACCTGTCAAGCGCGACGGCAGTGCGCTCTATCGTGCGCTGCCGTACGCCGATCTGAAGCTCAACGAGCATGCGAGGGTATTCACCCAACTCAACCTGACCCATGCCCGTCGCGACGACAGCACCATCGGCCCGGTGGACGATACCGGCGCCGAGGTCCTGCAGGGCTTCGTCGATCTTTCGCTGCCCTCGCGCGACGCAGGTGCGACCTTGCGCGTGGGCCGGCAGGTACTGGCCTACGGCAGCGAGCGCCTGGTTTCGGTGCGCTATGGACCCAATGTCCTGCGCGCATTCGATGGTGGCCTGCTCGCGTGGCTGACGTCGCACTCCCGTACCGAAGCCTTCCTGCTGCGCCCGGTACGCAATGCCATGGGTTCCTTCAATGACCGTGGTGATCCGCAGCGGCGCGTGTGGGGCGTGTACACCACCTTCCAGGACCCCGGAAACCACTGCGATACCGGCCTGGATCTCTACTACCTGGGCCTGTCCAGCGATCACGCCCGCTACGATCAGGGAGAAGGTGCCGAAACCCGCAATACGCTTGGCAGCCGTTGGTCGGGTCGTCGCAACGGATGGAGCTGGGACCTGGAGGGATTCTTCCAGTACGGTAGTTTCGCCGGCGCGCCGGTACGTGCGTGGTCGGTCGCCAGCGATGTGCGCCATCGCTTCGATGCGTGGCCGCTGTCGCCACGGCTCGGCCTGAAGGCCAACATCATCAGCGGCGACCGTGACCCCGACGATCGCGCGTTGCAGACCTTCAACATGATGTTCCCGAAGGGCAAGTACTTCGGCGAAAGCGGCCAGGTCGGCCCGAGCAACCTGATCAACCTGCACCCCTCGCTGGAACTGGATCTGGGTGGTGGCTGGTCATTGGCCAGTGCAGCCGTATTCTACTGGCGGCAGAGCGTGCGCGACGGCGTGTATGGCGTTGCCGGAAACCTGCTGCGGCCGGCAGGCAACAGCCGCGCCCGGTACATCGGCACGCAGGCGGATCTGGTGCTGGGGCGCGAGATCTCCCGCCAGCTCAGCGTCGAAGCGGCCTATTCGATCTTCAGGCCGGGTCGCTTCATCCGGGACACCGGGCGCGCCGACACCGTCCATTTCATCGGCCTTGAGGCGCTCTGGCGCTACTGAGGCCGCGACGCCCCAACAACCCGCCGATGGCGGATCCACATCACCGGGGAAGCACTGGATGCCTCCGCCACCCCAGCGCCCCGCGGCGATTGCCCCCTCCCCCCAGAGCGAGACACTTCCATGCGCGTACTGCTCCTCCTCTTCATGCTTGTGCTGCCAACCGTGGCGGCAGCGGCCGAGCCGGCCGACCTGGTGCTGCGCAATGGCCTGCTGTTGACCCAGGACAGCAATACGCCACGCGCCAGCGCGCTTGCCATCCGCGGCGAGCGAATCCTGGCGGTCGGCAGTGACCGCGCCATGCAACGTCATATCGGCCCCAGCACCCGGGTCATCGACCTGCAACGGCGCACCGTCGTTCCGGGCCTGATCGACACGCACATCCACGCAATCCGTGGCGGCCAGACGTTCACCTTCGAAACCTACTGGTTCGACGCTCCCACGCTGTCCGAGGCGCTGCAGCGGCTGCAGCGCGATGCCCAGCGCAAGCCTGACGGGCAATGGGCCGCCGTGGTCGGTGCGTGGCATCCCGAACAGTTCGCGGAGGGCCGGGCCCCGACCCGCGCCGAGCTCGATGCCGCCCTGCCGGACAGGCCGGTCTACGTGCAGCATCTGTACGACTACGCCCTGCTCAACCGTGCCGGCATCGCAGCGCTGGATCTGCAGGGCGAGCAGCCCCGCCTGCCCCCGGGCATCATCGTCGAGCGCGACAATGACGGACAGGCCACCGGCCGCCTGTCCGGTGGTATCGGTCCATTCAATGCACTGTTCGCGCAGATCAGTGCCAGCACCGATCACGAAAAGAGCCTGCGGACCTTCTTCGCTGCCCTCAACGCGCAGGGCGTGACCGGATTCATCGATCCGTCCGCCGGCCCACCATCGTCCTACGAACCCCTGTTCAAGCTACGCGACCAGGGCGGGCTGACGCTGCGCGCCGGCTACCGCATTCCGGCCGGCATCCACGGTGATGAAGCCGAGTGGTTCCGCAACGTGATGGCGTTCCGTCCGAACCGGCACGACGATGGCGACATCGCCTTCCTCGGCCTGGGTGAGAACCTGGTCACCGCCATGAACGACGGCGTCCTGATGGGGCCTGGCTTCGATCCGCCGGCCGAGGCCCGGCAGGAGCTGATCGAGGTCGCCCGGCTGGCCGCGGAGCGGCGCATCCCGCTGGAGATCCACGCATATACCGATGATGCCGCCGATGCCATCCTGGACGCCTTCGAGGTGGTGGCGCGCGATCATGACCTGCGGCCGCTGCGCTGGGCGATCGCGCACCTGAACACCGGGTCACAGCGGACGTTGCAGCGCATGGCCCGGCTCGGGCTGGCCTACAGCGTACAGATGGGACCGTACTTCGAAACCACCGCGATCCATGCCGCCAACACGGCACAGGTTGCGGCGTCCAGCGCCCCGGTGCGGGCCGCGATGGCGCTCGGCGTTCCGGTGGCGGGTGGCACCGACTCCACCCGCATCGGCGTGGCAGGCGTCTGGCAGGCCATCCAGTACCACGTTGACGGCCAGCCACCGGCAGGCGTGCGCCGCAGCGAGGACAACCTCATCACCCGCGATGCGGCACTGCGCCTGTTCACCCGCAATGCGGCCTGGCTGTCGTTTGCCGAAGACGAGCGCGGTTCTCTCACCGCGGGAAAGCTGGCTGATCTTGCTGTGCTCGACCAACCCTACCTGACCATGCCGGCCCGTCGCATCCACTCGCTGCGCTCGCTGCTCACCCTGGTCGGCGGCCGCATCGTCCACGACAGCGGCGCCCTGGACGCCGAATAGCCGCGTCCCCTGCCCTGCCATCCTGCCCCTGCCCGCCCCCGGGCATTCCCCCGCGGCCTCGCGCCGCTCCTGCAATGGAGACCCACCATGTCCAGTGAACCGATCCGCGACCCGGCCAGCGATCATCTGCTGACCCCGCAGAATTCCGCCTTCATCATCATCGACTACCAGCCGGTGCAGGTGAACTCCATCGCCTCGATGGACCGCCAGTTGCTGGTCAACAACATCGTCGGCACCGCCAAAGCCGCCGTCGCCTATGGTTTGCCGATCGTGCATTCGACGGTAAACGTCAAGACCGGCCTGAACAAGCCGCCGATTCCACAGCTGCGCAAGGTGCTGGGTGACTACCCCACCTACGACCGCACCACCATCAACTCCTGGGAGGACATCGAGTTCCGCAAGGCGGTGGAAGCCACCGGCCGCCGCAAGCTGATCATGACCGCGCTGTGGACCGAGGCGTGCCTGACTTTCCCGGCCCTGGATGCGTTGAAGGAAGGCTATGAGGTGTATGTGGTGGCCGACGCCGTCGGCGGTACCTCGCTGGCCGCGCACGATGCGGCACTGCGCCGCATCGAACAGGCCGGTGGCGAGCTGATCAGCGTGCCGCAGCTGTTCTGCGAGCTGCAGCGCGACTGGGCCCGTTCGGAAACGGTGCCGGCCTTCATGAACCTCTTCATTGAAACCGGTGGTACGGCAGGCATCCAGTTCTCGTACGATCGTACCGAGTGATTGGGTGGCGGCGCCGGTCCCGGCTGGCGCCGCCTTTTGGAGCAGTCGAGCATGGCTCGACGCCACAGATAGATGGAGAACGTGATGGCCTACGCACGCATTGTTTCAACCGCCGACAACTACCTGCACCACATCAGCAATGGCACATTCGCTGTGGATGCGGACGAGCCCGCCTCACTGGGCGGCCAGGGCAAGGGCTTCGCACCGTTCGACCTGTACCTGGCCTCGCTGGCGGCGTGCACCGCCATCACCCTGCGCATGTACGCGCAGCGCAAGGGCTGGGAACTGGGCGAGTTCCATGCCGAGCTGCGTTCGGAACGTGACGCGGATGGTCGCTTCCATGTGCACCGCGTGCTGCATGCCAGCGCCGAGCTGAGCGATGCGCAGTGGCAGCGGTTGCTGGAGGTGGTGGAAAAGACCCCGGTGACCCTGGTGATGCGCGAGGGTGCGCGCATCACCAGTGAGCGTGGGGCTGCAGCGTAACCCCATCCACGCATGGCGTGGATCTACTGTAGAGGCGAAAGCTCAGCGCCGTGAATGCAGCACGGTGCGCTGGCGCATCGCGTTGAATTCCTGCTCCACCTGCTGGATGTCTTCGGCCTGGAAACCGGCCGCTTCCAGCAGCTGGTCGGCGGCAGCGGCGGCCAGCGGATCATCGTCACGCTGGCGCCAGCAGCGCGCCGGCAGGAAATAGCCCACCTCGCTGCGCCCGCGCATGATCACCACCGGCCGGCCTGCATACAGCAGGAACTCGGCCAGGTGCTGGCGCAGGCCCTCGACGGAAACATAGGCCGGCCCAACACCCAGCATCTGGCTGGACGGTTCGGGACTCTCGAACAGCTTGCGACGGCTCATCCACTCCTCCTTTTGAACAACGCGTGGTCTCCTTTCCTTAGACGGGCGCATCGCTGCGCCCCCGCCACGCACTACGTGATCCGCATCACGCCGCCACTCAGAAGCCGGTGTTGAACTCCAGCTGGAACACGTCGATCGACAGCGGCGCACCGGACACTTCCTTGGCCGCCATCCACTTGCCGCTGATCCAGCTGCGCGCGTCCAGTGCGTAGGCACCGCCCACGTAGTAGCCGCGGGCGTTGGTACCGCCCAGGTGGAAGTTCGGATCGTTGTAGGCGTCCGGCAGCGCATCGGCCTCGATGTGCTTGTAGCCCAGCAGCGCCTGCCACTGACCCTTCTCCTTCAGCTCGGTGGCTCCGAAGGTGGCCTGCACCATCCAGGCGGTGTCGCCGCTGCGGAAGGTGTGGATGCTGGCGGTACCGCCGGCGCCGTAGTTGTTGACGATGCCGTTCTGGGCGCGACTGAACATGGCCTGCTTGTCGTAGGCCAGGTTGCGGATGTAATCGCCGTCCAGGCGCAGACCGACGCCCTGTGCCAGCTGCGTGTCCCAACGCAGGTTCAAGGTAGCCAGGCGGAAGGCCGAGGCCAGGCCGACATACTGCGGGGTCGGCGTGTTGGCCGGGTCCAGCGGATTGCGCGCGATGTCGCGGATCAGCATCAGGGTGTTGCCCTTCTGCATGAACGCCGGGCGCGACCAGTCGGTGTCACAGCCCACCGCACCCGCGTACAGGGCGCACGGTGAGGACAGGCGGCCGCTGATGTTCTTGAAGTCGTAGTAGCCCAATGCAGCGCGCAACGTATTCTCGTCATTGAAGCGCCAGTTCACACCTACCTGCGCACCGGACAGCCACTTGTTCTCATTCGGGGTCTTGACCCGGCTCTGGCTGGGCGAGCTGTCGGAGGTGTACTCCAGCGGCACCACCGCGAGGTTGCCGAACAGATCGAGATCCCCGCCGTTGAAGTCGTACTTCAGGTTCGCGGCCAGGCCATCGAAGTTGAGGTCGTTGGAGAACAGCGTGTCGCTGGTCCAGAACGGATTGCCGAAGCGGCCACCGCGCACCGTCACCCAGTCCGCCGGGCTGTAGGCCAGCCAGGCCTGGTCCAGCCACACGTCCTTCTTGCTCAGGCCGCCACCCAGCTGCTCGGTGGTCGACACCGGGCCATTGCTGCTCCCGCTGGCCAGGCGCACGCCGGCCGTGGTGTGCTGGCCAATGGTGGCCTCGATGCCCAGGCGGGCGCGGATGCGCCACAGGTTGCGGCGGTCCTGGCGGGTGTTCAGCAGCGGCGGCAGCTGCAGGTTGGTGTTGGTGTTGGTGTCGAAGCCGTTGCCGGAATTGATCGACGACCAGTTGCTCACGATGTCGCTGTTGCGCTCGGAGTAGAAGCGCGACTCGCTGCGCACACGCATGTCACCGGTGACCTTGATGCGCTTGGTCCACTCGGCCACTTCGTTGGGTGCCGCCCAGCCTTCCGATTTCGCCTGCGCCATCACGTCCTGGCGCACCTCATCACGGATGCCGTCGCGCACGCTCTGCGGCACGTAGGGCACGCGCACGTCACCGGCCTCCAGGGCCACGCCACCACTGGCGGCCGAGGGCGCGGCGACTGTACCGCGCTGGGCGGCCGCTGCTTCGGCCTCCGCCTGCACCAGCAGTGCCTGGCCGTCTTCGGGCTTCAGCGCACCACTGGCGATCAAGCCCTTGATCAGCTTGACCATGGTGGTTTCGGCGGCCATCGCACCGGCCGGGGCGGCCAGGCTGAGCAGCACGGCGCAGCACAGCAGCGCCCGTCGGGCCGGCCGCAGGCGGCGGGAGTCGGTTCGTGCGCGGACGTGGTCGTTCATCACGGTTCTCATCGAAAGAAGGGAAATCACGGAGGTCGGGAATCAGGCCCCGGGCCGGCGGCCCTGGATCAGCACGCGGGCGGGGAAATCGAGCGACGGCGGCGGTGCCTGGTCGACCTTGCCGATGCGTCGCAGCGCATCGAGCACGGCCGCGTCGGCCTCCTCGTTGCCACTGCCGCGCACCAGCTCGACCTTTTCCAGGCGGCCATCGTTGGCCAGCCACACATTCACCTGCAGCTGGAACGCCAGGCGCTTGACCTTGTCATCGCGCGAGATCGCCTGCTGCATCAGGTAGCCCAGGTAGCGGCCGTAGGTAGCGTTGCCGGCGCCACCACGGCCAACGCCGGACGAACCGCCGCCACTGCCGGACTGGATACCGAAGTTGTCACCACCGGCCTGCGCATCGGCATCCATCGTTACCGGGTCGGCATTGTCCGGAGTCGGGGTCGGCTCTTCGGCCGGCGTCGGCTGATCCAGCGGCTCCGGCTCGGGAATGGTCTCTTCCGGCGGCGTTTCGGGTTCCGGCGGCTTTTCCGGCGGTGGCGGCGGCGGCGGAGGGGGCGGCGGCAGCGCCAGCATCGGCGGCTGCACCACCGGCCGACGGGTACTGGCAGTGTCCCTGAACAGCATCCACCACACGGCGATGCCGAGCACCAGCAACGCGGCCAGCACCAGCGCGACGGTCACCAGCAACTGGCGACCGCGCATGCCGGGCTCCGGCCGAGGGGGTTGATGGGCCGTCATGCCTCAGCCCTGCGCCTTGCCGGTGACCAGGCCGACCTGGGCCAGCTCCAGCCGCCGCAGCAGGTCCAGCACCTCGACCACGCGGGCGTACTGCACCTGCGCATCACCGCGCACGATCACCGGGAAATCCGGCGTGGTCGCGCGCTCGGTGCGCAGCCGGTCTTCCAGTTCGGCCATCGTCACCGGGTAGGCATCCAGGAACACCTGTCCACTGGGGTCGATGGTGATCGCCTTGGTCTTCGGCTTCTCCAGCGCGACGCTGTTGCTGGCCTTCGGCAGGTTGACCTCGATGCCGGGGATGGAGGCGTTGCTGGTCAGGATGAAGATCACCAGCACCACCAGCAGCACGTCGACGAAGGGCGTCACGTTGATGCCCTTCTCGCGCTTCTTGATGCCGAACTTCGCCTTCTGGCCCATGGCGCGCCCCTCAGCCCTGGACCGCGGCCGGGCCGCGCCCGTCCTGCTCTTCGGCCAGGCGTGCGGCGAACTCGTCGATGAACACCGCCATGTCCGCGCCGATCGCTTCGGCACGCGCGCCCAGGTAGTTGTAGCCGAACAGCGCCGGGATCGCGACGCCGAGGCCGGCAGCGGTACACAGCAGCGCCGCCGCCATGCCGGGCGCCACGGAATTGATGTCCACCGCGCCAGCCATTGCCGCCACCACGAAGACCAGCATGATGCCGATCACGGTACCGAACAGGCCCACGTACGGCGCGCCTTCGATGGTGGTCGACAGCCAGTTCATGCGCCGGGCCATCGCTTCCTGCTCGCGCACCATCACCGCATCCATCGAGGCGCGGATCGCCGCAATGGTGGCACCACTGAGATAGCCACTATTGCCGTCGCGCTGGTGACGCTGCTGCATTTCATCGATGGCCACCTGGTAGATGCGCCACAGCGAACCGTCGTGCATCGCGGTGGGTGCCTTGCCCTGGCGGTCCATGTCGGACAGGGTGCGCAGCGGCACACCCGACAGCTTGCCGAAGCTCTCGGTGAACACTGCATTGGCCTTGCTGGTACGGCCGAAGTGCCGCCCCTTGGCGATCATGATCGCCCACGACAGCAGCATCATCAGGCCGAGGATGGCGACCACCACCCAGGCGTCGAACGGCATCGCCTTGAGGATGAAGGCGAAGTGGCTCTGCCCGGCGGACTGCTCGTCGGCGCCGTAGCTGATCAGGCGCGAGTCGGCGCCCTGCGCGGTGGCATCGGCCAGCAGCAGCGCGGCCGGACGTGCCACGCGCGAGATACGCAGCTCATCCAGCGCGCCTTCGAAGCTGGCCAGCGGCTGCACCGCGCCCGGCGCATCGGCGCCCACCACCGGCGCGGTGGTCAGCGCCGGCAGCTCGCCGCTCAGCTGGGCGACCACGCGGCCATTGAGGTACAACTGCAGTGCACCCTTCTCTGCGGTCAGCGCCACATGCGCCCACTGCCCTTCCGGAACCGGCTGCGCCGGCGTGCTGCGCTGGCCATTGAGCTGCACGAACGGGACCCGGTTTTCGATACCCAGCACCAGTTCGGACGCACCGTCGCGACGCGCGTAGATCGCCTGTGCAGCGTTGTTGCTGCCTGGCTTGATCCAGGCCGAAACAGTGAGCGGCGCGCCCGCCTCCTGCGCAAGCGATGCGCTGGCCGGCAGCGGCAGCGGGGCTGCACCCAACTGAACGCCGCGGCCGATCACCGAGCCTTCCGATGGCGGCACCACGGCACCGGCATTGTTGCCATAAGCGGTGGTGTCGCGTGCCGGCGCATTGGCCTCGGCGAAGTGGTAGACCAGCGTATAGTCCGGATCGAACACCTGCTGGCCGTTGCCGCTGGCGGGGGCCTTTTCATTGCCGTAGTACATCCAGATCGTCTGCGGTGCCGCAGCGCTGACCGCCGGCACGTCCACCCAGACCAGCGCCAGGCCCAGCTTGGGATCGAACTGTTCGATCTGGTGGGCCAGCACGGTGCGGCCATCACCCGAGACAAAGCGCAGGTCGTTGCCCGCATCCTGGGTGCCGTCGAAGCCGAAGTTGCCGGTGTGCAGGCGCAGCAGCAGCGGCGTGCGACCCGGATCACCGGCCAGGCCCGCGCCCTGCGGGCCGGCGTCGACAGTGATCGGCTTGCGGTACTTCCATTCGGCCTGCCACCAATTGGCATCGGCCGCAGCGGCCGGCAGCGCAACCAGCGCGGCCAGCAGCAACAACACTCGGGAAAGCAAACGGTCCATGCGAAGGGTCTCCGGAGAACGCATGTTCAAGGGAAGGGTCAGTAACTGGTGCTGATGTTGAAATGCAGGCGTGGGTCGTCCTTGCGCGTGACCGGGCCATCGGCGTAGGGCCAGGCGTAGTCCAGGCGCAGTTGCAGGTGTTCACCCAGGCGCAGCTGCGCGCCCAGGCCCACCGAGGCCAGGTTGTACTTGTCACGCTGTTCGGGCAGCGGCTGGCGCAGGCGCAGGTAGGCGGCATCGGCAAAGCTGTAGACGCGCAGATCCGTGCCGCTCCACGGCGACCATGCCGGGGTGCGCCATTCCAGGCTGGCCAGGCCGCCGTAATCGCCGATCGCCTCGGCCGACAGATAGCCGCGCACGGTGTACATGCCACCAGCGGCGAACTGCTCGGCCGACACCAGCGGCGCATCGGTCACCTGCAACGAGCCGCGTACATACCACTGCCAGTCGCTGCTGAACGTGTGCGTGTTGGCGACGTCCGCCTTGAACGCGACGAAACTCGGGTCTGCCCAGTAGCGCTTCTGCCCGAACCCGATGGCATCACTGCCATAGCCGAACAGACGACGGGTACCGGCCACCAGCTGCGTGTTGATACTCAACTGATCCTGCTCGCCCTGGCGCACACCGACAAACCCCAGGGTGATCGGCGCGTACTTCAGCGGCGTCTTCAGGCTCTCCTTGCCCATCTGCGTGTCTTCCTCGGTGTCCTTGAAGTCCACGCCGAGGCTGAGCTGGCGCCACCACTGGCTGCTGCCGGCCAGTCGATAGTTGAGCTTGAGACCGATCGAATGGCCGTTGCCGATCACATTGGTTCCGGTGCCGGTACCGACTTGTCCGCCCGCGTTCAGCACGCGGCTGTCGGACTTGTAGCCGGAGGCTTCCAGGCTCCACGGCGTGCCTTCGAACGGCATCGTGTACGAGGCCGAGAACACCTTGGCCTGCTTTGTATCTTCCGGCGCCAGGTACACGCCGATGTTGGCGCTGTGCCCCCGCTTCCACAGGTTGTCGTAGGCCAGCGACGCACTCAGCCGCAGCTTCTCGGTGTCGGCGCTGTGGTCGTTGTTGAGTGACGCGCTGGCACGCCACGGCGACTTCTCTTCGACCTGCAGGTCCACATCCATCGTGCCCGGCACCTGGCCTTCGCGCACCAGCGGCATCACCTGGCGACGCCCGCCCTCATTCAGTGCGGTCAGTTCCTTCTGCGCCTGGTCGAAGTCCGGCACCTTGCCCTCGGCAAGTGCCGGTACGCGTTCGCGGATGCGTTCGGGCGATTCGTGCTTCGTCCCCACGACCCGCAGCTGGCCAATCGGTGTCTGCTGTACCTTCAGCAGCACCACGCCACCGCTGACCTGCTGCTCGGGCAGCTCCACGTAGACCGACTGGTAGCCCGCCTGCTGGTACAGCGCATGGACGGCATCGCGTGCCTTCTCGACATCGGCCAGGGTCTTTCCCGGTCCGAGGAAGGGCTCGACCGCGCGTTCGATCTGGCGCGGATCGAGCACGGTGTTGCCGCGCACGATGTACTCATTGATGTTCACGCTGGGCGCGGGCGCCGCCTCCTGCGCGGACAGCGGCAGCGGCAGCGCCGCCAGGGCCAGCACCAGCGGATGCAGGCGCAGCGGGAGGCGGACAGCTCGGCACGGAACAGGAGTCATCGAAGGCATCGCGTCGTATCGAAGGAAAGGGCCATGGAGCGGCGCGTGGGTCTACCAACAGGACGTGTACGTCGCGTCAAAACCGCCAACAGTTTTGTGACAGCACTGTCATCTTTTGACGGCACCGCAACGCACGCAGGCGGACCCTGCCTTCTCCACACGTCTTCATTGCAGAACGTCGATTGCTGCGGAAGATTCGAGATGCGTGAATCATTGATGGTGGAACTGCGCGCTGCCCTCGCCCTTGCCTTGCTGCTGGTGTTGGCCCCGGTGCGCGCCGACGAGGCGAAGAAGCAGGAAGACGCCGCGCCCTGCATCGAAGTACAGGTCAATGGCGAGCGCATTCCGGCCTGGGACTGCCTGCAGCGCAAGTTGGCGCCGGCATCGAAAGCGGCGAAGTCACCGGCATTGCCTGAGGCCGAACGGCTGATGCGGCAGCCGGGCAACCAGCTGATGCAGTACAACCTCGAAGGCACGCGACAGCGCATGGGCGATGCCTTTGGTCGTTCGGTGGTACCGCAGCGTCCGGCGCGATGAGCCTGCGCGCCCGTAGGGCCGAGCCCACGCCTGGCAGGATTTGAAGGGTCGAGCTATCGCTCGGCAGGATTCTGTAGAGTCGAGCCAGGCTCGACTGTTCTTCCAGACGCAGCCGAGCGTAGGCTCGGCACTACGGTGCCGCGGGCACGATGCCATCGCTCGGCACCGGCGGCAGCTCAGGCACCGGCAGGCTGCGCAACTGCCCCGCCTGGTTCAGCTCCACCGCGTTGGCGCTGATGCTGGCGAGAACCGTGCAGGGCCCCAACCGCTGGCCCGGCGCGTAGGCTTCGGCAGGACGGCCATCCACCGAAAGCAGCGCCAGCGGCGCGTGGTCGCCGGCCATCACGCCCAGCACGACCACCTCGGTCTGCACCGCACCAGGGGACAGCAACCGCACCAGCGGCAGGCTGGCCACTGCATCGAACAGGGGGCGTGCAGGGGCCTCTGCGTGCGTTTCTCTGGCCGCCGCCGTCGGCGCCACCGCAGACAGGGTCACGCCCCAATAGGCCACCACCGCCAGCAGCAGCGTCGCCGCCAGCAGGGTCAACATGCGATTGCGATCCCAGCGCCTGCCATCCATGTTCCGCACCATCGCCACGTTCGTGTCTGCCCACGCTAGCAGCTGCCGCTGACGCTTTTGTTTCATCATGCGGGCCTACGCTGGCAGGCATCGACCTGGACAGGAGGCAACGTCGATGCAGCACGTGCCGCGTGGTTTCACCCTGCTGGAACTGATGGTGGTGCTGGTGATCATCGGCATCTGCACGGCGGGCATCGGCCTTGGCCTGGGCAGCCTGCTCGACCCCGCGCGCCAGCTGCGGCAGGAAGCTGAACGGCTGGCGCAGCGCCTGCAGGTGGCGCGCGACGAGGCGCGCATCGATGGCCGACCCCTGCGCTGGCAGGCCGACGCCGCCGGCTACCGCTTCAGCCGCCGCGAAGGCACCCGCTGGGTTGACCTGCAGCGCGATGACCTTCTGCGTCCGCAGCAATGGCAACCGGCGGGCATCGCGGTGCAACCGACCACGCCGATTGAACTGAGCCCGGAGTGGATCGGCGTGGCGTGGGAGCTGAGGCTGTCGTTGCAGGGCCGCCAGCTGCGTCTTCGTGATGATGGCAGCGGACAGTTGCAGGTCGTGCAGTGAAGCGGAACATGCGCGGGTTCACCCTGATCGAAGTGCTGATCGCATTGGCGATCGTTTCGATTGCGCTGGCGGCGGTGATGCGTTCGGTGGCGGTGGCGACCGATGATCAATCGCGCCTGCGCGACCGTCGGCTGGCACTGATGTGTGCGCAGGACCGCTGGCAGGAGCTGCGCCTGGCCGGGCAGCCGCCGCAGGATGCACGGCAGCGCTGCGTGCAGGGGCGCAGCAGTTTCCTGGTGCTGCAGCATATCGGCACAGGGAGTGACGGACAGCCGCAACTGGAACTCAGCGTGGTGGCCGAAGATGCACCGCGGCAATCGCTGGCGCGGATGCAGCTGCCGTGGACGGTGGCGCAATGAAGCATTCCGCAGCAGGTTTCACCCTGATCGAGGTGATGATCGCGATCACCATCATGGGCGTGCTGGCACTGATCTGCTGGCGTGCGCTGGACAGCGTGGCCAGCAGCGACCAACGCCTGCGCCGGGCCGATGCCGAGACCACGACGGCGCTGCGCGTGCTGCAGCAGTTCCAGCGCGACATCGAGATGCGTGCCGACGACGCGCTGATGAACGGCGCGGTGCGCCCGGCGGATCAGCCTCAGCGCCTGCTACCCCCTTCGCTGGTGAGCGAACGGCATCCGGATGGCAGCTTTGCGCTGGAAATCACCCGCAGCTTGGGCAGCGACGGGTTGCGCTGGCAACGTGTTCGCTGGTGGCGACAGGGAAGCACGCTGTGGCGGGCCAGTGGCGTTGCGACGGATCGCTACCCTTTGCCCGCACCGGATCCGTCAAAGGGGATCGCGGTGGCGCAGGATGTGCAGCGATTCGAGGTACGCGCCTGGCAGCCGGGCGCCGGGTGGGCGCTGCTGCCGAGCAAAGGCGAGGTGCTGCCGGCCACCGGGCTGGAACTGCGGTTGGGCCTGCGCGATGGGCGTGGGCCGTTGAGTTACCGGCGCGTGCTGGAGCTTTAGGATTCCTTCCAGGCAGAGCATCCACGCATGGCGTGGATCTACTGCCAAGCCCGCTCTGGTGGGTGCCGACCTTGGTCGGCACTGAATCTGGCCCAGCCATCCACGCATGGCGTGGATCTACTGCCGAGCGGCTTCTACTGCCGGGCCTGCCCTGGTGGGTGCCGACCGTTGGTCGGCACTGAGGCTGGCCCAGCCATCCACGCATGGCGTGGATTTACTGCCGAGCGGCTTCTACTGCCCGGCCTGCCCTGGTGGGTGCCGACCGTTGGTCGGCACTGAGGCTGGCCCAGCCATCCACGCATGGCGCGGATCTATTGCCGAGCGGCTTCTACTGTCCGGCCTGCTTTGGTGGGTGCCGACCTTGGTCGGCACTGAGGCTGGTCCAGCCATCCACGCATGGCCTGGATCTACTGCCGAGCCCGCCGCCGGGTGCTCTCCTGCACCCGGCGGCGCCGTGTCGGTGGTCCTCACCGCTGATGGCCGCTCCCTGCCCTCCGTGCCGTCCTGGCTGGGGCCGCCACCGTTCCGTGGCGGCTGGCCCGATGCTGTCTGTTCCTGCAGTCCAGCGGCATCCACACATGGCGTGGATCTACTGCCGATCAAGGTCGGCACGCGCCGGGATCGTGCGATGCCTAGCGGCGCTGCGTGCCCTCGTCGCGACTTGCCTGCGGGAACTGGAAGGCACTGTTGGCGTCATAACCGCTGTTGGCAGTGTTGCCACGCGCCGGCGGGTTGATGCTGCTGGTGCCACTGCCGAAGCCGAGGATCTGCACGCTGATCACCGACGGCTGGTTGCGCCGTGCATCATCCTGGCTCTTGCGCATCACATCCTGTGCGGCCTGGCTGGCGCTGTTCGCTGCCGCACTGGCCGAAGCCAGCGCATTCACGTTCACCGTGGCCAACACCGGCAGGCCCTTGCTCTCACCCTGCACCTGGATGTTGGCTGCATTGAGTACCTGCAACGCCGCCAGGTTGATGTTGCCGGAGACACGGATACCCGCTTCGCCCGCGTCGATGGTGCCCAGCGGCGCGATCAGGTCGACGTCGCCCGGTCGTACTTCGGCAATGGGGTTCAACGTTGCGATGCCTGCACCGCTGGCCGGGGCCTGCGGCGACAGGATCACATTGCCCCAGCCGTCATAGACGCGACGCGGTGGCGTGTACAGCAGCGTCGTCTGCGAACCGCGACCGGCATTGATGTCACCCTGCTCCGACCACGCCAGGATGTCGCCGCCGAACGTGGTCATCACCCGCGACAGGCCCAGCAGCACGCTGTCCTGGCTGAACAGGCGGATATCGCCCTGCCCCTGCGTCACCAGCCCGGCACTGGCCGGCGGCACCACACCCTGCACACCCACCACGATCTGCCCGCCCGGTGCCATCAGCTCGATGTTGCCGCCCGCCTCGGTACGCACGCCGGAGCCACCGTACATCAGGATATCGCCGGTACGGTCGATCGTCGCACCGGCCGCATTCCTGTCCGGCATCAGCGTGGCGATGGCTTCGCGCCCGCGCAGGTAGGAGCCGAAGCGGGGCCCTTCTGCATCGGTATATTCCCGTCCACCTTCGCGCAGCTCGGCGTAATAGACCTGGCGCAGGAAGATGCGCTGCTGTTCCTGCGGCAGCGCATCGAACGCGGCCAGCGCCCCGTCGCCGTCGGCAGCCACGCCGAAGCGCTGCTGCAGCCACTGCTTCAGTTCCTGGTTGTAGACCTTGACTGCCTTGCCCGGCTGCGATGCAAGCGATTGCGCGGGATCGGCAAGGTTGACTGGGTCCAGATAACGGGCACGCAGGGCCGCGAAGTCGATCTGCTGGTTGCCGGCCGTCAGCGCGATGCTGGCGCCGGGACGGGTGTCGCCCTGCACGATGCCACCGAGGCTGACGATGCTGCCCGCATCCTCCTGGCGCAGCTGGCGGCCGGCACTGATCTCGGCGTTGCCGGGGCCGGCGATGGTCGCGTTCAGATGCACGATGTCGCGGCCCGCCGCCGCCACCGTGATGTCGGTGGGCGCGGTGTTCAACGCGGTCATCGACACCCCGAGGATGTCCCGGCCTGCCCGCAGTTGCACGGCGCCGGCGGCCTCGAACCAGTTCAACTGCGTGCGCTGCCCCGCGTTGGGATTCAGCGTGCGCCGGGCGCCGGTGGCCAGGCCGATAATGTCGCCCTGCACCGCGTAGAAACGGCTCGGCGCCAGGGCCGCAGACACGGAGGACAGCGGAGTATTCGGACCGAACGCAAACAGCGGAAGCGACGCGTCCGGCGATGCAATGTTGCCGTCGACCGACAGGTTGTGCCGCGAGCGGGTCACATTACCTGCGGAATCCCCCTGCTCGCCCATGAATGCCGGGTCGAAGGGTCCCGGCAGGCGCGCGTCACTGGCCGAGCGCGCGATCTGGGTCGCGCCAGGCTGGGCGAAGATGCCGCTACCGGCCAGGACGTCCAGCCGTCCTGTCGCCGAGGGTGCCAGCAGGATCACATCCTGCGTCCCCGGCGTGGTGCTGATCCGGTCCAGCTTGATGTCACCCTGCGCAGCAATCGCGCTGAAACGCGAAGGATAGAGCCAGTAATTCAGCAGATCATCACCGCCACGCACAACAAGCTGGACCTGCTCGCGCCACAGATTGCTGCCCGTCACGTTTTCCGGCCCGGCGAGGCCTGGCGCGAGGTCACCACCGGCACTGAACAGATCCACGGCCGTGTTGGCGGTCCACAGGGAGAACCACGTACTGCCTGCAGCGCGCGCGCCATCATCCTGCAGCACCGCGCTGTAGTTGGCCAGCGGAACCCGGCCCGCATCGGCGACGCCGCCGAGCACGACGTCACCCCGCGCCTGCAGCTGCGCGACCGCATCGCCCAGCACCAGCACCGGCCCGCCCATCGCGCGGGCGGCGTCGGGCGCAAACAGGTCTGCCGCGCGCTGCTGACCCAGCGTCGCGTAGCTTTCCAGGGTGACGCCCATTGCACCGATGCGTCCCGCATCCAGCTGCAGGCTGCCACGCAGATTGCTGAAGGTACCGTTGAGGTCGAGATTCTGTCCCGCCCTGGAGGCATTGAGGCTGGAGAACGTCGCCCGCAGATTCGGATTCAGTGCGCCACCGATACGCAGTTGCAGGTCGCCGCCGCCGGTCAGGTGCAGCTGGCCATCGCTGACCCGGCCGGTCGATCCCACCGCCGCGATGATCGCTCCCGAGCGCGGTGCGATCGTCGAGTCCAGCGCGTCACCTATCGCATCGCGCACGCCGGCGTCACGCCCGGCCTCCAGCGTCAGGTTGCCGCCGCCCAATGTGCCGAAACCGGTGAAGCCGACCATCCGCGGAGAGGCGCCAGCAGCAGCGGACACGTTGGTGTAGGCGCCAAAGTTCACCCACCAGCTGGTCGGCACCGGCTCCACGCCGGTGGTGCTGCCGGTTCCCTGCCGCCACAGCCAATTGCCGACCGCGGCACTGGAGTACAGCGCCCAGTCGCGCTCGCTGGTGCCCGACTCTGCGCGCGCGGTCCAGACGTCACCGACGATATCGCGCCCGGCTTCGACGCGCAGGTTGCCACCATGATCGGGATACCAGGCCCGGTAGTCGGCCAACGCAGCATCATAGCTGCCCGGCACCAGGTTCGGCCCCAGCAGTGCGGTGTTCCTGGGGGCTGCTGCACGGGGCGAATTGAAGGCAGCGTCGCGGCCCTCGCCCAGCGTGGTGGGAGTGCCCGCCGTGTACACACCGAAGCCGGACTTCATCACGACATCACCGGCAGCGAGCAGTTCCAGGTCACCCTTGCCGGTGCGCAGCACGCTCCAGGCCGGCGTGCCCGCGCGCTTGCCGTAGGTGGTCACTTCGGTCTGCGTGCCACCGCCGGCGCAGTAGGTGGGCGCCGTGCTGCAGAACTCGTCTTCGGTCATGCCGAACATCGCGGCAAAGTCCTTCGCAGGGGTGCCTACGTAGGACTCGTCGCCCCAGTAATCCAGCGAGCCCTGCGCGGCCACCTGGCGGGGGGCCGGGCCGCAGTAGTCGGCCGACATCGCGCAGAACTCGTCTTCGGTGAAGCCGAACATGTCGGCCAGCTCCGCGATCGGACGGCCTGCATAGGAGGTGTCGCCGATCCAGTCCAGCGATGCCCGCTCAGTCAACGCACGATCACCCACCCAGATGATTTCGGTCTTGACCGTACCGATCGAGCCCTGGTGGGTGTCGGCCAGCACCACGCTGCCTTCACTGCCCCAGCGCCGGCTGCGTGGGTCGGCTGCCCCGGTATCGGCACCGGCAACAACGGTCAGGTCCCAGGAGGTGGTGCCCTCGGCCAGCATCGGCGCCAGCGCCCAGTTGCGCCCCTGGTTGCCGCCGGCATCGGCCGGCCGCAGATTCACCGGCCCGTTGCCGGGCAACTCCACCTTGGTCAACGATGGGATGTACGCGCCCACCTTGAGCTCGACTTCCCGTGCCAAGCGCAACGCAACCGGCAGCGTCGCGCCGGCGGGCCATTCCTGTGCCGCCATCTGTACGGCACTGCGCAGGCGGAAGCCGGCCCCCAGGCGCGCACCGGCCGCCAGCACCAGCGGCTGCTGCAGCACGGTGCCCGCCGCCAGCGTCTGCCCGGAGTCGGTGGTCACCGCCGCACTCAGCACCGTGCCCGCTGGCAGGCGCAGGTTCTGCGAGATCACCATCGGCGCGGGCAGCACGGTACCGACCGGAAGCGTTACCGATTCGACCGGCACGTCATAGTTCAGGCGGGTGCCGGCCTGGAACTCGGTGCCGGGCAGCAGCTTCACTCCGTCCACCGGCACCACCAGGCCGCCGCCAAAGGGGGTTTGCCCCGCGCTGCCATTGCGACCCTCATACAGCTGCCAGCCACCCTCATCCGGCGTGGACGGCGGCGGTGCGAACCCATCGTTGATGCTGCCGTAGACGTTGATGTTGCCTTCGGCCCGCAGCACCAGCGAGGCCGATTCGCCGAAGCCACGCCGCGATGGATCGGCGCGGTTGGCTTCGGGCCCGTAGCGGTAGCCGGACAGATCGATGTCGCCGGCGATGGTCAGGTCGCCGTCCGGGTTGGCGTCGCTGCGCCGCGCCAGCACCTGCACGCCGGGACGAAGGCGGACATCGCCCAGCGCCCGCGTGCGCTGCTGCAGATCCGCGTTGTCCAGCGCAGCATCGATCCAGGCCACGCTGTGCGGATCGACCACCTGGTCCAGCCACTGCTGGGTGACCAGCTGCGCGCGGTTGCCGCGCACGTCAGCGGTGGCTGCCAGGGGCGCATCGTCGTAGCGGCGAACACCATTGAGCTGGATGTCGGCCGCGCCATCGATGCGCAGGCCGGTGGCCGCGGCAATCGCCGCGTCGTTGCTGCCCAGCCGCGGCACATCGATCTTCAGCGTGCCGCGCGGGGTGCCATCGTTCTGGCCAGGACGTCCACCGACGGTAACATCGCTGCCCGCACGCAGGTCCAGCTGCGCCGCGCTGCCCAGGCCGACGGCACCTTCGGCGCTGCCCAGCGTGATGGTGGCCCGGTTTGGACTGTCGATGATCTTGCCATGGCTGTCCACGCGCAGGCCGGTACCGTGCGCGTCCAACGTGCCGTCCACCTGCAACTGATCGCGGGCGTACAGGCGGATGCTGCCGACCTGCTCGCCGCTGGCATCGATGCGGCCGGCCACGGTCAGGCTGCCCGCATCGACGCTGATATCGACCCGGCGCGCCTTCACTTCGTCGCCGATCCGCAGATCGCCCTCACCGATCTGGAAGCTGCGACCGCCGACGACGCCGCCGGCGGTCAATCGCTGGTTGAGGCCGGCGAAGTCCTGCAGCTGGCGTGCCCGCACCACCAGTTCGCCACCGTCGTAGGGCACCAGCGTGCCACCGGCATCGTAGCGACCAGTGGCGGCACCCTGCAGAACACCGGCCAGATCGGCTCGGCCGGCCATTGCGGTGACCGTCAGGCGTCCGCCTCGGTTGTTGCGGGCGGAAACATCGATGCGGGAGGCCGCATCGGCGCGGATGTCACCCGTGTCGCTGGACAGCAGGACATCGCCGCCCCAGCTGAACTTGTCCACGTCGTACAGCGAGACCTTGCGTCCGGCCAGATCCAACGCGGCCCGGCTGCCAAGCGTGATGCCCTGGCGTGCGTTCGCCGACAGCCGTCCGGACGCCAGCGCGATCGTGCTGTCCAGCGTGATCCGGTTGGCGTCGATGCTCAGCTCACTGCCCAGTGCATCGCCACCCGCCTTGCCGGTGCCCCCCTGCAGGCGGAAGTCGCCGCCGGTGCGCACGCGCAGCCGCGCGGCGGGATCGGCCGTCAACAGCGGTGTATCGATACCCAGGCTGCCTCCGCTGTACTGCCAGCCCTTGTCGGCCAGATAGTCGCCGCGCTGCTGGAACACGTCCAGCGTGCCCTGCGCGGAGAACGACAGCTGCTCCGAAGCACTCAGGTTCAGCGCACTGAATCCGAGCACCTGCCGGTTCGCAGGTACTTCAGAGCTGGGACGGCTGAATGGCGCCCGCCCCAGCTGCAGCTGGCGGGTAAAGATGTCCAGCTGCCCGGCGCCGAGCCGGTTCACCATCGGATCGGCCGGCGGCACCGACGCGTCACTGCCCGGCGCTTGACTCGCCGCCAATGAGCCGTCCCAGACCAGCGTGTCCACCAGGATGCGCGCCCGGTCAGTCGCAGCACCGTAGCCGCGGATGGCCTGCGCACCAAGCACGAGCGTCTGCAGGCCACTGCGGCCGGTGGCACTGTCGCGCGCGTCCAGGTCGACGCTGCCGAACACGTTGACAGAGTCCCGCGCGACCAGGCTCAGCGTGTCCAGCGCCGGCGCGCCGGTGGCATCATTGCCGCGCAGCAGCTGCTGTAGCACGGACTGGTTCATGGTCATGCCACTGGGCAGCGCCCCTGCCGCAGCGGCCAGGGCGATCGCTTCGGCACTGCCGAGGTTCAGCGCCGCCATGCTCAGGCCGAGCTGACGGGTGCCATAGCTGGCCGAGTCGCGCATCTGCAGCGCGCCATCGGTCGCTACCGCGATGCTGCCATCGGAAACCAGCCGGGTCTGGCCGTCGCACGCCGTCTGGCACCCCCCGATGTCGATCGCCACTGGACCGGCCTCCACCCCGGTGGTGCCGGTGATCAGGTTCAGGCGCTGGTTGGACACCGCCAGCAGGCCGCCGGAGACCTGGTAAGGCAGGGTCGCGCTGGCATTCGCGTTGGCGGATGCGAACGACAGTGTATCGAGGGTCGCACCGGCCTCGACCAGCACGCCGCTGCCACCGGAGGCCGCTGCCACCAGCACTTCCGGTGCGTTCAAGGTGACGCCGGAACGGATCGCCACGCTGCGCGCCTGGCCGGTCACCGCCACCTGCGAGGCCTCCTGGTTGAACTGCCCGCCGATCATCATCCGCGCCGGCAGGAAGGCATTGAGCGCGTCGTCGCTGAAGGTGGCACCGCGATCACGCGCCTGCGATTGCGCACCGCCGTCGACGATCTCCAGTGAACCGACCGCCGGGCTGGCCAACGTGGCTGTCAGCGTGCCGCCGCGCCCGTTGTCGGTGGCGGCGCCGAACCGCGCGGTGCCGGCGAAGCGGATGGCAGGCGTGTCTGCACGACCTGCGCCTTCGCCCAACGCAAGGGTCAACCCGAGCGCATCGATGGTCTGCCAGCCACGCGACTCGCCGCGGCGGTCGGCCACCGATTGCGCGAAGCTGTTGTAGGAGGTTTCGTTGTAGCCCGAGTGCCGGCGTACTACTGCGGCGGGGGTCAGCAGGATGTCGGTGAGCAACGGCGAGATTGCCGCGCCCAGCGCCGTGCGCTGCTGCCCGGACACACGCCAGGTGCCGGTACCGGTCGCGATGGGTTGCGCGATGCCCGAGGTGCCGGTGGCGCCCAGCTCAACCCGGAATGCACCGGGCTGCAGCGCATAGCTGGCCGGCATCAGCGTGTAGGTGCCTGCCGCCAGGCCGGGCACGCCCGCCGGCACGGTGATCTGCTGGCCCACGGCCGGTGCGGCGAATCCTTCCTCGCCGCTGGGGGCAAATGTCCCGGCGCGTCCCGGCACGATCGCATACACCGGGTTGCCCGACGCACTGAATTCATAGCGCGGATTGGCGTCGGCCAACGCCGTTCGCAGCACGTCGACAGAGCCACCGCGTCCTGACACAAAGGCGGCACCGGTCAACTCACCACCGCCGGACATGTCCAGCAGGGCCCCCGGCGCCACCTCGATCTCATTCGCCTTCAGGGTCACCCCCATCGAGGAGATGCCGGCCGGCGTCAGCGAACCCAGGCTGCGCGTACCGACCCGCCAGTCGACACCATCGACGGTGCCACCATAGGGTAGCGACAAGCCGGCGCCACTGGTCGAGGTGACGCTGCCTGGCAGCAGTTCCACCTGGCTGCCGACGGTTCCGTTCTGGATAAGGCCACCCAGCTGCAGCGTGCCCATCGGCGCCTGTACGTTGCCGCCCTGCTGCACCGTGGCGGCCACCAGGCGAAGCGTACCCAGCGCCGATTCCGGCGCCGGCTTCGTGTCCGCACCGGTGCCGTGGATGCGCAGCACGGCATCCGGATCGGCCCAGTAATCAGCGGTCTGCACGGTCTGCGCCGACGCGCCGGCCACCAGCGTGCCAACCGCGCCTGTGGTGGGGTACAGGCGCGCAGCGGTCACGTCCATCGAACCAGCCGTCATCAACGCGCTGGTGTTGCCACTGCTGGCAATGCCGTTGGTCAGGCGCACGTCACTGCGGCTTTCCAGCGCCACATGCTTGAAACCCGGCAGCCAGGTGACGTCGCGGATGTCGATCAGCTCTGCCTGCACCGCCAGCGCGTGATCTTCCGGCCCGGACGAAGCGACCGCGGCGGTGCCCTGCAGGTTCTCGCCCGGCATCTGGCGCCAGCGTGCCTGCGCCAGGCGAACGTAGGGCGCACTCAGTCGCAGCCCAGACGATAGCCCGGCATCCACGGCCATGCCCAGGCTCGAAGTGCCCTGGCCGTGGATGCGCAGGCTCTGGGCCAGGCGCAGGTCGACGTCGCCGACCGCGCGGATGTCACCGAACACGGACAGGTTGTCGAAACCGCCGGCCTGCAGCTGCTCGACCGACAACGCGGCGTGGCCATATTCCAATGCGGCCGGCAGTGGCTGCGCCGGTGCGCTGTGCTGGCTGAGGCTGATCGCACGCGCTCGCAGTACCTCGTCGCTGGCGCCACGTGCGTGGATGCTCCCGCCAAAGGCCAGGCCAAGCGTGCCCCCGCGTGCGCCGGCACCACCGGCGGCCGCGTCCATCCCGCCGTCCAGGTACAGCGCGTTGGCCGAACGCAGCACGATCTGCCCGCCGTCGCTGTCCACGCGCACGCGGCCCTGGCCATCGATGTCCAGTTCGGCCGACGCGCCCCGCGCCTGCAGGCGCGCACCGCGTTCGACCACCACGAAGGCTTCCGGTGGTCGGTTGTCGACGAATGCGGTGGTCTCCCAGTCCAGCGCCCCGCCAATCTCGATGCGCCCACCTGCGCGCACCTGCCCGCGCAGGCGGCTGCTGGAATCGGGCAGCGACATCGCGTCTGCATCGGCATCCAGCAGCGCGCCTTCGGCGAAACGCCAGGTGCGTTCGGTGCGCTGCCCGGCGTACAGCGCGTTCTCCGGGCGCACATCGTCGATCAGGATGCGGCCGCCCTTCGCGCGCAGCGTGCCTTCAACATCGATGTTGCCTGCACCGAGCAGCGAGATCGTCTGCCCTGGATCGACCGCCACCAGTGCATCCTTGCCAACCCGAAGGTCACCGCCCACGCTGTTGCGCTCCGAACGCAGGCTGATGCTCGCACCCGCGCGCTGGCTGACGCGCCCGCTCGACGGATCGGCGCTGTACAGCGGCGCGTCCCACGCTGCCAGTGCGGACGCCCGGTCGGTCGCCATCCGCGCGTCCTGGGTCAGGCGCAGGCCTGGCAGGGTAGCGACCAGCCGCGCGCCATCGGCCACCTCCACACCGTGGTGGCCATTGATGTCGTACTGCGCGAAGCCACTGCCGAACAGGCCGGGGTCCAGTCGCAGCGATGTGCCCGTCAGGTCCGCATCGCCCAGCCGCACCTGGCCACCGGTCCCCAGCGAGAAGGAACCACCGCCCTGTCCTCGACCACTGAACCGGCTTCCGTCGCCCAGTTGCACCCGGCCACTGCCGTCGGTCGTCACCGTACTGCTGTTCGCCTGCAGGCTGACGCTGCCGCCTTTGCCGATATGGGCTTTGCCGCGCAGGTCCAGCGCAGCACCGGCCTCGACGCCAACCGTTGCCTTGGCGCCCACGGCCACGTCATGACTATTGCTCAAGCTCAGGCGGCCGCCATCCGTCCAGGCACCGCTCGCGTCGCGCGGCATCGCCAGTGACGCATTGCTCCATTCACCGGAGAGATCGATCCGCGTGCCGTCGGCGATGGCGGTGCGCGCGCGGCCATCGTGCAGCAGCGCCGTCGGCCGGCCCTGCACATCCAGCAGGTTGCCCGCCGACAGCTGGCCGCCGGCGATGCCGATGTCGCCTGCCAGTTCCACCTCGCTGCCGGTCAGGTTAAGCTGTCCGCCTGCCTGAAGCCGAAGGCTGCCGTCGATGCGGATGCGATCAGCGGTCGCCAGGTCGATCCGTCCCCACTGCTGGGCACTCAGCTCTGCGATATCCAGCCACACGGTGCCACGCCTCTCTTCGTTGACCGGGGCCAGCAGCGACCACGCGGCCTTCGTCCGAGCCTTGTCATCCAGGCGCACATCCGAGCCGAACACACCGCTGCGGCCCTGGCCGTCGTAGCGCCCCAGGTACAGCTGCGCATTGCGCGCGACCGCCGTCTGCGCCTGCGCATAACCCTCCAGCGCGGTATCCGGCCTGCGGTTCTGCTGCGCGCCCTGGAAGGTAGCCGTCTCAACCTTTCCGTCCAGTACCGCGGTCGGTGCGGAGATGATCAGGCGTCCTGCATCGCGGCCGACCGTGTATCCGTTATCGACACGCTGCGCCGCGAATACAATCGGATCACGGAAGGTCTCGGTGATGCCCCAGCGCTCCTGCTTTACTTCATGGCCGCTGTACAGGCCATCGAACCGCATCTCCGCCGGCGCGTCATCAAGGCGGTAGACCTGGCCATCGACGCCGCGCACCCAGCTCTGCCGGATCACGCCGCTCTGCACATCCAGGCTGCCACCGGCAAGGTTGATGCGTGAGCCGCCATGCGTGATCACTTCCCTGCCGCCCAGCAGGACGGTGCCTCCCTGCGCGGCCCATTCGCCGATCGAGTGCCCCTGGTTGTCAAGGTAGCCGCCCACTTCCAGCAGGCCACCCGCCGCGTACCAGCGCTCACCCGCGTAGCCCCCGGTACCGGCCGGAACGTGGACCAGCCTGCGGCGGTCGACCCAGACCTCGCTGCTGGTCAGCTTGCCGCTGTCGCGGTTGTCCAGGCCATCGCGCAGTTCGTTGCCCTGCACCTTGACCTGGACATTGTTGCTTTCCATCGACACCTGTACGCCCACTGCGCCGGAAACATCCACGCGTGCCGCGTCGTCTACGTAGCTGCGGGCTGCCGCGTCGGCGATGATCTGGCCGCCCGTGGCAACCGTCAGCGAATCCGCACTGAAATGGATGTTGCCACCCGAGACGATCTCCACCCGCGACTGGTCCCGGCGATCATTGTGCTGGGACAGATTGTCGAAGGTCGCCGAGCGCGCGCCGGCGCGGATCGCGTCCTGCTCTGCCGACTCCTTGATGAGGCTGTTGCGCTGCGTATCCAGCACCGTGGCCTTGCCATCGTCCTCGACCAGCACCGCCGTGGTGGCTCCATCGGCAAGCGTGACGCTGCTGCCGGCATCACTGGCCGAAGCCAGAAGATGCACGGTGCCGCGCTGCGCCAGCGTGGTGCTGGCCACGGCCACACCGGCCTGCTCGACGTTGCGCCCGGCCAGGGTCACGTCACCCTCGCGGGCGCGCAGCAGACCGGTGTTGCGCACGCTGCCCGCCGTGCTGCCAGCGACGAAGCGCGGCGCGATTTCATTGCCGCGGGTGGTGGAGCTGGTATTGGTCGCCGTACCCACGCCGCGCCGGATCACGAAACTGTCACCGGCAGCGAGCTGCACCTGGCCCTTGCGCGCCTCGATATGGCCAGCATTCTCCACGCTGTGCCCGGCCAGCAGCACGTAGCCACCGCCGCGCGTCGCGCTGGTCGGCTCATGGGTCGCGATGCGGGCACCCTGCTCCACCATCACCTTGCCAAATGCATCGCTGAGCGCGCTGCTGCTGGCGTCGGGGCTGTACAGGCCGTTGTCACGGAACTGCGCATCGCTGATCCGTGCTGCAGCCGCCAGCAGATTGCGTACATTGACCTGGCTGTTGTTGCCGAACACCACCCCGTTGCGGTTGGCCACGAACACCGTGCCATTGGCCTTCAGCTGGCCCAGGATCTGGCTGGGCCGCGCCTGCGGATCATTGACGCGGTTCAGGACTGCCCAGTCAGGGTTCTGCAGGAAGTTCAGCGTGGTGTTGCCGCCGATATTGAACGTCTCCCAGTTCAGGATCGCCTTGTCCGCGGTCTGCTCGACCGTAACCTGCACCCGCCCGTCGCTGCCCTGCGACTGGATTGCGTCGCGCGCATTGAGCCAGCCGCGGGTCAGCGGGTTCTGGTCGACGCTCAGGCCATCCTTGCCCAGGCCATCAGCAACGATGAAGCCAGCCTCGCGGCGCGCCTGCCGCGCCTGTTCCTGCAGGCGCTGCTGCAGGGCAATCGCCTGCGCCGCCGTACCGAGGTTGTCGATCGACTGCTGCAGCTTCTGCCGTGCTGCATCCTGCTGCTGGGCCGGCAACTGGAACTGGATCGGCACCCCGTTGGGCATCCGGCCGCTCTGTGCCGCGCTGCCCTGGGCCGCGCCCCGCTCGGCGAACCAGCCCGGGCTGAACGCCTGCTGCGCCTGGCTGACCGGGGCCACCATGCTGCCCAAGGCGACCGCGATGGCCCACGCCATCGGATGATTGCGGCGCATCGGCGCGGCCGGATGAACAGCGGACGGGAGCGGGTGCGACATCGGAACCTCATCAACCTGGTGGGCCGCGGCTGCGGCGACGATCGGGGAGGCACGCGCAACGCATGCCCTGCCACTGATAGACGGTTCACGTGACACGAAGCCGACAGCGAAACACTGCGGCGGCCGCACCGTCGCGGAAATGGCGACGCCGGCCCAGGGGCCGGCGTCGGGTCAAGCAGGATTCAACCCGTGCTGCGGATTACAGCGGACGACCGATGCCGGCGCAGGTGCTGGGATTATTCAGGCCGGCAGTGCTGCTGGCCAGCACGAAACGGTTGCGGATCGCATCGCGCCAGGCCTTGGTCAGCGGGATGAAGCCGTGGTCGGTGATCGACTTCTCATACGCGACGGTGTAGGTCGCCGGATAGTGGCGGGCCAGGAAGCCGCGCAGGCTGGTGGCGACGCTCGAATCCTTGTAGCACTGGCCGATCACCAGGTTGGTGTAGCCGGCGATCGGATAGCCGGCCGACGGGTTGCCGAACACCGGCACCCAGTTGGCGGGGTCCTCGGCAGCGGTACCGGTCGGCGGAGCGACGGTGTCCAGGGTCGCCTGCACACTCACCTGATCCGGCGAGAAGCCCTTGACCTTGGCGACCTTGGTCGCGTCGGTCACGCTCGGGATCACGTCCGGGCCAACGTAACCGATACGGCCTTCAGCAGCGTAGACAGCGTTGTACAGCGAGGTGCCACCGGTGGCCGGCGCGGCCACCAGGAACGCCGGCAGGTTGCCGTTGGCATCGCGCTTGTACAGGTCGGCGAAGGTCGACTTGATGGCGAACTTGCCACCCACCAGGTTCGAGGTACCAGCGTTCTCAGCCGCACAGGCCGCAGTCAGGAAGCGGCTGAACATTTCGCTGGTGCCGCTGCTTTCCGGGCGGTACACCACCTGGATCGGGCCGCTGCGGTTGGCATCGATGGTCGACCAGTCGCTGATCGCACCCGAGAACACGCCGCAGATCTGCGCCACGCTCAGGTCCACCGCCGAACCGGCCTTGTTGAACGGAATGGTGACCGACGTGGCCACCGACGGCACCTGGATCAGCGCGCCGTAGCGGTTGGCGTTGGTCGGCTGGTTGAAGTTGGTGGTGTAGGTGCTCAGCTCGGTGCTGCTCAGCACCGAATCGCTGCCGGCGAAGTGCACGGTGCCGGTGGTCGAGAACAGCAGCGAGTTGTTTTCCAGGAAGGCCTTCTTGCCGGTGCCCGAACCGGTCACGGCGTAGGTGAAGTTCGCTGGCAGGATGCTGTCGGACGAACCCTTGTAGAGGTCGGCCGGCAGCGAAGCACCGCCGCCGGTAACGGTCTGCGCGGAGGCGGCGCCAACGGTAGCGAGCAGCGCGGTGGCAACCAGCGCGGCCAGGGTCTTGTACTTGATCATGATCTTCTCCTGAAGGGTTTACTGCGAAGGGAAACGCCAAGGGAGGAACGGTCACTACACGCCTGCTGCCGCCGAGGGCCTCCCAGCCCACTCTGCGGCGACGTGTCCATGCTGGTCCGCGCCGATGACAGGCCGCTTAAGAAACCTGTGGAAGATCGAAAAAAGGTGTGGAGGATTGTGTGGAGAATCGACCCATGCCACATTCCAGCGACGCCGCCCGATCGACTGAATTGAATCAACTGAATTGAATCGACTGAATTGAATCGACCCGATGGGATCGGCTGGATCGAATCGACTGGGTAGAGTCGACTGTTAGTCGACTGCTTTTCGCACGCGGGAACGATCTGAATGCACTCGATCTCCGCGCTGGTCGACTAACAGTCGACTCTACCTGTGATGCGCGTTGCGCATCACTGCACCAACTGGTTCATTTCCATGATCGGCATCAGCACCGCCAACACGATCGTCAGCACCACGCCGCCCATCACCAGGATCATGGTCGGCTCCAGCAACGCAGTCAGTGCCATCGCGCGACGCTCGATCTCGCGCGAGATGGTCTGCGCGGCGCGATCCAGCAGCGGCGCCAGCGAACCGGTCTTCTCGCCACTGGCCACCAGATGCACCAGGATCGGCGGATACACCTTCTGTACCTTCAACGCAGCACCCAGCGCGGCACCTTCGCGCACGCGCGCGGACACATCGTCGGCACAGCGCGCCAGCAGCGCATTGCCCAGGGTCTGCCGGGCAGCTTCAAGCGCACGCAGCAGCGGCACGCCAGCATCCAGCAGGATCGCCAATGTCGAGGCGAAGCGCGCACTGTTCACGCCCAGCACGAAGCGCCCGACCATCGGCACCCGCAGCAGCATCGCGTCCCAGCGCAGGCGCAGCTCGGGCCTGCGCAGGGCCAACCGCCATGCCACCACCAGCGCAGCGATGCCCAGCCCCACCCACACGCCCCAGCTGCGTACGAAAGCACTGGCCGCCAGCATCACCTGGGTCAGCATCGGCAGCGTCTGCCGCGCCTGCACGAACGCGGTCACCACCTGCGGCACCACGTAGCTGAGCAGGAAGATCACGATCGCCACCGATACCAGGCTGATCGCCGCTGGATAGATGAACGCGGTCAGTACCTTGGCCTGCAGCGCGTTGCGTTCTTCGATGTAGTCGGCGAGGCGCTCCATCACCCGCGCCAGGTCACCGGAGTCTTCGCCTGCGCCCACCAGCGCCCGATAGATCGGCGGGAAATCGCGCGGCCGCGCGGCCAGCGCAACGGTCAGGCGCTGGCCGGCACGCACGTCGGCGCGTACGGCGGTGAGTGCCTGGGCCACGTGCGGGCGCTCGGCCTGTTCAATCACCGCACTCAATGCGCCTTCCAGCGGCAGGCTGGCCGCCAACAGGCTGGCCAGCTGGCGCGTAGCCCAGGCCAACTCGCTGGCGGACAACCGGCGAGCGCCCCAGCCACTGCCGGCACTGCGCGCCGCACTCACCTGCACAGGGGTCAGCCCGCGCCCGCGCAGCAGTTGGCGAGCACCGCGCGGGCTGTCGGCATCCAACTGGCCCTTTTCGATGCGGCCCTGCGCGTTGGCAGCCTGGTAGTCGAACAGTGCCATGCAGGCCTCAATCGTCGCCGGTGACGCGCAGGATCTCTTCCAGCGTGGTTACCCCGCTGTCGACCCAGCGCTGGCCATCCTGCCGCAGGGTCCGCATGCCGGCCCGCCGGGCCGCCTCGCGTAGCGCAGGCTCACCCTGCCCTTCATGGATCAGTGCGCGCACGCGGTCGTCGACCACAAACAGTTCATGGATGCCGGTTCGCCCCCGATAGCCGCTGTTGGCGCAGGCTGCGCAGCCCACCGCACGCCATACGGCACGGCCCTCGCCGTCCACATCGGCACGTCGGCACTGCGTGCACAGCCGCCGCACCAGCCGCTGCGCCAGTACACCGCGCAACGACGAGGCCAGCAGGAACGGCTCCACGCCCATGTCGGCCAGGCGGGTCACCGCCGAGATCGCATCGTTGGTATGCAGCGAGGCGAGCACGCCGTGGCCGGTCAGCGACGACTGCACCGCAATCTGCGCGGTTTCCAGGTCGCGGATCTCGCCGATCATGATGGTGTCCGGGTCCTGGCGCAGAATCGCACGCAGCGCGGTGCCAAAGCTCATGCCGATGCGCGCGTTGACCTGGATCTGGCCGATGCCGGCGAAGTCGTACTCCACCGGGTCTTCCACGGTGAGGATGTTGCTGGTGCTGCTGTCGAGCTGGCCAAGTGCAGCGTACAGCGACGTGGTCTTGCCGCTGCCGGTCGGCCCGGTGACCAGCACGATGCCGTGCGGCTGACGGATCAACCCGGTGAACATGGCCAGCGTGTCATCGGCCATGCCGAGGCGCTGCAGCTGCAGGCGACCGGCATCCTTTTCCAGCAGGCGCAGCACAGCACGCTCGCCATGACCGGTCGGCACCGTGGAGACACGGATATCCAGCGGCCGCCCGCCCACGCGGATGGCGATGCGCCCGTCCTGCGGCAGGCGCTTCTCGGCAATATCCAGGTGCGCCATGATCTTGATGCGTGATACCAGCGCCGCGTGCAGTGCGCGCCGCGGCTGCACCATGTCGCGCAGGGTGCCGTCCACGCGGTAGCGCACCACCGAATGGGTCTCGAACGGCTCGATGTGCAGATCGCTGGCACCATCGCGTGCGGCCTGCGCCAGCAGGGCGTTGATCATGCGGATCACCGGCGCATCGTCCTGCGCATCCAGCAGATCGGTGACCTCCGGCATGTCCTGCATCAGCCGGTCCAGATCGACTTCGCTTTCGGCGGCACCCACCACGGCAGCGGCATCGCCGCCGTCACGGTACTGCTCACCCAACCGCTGTTGCCACGTCGCAGCATCCAGCGCCTGGAACGGCAGCGGGCCATGCCGGCGGCGCAGCTCGGCCACGGCCCACGCTGCGGTGTCGGCGGTGCCCAGCAACACGGGCTCGCCGCCAACTTCGGACAGCATCACGCCATGGCTGCGCACCCAGGCGTACGGCAGCGGCGCGGAAGCGCTCACGGCCCGATCACCAGTTCCGGCGTATAGCCCAGCCCGCGCAGCTGCTGCAGCGCAGGGTCCAGCGTCGCCGGATCGCGCGGCAATCGCACGCGCAGGCGTTGCCCGCTCTCGCCGGGCGTCGCTTCGGCATAGGCCTGCAGGCCCAGTGCACGCACCTGCGCCACGCCCTGGCTGGCACGCGCCGGGTCCAGCCCCTGCGCGAACTGCACCAGCTGCGCATCGCCGTCACCGGACGGGTACAGCGCCGCCAGGCTGCTGTTCTGCAGCGGCTGGCCCTGGTCATCGCGTGCATTGCCCTGGCCGAGTACAGACAGGTCCTGCGGTGGCAGCTGCGGTGCCGACAGCGCCGGCAAGGCCCAGCTCTGTACCGGCTGCGCGCCGGCCTGCGCGTTGCGCATGTAGTCGTAGCGGTCGCGGGTCAGGCGCTGGCCGGCGGCCGGGTCACGCACCACGTGCGGGCGCAGGAACACCATCAGGTTGGTCTTGGCGCGCTTGCGCGTGTCGCTGCGGAACAAGGCGCCCAGGACCGGGATCTTTCCCAGCCCCGGCACCGCATCACGGCCATGGCTGACGCTGTCTTCCAGCAGGCCACCCAGCACCATGATCTGGCCATCGTCCAGCAGCACGCTGGTATCCAGGGCGCGCTTGTTGGTGATGATGCCGGCCGTGCTGTTCGCGCTCTGCGCGTCGATGCTGCTGACTTCCTGGTAGATGTCCAGCTTCACCGTGCCGCCCTCGGAGATCTGCGGGCGCACCCGCAGCTTCAGGCCGACGTCCTCGCGCACGATGGTCTGGAACGGGTTGTTGCTGCCACCGCCACCGTCGGTCACGTAGCGGCCACTGACGAACGGCACGGTCTGGCCGACCATGATGCTGGCCGCTTCGTTGTCCAGCGTCATCAGGTTCGGCGTGGACAGGATGTTGGCACCGCCCTTGCTCTGCAGCGCGTTGGCCAACGCCTTCATGTTGAGGATCTGGCCGACGCCGGGCAGGTTGATGGTGCCGTCGATCACACCGATCTTCAGGCCATCCTTGGGCAGCACGTCCAGGGTGGTGCGTGCGTTGGTGTTCAACCCGCTGCCACCGGTGGTGCCGCCGAAGTGGGTGCCGCCGAAGGTGCGGCCATTGCCCAGCATCCACTGCACGCCCAGTTCGGCCGCGTCGGTCTGGTTGACCTCCACGATCAGGCTTTCCACCAGCACCTGTGCACGGCGCTGGTCGAGCTGGTCGATCACCCGGCGCAGGTTGCGGTACACCGGCTCGGGGGCGGAGATCAGCAGCGTGTTGGTGGCCACGTCCGCCTGTACCGAGATGCCGTTCTGGCTGAAGCCGGTGCTTCCTGCATCGATCGGGTCACGGCGGCTCGGATCCAGGCGCTGCGATTCCAGCGCATTGCCTCCGGGCTTGGCCTGCTGCGGCTGCGACGGCTGCGCGGGGGTGGAGCGGCTGGCGTCGCCGGGCAGTGGTGTGATGCCTTCGTTGCTGCCCATCGCCGGTGCATCGCTCTGCCCGGCCACCACGCCACGCAGCACACCCGCGAGCTGGTTGGCCTGGGCATTGCGCAGGTAGACCACATGCAGGTTGCCGGATTCATCCTGGGCACGGTCCAGCTTCTCCACCAGCTGCCTAGCCAGGCGGGTGCGCCCGGGACTGCTCGACCGCAGCAGCACGCTGTTGCTGCGCGGGTCGGCCATCACCACCACCTTCTGGGTGGGCTCGGCGCCCTGCGCATCCAGCAGCGGCGCGACCATCGCCGCGACGTCAACGGCAATGCCCTGCTGCAGCTTCACCACATCGGTGTCCATGCCGGCCGGTGTATCCACGCTGGCGATCACCCGCGCGATGCGCTCCAGGTTATCGGCATAGTCGGTGATCACCAACGTGTTGTTGCCCGGATTGGCAGTGATCGGATTGTCCGGGCTGATCATCGGCCGCAGCACCGCCACCAGCGCGGCCGCGTTCTCGTAGCGCAGCGCGAAGGTGCGCGTGGCAACCTCGCCCCCCGCACCGCCGCTGCCAACGCGGCCACCGAGCAGCTTGGCATCGGCCTGCGGCACCACCCGGCTGACGCCGCCGTTCTCGACCACGGCGAAGCCGCGCATGCGCAGTGCGCCCAGCAGCAACTGGTAGGCCTGGGTACGGCTGACCGGGCCATCGGAAACCACTGTCATCTTGCCGGTCACCCGTGGATCGACCAGGAACTGGCGCCCGGTGAAGCGCGCTGCCATGCGCAGTACGCCACCGATATCGGTGTCGACCAGGTTCAACTGCACCGGCTCATCACGGGCGTCCTGCGCCAGTACCAGCGCCGGTGCGTGGGCCATGCACACGATCAGGGCCAGTGCGGTACTGCAGGCAAAGCTACGCATCGCCCTCATGGATGGGCACCCGCGGTGGCCACCATCACGATGTTTCCGGAAATCCGTGCCGCCGGCATGTTCGCATCCCCTGTGCGTGTCAGTTGCAGCTGCTGCAGTTCGATGGCCGGATCGGCCAGCACGGGCAGCAGCCAGTTCCACAGCGCGTCGGCGGGCACTGCCTGCACCTGCAGGTGCCAACGCCCGTCGCGCGCTTCGATATGCAGGCCGGTGGCAAGGCCGGCGGTCTTGATGCCATCGCGCAGCCCGGCCAGTGTCGGGTGCTGGCTCTGCGCCAGCTGCTGGCGCTCACGGGCGCGCAGCAGCGGTGCCAGTGCGCGGGACTGCGCCTGCAGCCGCGGCAGCTCGGCCTGCCAATACGTGCGCTGCTTCAGCAGTGGCTCCAGCCACAACGACCACAGGCCCGCCACCAGCAGCGCCACCACCATCACCCACAGCATCAGCCGGTCGCGCGGTGGCAGGCGTTGCCAGCGGTGCTGCAGGCCCACCAGCCCCTCGCCCAGCCATAGGGTGCGGGTCGTCACTGCCCAGCTCCGCTCACTCGCAGGTGTCCACCGGCTTGGCGCGCCAGCTGCAGGCCCTGTGCCTGAACTGCTTGCTGCCAGTGCTCAAGCCGCTGCGGATCGTCGGCCAATGCCTGGGCATCGGCATCCAGCTCCATGTCCAGCTGCCCGGGTTGGTAATGCAGGCTGCGCACTTGCCCGGCCAGCTCCGGAACAGCCTGCAGCGTGCTGGCAACCTGACGCTGCAGCGCCGGCAACGGCGGCGCCGGCAGCGGCACGGCAAGTGCTCGCCTTGCCTGCAGCACCGGGTCCACCACATCGGTGATCTCCGGGAAGCGCGCGCTGAACTGGCGCGCCATGTCCTGTTGCAGGGCCTCGCCCTCGATCCGCCAACGCGAGACCTGCAGCTGCAGGCCGAGTGCAGCCAGCAGCACTGCTGCCAGTGCCAGGCCGATCGCCAGTCGCGGTGCTTGCCGGCCTGCGCCGGGCAGCGGCAATGACCAGCCTGGCAAGGGGCCAGAGGTCTGCCGTTCATGCGTGACGGCGGTGGCCGGCAGGCTGTCCGGCCACGTCGGCGGCACACTATCGATCCACTGCACGGCCAGCACGCCCGCCTGTTGCAGGCGCACGGCCAGCGCCTGCATCACCGCACAGGCATCACGTCCGCCATACCATTGAACGAAACCCCGATCGCGCCCGCTGCGTACCAGCAGATGCTCGCCGCTGACCTGCAGCGTGGCCTGGCCGTCCTGCCAGGGCAGCAGCAGTGGCGTCGGATACAGCGCCTGCAGCTGCAGCGCACACGAGGCCAGCATCTGCTGCACCTGCGCGATGGCCTGCTGGCCAAGCCAGGCCACCGGAACCGTGCCGTCTGCCGCCTGCGCGCCGTGGGCCAGCGCCACCTCCTGCAGGTCATCCAGCAGCATCGCCTCCACCTCACCCTGCAGCGCCGACTGCAGGCGGCGCCCGGACAATGGCGGCAGCTGCAGTTCCAGCAGGATCAGGTCGTTCGGATCGAGGCAGGCATGCACCGCGGCCTGCGGATGCCGCAGGCCCAGCGCCGCCAGCGTGTCGCGACCGTGAGCAAGTACATCGCCCTTGTGCAGTTGCGCCCAGTCCACCGCGCTGTCGGCGCGCAGGCGCTCCAGCGCCGGCAGGCGCACCCGAAGCTGCACGTTCATGCGCCGATCCTCGTCCACACCCGTTGCACACGCACCCCATCGTCGCGGTATTCGCGCCACAACAGCGCGCGAAAATCGACCGCACTGCCGTCAGCCTGCACCTGGCCGACGGCCAGGAACCATTCGCTATGGATACCCAGGGGAAGCACGGCCATCTGTTCGTTGCTCAGTTGGAGTCGGTTGGCGATGTCGCCGCGATTGAGCAGCCAATGGCCAGCATCGCGCTCACCGAGCAGCGCCTGCAGCCGTGCCGGCTCGACCACGGGCGTCACCGCCTGCAGAACGCGCAGGTCGCTGGTGTTGGCGTTGACCAGGGTCTGCGCCGGCAACACCACGGTGCGCCGCGCCAGCGCCTGCAACGCCACCGGATCGGCACCAGGTAGCGCTTGTTCGATCAGTGATTCGCGCGGCAGCGGCGCCTGCGCCTGCATGTCGCCATCGCGCAGGCGCGCCTGGATGTGGTCGGCGGCGGATGTGCAGGCGCCCTGGCCCAGCCCCTGCCCGGCACACAACGCGATGAACGCGCGCCGCGCCTCGGGGTCCGGCCTGCCATGCGCAAGAAGGTTGCGCAGGTTGAACATCGACTGCGCATCGACCAGCTGCAGCTGCACCGGCAACGGCGCCTGCAGCTCCAATGGGCGCGCCCAGCGCCCGCTGCGCACCGTGGTCAGCTGTTCCTTTACATCCTCACGCAGCTGTTGCGCCGCACGCTCCAGCGTTGCGTCCACCGCCATGCGTACCTGTGCGCGCAGCTGGTCGCCACGCAGCGCACGCAGCTGGGCCGACTGCCGGGTCAGCAGTGCCGTGGCAATCACCGCCACCAGCGCCACCACCAGCAGGGCGACGATCACCGCCATGCCACGTTGGCGGACACTCGAAACAGAACGCATCCGGGCTGACATCGGCCTGCCTCACAGCTGCCAGGAGCCGATGTCCGCGTTCCCGGCGTCGCCACCGGGCTTGCTGTCCGCGCCCAGCGAGAACACATCGATGTCGCCATGGGTTCCGGGAATCTGGTACTGGTACGGATGGCCCCATGGATCATTGGGCAGGCGATCCAGATAGGGCGTGACCGGCATCGCGCCACCACCCTGCGGTGGCTTCACCAGCGCCTGCAGCCCCTGCTCGGCACTGGGATAGCGCCCGTTGTCCAGCTTGAACAGTTTCAACGCCTGCATCAATGCAGCGATGTCCTGGCGCGCCGCCACTACGCGCGCCTGGTCGGGGCGGTCCATCAACCGCGGCACGATCAATGCGGCGAGGATGCCGATGATCACCACCACCACCATGATCTCGATCAGGCTGAAACCCTGCTGCCGAGCCCTGCGACCACGAACCTGCCTTGCCATTGTTCCGCCCTCGTCATCCTGGAAGAGACCGCTGCGCCATGGTCAGCGGTGCATGTGTCAGTACGATAAACATCCGCTGGAAATCCGCTGCGCGTGTCCCAGTGCAGGCGCAGTACGTGCAGCCGGGGCACATGCGGACTCGAACAGGTGCTGCGGCACGCTGGCCAGCGCATCGTCGATGCAGCCGCGCAGCAACGGGTGCGCGCAGGCCTGCAGCAGGCGCACGCACTGCATCGGCGACCATGCCGTTCCATGATCGAGGCCGATGAACAACCGATAGGCCTGGTGATAGCGCAGGTCGTCGTACACGCGCTGGGCACTGTTGAGATCGCGCACGACCACCAGCAGAGCCGCGCGCTGCAGCAGCCGCGCATCGCCTGCATCAAGCGGTAGCGGGCTCATCGCCGCCTCGGGCCAGGGCCGCAGCTGCAGGTCGAGGGCTTTTCGCAGCGCCGCCAGTGGGTGCGCACTACCATCCAGTGCCGCCCAGCGCGCCGCATCCGCCCAGGCGTCGCTGGACAGCACCCAGACCCACGAGCGCCCATAGCGCTGCACGTTCAATGGTGCATGCCGTGCCTGCTCCAGTGACTGGCTCAGGTGACGATCCAGCTCCAGCATGCTGATCCTGCGACTGTCTGCCATCGGCGCCGCCCGTGCTCCACGACGCGTGGTGCGTCGTACTCTGGAGAAGACGTCAGCAAGGCAGGTGAAGCGACAGCGCGCATGCAGCTCTGTGCACTGCGTGGCGCTTCATCGACAACGTCATCGCAGCGTCATCTGCCTGCAGGCTTCGCGTTCCAGCCGCGGCGCTTCGCCTCCACAACGGCGCGCCAGTATCGCCACGTCGCTGCGCGCGGCGAATGTTGCCAGCGCATTGGACATGTCCACGTCATCGAACCATGACGCCATCGCAACGCGCAGCGCCGGCAGCTGCCAACCGTCCATCACACCATGGGTGCCTGCTACGAACCAATGCCAGAGGCGATGGTGAAGCACCTGGTCGTGCAGCTGTGCGAGATCCTCAATGCCATGCATGTCCATCAACAGCAGTGCGCGTGCAACCGCCGCGGGCGGCAACGCACCGGCTTCAGGCAGCGGAAGCGACTGCTGCTGCAGGCGCAGCAGCATCGCCAGCGGGTGCGACTGCGGATCAAAGTCCAGCAGCACCGCCTGTTGCTGCCACTGTGCATCGGACACCACGCACACCCAAGGTGAGCCATAGCGATGCACCATCAATGGCCGTCGCTGCGTGGTTTCCAGCAGCGCCGACAGATTGCGACGCAGATCCAGCACACCGATGGTCTCGTTGCGCATCCTTGGCCTCTCCTCGCTTGCAACAGCCCTGCGCGGCGCGCACGGCCAGCGTCTTCATCTATCCAAGGACGGCAATGCCACCCGGAAAGCGACGCAGATCCAGCGACATCGTCAGTCGCAGCTGCTCCAGTGCCGCGTCCGGATCATCAATACGGAAGCGACCGCTGACCGGCGCGCGCGCCAACGCCGATTCTCCCAGCAGCACCTTGCCGCGGCGGTAGCGGTTGATCTCGTCCACCACTTCACGCAGCGGTGCGCGGCGGAACACCAGCATGCCTTCGGTCCAGGCGCTCACCTCAGAAGCCACGGCCTCGGCCACCACGCCACTGAGGCGCTCGTCATAGTGGGTCTGCTGGCCGGCCTGCAACTGCAGCCGGCCCTGCGGATGCTCGATGCGGGCGCTGCCCTGCAGGCAGGTCACCCGTACCTGGCCGTGGGTGTTGCGCACATCCAGGCGCACCGCGCCTTCACCGGCAATCACGCAACCCGGGCCCGCGAACAGCGCCAGGCGCAGGCCAGCCCCGGTTTCGATCGCGGCCTGGCCCTGCACCAGCTCGAAGCCTTCGCCCTGCTTGTCGGCGCGGCGGCGCAGGCTGCTCTGCGTATCCAGTTCGATCTTCAGCTGTGGCAAGGGCGCGATCTGCAGACGTTCACCGGTGCCGGTGTGGAAATCGGCCGTCATCGCCGTCACCGAAGGCCACAGCCCCAGCGGCGGGCGGATTGCCGCCACCACCACCAGGCTGGCCGGGGCGGCAATCGCCGCGCCCAGGAAGGCGCGCCGGCTCCAGCGCTGGGCCGGCGTCGGCGCCACCGGTTGGCGCGCGGCGGCGGGCAGCTGCTCGCCGGCCAGCCGTACCTGCTCCCATTGCCGGCGCGCACGGCCGAACGCCTCACGATGACGCGGATCCGACTCGCACCACGCACGGAACCTGCGCCCGTCGGCGGCGGTCGCCTCGCCCGAGGTCAGCCGCACCACCCACGCGTGCGCCTGACGCTCGACGGCATCCAGCGGGCGTTGCGGGCGATCGTCAGGATCCATGGGGGCTCATGCCGGACCCGCACGCTGCGGGGTTCTGCTCGGCGTCAAAGTGTAGACGGATGCCGCCGTTCAGAACCGCACCTGGCGCCCCTGCCCGCTGCGCTCGGCCAGGTAGTCCTGGGCCGCCTTCAGCTCACGCTGCACCAGTCGCAGCGACACACCGAGGTGGTCGGCCACGTCGCGCTGCTGCAGGCCATCGACGCGGATCGCCAGCAGGATGCGGCGACGGCGCTCGGGCATGCGCTGCAGCAGGCCAACCATGTCTTCCAGCGCGAAGTCCAGTTCGGCCGCCTGCGCCGGGCCGGGTGCAGGGTCGGCCATGTCCATCAGCGTATCCACCTCCTCCAGGCTCAGCAGGCGGTGGTCAGCACGTTGGCGATCGATCACGGTATTCATTGCCATGCGCAGCAGGTAGGCCGCGGGGTTCTGCACGGCATCCAGGCGGTCACGCCGCGCGCTCAGGCGCATCCACGTGTCCTGCAGCGCGTCGCCGGCCAGCTCCTCCGAGCCCAGCTTGCGCACCAGCCGGCGCTTCAGCTCATCGTAGGCACCCAGAAGGTGGTCCATCAGGTCAATTGCCCCAGCCGTACCGTTGCTCATGTTCGAATCCTTGAAGTCATGGAAGGGGCGCGCGCCGGCCACAGTCATGGTCGGTGCCGGAAGGACGGATCTGCAGCGTCACCGGCTGCGGCAGCGCAGCGGCATCGGGCGCCAGCACCAGGCCCTGCAGCGCCTGCAGCAGGCGCGCATCGCGGCGGGCGCTGCCACTGCCTGACAGCAGCTCGGGCTCGCTCACCTGGCCCGCGCCGTCGATGCGGAAGCGCAGCGTCGCGGCATAGCGGCCGGGCGCGATCTCCGGGTCGTCACAGAACGCCGCACGCAGCCGCTGCTGCAGGCCGCCGTAGCGACGCCGACGTTCGGCCTCGGGAAGTTCGGCGCCAACTCCCGATGCGGCGGCCGAGGGCGCACCCCGGCGCAGCACCACGCGCTGCTCGCCGATCACCTCGGCCTCGATACCGGAGTCCTGCAGCAGCACCTGCAACGCAGGCAGCGGCGCCAGGCTGCCGCGCAGCGCATGGCTGCTGCGGCCGGCGGCCAGGTCACCCGGGTACATCACTGACCACCCACTGATGACGCTGAAGCGCTCGACCGCCTGTTCCAGCGGCTGCGCGGGAATGTCGTAGGCATGAACAGCGTCCTGCGCGGCAGCGGCAAAGGACAGCAGCAGCCATGCGGCGATGGCCACCTTCCAAATTCTGACCGCATGGTGTCCATTCAGCCCCCTGACGTAGAACACATGACCCTCGGCAGCGACAGCAGCTGCAGTGGACGCGCGCCACCACCGGAAGCCCGGCCCGCGCGCGACCCGCAAGCGGGCTCAAACCGTACTGGGGGTACATGTCATTGCGATGACCGCCGCCCACGGCCTGGCATCGAGCCAGGCTCCGTAAAGCCAGTCACGCATCAGGAATCAATGAATCGAACAGACCTGTTCATTTGCTCACAGGGTAAGAGCCCGTTGCGCAGCAACGGGATCCGACCCCGTACCGACCCAAACGTGTCGACCAAGGTCGACACCCACCAGGAGCAGCTCATGCCGTTCCGGCAGATCGTGGAAATCTGTCGAAGGCGGGGTGGGTCCGGTTGCGGGGGCGTGAGCCGCATGGATGCGGCGACCGAGCTTACATGGACGTACTTGCAGCGTCCCCCGCAACCGGACCCACCCCGCCATCCCTCAGCAGGCCCGCTGTTGCTGTTGCTGTTGCTGTTGCTGTTGCTGTTGCTGTTGCTGTTGCTGTTGCTTCTGAGGTTGCCGGCCAGCGGCCGGCACTACCCGCGGGTGCCGGGTGCAACCCGGCCGCAAACCCCATCCCTCAAAGCGGCAGCTGGGTCGTCTGCTTGATCCGCTGCATCGGAATCTCGGTCTTGGTGTTCTGCACCCCCGCAATCCGGTTCAGGTGCTGCATCTGGAACTGCCGGTAGGCATCCAGGTCGGCCACCGCCACCCGCAACAGGAAATCGCAGTCACCGGCCATCAGATGGCATTCAAGCACTTCCGGGAACGACTTGATGCTGTTGATGAAATGATTGGTGGTGTCCTCGTCCTGCCCGCGCAGCCACACCCGCACGAACACCGTGAAGCCACGGCCCACCTTGGCCTCGTTCAACAAGGCCACATAGCGGTCGATGTAGCCGCCCTCCTCCAGCAGACGCACCCGGCGCAGGCAGGCCGACGGCGACAGCCCGACCTGGCGAGCCAGCTCCAGGTTCTGCAGGCGGCCGTCGCGCTGCAGGGCGTCGAGGATGCGCCGATCGAGGTTGTCCAGCTGGTACTGCATGGAATTTCACCCCTTTCACTTCTGGCCGCATGAAATATCAATCATCCAGAATCAAGTGGTATCAACGCAACCCGATTTCGCGATTGGACCGCTAGCATGGGCCACCCCCACCTTGTTGTGCCGTTCGATGGACGCCCGTACCACCCTCCCCCTGCCTGACACCTGCGATACCGCGCCGCGTGCCGAATTCCTGCGCGGCCTGCGCGCCGCCGTGCCGGTGATGATCGGCTTCATTCCCTTCGCCTTGGTGCTCGGCGCGCAGGCAGCCCAGAAAGGCCTGAGCGCACTGGAAGTGCCGCTGATGACCGGCCTCAACTTCGCTGGCGGCTCGGAGTTCGCTGCCGTCGAACTGTGGACCTCGCCACCGCACATCGCACTGATTGTGGCAATCACCGCGCTGGTCAACAGCCGCCACCTGCTGATGGGCGCCAGCCTGGCCCCGCTGCTGCAGCACCTGCCGCGCCGCCGCGTGCTGCCAGCCCTGTTCTTCATGTGCGACGAGAGCTGGGCGATGGGCGTGGCCGACGCGCGCCGACGCGCGCTTGGCTTCAGCCTGGCCTACTACCTGGGCGTCTCGGCAGGCCTGTACACGGTCTGGGTGGCCTGCACCGCGCTGGGCGCGATCGTCGGCCCGATGCTGGGCGACATCCACGCCTACGGCTTCGACATGGCCTTCCCCGCCGTGTTCCTGGTGCTGCTGCGTGGCATGTGGCAGGGCATGAAGGCCGCACGGCCGTGGCTGGTCAGCCTGGTGGTGGCCGCTGCCACCTACCTGCTGATTCCGGGTGCCTGGTACGTGGCCAGCGGCGCATTGGCCGGCCTGGCGGCCGCCTGGCTGCTGGCGGAGGACGCAGCATGATCTTCAACGGACTGATCCACTGGACCTCGGTGCTGACCATCGTGCTGATGGCCGCCGCCACCTACCTGACCCGCATCGTCGGCTTCCTCGCGCTGCGCAACCGCACACTGAGCAAACGCGCAGTGACGGTGATGGAAGCCGCGCCGGGCTGCGTGCTGATCTCGGTGATCGCCCCGGACTTCGTCGCCGACAAGCCGGCCGACCTGGCCGCGCTGGCGATCACCCTGCTGGCCGCCACGCGGCTGTCGATGCTGCCGACCGTGCTGATCGGCGTGGTCTCGGCGGGTGTGCTGCGCTATCTGATGGGGTAGCTACCGGTCCGCCGGGCAATGCCCGGCGTACCGTAGTGGCGCAGCAGTGCAATCACGCGCTGCTGCTTGCCGCCAGCAGGCACAGGCTGCGCGGCGGCAGCGTCCAGGCGCCTTTCTCATCCGGCTCCAACGGCGTTTCGTCGGTCTGCAGGAGCACGCGCCGGAACGACAGGGCGTCGTCTGACACACAGAACCGCTGCGGCTGCTCCCCCGCGTTCAACAGCAGGGCCAGGCTGACATGCCGCCCGGGCTCGCGCAGGCCACTGTCCGGACTGCGACCGTCCAGCACGATCGCCAGCGCACGCAGCCCTGCGTCATGCCAGTCCGCTTCCTCCATGCCGCGACCATCGGGATGCCGCCAGTCGATATCGCGCAGGCCCAGCGCCTCATCGTACTCGCCGCGCAGGAACCGGTTCCGGCGCAGCAGGCCGTAGCGCCGGCGCAGTGACAGCGCCCGCCGCACGAACGCCACCTGCGCCTGTGCAGCCGGCAATGCTGCGCGCTCCCAGTCGATCCAGCTCAGTGGATTGTCCTGGCAGTAGGCGTTGTTGTTGCCCTGCTGCGAATGGCCGAACTCATCGCCTGCCAGCAGCATCGGCGTTCCCTGCGCCAGCAGCAGCGTGGCCAGCAGGTTGCGCATCTGCCGCGCACGCAACGAAAGGATCGCCGCATCATCGGTGTCTCCCTCCACGCCGTGGTTGCTGGAGAGGTTGTGCGAGTGGCCGTCACGGTTGTCCTCGCCGTTGGCCTCGTTGTGGCGATCGTTGTAGCTGACCAGATCGTGCAGGGTGAATCCATCATGCGCCGTCACCAGATTGATGCTGGCCGACGGTCGCCTGCCGTGGTGTTCGAACAGGTCGGCCGAGCCAGTGAAGCGCGTGGCAAACTCCGCCAGCTGCCCGCCATCGCCACGCCACAGCGCGCGCACCGTGTCGCGGAAGCGGTCGTTCCACTCGGCCCAGCCCGGCGGAAACTGGCCCAGCTGGTAGCCGCCCGGGCCGATGTCCCATGGCTCGGCAATCAGCTTCACCTGGCTGAGAATCGGGTCCTGGCGTACCGCATCGAGGAAGCTGCCCGAGGCGTCGAAGCCATGCCGTTCGCGGCCGAGGATGGTTGCCAGGTCGAAGCGGAACCCATCCACCCGCATCTCGGTCACCCAGTAGCGCAGGGAGTCCATGACCATGCGCAGCGCACCGGCATTGGTCAGGTCGAAGGTATTGCCGGTACCCGTATCGTTGATGTAATAGCGGCGATCATCGGCCAAACGGTAGTAGCTGGCGTTGTCGATGCCCTTGAACGACAGCGTAGGGCCCAGCTCGTTGCCTTCGGCCGTGTGGTTGTACACAACGTCCAGGATGACCTCGATGCCCGCGTTGTGCAGGCGCGCGACCATCTGCTTGAACTCGGCCACGGTGCCCAGCGACAGATAGCGTGCCTGCGGCGCGAAGAAGCCGATGGTGTTGTATCCCCAGTAGTTGCGCAGCCCGCGCTCGAGCAGCTGCTGGTCATCCACGTAGGCATGCACCGGCAGCAGCTCGATGGCGGTCACCCCCAGATGGCTGAGGTGGTCGACCACCGCATCGTGCCGCAACGCGGAGAAGGTACCGCGCTCGGCCTGCGGGACGTCGGGATGCTGCATGGTCAGTCCGCGCACGTGGGCTTCGTAGATCACGGTCCGGTCCCAGGGCGTGGCAGGTGCACGCTCGACGCCCCAGCTGAAGGCCGGATCGATCACGGCACAGCGTGGCATGTAACTGGCGCTGTCGCGGCGGTCGAAACTGAGATCGCCATCGCGGTGACCCAGGGTGTAGCCGAACAGGTGTGGGGCCCACTTCAGTTCGCCGACGATCTGCTTGGCGTAGGGGTCCAGCAGCAGCTTGTTGGGATTGAAGCGATGGCCCTCTTCCGGGGCATACGGGCCGTGCACCCGGTAGCCGTAACGTTGCCCGGGCCGCACGTCCGGCAGGTAGCCGTGCCAGATCTCGTTGGTGTACTCGGGCAGCGCGATACGCTCGACTTCACGGTTGCGCGCGTCGAACAGGCAGAGTTCCACCCGGGTGGCGTGCCGCGAGTACAGCGCGAAGTTCACACCCAATCCGTCCCAGGTCGCCCCCAGCGGGAAAGGCCGGCCTTCGCGCACCCGCGAGGTCTGCGTCCACTTACGGCTGGCCATCGGTTCCCTCCTCGTCGCGGGCAGCGGCAATCTCGGCTTCCACCAGGCGCTCGGCCATGTGCCAATGCCGCTGCTGCTGGTCGTCCGGCCGCCCTTCCGCTTCCCATATCTGGTGGGCCAATGCCTCAATCCGCTGCCGTCGTTCCCTGCTGTCCATTCCTGTCCGTCTCCTCGTTGATCCATACCGCCAACGGGCTGCCAGCCAGAAGCCGTGCCGCGTCCCCGGTTGCCTTGAAATGTTCGATGCGCCCGTCCAGCAGGTTGCGCATGGGGCCTGTCGGCAGCCCGTGCAGCATCACGCCAGTGCCGACGTCGTGTGCTGCGTGCAGGCTGGGCCCGGGCACGGCGGTGGGCGAACCACGCCGCACGATCACCAGCAGCACCTGCGCCTGATGCCTGCGCGCGAATGCCAGCCAGGGCGAACGCGCCGGTACGGACAGCGGCTGCAGTTGGCCGTGCAGGAACAGCTGCGGGTGCCTGCGGCGGCACTCCAGCAAGCGCCTGAGCAGAAATGCCTTGATGCCACCGTCCCGCCAGTCCTCCAGCAGGGCGGGCCAACCGCGCGTATCGCGCAGCCACGCCTGCCGCACTGGATAGTCCACGGCACGCCGGTTGTCCGGGTCCACCAGGCTCAGGTCCCAGCCTTCTCCGCCCTGGTAGAGGTCGGGCACGCCGGGCAGGCAGTGCTGCAGGCACAGCTGTGCCAGGCCGTTGCAGGCGCCGGCCGGCGCAATGCGCGCCACGAACGTCGCCAGCGCCTCCCGCACCGGCTGCAATGGCGCTCCATCCAGCAGTGCGTGCAGCCACTGCGCGGCGGCCTCCTCCACCGCCACGTTGGGATCGGACCAGCTGCTGACCCGTTTGCCCTCGCGCAACGCCTTGGTCAGCCATTGCACCATCCTCGATGCGAAGTCGGCGCCCGGGTTACCGTGCATCGGCCACGCGGCCACGAGCGCCTCCCACAGCGCATAGGCCTCGGCACCCGGCAACGGCATCGGCGCGCCCGCGCGGGTCGACATCCGGCTCCAGCGCCGCACGGCGTCCCGCCACTCGACCGTGCAGGTGCTGAGAACCGCCAGCCGCGCCCGGCTGTCGGCCCCGCGCTTGTGATCGTGGGTCGCCAGCGCAAGCAATGCCCGCGGATGGCGCTGCAGGCGTCTCACTGCGTGTTCCAGCAGCTCGCGTCCCTCCATGCCCAGCCGCTGCGGATCACTTCCGACTTCGTTGCGCGACAGCAGCCTGAAGTAACGATAGAAGCCTGTGTCCTCCACCGACTTGGCATTCAACGGCGCGGCCAATTGCCCGAATCTCACCCGCAGCGCGCGCTCGGCCTCCGCCTCGCCGGGAAGTGCCCGCAGCAGCAGATCCAGTGCCGCGTGTGCCGTACCGTCCAGTGCCTCGCGTGCTGCCGCGGCAGCGTCCACCAAGGCCTTCCGTTCACCTGCATCCTGCAGCGAATAGGGGCGGTAGGTACGGTAGTGCCGCAGCAGCGCGGCCAATGCACGGGCAAGCGCAGCGGCTCCGATATCGGCTTCCGCCAGCCGGGGCTGCAGGACCCGCTGCGCGCTGCGCAGCAGTCGCTGGAAGTCGGTGTGAAGCGACGTGCGCAGCAGCATGCTGCGGGCATCCTGCTGCAAGTCGTCAAAGCTGCGCGCGTCGCCACTCGCCGCTTGCCAGGTGCGGGAGAGCGCGGGTGCAGCAGCCGGATCATGCAGCCAGGCGCCAACCTGGTCCATGAAGTCATAGCCCGTCGTGCCGTCGCAGGCCCAGCCATCGGGCAGCTGTTCGTCCTCCGCCAGTATCTTCTCCACATGCACGCTCACTGCCTGTGGGTCGCGACCGCCTGCCGCGCAGGCCGCGTCGAGCGACGCACGCAGGTGTTGCAGGTACGGCCCGGGTGACGACAGGCCATCCACATGGTCAATGCGCAGGCCGTCAACCCACCCCGCACGCACCAGCCGCAACGGCAGCGCATGCACCGCCGCGAACACATCGTCGCGCTCCACCCGCAGTGCGGCCAGTTCGTTGATGTCGAAGAAGCGCCGGTAGTTCACCTGATCGGCCGCCGTGCGCCACCAAGCCAGCCGGTAGTGCTGCCGCTGCAGCAGCGTGTGCAACCGTTCGACGCTGCGGTTGCAGCGTTCCGCCCATGCCGGCCACTGCGCGGGTGCCAGCGGATGGCTGCGCGGAGACAACGGCAATGCCAGCCCGTGATGACGCAGCGTCGGCCGCTCATCGTCCACTGCTACGCGCAACACGCCATCGCGCACGGCGTCGTGCAGTGGCCGGTCCAGCACAGGCAGCCAGAGCCGGCCCTCGCAACCCGGCGCCTCCCAGTCAATGTCGAACCATCCTGCATGGGGACTTCTGCACCCGTGCAGCAGCACATCGTTCCACCAGGGCGTCTGCGGGGATGCCGCAAGATGGTTGGGTACGATGTCCAGGATCAGGCCCATGCCATGCGCACGCGCCGCTGTCGCCAGCCGCTGGAAGGCTTCTTCGCCGCCCAGTTCCGGATTGATGCGGGCCGGGTCGATGCCATCGTAGCCATGCATGGACCCTGGCATCGCAGCGCTGATCGGCGACAGGTAAAGGTGGCTGACGCCCAGCGCGGCGTAGTACGGCAGCTGCGCCGCAGCGGCCTCGAAGTTGAAGCCTGCATGCAGCTGCAGGCGTGCGGTGGCACGCAACCGGGTCATCGTCCCGCCTTGCGCCGCGTGGCGCTGAACCGGGCAATGCGCGCGTCGGCCGCGTCCGGATCCCACGCAAGCGGCAAGCGTCGGCGCCAGTTCGGGTGACCGTTGACGGTACCCGGCAGGTTCACCTGCGCGCGGCTGCCCAGCGCATCTTCCAGCGGGAGCAGCGCCAGCCGTGAAGGTGCGTGCGCCACCAGTGACAGCGCACGCGCTTCCAGCGTCGCGCCCTCGCCCCGGGCGACTGCGGACAGCGCCTGTACCTCGCTGGCACGCGCGTGCAGCGCCGCGGGAAGCTCGGTCAGCTCACCCAGGCGTGCACGCCAGCGCAGGTCGCGCCCACGCAGCCAGCCGGCCAGCGGCGGCAGATCATGGGTGGAGGGCATGGCCACCGCATCGCGGCGCCACCGTGGCGCCGGCAGGAAGCGCTCACCGTTGCGGGCGAACGGCAGCACCTCCAGCCCCAGCACGCCACGGGCTGCCAGTCGCTGGCGGATACCCGGAGGAACCACGCCCAGGTCTTCGCCAATCAGCACGCAGCGATGGCGCCACGATTCCAGCACCAGCAGGTTGATCAGATCATCGAACGGATAGCGCAGATACACCCCCTGCCCGGCGCCCGCGCCACGAGGCAGCACCCACAGCCGCTGCAGGCCCAGGATGTGGTCGATGCGCAATCCACCGCGACCCGCCATCACGGCGCGCAACACGCGGATGAACGGTTCAAACCCCTCGCGCTGCAACGCAGAGGGTGACCAGCTGGTGATACCCCAGGCCTGGCCCAGCGGATTGAACGCATCCGGCGGCGCGCCCAGCTCGAGGCCCTGCAGCAGGCGGTCGCCGCCGGTCCGGGCCTCGACGCCCTGCGGTGCACAACCCACTGCCAGATCCGCGATCAGTCCGATCGACGCGCCGTCGTTGCGCAGTCCCGCCTGCACCTGCGCCCAGCCTTGCCGCGCCAACCACTGCGCAAACGCATGGTCGTCGGCGCTTCCAGTGAATCGGTCGGCGGCGTGCTGGCAATACTGCAGCAGGGGTTCGCCCTGCGCATCGCACCACGTCTGCATCTGTTCGTACTGTGCCGGCGCCTGCTGCCGCAGCCATTGGCGCCCCTGGCGCAGCCAGCGCCACTTCACTGCCGCCGAGTGCGGCCAGTCGATGCGGCGTGCTGCGGTAGCCGCTTCAACGGCCATCGCCAGTGCTTCGTCCTCGCGCAACACGCTGCCGGCGGCCTCCGGCAAAACCTGCGGCAGCGACACCTGCAGCGGATCGAGCCAGCGCCGGTCGCTGGGCGAGTAAGGACTGTAGCCCGTGCCCGGTGCCAGGCCGGCGTGCAGCGGACTCAACGCCAGTGCATCGCCGCCGTGACGGTGCAGCAGCTCGCGCCACCGCGCACAGCCGGCGCTGTCACCGATGCCGGCATCACCGGGCGCGCGCAGGCTGTAGACCTGCGCCGACAGACCCCAACCGCGCAGCAGGCCCTGCGGCCACCAGGCACGCTGCGGTGCCACCGCAACCGCCTGTTGCTGCCCGCCCTGGCGCCACTGCCAATAGCCTGGCTGATCCGGAACCCGCCAGCGCCCTTGCGCATCCGCACGTGCAGGCAACGCTGCGCCCTGCTCATCCACCCAGCACGCCGCGCCCGTTGCCTCAGGCATGGCCAGGAGCTGACCACAGCAGGCGGTGAGCAACGGGTGGGCCACCGGCGCACCGTCGCACGCGAACTCCGACAGCACGGCGCGCAGCACGTCCGGCGCAACCTCGCGCTCTGCTCCGGCCACGTCGGTCCAGCGGACCAGCAGGCCCACACGGCGAGCCGCCTCCCGCACCGCCGCATCCGTATTCATGCGGCGATCCAGCGCGCAAGCGCACCGCCGCCTGCCGGCAGCATCGCGGCCGCGTCCGGCCCAACGACGCACTCGCCGGCCGGCACCGCATGCGCCACCGGCACAGGGCCCACGTTGATCGCGATCCACCATTGGCCCGAGGGCAACTGCCAGCCCGCCTGCACCGCGCCTTGGCCCAGCACGCGCGCGCCCAGCGACCGCGCCTGCAGCAGGCCAGGCTGCAGATAGCGCCTGCGCAGGCCGAGGAACTCACCCGTGCAGCGCAGCCAGTGCTGCGACCAGGGATCATCGCCGGGTGGCAGTGTGTACGAGGCCTGCAGGGTCGCCGCATCGTTCGGGTCCGGAATGCGCGCGCGCGAGGCGACACCGGCAAAGGCGCTGAAACCCGCGAATTCACGGCGACGTCCCTCGCGCACGGCTTCGTCCAGCGGTGGCGCGTAGTCGGTGAAGAACAGGAATGGCGATTGCGCCTGCCACGGTTCGCCCATGAACAGCAGCGGGATCATCGGCGTCAGCAGGGTCAGGGCCAGCGCCGCGCGCAGCGGGGCAGGATCGGTCAGCATCGACAGGCGCTCGCCGAAGGCGCGGTTGCCCACCTGGTCGTGGTTCTGCGCGAATACCACAAAACGCGCGGGCGACAGGTCGACGCTGGGCTCGCCACGGGGATGGCCGTGCAGGTCCGGCTCGCCCTGCCAGGCGAATCCTTCGGCCAGGCAGCGCGCCAGGAGTGCTTCGGCGCGCCCGGCATAGGCCGCGTAATAGCCTTCCTGCTCGCCGGTCAGCATCACATGCAGCGCGTTGTGGAAGTCGTCGTTCCACTGCCCCTGATAGGCGCCGCGCAGCCACCGCGCCTGGTTGCGTTCGTTCTCCAGCACCAGGTGCGCCTGCGGCACCGCCGAGCGTACCTCATCGGCCAGCTGCTGCAGGAACCGGTCATCGTCAATGGCGTGCACAGCATCCAGGCGCAGTCCGTCGACGCCATAGTCGCGCAGCCACATCAGCGCATTGTCGATGAAGAAGCGCCGCACCCAGGGCTGGCGGAAGTCGATGGCCTCGCCCCACGGCGTGCTGCGATCGTCACGGAAGAACCCGCGCGCGTAGTCGCGCAGACGGTTCCCCTGCGGCCCGAAGTGGTTGTAGACCACATCCAGCAGCACCGAGAGCCCTGCATCGTGCGCGGCGTCGACAAAGGCCTTCAGCGCGGACGGACCGCCATAGGCCTGCGCGGGTGCATACGGGAACACGCCGTCGTAGCCCCAGTTGCGGCCACCGGGAAACTGCGCGACCGGCATCAGTTCAATGGCGGTGATGCCCAGGGCCGCCAGCATCGGCAGCTGCGCGGTCAACGCCGCGAACCCGCCGCCGGCCTCGATGTGCACTTCATAGATCACCAGGTCCTGCCAGGCATGCCCCTGCCACGTGGGATGTGCTCCATCCGTGCCAAGCACCACCGCGCTGTCACCATCGACGCCGTCCGGTTGCCAGCGCGAGGCCGGGTCGGGCACGTCCTGACCGGACGGCAGGCGGAACCGGTAGCGGTCACCATGCGACGCCTGTGTCCGCAGCCAGTGGCAGCCGTCCGGGTCGCGGTGCATCGGCCGCAGCACGCCCTGCAGGCACAGCGCCACGGTGCCTGCGTCCGGTGCCCACACGCGGAACTCGACACCTTCACCGGCCACCGGCCATGCGCCCAGGCGCGGCGCCACTGCGGTCATGCATCAACCTGCAGGTACAGCGTGGACAGCGGCGGCAGTGTGAGCCGCAGCGACTGCGCGTGACCATGCATCGGCCTCGGCTCGGTATGCACTGCGCCGAGGTTTCCCGCGTTGCCGCCACCGTAGTAACCGCTGTCGGTGTTGAGCCGTTCGGTCCAACACCCCGGTTGCGGCACACCGACCCGGTAGCCGTCGCGACGTACCGGAGTGAAGTTGCTCACTACCAAAAGGGTGCGGCCGCTACCGGCCGGATCCCGGCGGATGAAGGCGTAGACGCTGTTGCGGCTGTCGTCGGCCACGCTCCAGTCGAAACCGCGTTCGTCGCGTTCGTCGCGGTGCAACGCGGGTTCGGAGCGCAGCACGGCATTGAGGTCGCCCACCAGGCGCGACAGGCCCTGGCCCTCGTTGCTGGCCGCCCGTGCCCAGTCCAGTGCCGCATCGTGCGACCACTCCTGTCCCTGACCGAACTCGCCGCCCATGAACAGCAGTTTGCTGCCCGGGTGCGCCCACATGAAACCGTAGTACGCGCGGAGCTGGGCCAGCCGCTGCGCCGGCTCGCCCGCCATCTTGGCCAGCAGCGCTCCCTTGCCGTGCACCACCTCGTCATGCGAAAGCGGAAGCACGAACTGTTCGGAGAAGGCGTAGACCAGGCCGAAGCTGATCTCACTATGGTGATGCGGGCGATGAACCGGATTGCGCCCCAGGTACTGCAGGGTGTCGTGCATCCAGCCCATGTTCCATTTGTGGGTGAAACCAAGCCCGCCCTGCTCCACCGGCGCGGTCACCCCCGGCCATGCAGTGGATTCCTCGGCGATCACCAGCACGTCCGGAAAGCGCTCGCGCAGCGTCTGGTTCATCCGCCGCAGGAACGCGACCGCCTGCAGGTTCTCGCGCCCGCCCTGCTCGTTGGGTATCCACTGGCCCTCGGCACGGCTGTAATCCCGGTACAGCATGGACGCCACGGCATCCACGCGCAGACCGTCGATGTGGAACCGCTCCACCCACTCCAATGCACTGCCGATCAGGTAGGCGGCCACTTCGTTGCGGCCATAGTTGTAGATCAGCGTGTCCCAGTCGGCGTGCACCCCTTCACGCGGGTCGGCATGCTCGTACAGCGCGGTCCCATCGAACCCGGCCAGGCCATGAGCATCGTTGGGGAAGTGCGCGCTCACCCAGTCCACGATCACCCCGATGCCGGCCTGATGGCAGCGGTCCACGAAGCGCGCGAACGCCTGTGGCGTGCCATGGCGCGCCGTTGGCGCGTAGATCCCCAGTGGCTGATAGCCCCAGGAACCGCCAAAGGGATGCTCGCTGACCGGCAGCAGCTCGATGTGGGTGAAACCAAGCCCTGCCACGTACGGAATCAACCGGTCGGCCAAGGCATCCCAGTCCAGCGGCGAACCATCGTCGCTGCGCTGCCAGGAGCCCGCATGCACTTCGTAGATGGACAGCGGCGTGCAGGTTCCGGCCTGCCGCCGCGCCGCCAACCATGCATCATCGTGCCACTGCATCGGCGCGGCCGAAGGCACCCGCGAGGCGGTGGCCGGTGGCAGCTCGGCCCAGCGCGCCATCGGATCGAACTTGTCGGGCATCACCCGGCCCTCGGCGCCGACAATGCGGAACTTGTAACGGGCACCGGCCTGCACGCCAGGCAGGAACAGCTCCCACACGCCAGCGGTGTGGCGCAGCCGCATCGGATGGCGCCGGCCATCCCACCCGTTGAAATCGCCGACCACGGCAACCCTTCGTGCGTTGGGGGCCCACACCGCGAAGCGCACGCCGTCGATACCCTGTACCTGCATCGCTACTGCGCCCAACTGCCGCGCTGCATCAGCATCACCGGCATGGAAATGCTGCAGCAGCGCCTCATCCAGCAGCGGACCGAAGGAATAGGCATCGTGCACCTGCTCCACACCCTGCTCGAAATGCAGGGCGAGCAGCGGCACGGGCGCTTCACCTGCTGCACCTTCGAACAGGCCGGGCAAGGGACCCGGTTGCAGATCCCAGCGCCGCTCCGGGCCCGCAATCACCTCCACGCGACGCGCGTGGGGCACCAGAACGCGCAGCTGGCGCTGGCCATCGGGCTGTTGGTGCGGCCCGAGCCAGGCAAACGCATCGGCCGGCCGTGCATGAACCAGGTCGTCCAGGGCCGGAGCCACCACGCCCTCCTCCCGTCCGGCAGTCGCCATGGGCTCGTCCTCGAGGGCGACCGGCTGCAGGCTGTCGTGACTCATGCGGCCACCTGGCAGGTCTGCTGGTACAGGGCCAGATATGCGCGCCCCGCCGCATCCCAACCGCCCGGCCGCAGCATGGCCGCGCGGCGCATGGCCTGCAGCAGGCCGGGCAGGCGGAAGGTGCGCATCGCCCGTTCCACACAGCGGCGCAGGCCATCGGCATTCGCGCCGTGGAACAGGAATCCGGTCACGCCATCCTCAACGGTATCGACCAGCCCGCCGGTCGCGTGCGCGATGGGCAGGCAGCCGAAGCGCTGCGCGTACATCTGGCTCAACCCACAGGGTTCGAAGCGTGAGGGCATCAGCAGGAAATCGGCGCCAGCAAACATCTGGCGGGCCAGCGCCTCTTCGAAGCCGATGAATGCGCCCACCCGTCCGGGGTAGCGCCGGGCCAGCGCCTGCACCTGCGCTTCCACCTGCGGCTCGCCGCCACCGATGATGACCAGCTGGCCGCCAGCCGCCACGATCTGCGGCGCCACGTCGCATGTGATGTCCAGGCCTTTCTGGTGCACCAGCCGGGAGACCACCGCGAACAGCGGGCCGGCCGAGGGCGCCAGGCCGAATGCACTGCGCACCGCGTGCGCATTGGTGGCGCGCCCGGTCCATTCGCCGATGCCGAAATGGGCCTTGAGATGGATGTCACGACGGGGGTCCCAGCTGGCGTCAATGCCGTTGACGATGCCACTCAGGTGGCCACCGGCGGCGCGGCGGGCCAACAGATCATGCAGTCCGCAACCATCGTCCGGGGCGGTGATCTGTTGCGCGTAGCGCAGGCTGACCGTGTTCAGCCGCGTGGCATTGGTGATGCCACCCTGCAGGAACGACATCTGCCCATGGAAGTGCAGTTCATCCAGGTGCTCGACCGGCACGCCCAGCACAGGTGCAAGCGCATACGGAAACAGCCCCTGGTAAGCCAGGTTGTGGATGGTCAGCAGGGTCGGCACGGTGGTCCGATCCCAACGCACGTAGGCTGCGGCCATGGCCACAGGCCAGTCATTCAGGTGCAGCAGCTGCGGCGACCAGTCCAGCCCGGCACGCCCGGCCGCAATCTCCGCCGCCGCGTGTGAGAGCGTGGCGAAGCGAACCGCGTTGTCCTTCCACTCCTGGCCATGCCCATCGACGTATGGCGAACCTTCGCGCTCGTACAGCTCTGGCGAGAGCAGCACGTAGATCGGAAGGCCGTCTGCCTGCACTGCCATGCCGATTCCGCACGCAGGCAGGCCCGCCCTCGCGCTGACCTGTCCCACCCGCTGCAGCTGTGGCAGGCGCTGCAGTACCTCCGGGTAGCCGGGCAGCAGCACGCGCGAATCACAGGCGCCGCGTACCGCACGCGGCAGGGCTGCGGCCACGTCGCCCAGCCCCCCGGCCTTGATGAAGTCGGCCATCTCGCTCGCGACGAACAGCACACGCTGTACCAGTTCCGGCAGCTGCAGTGGCTGCGAGTGGCCACGCCGGGTGCCGATCGGCACGAGCGAACCAGGAGAGGTCGCAACAGATGAAGCGGACTGGACAGCGCGGGCCATGGGAGGGTCTCTCGGGTATTTCAGGCAGACGGACGCCAGCGGCGCCCGGACGGGCGCTGATGGTGGGAAGGAAGTCGACGCAGGACGTGGGGGACGTCAGCGAGAGGCTCAGGACGACAATAGCCCTGCATGCGATCAATCAACCGTGAAGCCATGGCGATTTCTTTGTGACAACACGTCATGAGCTCAGTACACATGACATGCGCCCGCGTCCTGCCCGTGTCTCCTGCGATGGGGCCGAGCCCACGCCCGGCTGTTGGCAATCCCACGTGCCGCCTGAGCCGAGCTGGATTGGTCTTTAAGAGACTCACCCTGCGACACCCGGTCGCAGGCCTTCGCGCTACGCGCTTGACCAATGTCAAACCGCCCGCCGCCGCGCGGGCGTATTCCTATGCAGGACCCGAACACGCCGGCGCGGCCGGCATCCACAAGGACCCTGCGATGAGCTACACCCCCGACAACGCCCAGCTGCTGAACGCCATGCAGAACGTCATGGTGATCTCCACCACCGACCTGCAGGGCAACATCACCTACGCCAATGACCTGTTCTGCACGCTCACCGGCTTCGCCCGCGAGGAACTGATCGGCCAGCCGCACAGCATCGTGCGCCATCCGGATGTTCCCAAGGCCGTCTACAAGGACATGTGGGACACCATCAAGGCGGGCAAGACCTGGACCGGCATCGTGCCCAACCTCGGCAAGGGCGGCGTGCTCTACGTGGTCGACACCACCGTGCAGCCGCTGTTCGACGCAGACGGCAACATCACCTCCTACATCAGCATCCGCCGCGTGGTGAACGACCTGATGCAGAACTACGACCTGGTCGAGTTCAGCAAGGAAAAGTTCGACGACTTCTACGAGGCCGCGTGAACGCTCTCCCGACCAGTACGCCCTTCAGCCGTCTGCTGGTGGGTTTCGCGTCCGAGTCGGGCAACGCCCGCGCCCTGGCCCAGCGGCTGGGCGCGGAGCTGCAGCCGCATGGGCCGCAGGTGCTCCCGTTCAACGACATCGACGTAGCCAGTCTCGGCCAAGGCGATGTGCTGCTGGCGATCTCCAGTTCCTTCGGTGACGGTGAGCCGCCAGCCAATGGCGAGCAGTTCTTCGAAACGCTGCGCCGGATCCCGACGCTGAGCGGCCTGCGCTATGCAGTGTTCGGGCTCGGTGATACCGGCTACCCGAGCTTCTGCGGCTTCACCAAGGCGCTGGATGCCGCGCTGAGCGAGCGCCAGGCGCAGCCGCTGCTGCATCGGGTGGACGCCGACCTGGGCTACGAGCAGTTCTTCCAGCAATGGCAGCCGGTGCTCGGCCAGGTGCTGGATGGCGACCTCAGCGCTGGCCAGGATCTGCACCTGCAGGTCACCGCTTATGGCGAAGACAATGCCTTTGCCGCTCCCATCCTCGAACGCCGCCGCTTGAACAGCAGCGACCCGGCGGCGTGGCACCTGCAGTTGGACATTGCCGGCAGTGGCATGGCCTACCGCGCGGGTGACACCCTGCACGTGGTACCCGAGAACGACCCTGCCTTGCTGCAGGCATTGGCTACCTGGTACGGCGACACCGCCGCCGTGGCCGCCCTGCACGACCGCGAGCTGCGCCTGCTGAGCAAGGGCGTGCTGCGCGAACTGGCCAGGCTCGGCGGTAGCGAGGTACTGAAGGGCCTGTTGAAGGTCAGCCAGAAGCGCGAGCTGGAAGCCTACCTGCACGGCCTGGACCTGCTGGACGTGCTGCAGGACCACGCCACGCCGGACAGCGTGCCGCTGGCCCGGCTGCGCGAGCTGCTTTCACCGCGGCTGCCGCGCGCCTATTCGATCGCCTCACACCCGTGCGACGACCAGCTGAGCCTGTGCGTGCGCGAAGTGCGCTACATCCTGCGCGGCCGCGAGCGCTTCGGCACCGCCACCGGCAGCCTGCTGCATGGCGGCGACCACGCCCGTGTGTACTGCCGCTCCAACCCTGGCTTCCACCTGCCCGATACCGGCCAGGCGCCGCTGCTGCTGGTCGGCACCGGCACCGGCATCGCACCGCTGATGGGCCTGATGCAGGAGCTGCAGGCCAACGGCTGCGAACGCGAGGTGCACCTGGTGTTTGGCGAGAAGCACCGCCAGCACGATTACCTGTATCGCGACCAGCTGCAGGACTGGCACGCGCGTGGCGTGCTGGCCGGCCTGCATACCGCGTTCTCGCGCGATGGCGCTGAAAAGATCTATGTGCAGCACGTGCTGCAGCAGCGCGCCAGCGAAGTGCGCGACGTCCTGGCCCGTGGCGGGCATCTTTACCTGTGCGGCAACAAGCACCATCTGGAAGGCGCGGTGCGCGAGGCCATCGATGCCATCGGTGGCGAAGGACACTGGGACGCGCTGCGGGGTGAAGGCCGCACGCACTGTGAGTTGTATTGATCCCTCCCACTGGACTGCACGAATCCTGGACCGGTAGAGCCGGCCGCTGGCCGGCTGCCTAGTATCCCTTGGTTGCCGGCCAGCGGCCGGCACTACCAGAACATGTAGCCAACCATCGCCCGTGCATCACGGTAGAGCCGGCCGCTGGCCGGCTGCCCAGGATACCGAGGTTGCCGGCCAGCGGCCGGCACTACCATCAGATGTGACCAACCATCGCCGGTGCGTCCATCACGGGTCAACCGCCGACGATGCGACCATCCACCACGCGCGCCACCTGCTGGCCGAACATGGCCACGTCCTGTGGATCGTGGCTGATCAACAGCAGCGGAATGCCGGTCTTGTCCAGCACGGTCTCCAGCTCCTGGCGCAGATGCTGGCGCAGGTCATGGTCCAGTGCGGAGAACGGCTCATCCAGCAGCAGCGCCTGCGGCTGCGTCACCAGGGCGCGCGCCAATGCAGTGCGCTGGCGCTGGCCACCGGAGACCTGCGACGGCAGCAGATCGCCCACCGTGTCGATGCGGAATGCGTGCAGCCACTGCTCCACCGCATCGAAACGCTGGCCGACCCGCGGATTCAACCAGCCCTTCTGCAGCCCGAACGCCACGTTCTGGCGCACGCTCAGGTGCGGGAACAACGCGTAATCCTGGAACACGTAGCCCAGCCGGCGGCGCTGCGGCGGCAGATCCACAGCGGTGGCCGCGTCGAACAGGGTCTGCCCCTGCAGGCGCACATGGCCCTGGCCCGGCCGCAGCAGCCCGGCCACCGCCTTCAGGGTCAGGCTCTTGCCGGCGCCTGAAGGCCCGAACAGCACCACCTGCCGCTGCGTGCACTGCAGCGATACGTCCAACACGAAGTCCTGGCCGGCCGCCTGCAGGCGGCGCTGCACCTGCAGGTCAAGCCACATCACGCAGCTCCCGGCGACGCCCGCCCACCAGCCGCGCTGCCAGCAACAGGATCACGATGCACACCACCGAAGTCAGGATCACCAGCGCATTGGCCTTGCCATCCTGGCCCGCCTGCACCGCCTCGTAGATGGCGATCGACAGCGTCTGCGTGCGTCCCGGAATGCTGCCGGCCACCATCAATGTCGCGCCAAACTCACCCATCGCGCGTGCGAAGGCCAGCAGCAGGCCGGCAAGAATGCCGCGCCACGCCAGCGGCAGCGTGACGCGGAAGAACACCGCTGCTTCGGAAACTCCAAGCGTGCGCGCGGCCTGCTCCAGCTGCCCGTCCACTTCTTCGAACGCCGCGCGTGCCGGCTTGAACACCAGCGGCAGCGAAGCCACCGCCGCGGCGATCACCGCGGCCTGCCAGGTGAACACCAGGTTGATGCCGAACCACGACTGCAGCCACGCGCCGATCGGGCCGTTGCGGCCGATCAGCACCAGCAGGTAATAGCCCAGTACCGTCGGTGGCAGCACCATCGGCAGGGTCAGCAGCGAATCCAGCAGCTCGCGGCCGGGAAAGCGCCGCCGCGCCAGCAGCGCGCCCAGTGCCACGCCCAGCACCAGATTGATCGCGGTGGCCCAGCCGGCCACCTTCAGCGACAACCCCAGTGCGCTCCAGTCCAGATCCATGCGTCAGGGCTTGCCGAACCCGTGCTTGGCCAGGATCGCCTGGCCCGGCGCCGAACGCACGAAGGCGGTGAAGCGCCTGGCTTCGGCCGACTGCGCGCTGGCCTTGGTCACCGCCAGCGGATAGGCAATGCGCCCCGCCACCGGAACCGCGAAGGCGCGGCGCACCCGGTCGGGCATCGCCTGTGCATCGGTGGCATAGACGAAGCCGGCATCCACTTCACCGCGCGCCACGTAATCCAGCGACTGGCGCACGTTCTGCGTCGTGATGATCCTGCCCTGTACCAACGGCCACAGGCCGGCCGCTTCCAACGCACGCTTGGCATAGCGACCGACCGGCACGCTGTCCGGGTTGCCCAGCGCAACGCGCTGCACACCGGCACCGGCCAGGTCCTTCAAGGTGCGCGGCGCGGCCCTGGCCTGCGGCGGTACCACCACCCACAGCGCGTTCACCGCGAACACCTCGCGGGTACCGGCCGCCAGCAGGTCCTGCTGCTGGGCCTGGTCCATCGTGGTTTCATCGGCCGACGCGAACACATCCACCGGTGCGCCACGGCTGATCTGCTGCAGCAGCACGCCGGATGCGGCGAAGTTGAAATCGACCTTGGTTCCCGGGTGCGCCCTCTCATACGCCGCGCCCAGCTCGCGGAAGCTCTCGGTCAGGCTCGATGCCGCCGACACCGTCAGGTCGGCCGCCCAGGCCGGTACTGCAGCCAGCATTCCCAGCACCAACAGCCCCGCTCGCATCATGGGTCGGCCCCTCGCTTGCCTGATCAGTCCAGTCCGGATTCCCGAGCCACGGCCAACGCCGCCAGCCGTTCGGGTTGCAGCAACAGCATCTCACGTTGGTTCACCGCAATCACACCCTCTTCGCTCAAACGGCGCAGCACGCGGCTCACTGTCTCCGGCGCCATCCGCAGGTAGTTGGCGATATCGGTGCGTGCCATGCTCAGGTTGAATCGGGTCGCCGAGAAGCCCCGCCGGGCATAGCGCTCGGAAAGATCCAGCAGGAACGCCGCCATGCGCTCCTCGGTGCGATGGTTGGCGGCCAGCGTGGCCACCTTGCCGATCTCGGCGCTGAGCAGGCTGAACAGCCGCGCCTGCAGCCCCGGCATGCGGCTGGCCAGCAGGCTCAATCGCGGGAACGAGATCCGGCACAGGTAGACGGTGTCCAGGGCCACGGCGTTGCAGGGAAAGCGCGCGCCATGGATGGCATTGAGCCCGATCACCTCGCCCGGCAGGCTGAAACCCAGCACCTGCTCATTGCCCTGGCTGTCATCGACAAAGGTCTTGACCATGCCCGCGCGGACCGCTGCGATCGAGTCGAACGGATCGCCTGCACGGAACAGGTAGTCGCCGGCCTGGAACGGGCCGACGTGGTCGACCAGCACATGCAGTTCGCCCAGCGCGGTCTTGTCGTAGCCCTGCGACATGCAGGCATCGGAGAACGCGCAGGTGCTGCAGAAGTGCAGCGCGTCTCCGTCGTCGGCCGCTGCCGGATTGGGCGTGGCCGGTCGGGACGCGGGCGGAGCGGAGGGGTTCAGGGGCATTGCAGCGACGCAGTAACGAAGGCCCTCATCATACGACAGCGCACCACCCGGCCCTGCGCAACCTGCGCCTACTCGGGCGCAGGTTCAGAACGCCGCTGCGGGCCACGCTGCCGCATGCTGTCGCGCACGTCCACGTCGAACTGCAGCTGCAGCATGCTGTCGTCATCCAACGCGATACCGAAGCCCAGGCCATCGCGGCAGGGCAGCCTCCCCGCCAGCGACTCGACGGCCTGGCGCGGCAGTACCAACCGGCAGAATGTACCGCCATCGAGCAGCACGGCCTGGTCGCCGGCATGCAGCGACAGCGCCACGCCCCAGCCACCGCTGCCACCAAAGCGCGTCAGGTTCTCCACCGATTCACCTGCCAGCAATCGAGCCAGTTCTTCTTCATCCACGCGCAGGCGCATCGATTGCTGTTGCAGCTGGACCTTCATGCTGTGATGGACTCCCATTCCGACGGGGTATTGCAGTTGAGCAGCAACGCCTGATCCTCCGGCGCCAGTGGCAACCGTGTCACGCCCAGGCGTTCCTGCAGGGCGCGCAGTGAACGGCGCGCCGTCGGGTCATCGATCAAGGCCTGCAGCACGCGGCGGCAATGATCATCGATCTGCAACCGCATCGGCAACGGTTCATCGTCGAATACCGTGCAGGCGCGCGCTTGATCGGCCTGCAGGCGCTGCAACAGCGCGGGTGTCACCCGCGGCGTATCGACCGGCACCACCCAGGCAGGGCCATCCGTCATCTGCATCGCCACACTGTAGAGGCCGCCCAGTGGGCCGCAGCGTGCAACCCGATCCGGGATTCCGCCAAACGCCGGGTAGTTTCCGCTGACCCAGACCTCGCGTGCGCCGGCCTGCATCAACAGGCCCCGCACGTGTTCCAGCAGGGTTCGACCCTGCCACGGCAGCAGTGCCTTGTCGCGGCCCATCCGGGTGGACAGGCCACCGGCCAGCACGATGCCGTTGATGCTCATCGCAGTAGAGCCACGCCATGCGTGGCTGCGTCGGCCGGGTGCATCGGGAAAGCCTCATCCACGCATGGCGTGGATCTACTGAGTCCCGCGCCCTGAAGGGCGCGGTCAATGCCCGTGGTCATGCGTATGGTCATGGGAGTGCGAAGCTTCGCTGTCCGCATGGCACAGGCTGCACCCCTCGCTCCACTCGCTGTCGCCGTCCTCGTAATGTTCCTGCTTCCAGATCGGGCACTGGTGTTTCACCACCTCGATCAACTGCCGGCAGGCGCGGAACGCCTCGTCTCGATGCGGGCTGCCCGCCGCCACCACCACCGCCACATCACCAATGCCCAACCGCCCCTTGGCATGTGCCACATACAGCTTCAGCTTCGGCCCGAACGTGGCCTCGACCTCGGCGGCCAGCCGCTTGAATTCGTTCAGCACCAGTGGTTCAAACAGGTCGTAGGTGATCCCGGTCACCCGCCGGCCCACATTGACGTCGCGCACTTTGCCGATGAACACATCGATGCCGCCGAAGCCCGGATCGGAAACCGCCGCGATGCCCTCGGCCGGATCGATTGCCGCCTGCGCGCGGTCCACCACCTTCGCGATGATCTTCTCGCTCATCGCTCAGCCCCCGCTCACCGGCGGCAGGATCGCCACCCGGCCATCGTCTGGCAGCGCGTCATGGTCGCGCAGCACACGTTGCTGGTCGGCGAATGCCGAATAGTCCAGCAGGCCCGCGCGGAAACCGGGCCAACGCAGCGGCAGCAGCTCGCGCAGCGCTTCGCGCAGATCCGCCACGGTGCCACCGGCCACCTCCACCGCGATCTCACGGCTGGCATCCAGATCGGAAAACGCACCGAACAACTGCAGATTCACCTGTCTCATCACGGCTCCTGGCTCGCCAGCTGCACCGGGTCCTGATGACCCCAGCCCTGCACACGCACCGGCGTGCCGGCAGCGGCCACGCCGCCCTCGCCTTCCAGCACCACCCAGGCATTGGCCTGCAGCATGGACATCAAACGGAACGACTCCTGCCCAGCCAGCACGCGCGCACTCAGGCGGCCCTGCGCGTCCACTTCCACCCGGGCCCGCGCATGAAAGCGTAGGCCCGGCGGCGTGCGCACGTCGGCCTGCAGCGGCAACGTCAGCACCTGCTCGGGTGCCAGCCCCAGCAGGCGGCGCAGCACCGGCTCGACAAAGAAGCGCTGGCCCACCGCAGCCGACACCGGGTTGCCCGGCAGGCCGAAATACAGCGCGCCATTGGGCAGCACCGCGAACAGCAACGGCTTGCCGGGGCGGATCGCCACCTTGTGGAACACGATGCGCGCACCCCGGCCGCGCAGCGCGTCGGGAATGAAATCGTAGCGGCCGGCCGACACTGCGCCGGTGCTGATCAACAGCTGCGCACCCGCGTCCAGCGCTGCATCCAGCACCGCATTGAACGCGGCCACCTCATCGCCCACCGTGCCCTGCCAGACCACCTCGGCACCGGCGGCCTGCAGGCGGCCGACCAGGTACGGCCGGTTGCTGTCACGGATCTGCCCGGATTCCAGCGTATGCGCCGCCTCGGTCACCAGCTCCTTGCCGGTAGCAATCACCGCCGCCCTCGGCCGCGCCGCCACCGCCACCTCGCCCACGCCGATCGCATGCAGCAAGGTGCGCGCGTTGATGTCCAGCACCTGGCCGGCCTGCAGCACGCGCTCGCCTTCGCTAACGTCTTCGCCACGCAGGCGCACGTTCTGGCCCGGCTTCACCGATGCCTTCAGGGCGATGCGGGTCGGGCGGCCGTCCTCGCTGGCGAGGATCTCCACGTTCTCGACCGGCACCACCGTATCCAGCCCAACCGGCATGCGCGCGCCGGTCATGATCTCCCAGGCGCCCTCGCCGCCGTCGGCACCGGCATCGCCGGCCGCTTGCCAACCCTGCACGGCAAATTCGGTACCGGCCTCGAACGTCGCGCCGTCGGCGCGCAGCGCGAAGCCGTCCATCGCCGAATTGTCGAACGGCGGCAGTGACTGCGCGCTGTGGATGTCACTGGCCAGCGTGCGGCCTGCGGCCTCATGCAGCGGCAGATGCTCGGCCGGCAGCGGCGTGGCCGCGTCCAGCAGGTGCTGCAAGGCATCGCTGTAGGCAATCATCAGTGGCCATCCCCCTCGACCATGACCAAGGCGTGGCCCAGCACCGGCGCCAGGATGTCCAGGCACTGCGCCGCCGCCTTCGGGCTGCCCGGCAATGCAAACACCAGCATATTGCCCAGCTGCACCACTTCGGCGCGGCTCAGCCAGGCCATCGGCGTGTGCTGTGCGCTCAGTGCCCGCACCATCTGCGCCAGGCCATGCACCGGCCGCGCGTTCAAGGAACGCAGCGCTTCCGGGGTCAGGTCACGCGGGCCCAGCCCGGTACCACCGGTACACAGGCACAGGCGCACGCCGCCGGCGGCCAAGGCCTGCAGGCGGCCCGCCAACGGCTCGATGCCATCGGGCAGTACCTCGGCGGCTACCACCTCGCCCCCCAGCTTCTTCAGCCCGGCCACCAGGGTCGGGCCGGAGATATCCTCATAGGTGCCTTCGCTGGCGCGATCACTCAGCGTGATCACCGCGCAGGCCGCACCCTCCAACCCCTTAGGTGCACGCGGGTTGAAACGCGCGCGCTCGTCCTCGTCCATGCCATCCGGGTGCAGCCAGACCCCGCGCTTGCCGCCTTCCTTGAACAGCAGGCGGATGCCTTCGATGCGCAACGCCGGCTCCACCGGCTTGCTCAGGTCGTACAGGGTCAGCAGCGCCGCGTTGACGCCGGCCAACGCTTCCATTTCCACGCCGGTGCGCGCCTCGCTGGCGCACTCGCACCACACGCGGATCGCCTGCCGTTCCGGCACCGGCGCGCAGAACACCTGCACCAGTTCCAGTGGCAGCGGATGGCACAGCGGCATCAGCATCGACGCCATCTTGGCGCCCTGCAGTCCAGCAATCTCGGCCATCACCAGCGCATCGCCCTTGGGCAGGCGGCGCTCGACGATCAGCGGATAGGCCACTGGACCGGCATGCAACTCGCCCACCGCCACCGCACGGCGGCGGCTGATGCGCTTGTTGCGCACATCGGCCATGTGGAAGGCCGCGTTCAATTCCCCACTCATCGTGTTGCTCATCCTCCGATCGAGGCCAGGTGCGGGGTCAGCCCGGTCTGGCCCTGGTGCAGTCCATGCCCGGCCGCTTTCAGGCCAAGCTGGGTCGTGATGCGTGCCAGCAGCGCGTCGTGGTCCTCATCGCGCTGCAGCAGCGGGCGCAGCGGCACGCCGAACTCGCCGAACAGGCAAAGCCGCAGGTCGCCCTTGGCGGTCACCCGCAGGCGGTTGCAGCCCTTGCAGAAGTCACGCGAATACGGGGCGATGATGCCGATGCTGCCGCGATGGTCGGGGTGGCCGAACTCGCGCGCCGGACCGGCATCGCCGGCGCGCGGGCGCTCGTGCCAACCGGCAGCCAGCAGCTGCTCGATCACCACGTCGGCGCGCAGGTGGTGGCGCTGGAAATAGGCTTCGTTGTCGCCGGTGCGCATCAACTCGATGAAGCGCACGCTGAAGGGGCGGTCACGCAGGTAATCCATCCACTGCGGCAGCTCGTCGTCGTTCAGGCCACGCAGCAGCACCGCGTTGAGCTTGATCGCCGGGAGGCCCAACGCCTGCGCCAGCGCCAGGCCCTGCTGGATCTCCGGCAGGCGGTCGTGCCCGGTGATGGTGTGGAAACGCTCGCGTTGCAGGCTGTCCATGCTCACGTTCAGCGCAGTCAGGCCTGCCCGGTGCCAACCCGGCAGGCGCCGCGGCAGCAGCGTGCCATTGGTGGTGATGGCCACCTTGCGGATGCCCGGCACCGCCGCCACGGTGGCGATGATCTCGTCCAGATCCTTGCGCAGGCTGGGCTCGCCGCCGGTCAGGCGGATCTTGCTCATGCCCAACGCCGCGAAGGCCCGCACCAGGCGGCCGATCTCATCCACCTGCAGGAAACGCGGGTGGCCATCGGCCTGGTACCCGTCGGGCAGGCAGTAGCTGCACCGGAAGTTGCAGGCTTCGGTGAGCGACAAGCGCAGGTACGGAAAGCTGCGTCCGAAGCTGTCGGTGAGTTGGCTCATGGCTGTTCCGCCTCCTGGTACCACCCTGCAGCCCTGCCCCTGAACGGGTTGTCGACCCCAACCTGCAGAGTGCGCTGGGGCGTTGAAAGCGTCAACCCGGGAGGTACGCAGCCTGAATTGGCACCGCCTGTCGCGATAGGCCCTCCGCGCGCGTCCCGTTCGCCGTGACAACCTCGACACCTGTCGCAGATTGCACGTTGCGGGCGGATCACTACGCCAGCCAGCACTGGCGGGGCTTAACAGCGTAGGACAATGTCAAATGCGTCTCCAATCGAGTGATGTTTGCAACTCTTCTGATTGGCATTGCACAGCGCCAGGGGCTCAGATGGCGTGCCACCGGAAAAGGGTGGCCGGGCTTCGAATCCCGTGTTGGCTTTGAGTAAGTGCGCTTGCCAGCCGGCGTCACCATGCGTGGCGCCGGCTGGCAATCCGTCTGCCGGCTACGGCGGGCGGTGCGTTGGGGGCGTTCGCGCCCGCCGGCTTGAAGCCAACCCGGATTCGAACCACGTACCGCCCGCCACCTTTCGGGTGGCGGCTACCGATCGCCCTGCACGGAGCCTTGCCATGAACGAATCGGACTTCCCGCATCTGCACGCCTACCGCAGCACCGCCGGCGACGACGGTTCGCCTCCGGCTGCGCCAACAGTGGACAGGAACACCTTCATTGCCAATCTCCACCGCATCGGCTCTGGTGCGGCGTCCGATGGACAGCCCTGGCCCGAGCGGCATCAACTGCCCGGCCGCTGCCTGGCCCTGGCCGATGCCGATTGCGCGTTGAGTGGATTGCGGGTGGTGCTGGAAATGCTACTGGCGGCGGAGCGCACCCGGCAGAATGGCGAACCGGAAGAGTACGTGGGCGACCGGGTGATGGAGGGGTTGGTCATGGCCTGCCAGTCGTTGTGCGCGCAGGCGGTGGGGCGGTTGCAGCCCGAAGGGTGAATGCCATGTGCCACGCCCTTCAGGGAGGATCGCTTTCAGCAGGCGTCAGTGCTCGCTGAAAGCGCTCCTCAGATCGACGCCGATGATCGGCGAGAAGTCCACCTTGCACAGCTCCAGCTCGAAGAGCTGATCGTGATTGTCCAGGCACAAGGTGACCCTCACCGGTACGCCGTCGGCATCGGCAAGCATGGCCGTGGCAATGTCGCTTCCGAAAACCTGGGTCGTGCTGGACAGGAACACCACGCCCCCGAATCCGACGACCTCCACGTCCTCCACCTGGGCGAGTGCCAGATCCTTCAACAACCGTTCGGACAGTTCGGTCGTCTCGGGCAGCAGCCTGTGGATGAGGGAGACCTCGTCGGGGGTGAGGAATCTGGGCACGGAATGTCCTTCAGGGCACTGCATCCGCCATCAGCAGATGCTCGATCCGCCATGTCCTGGCGTAGATGAGAATGACGCTTCCGGTCGAGGTGGTCTCGATACGGAAACACTTCAGGCCGGACAACGGATAGCCGACCGCCTTCCAACGATCAACGAGATCAGCGAGTCCCGGCTCGTCGTCCTCGGCCCTGGCGAACTCTATTCCCTCCTCCCCCAGTACGCCGAAGTTCATGAGCGCCGAGCACCCGTAGGCTTCCGAGAAGCAGACGGTTGCCCGCCGGCCGTCCGGCCAGCGTACCCGCACCTTTACCTCATCGCATACGCCAGGATTGCTTCTGTCAATGTTGATGGCCAGCAAGGTGGCGTCACACCATTCGAGCGCGTTGAAATCTCCATTCATCTACTGGAATCCGTCAGATGCATACGACGGAGGTGCGCCCCCGGTCGCCCCTTCCTCTCTCTCACCACTCCTGAAGCTCCCCAAGGTTGAGGTCCCGGGCATAGGACCGCCGACTACTGATCCGTACTTCCTTGGATGCGAACCTTCGACCGTCCCTGCATTCGACTGCGAATTGGTAGCTTCTGGGTTCCGGCCCTGCAACGACCATCATGGGGACCGAGAATGTGCTTCCAACCGGTTTCGACGAAACTACACCTTCGCCCTCCCCGAGCATGCTCAGCTCACAATCGAGAGCGCGAACGTCACCCTGACCTGGCGGCACGCTTCCCGAGACGCGCACGATCATATCGCCACCCGATGTTGCACAGCCGGCCAGAACCAGACCGGCAATGACAGCTGCGGCATACCTCACCTTCGCCCCTTCTCCGCATTGTTAATGCACCTGTTGAACGCACTGACGTTCGCATTCACCACGGTCAACAGTTGCCGGATGGTGTAGCTGGCGGTACCTGCCGAGGTGACCAGCGCGATGCGATTACCTATGACGTCATGATCTCAAGCCCCCTTGCAAAGAGGTGGTTGAGAAGGCCCGCTACTCCGGGGACCCATCTGCAAAATGCCGCTTTCTCCTAAAGGCAACGAGAACGAAGGCTGTCGCAGCCAGGAAGGCACCACACGCATCCCAGATTCGGCCCAGCCACAGCATCAAAGCGGAAATGGCCAGCCACATTACAGATAGTGCAAGAAACCATCCGCGCGTCAGCTTCATAGGGCCCATACACAGTTTGAATTCCAACCATAGCGCAGACGATAGCCAATGCAACCTAATAGATTGCCGGCATCCCTTCCTCCAAATGCTGCAACGCCGGCGACAAAGGGCAAAAGCAGCGTCAGATCCGACGCACCAGATGCCGGCAAGGTCAGCCGCGTTGATAGACGGGCGGAACAACCCGCAGCACAGGCGCAGCGACCTCATGCACCATGACTTCCTACACAGGGATTAGGTGTTATACCTCACTACATTACCAGCACGACCTGTCGCGAGGTCGGCAGGCTGTGGCACTCCGCTGCAGGCCTGACCCATCGGAAGGGCTGGCACGCGTCACGGCCCAGGGGAATGGCAATGAAGAGCAGCCGAGTGACGTTGTGGGCGCTGGCCGCCATGATGGTCGCAGTGGGCACCGCGCACGCAGGGGAAATCCAGGTGGATCGCGGCGCCTACGCGCTGCAGGCCGAAGAGACCGGGGCCGGCCCGATCACCGTGGTCTTTGAATCCGGTTTCGGGCAGGGCGCGGGCGCCTGGAAGGAGGTGGTTGCCGGTCTGGGGCGCGACTACCACAGCATCACCTACGCCCGTGCGGGACTCGGCAAGTCCGGCAGCGACGGTCACCCCAAGCGCATCGATGCGCATCTGGCCGACCTCACGGCCGTGATCGATACGCTCGCCCCCGGTCGCCGCGTTGTGCTGGTGGGTCACTCCTATGGCGGCCTGCTGGCCACGGAGTTTGCACGCCGCCATCCGGAGCGCCTGCAGGGCCTGGTGCTGGTGGACCCGGCCACGATGGGTCAGCGCCATGCGTTCAAGCAGGCCGACAGTGCCCGCGTGCAGGCAGATGATGCCCGGCTGCGGGCGATGCTGCCGCCAGCCATGGCCGCCGACTACGCCGTGCTGACCGAACAGCTGGATGCACCCGGTGCGGAAACCCCGCGCACGATGCCGGACGTGCCGGTGGCGCTGCTGACTGCAACCCAGCTGGCTGCCGAACCGCTGTTCTTCGAAGAAACCGCAGCGGGCAAGGCGCTCTGGAAAGCACAGCAGGCCCTGCTCTTCTCGGGATTCACGCGCGGCTCGCACCGCTACCTGGCAACCGGTCACACCCTCCAGCGCGAGGATCCTGCTGCGGTGGTGGCCGCGATTCAATCGGTCTCCGGCGCCTTGAAGTAGCTGTTCCAGGCAGGCGCTTCCCGGGTTGTTCCCGGCTACTGCCCACGCAGGCGCACCGCAAAGTACCGCGCCGGGGAAAGGCCAAGCGCTTTCTTGAACATCGTGATGAAGGCCGTCACCGACTCATAGCCCAGCGTCTCGGAAACGCGTTGTACCGGTGCACCGGCGGCGAGTTCCCGAATGGCGATGAGCAGGTGCAGTTGCTGCCGCCAGCGCCCGAAGGACAGTCCCGTTTCCCGTTCGATGAGGCGGGTCAACGTGCGCTCGCCCAGGGCCAGGCGCACGGCCCACTGGCCGATGGTGCTGCGGTCTGCCGGATCCGCCGACAGCGCCGCAGCCAGCGCACGCACCTTCGGGTGATGGCTGACCGGCAGCGACAGATGCTCGGCCGGCATCTGTACCAGCTCGTCCAGCAACACCCGCGCCAGTCGGTCGGTGTGGCTGCCATGCGGATAGTCCAGCGGCGCGTCGGCCAGGTGCAGGATCATCTCGCGCAGCATCGGCGAGATGGCCAGCGTCACGCACTGCGCCGGCAGGTCGACGATGCCGGGCTCGACGAACAGGTAGCACAGGCGCGCGTTGGCGGTGGCGCGGTTGCTGTGCGGCATGCCGCCCGGAATCCAGACGCCACACTGGGGCGGCACGATCCACAGCGCATTGGCCACTTCGCAGGTCACCGCCCCATGCAGCGCAAGAATGAGCTGACCCTTTCGATGCTCATGCACCGGAATTTCCGCGTCGTGCTCGGCCACCTGCAGGCGGCTGGCAACCGCCGGGCGATCGGTCTCGTCCGGGTCCAGGTCAAAGCCGGGGAGCGAAATGCGAGCCATTCTCACATTGACTGGTTTTAGCGATTGGTTGTCATTGTAGCGAAATTCGCCAGTGCGGCCGATCACTAGCATGAGCTGCATGCACTCCCCCACCCCGCTCCGCCCCCACCTGCTCCAGGCATTTGCCCGGTTTAAAAGCCCTGCCCTCAGGACCGACCAGGAGGCGGTGCTGTTCTCGCTCAAATGCCTGCTCGCCGCGTCGCTGGGGCTCTATGTCTCTCTAAGGGTCGGCCTGAACCGCCCGTTCTGGGTGATCGGCACGGTCTATCTGGTATCACAGCCTCTTTCCGGGGCAACGCTCAGCCGCGGCCTGTTCCGCCTGCTCGGTACCGTGGGCGGGGCCGTCGCCACCGTCGCGCTGGTGCCACGCTTCGCCAATGCGCCCTTGGTGCTGAGCGCCGCGCTCGCCACCTGGATGGCGCTGTGCCTGTACCTGGCGATGCTCGACCGCACGCCACGTGCGTACGCGTTCCTGCTGGCCGGCTATACCACCAGCCTGATCGGGTTTCCTGCGGTGATGGTGCCGGGAGAGGTGTTCACCATTGCCATCACGCGGGTGCAGGAAATCGCCATCGGCATCCTGGCCGCCACGCTGGTACATGGGTTGGTGCTGCCGCGCCGGGTTTCGATGCGCGTGCACGCACGGGTTGCTGCCGTGCTGGAAGATGCGGAACGATGGACACGCGACATGCGCGCCAGTGCATCGGACACGGTGCTGGCGACGGACCGCTCGAAAGTGGCCGCCGACCTGCTCGAGCTGCATGTGCTGTCGATCCACCTGCCCTTCGACAGCGCCCACGGCGTGGCCCAGGTGCAGATCCTACGTGCCCTGCATGACCGGATGCTGGACGTGCTGATGCTGTCCAGCGCGATGGAAGATTCCATCGCTCGGCTGCGTTCACCGCAGGCCGGCACAATGGATGCAAGCGGCTGGAGCGATCTGCTGCAGGCCAGCCTCGCCGCGCAACAGGCCGAGCTCGACCTCGCCCACGCCGACTGCCGCGTGCTGCAGGCACAACTGCACACTGCCCGCCCCGACTGGCGCCTGCATGTGCCTGACCGTCTTGCGCGGAATGTGCAGGGCGCAGTGATTCACCGGGATCACAGGAACGCCGCGCGCAGCGCACTGGGGGCGTTCGTAGGCATCCTGCTGAGCTGCGTTCTGTGGATCGTTACCGGCTGGTCGGAGGGCGCCACGGCGGTGTCCATCATCGGCACGGCGTGCGTGCTGTTCGGCACGATCGAAGCGCCTGCGCCGCATGTCATGCGCTATCTGGTGGGATCGTGCATCGGCGTTGCCGTCGGCCTGCTCTACGGTCTGCTGATCTTCCCCGCGCTGTCCGATTTCGTCGGCCTGATGGCCGCGCTGGCGCCGGTGCTGCTGCTGTGCGGATCGTTCCTGGCCCGGCCGCCCTTCATTATGGCTGCGCTGGGCGTGGTGCTGACGTTTCCGCTCATCGCCGGCCTGGGCGCCACCAATACGTTCAACATCGTCGGCGCACTCAACAACAGCGTTGCGTTGTTCGTCGGTACGGCAATGGCACTGTGCAGCATGCAGTTGTTCCAGACCGCCCATGCGGGCCGCAACCGCACGCGGTTGGAGGGTTCCATCCGTCGGGATATCGCACGACACGCCGCCGGACAAGGTGATGTGACCCGCGCGTGGCTTAGCCGAATGCTGGATCGAATCGGGCTGCTCGCTCCCAGGTTGCAGGGCCGTTCGAGCGCCGCGCACGACCTGCGGGCATTGTTTGCGGACGTGCGCGCGGTACGTGCATCCAGCCAACTCCGCGCGCTGGAAAGGCGGCTGCACAACCCGCAGGTTCGGGCGCTTCATGCGGCGCTGGTCGAACGCATCGCTGCACATTTCAGGGTTCGCGCCCACTCGGCACGCAGTGTCGACATCCATCTTCTGGAACTGCTCGACCGCATGCGCGAGGCCGCGACGGCCAGCAGCGGGGCTGATCAGAGGCATCTGTCGCACCTGCTCTGCGGGTTGCGCCGCGACCTGCTGGCATCCCCGCTCACCCATCGGCACTGACCACATGCTCTCTGATCTTTCCATTGATGGCGTGCTGATCCCCGGCCTGCTCGCCGTGGCCGCCGCCGCGCTGGCGTTGTCGATGCTGACCTCGCGCCTGCTCGCCAGCCTCGGCCTGTACCGGCTGTTCGCCGCGCGGCCCTTGGTGGGCCTGTCCCTGTTCGTGATCCTGGCGGAGCTGATGATCCGGCTCTCGCCCCTGCTCGAGAAATGAAATGAAACACCTGCTTGCCGTCATCGGGCGCTGGAGCGCTACGCTGGTTGTATTCGCGATTGCTGTCGTCGCCGCACTGTCCATCTGGAAGCGTTACGAAACGCGCCCGTGGACGCGTGATGGACGGGTGCGCGCCGATGTGGTGCGCGTTGCATCGGACATGGGGGGGCTGGTCACCCAGGTGCTGGTGCACGACAACCAGCGGGTCAGCGCCGGAGAGTTGCTGCTGGTGCTGGATCAACCGCGCTTCGCTGCCGCGCTTGAGAAGGCCGACGCAGCGGTCAGCAGCGCTCGCGCCACGCTGGCGCTGGCCCGCCGCGAATCGACACGGGACAACGCACTTGGCAACCTGGTCGCCTCGGAAACGCGCGAACGCAATGCCGCCAAGGTCGATACCGAGCTGGCTGCCCTGGCGCAGGCACGGGCCGAACAGCGCGTTGCCCAGCTCAACGTGCAACGCACCGAGGTGCGCGCGACCACCGATGCATCATCACCAACCTGGACCTGCACGCGGGCGACTACCTGCAACCCGGTGCGCAGGCACTGGCGCTGATCGACACCCGCAGCCTGCGTATCGAGGGCTACTTCGAGGAAACCAAACTGGGCTGCATCACCGAGGGCGATGCCGCCGTGGCCCGGCTGATGGGCGACGACCACGACGTCCGCGGACACGTGGATACCATCGCCGCCGGCATTGCCGACGATCAGCGCTCAAGCACCCACAACCTGCTGCCCGCCGTGGCGCCGACCTATACCTGGGTGAGGCTGGCACAGCGCATCCCGGTACGCATCCGTATCGATGATGCTCCGCCGGATACGCGTCTGATCGTGGGTCGCACTGCACATGTGACCATCGCGCCCTCGGCACAGGGGGCCTGCAAGTGAGCGTGCGGACAGTACGTTGTGGGTTGTTTGCCCTGCTGCTGCCGATGACGGCCTGCGTGTCCGGCCCCGACTATCACCTGCCGGCGAGCGCTGTCGCAGCCTCCCCACGAGCGGCGCGGGCGTTCGCCTCGGGCCAGGACGCATCGTTCAGCCACGACGCGCCACCGGATCGGTGGTGGCGACTGTATGGCGACCCTCAGCTTGACGCCTACGTACGCGAAGCACTGGCGGCCAATACCGACCTGCGCGCCGCCGATGCCAACCTTCGGCGCGCCAGCGCAACCGTGCTGGAGTACCGTGCGCGCGGTGCCGTGCAGGCCGACGTGGATGCATCGGGCACGCTCACCCATGCCGGTGGTTACACCCAGGCGTCGGCCGCACCGCAATCCTATGCGCTGGGCCTCCACCTCTCCTATCCGCTGGATCTCGCAGGCGGCATCCGCCGCGGCATCGAAGCCGCCAACGCAGACGCGGAGGCTGTCGCTGCGGCACGGGACCAGGTCCGCGTGGTCGTCGCTGCGGCCGTCACCCGTGCCTATCTCCAGGTGTGCACAAGCAATCACACGCTCACTGCAACCCGGCAAGTGATGGCAATACAGCGCGCCACGCTGGAGGCAACCCGACGGCTGGCTGCAGGTGGGCGCGGAACGGACTTCGATGTCAGCCGTGCCGGTGCCGCCGTCAACCGCAGCGCGGCGGCGATACCGCGCCTGCTGGCCGAACGCCAGGCCGCACTGTTCGAACTGGCCGCATTGATGGGCAGGCTCCCGGCAGACTATCCCAGGGAGGCCGAAGCATGCCCGCAGCCCCCTGAGCTGGAGCAGGCGCTACCGGTCGGTGACGGCTGGCAACTGCTCCAGCGGCGCCCTGACATACGCGCAGCCGAACGCAGGCTGGCCGCCGCAACTGCAATGATCGGCGCTGAGACGGCGGGTCTCTATCCGCAGATCACCCTGGGCGCCTCTTCGGGCGTGGCCGGCACACCGGCGCATCTGCTGTCGGCTGACGGCTTCGGTGCGAGCATCGGCCCCGTGCTGTCATGGCACTGGCCCAACCGCCGCGCGGCCAAGGCCCGCATCGCAGCGGCCGGTGCCAATGCAGATTCAGTTCTCGCGTCCTTTGACGGCATCGTGCTGCAGGCATTGCGCCAGACCGAGACCGCGCTTTCTGCCTGCACACAGGAGCTCGAACGCGAGCACAGCCTGGCGCAGGCGCGGATGGACGCAGCGCGGGCCGCCGGGCAGGCACAGCAACTCTACCGTTTCGGCAGGATCGATTTTCTCGACGTGCTTTCGGCCCAGGCCGCGCTGGCAGATGCGGAGTCCGCATTGGCTGCATCGCGCGCGGAGCGCATTGACCGGCAAATGGATCTTTTTCTGTCGTTGGGCGGAGGCTGGGCCGCAACGGACTCGGCCCCGGGCGCGGTCCAATGATCCGCTGCCTGGCGACGACTGCAGGCCGCGCCGTCCGTTCAGAAAAGCACCGCCTACACCCGCATTCATTCACATGGATTGCCCTATATTCCCGCCACAGCGCCGCATGCTGCGGCCATGACGGAGGCATCCCCATGAAGACCACACGTTTGCTTGCCATCGCATTGAGCGCAGCCACCGCGTTGGCCGCGGCCCCCGCCTTCGCCGATCCGCCGCACCACGCCCGAGGCAACGGCCCGCCGCCGCACGCAGGCGGCCCGCACCACCGCGATGCGCCGCCGCCGGGCTGGCAGAAGAAGGCCTGGCGACGTGGCGAGCGCCTGCCGTGGGCCGAAGTGGACCGCCGCTACTGGGTGGACGACTACGCGCGCTATGACCTGCGCGAGCCGGGCCGCGACCGGCGTTGGGTGCGCCAGTCCGATAGCGAGTACCTGCTGGTGGAGATCGCCACCGGCTTGATTGTTGACGCGCTGCATCGTTGAATGCGGAGCGCGCCGGGGCCCTGTAGCCGTGGCCCTGGCGCGCTCCCACCACACTGCGGCCGACATGAATGATGCGAACCACCGGATTCCAGAGCGCGTTTCTCATTGTTGGCCTCATCGCAGGCCAGCCGGCCCACGCAAGCCAGCAGCCATCAGCGGCGGATGTAAAAGCGATCGAACAGGTGGTCGAAGCGTTCCGCACTTCGCTGATCAACAAGGACAAGCCGACCTACATGGGCCTGTTCTTCTCTGATAAACCGGAAGACATCGGCTGGCAGTTCGTTTCCGAGGATGTGCGCCTGCAGGACATCCGCAAGGCCAAGCCCGATGCAATCAAGGCACGGCAGATTCCTGCAAACAACTTCATCGCGCTGATCGACGGGGCGGTCGCCTCGCCGAAGCCGAAGGAAGAGAAGTTCACCAACACGAAGATCGAGACGGATGGTGATGTGGCTTCGGTCTCGTTTGACTACAGCTTCCACGACGATGGGGTGAAGACTAACTGGGGCAAGGAAATGTGGCAGCTGATCCACACCGAACAGGGCTGGAAGATCTTCTCGGTGATCTACTCGGTCCGCGATTCACGCAGCCCGGCCGATTGAGCAGGGCTTGATGCGGGCGCCCTCACCCGCGATCCATTCAGCAAGGGCATTGGCATTCGGCCAGCGATCGGGCAGAGTTCGGCCACGCGCAAGGACGCATGTCATGACCCGCCTGCTGATCATCGAAGACAACCCCGAGCTGGTTGCCAACCTGTATGCCTTCTTTGAACCGCTGGGTTACGTACTGGACGACGCCCGCGACGGCGCCAGCGGACTGCGCCGGGCCACGCAGCACGACTACGACGCCATCCTGCTGGACCTGATGCTGCCGCGGCTGGACGGCATGACGCTGTGCCAGAAGCTGCGCCAGGAGTTCCAGAACCCGGTGCCGATCCTGATGCTGACCGCGCGCGATCCGGTCGAAGACCGCGTGCAGGGCTTGGCCCTGGGCGCGGATGACTACCTGGTCAAACCGTTCTCGCTGACGGAACTGGATGCGCGGATCAAGGCCCTGGTACGACGGGCGCAGGGTCGCCAGGTCCAGAGCGTGCTGGCGTGGAAGGACCTGCAGGTGGACACGCGCTCGCCACAAGCCTGGCGGCAAGGCCGCTGCATTGCGCTGACGCCCACGTCGCACAAGTTGCTGATGTGCCTGGTGCGTGCGGCGCCGGCCGTGGTGCGCAAGCAGGAAATGGAGTACCTGGTCTGGGGCGACGAGCCACCGGACAGCGGCGCGCTGCGAACCCACATCCATGAGCTGCGCCTGCAGGTGGACCGCAGCTTCGACACCGCGCTCATCACCACGGTGCACAGCGTCGGCTGGCGCATGCAGGCGTGACCCGTGCCTCCCTCTACCGCCGCCTGAGCCTGCGCACCCGCATCACGATCTCGTTCGTGCTGTTGATGGCCGGTGCCATGGGCTTCATCGTACTGGCCGAACAGGTGGACTACGATCAGGTCCGGGCCGCTGTCGTCGCGCGGACCCAGGACAATGAAGTACGCCGCCTGCAGGACGAACTCGCCCGTGGTCGGCGTCCCGACCTGCCCTCCGGCAGCGCACTGTTCGATGCCCAGGACGTGCCTGTCGTGCTGCGCCAATATGGCCCGGGATATCACGGCGAAGCAGCACCCAACGAGTGGCACCTGCGCGTGTTCGACAGTGCCGGCCAACGTTACTACCTGCTGCAGGACGCAGCGCCCTATGGCTATCTGGAATACCTGATCAATGCCTTTGCGGCACTGGTCATTTCGATCTGCGTGCTTGGCGCCTTCCTGATCGGTCGCAAGGTCGCGACCCACGTCATCGCGCCCATCACACGATTGGCCGATGCGGTGCAGGACGGCCACAAGCCCTTTCCCTACCAGGACGCACGCGATGAGATCGGCGTGCTCGCGCGCGCCTTTGCCCGCCATAGTGACGAGCTCGAACGGTTCCTGCATCGCGAACAGTGCTTCAGCGGCGATGCCAGCCACGAGCTGCGCACGCCCTTGGCCATCATCGGTGGTGCTGCCGAGACGCTGGCCTGCCAGCTTCCGGCCGACAGCCACCTGGTTCCCAGTGCCGAGCGCATCCTGCGCACCACCCAGGAGATGCAGCGCCAGCTGACCTGCCTGCTGCTGCTCTCTCGCGCCCCCAGCACCGTGCCACGCAACGAGGTGGCCCTGCGTGCGCTGGTTGAATGCTGCATGGAGCGGTGCCAGCCCTGGCTTTCCGGCAAGCCGGTGATCGTTGCGTTTGATGCCCTGCATGACACCGTGCTGCACACCAACGCGGATCTTGCGCACAGCGTGATCTGGAACCTTCTGCGCAACGCCTGCCAGTACACCGAAAGCGGCGAAGTCCGGATCACCCTCCACGACGCCGCACTCATCGTCGCCGACACGGGGCCCGGCCTGCCCTCCAGTATCGATCCACAGCTGTTCCAGCGCTTCGTGCCCGGTAGCGTGCACAGCGGCGAGGGGCTGGGGTTGTCGATCGTGCAGCGCATCGTCGAGCACCTGGGTTGGAGGATGACGGTGCATTCATCGCAGCAGGGATGCCGGTTCAGCCTGGAGTGGCCCCTCTGACGATTTCCTGACGCACGCGTGCACATGCTGGGGATTGCTCACTTCACGGCGGAAACCGCATGCAGCACCCCAAGGACAGCGGCAAGTACCCGCACGGGAAAACCGGCCTGAGCCGCATCTTCCACACCCTCATCCATTCGCGCGATGGATTCGTCGCCACCTTCCGCGGCGAGGCTGCCTTTCGCCAGCTGCTGCTTCTGCACGCGCTGTTGATCATTGCAGCGTTCGTACTGGACATCAGCGCGGTCGAGCGCGCGGTAGTGCTTGCGGTCTGCTTCATCAGCCTGCTGGTGGAACTGCTCAACTCAGCGATCGAAGCGGTGGTTGATCGCATCTCCCTGGAACAGCATCCACTGTCAAAGAACGCCAAGGATATGGGCAGCGCCGCGCAGACCACCGCACTGTTGATGGTGGGCGCGGTGTGGGGCGTCATCCTGCTGGGCTAGTCCGCCCAACCTGACAACTTCCTGATAAAGCGGTTTCGATACTGCGCGCACTCCCGCTCCACGGAACCTGCTCGTGCGTCAATGCCGCCGTTTTCCACGGCCCCATCCGATCGTTCTGGTCTGGGCCGTCGCACTGTTCTTCACCACGATTGGAAACATCGCCCTCTGGAAGACGCTGTGGGGGCTGGTCGACCTCAACAGCGTGCGCAGCGTGCTGTTCCTGGCCAGCCTGCCGGTGGTGCTGTTCTGCCTGTTCAACCTGTTGCTGACGCCACTGCTGGCACTGCCGTTCCTGCGCAGGCCGCTGCTGGTGCTGCTCGTTGTCGTCAGCGCCGCCTGCAGCTACTTCATGCTGCACTACAACGTGCTGATCGATCGCAGCATGGTGCAGAACGTGTTCGAGACCAACCAGGCCGAACTGAACGCCTATCTGTCGCTGCCACTACTGTTGACCCTGCTGGCGCTGGGCGTGCTGCCTGCTGCCGGGCTCGCCCTGGTGCGCACCACCAGCGGGGCCGGCTCGATACGTTCGCTGCTGGTGTGGCCGGCCAGCGCTCTGGCGTCATTGCTGGTACTGCTGGCAATCGGCTTCGCGTTCTACAAGGACTACTCCTCGCTGCTGCGCAACAACCGCTATCTCCGTGACCAGGTGCTGCCGTTGAATGTCGTGCGCCATACCCACGGTTATCTGAAAGGCCTCTACAGCGCCCGCCAGCAACCCTTGCGCCCGATCGGCATGGATGCACGGCGCGTACCGGGCCCGCGTCCGAAGCTTGTGGTCATGGTCGTCGGCGAGACCGCGCGATCACAGAACTTCCAGCTCAACGGCTACCCACGCGCGACCAATCCCCGGCTATCGCGCAAGGAAGGCGTCATCAGCTTCAGTGATGTTTCCTCATGCGGAACCGCAACGGCGATCTCGGTGCCGTGCATGTTCTCGCAGATGACCCGCCGCCAGTATGACGATGTACGCGCAGCGACCGAGGAGAATCTGCTCGACATCCTGCAGCGCACCGGCATCAGCGTGCTCTGGCGCAACAACAACAACGGTGGCTGCAAAGGCGTGTGCGAACGCGTGCCGACCGAGGACATGCCCGCGCTGAAGGTGGCCGGCCAATGTGTCAATGCCGACGGCACCTGCTATGACGAGGTGCTGCTGCATCAGCTCGGTACACGCATTGACGCCATGAACGGTGACGCCCTGGTCGTGCTGCACCAGCTTGGCAGCCACGGCCCGACCTACTTCGAGCGCTACCCGGCACAGTCGCGGGCATTCAGTCCGACCTGCGACAGCAACCAGATCCAGCAGTGCAGCAACGAGGCGCTGGTCAACACCTATGACAACACCCTGGTCCACACCGACCGCATGCTTGGCAGGACCATCGACCTGCTGCAGGGCTATTCGGACCAGCGTGATGTCGCGCTGATCTATGTGTCCGACCATGGCGAGTCGCTCGGCGAACGTGGCATGTACCTTCACGGCACGCCTTACTTCATCGCGCCGCGCGAGCAGACCCAGGTGCCGATGGTGATGTGGTTCTCACCGGAGTTCAGCCGCAACGCGGGCGTGGACCTGGCCTGCCTGCGCGGGAATGCCCTGCACCGGGCGCACAGCCACGACAATGTCTTCCACTCACTGCTGGGCCTGTTCGGGGTCAACAGCACGGTGTACCGGCGCGATCTGGATGTCTTCGCCGGCTGCCGCGCGTCGGCTTCGCCGGCTGTGGCCACCTCGCCAGCCAAAGAACGGCGCCGGTTGATGCCGGTCGCTGCCCGCAACGTGGCGCGTTACTGCGCCGCCAGGGCGAAATCCAGGCCCGCACACACCGCCGCCACCTGGGCGTCGTTGCACTCCTGCGGGTTGGTGCGCGGGCTGTCCGGGTAGACCTCGGTGGTGGTGGCAAAGCGCGCGTCGGTGAAGCCGGCGCAGGCGCCGATCGAGCGCGACTCACCCCACACCACGCCCGGCGACTGCAGCGGCAGGCCGACCAGGTTGCCCTCGGCGTCGGCCGGGGCGATATGGGTGACTGGCGCGACCGCGGCGATCAGGGCCTTCTGGAACTCGGCCTGCGGGTCTTCGCTGTTGCCGATCACGTAGAAGCCATCCGGAATGGTGTCGCGCTCGAACGGCTTGCCGTCGCGGGCGCAGCGCGCCGGATCGAACTCGTGCAGGTCGCTGTCGGTGGTCTCGTGCAGGTCCAGGTGCACCAGCAGGTTCGGTTTGCGCTCGGCCACCCAGGCCATCAGCGCGGCCGCTTCCTCGATCTGGCCGCCGTCACGGAAGCTGCGGTTGGGATCGATGGCATCCGGGTTCCAGCGCTGGATGCGTTCGTAGCCCCACGGGCTGACGCACGGTGCCACGATCAGGTTCAGCCGGCCCAGGTAACGCTCAGCCTGCTGTTCCAGGAACTGCAGGGCGCCATGCACGCCGCTGGTCTCGTAGCCATGCACGCCACCGGTGATCAGTGCGGTCGGCAGCGCCGGGTTCCAGTCGTGGTTGACCACGGCGAACAGCGGGTAATGGTCCGGCGCATAGTCCAGCTGGCCGTACTGGATCACATCGAAGCTGTCGTCCAGGCGCTCGAGCGCTGCCACAACGTCATCGTGGTAGCTGCGCTGGCGCTGCTGGCGGGCCCGCCACTGTGCGCGTTCCGCGTCGCCCCAGGGCTGTCCGGGGGTGCCGATCGGGTAGAACTGCGCAACGGTCATTGGGTACTCCAGGGGTCGAACGGGATGGGTGCAGCCGGTCATTCTAAGCCTTGTCGCGCCTGCGGGTCCCCTCCCCCGGCCCCGCCTTCATCCAGGCCGGGTCATCTGGTTGTAAAATCAACGGTTTTTGGCCCCTCACCCCTTGATGGCGAACGCAGCGCAGCCGGTCCTGGGTGGACCGGAGTTCCTCCGCCTGCTCGCCCGTCTCAGCGACGGCGCGATGCCGGCCAGCAGTCCCGCCCTGACCGATCGGCTCGGCCAGTGGGTGGACTGGAGCCGTGCCGTGGCCCTGTCCGGGGCGCTCGGCGGACGCCTGCCCGAGCCCGGTGAAGCCGCCGAAGCCGTCGAGGATGTGCTGGCCGACTGCGTCCAGGCGCACGCCAGCCTGCTGGCCTCGATCAGTGAGGACGCCGAGGCCGAGCGCCTGCTGGATCTGGCCGAAGCTGCCGCTGCACCCAACTTCGCCTCGCTGCGCCAGCGCTACCGGGTACTGCAGCAGGCCATCCAGACCGCCACCGGGCGCTTGCGCGGCCGCCTGCGCGACCAGCTGGTGCAGGTTTCGCCCGAGCTGGCGCGGCTGGCCGAGGTCGACGCGGTGATGGAACAGACCCTCACCCCGCGCGAGCACAGCCTGCTGGCCACTGCGCCGGCCGTGCTCGGCGCCCGTTTTGAACGCGTGCACGGCCAGCCCGGCTGGCGCGCGGCCTTCCGCCATGACATGCGCACCCTGCTGCTCGCCGAGCTGCAGCTGCGCTTCCACCCGATCGAAGGGCTGCAAGACGCCCTGCGCTCCCACTGACCGGAACACCATGTCCAGAACTGCTTTCCATGTCGTTGTTTTCCTTGTCGGCCTGCTGGCCGTGTGCTGGATCGGCATTGGCTATGTTTCGGTGCATCCGCTGGGTGCAGCGGTGGCGGCGATCATCGCGGCCTGCTACATCGCCGGTGGCGTGGAGCTGTACCGCTACCGCCAGGCCAGCAACGGCCTGCGCAGTGCACTGAACGACCTGTCCAGTGCGAAGGAGAGCCTCACTCCCTGGCTGGAGCGCGTGCCCGCAGGCCTGCGCAATGCCGTGCGCCTGCGCGTGGAGGGCGAGCGCACTGCCCTGCCCGCTCCGGTGCTGACCCCTTACCTGGTCGGCCTGCTGGTGCTGCTGGGCATGCTCGGCACCCTGCTGGGCATGATGGACACGCTGCGTGGCACCGGACTGGCCCTGCAGAGCGCGACCGACATGGCCGCGATCCGCGGCTCGCTGGCCTCGCCGGTGCAGGGCCTGGCGGTGGCATTCGGCACCTCGATCGCCGGTGTGGCCAGCTCGGCCATGCTAGGCCTGCTGGCGGCGCTGCTGCGTCGTGACCGCCTGCAGGCCGTGCAGCAGCTGGATCGCGCCATTTCCGGCGACCTGCATCCGTACTCGCAGGCCTGGCAGCGCGCCGAGTCGCTGCGCCTGCTGCAGGCACAGTCCGCGGCGCTGCCGGCGCTGGTCGACCGCCTGCAGGCGATGACCAGCACCTTTGAACAGCACAGTGCGGCCGCCAATGAGCGCCTACTGGCCGGCCAGGCCGAGTTCCTGACCCAGAGCCAGGCACTGCAGGAACGCCTGGCGGTCTCGCTGCAGCAGTCGCTGCGCGAAGGAGCTGAAGCCAGCGCCGCCGCCATCGGTGGCGCGCTGCAGCCGATGGCCGAGACCACCCTGGCTGGCCTGGCCCATCACGGCGAAGCACTGCATGCCCGCGTCGAGCAGGCCGTGCAGCAGCAGCTGGCCGGCCTGAGCGACGGTTTCGAGCGCAGCCGCGTCGCAACCGAGGCCAGCTGGGCCAAGGTGGTGAGTGAACAGACCCAGGCACAGCAGGCACTGGTGAGCGACCTGCGCCAGCACCTGCAGGCCTTCAGCGATGGCCAGGCCACGCATGCCGAAGCGCTGGTCACACGTATCGGCGAGCGCCTGCAGGCCGATGCACAGGACAATGCGGAGGCCTTGCGTGCTGCCGCCGAACAGCAGCAGGCCCTGAATACTGCGCTGGTCGAACGTCAGCAGCAGGCGTTGATCGCCGCCAGCGAGCATCTGGACGCGCGTGCGCAGGCGCTGCTGCAGGCACTGGAGCAGCAGCACAGCGCCAGCCAGTCGCTGCTGCAGGATCATGAAGCGCAGCGCTCGCAGCAGTGGCAGGCCGCGCAGGCCAGCGCCGCGACCGCGCACGCCGAACTGCAGGCCAGCCTGGACAGCCGCGAGCAGCAACGCCAGGCGCGCTGGGACGCGGTCAGCGCCGAGTTGCAGCAGGCCCACGCCGCCCTGCAGGCGCAGCTGCAGGCCGGCGACGAACAGCGCCTGCAGCGCTGGAGCGATGCTCTGCAGCACGTTTCCACCGAGCTGGCCGAGCGCCTGCAGGCCAATGGCGAACGCCTGGCCGCGCAGCAGCAGCGCGTCTGCGACACGCTGGCGGAGACCGCACAGCAGATCGGCGAGAACGGTCGCGCACAGGCCAGCGCCACGCTGGCCGAAGTGTCCACCCTGCTGCAGACCGCCGCCGCCGCGCCCAAGGCCGCTGCCGACGTCATCAACGAGCTGCGCAGTACGCTGTCCGAGAGCCTGGTGCGTGACAACGCGATGCTGGAAGAACGCGGACGCCTGCTGGCCACCGTGCAGACCCTGCTGGATGCGATCAACCACGCCTCGCACGAACAGCGCACCGCTGTGGACGCACTGGTCGGTGGCTCGGCCGAGTTGCTGGAACGCGTTGGCAACCGCTTCACCGACCATATCGCCGCCGAGACCGGAAAGCTGGACGGTATCGCCGCAGCGCTCCACGGCAGCGCCGGTGAAGTCGGCCAGCTGGCCAGCAGCTTCGGCGAAGCGGTAGCGCAGTTCGGCAGCGCCTCCACCGAGCTGTCCGGCCGCCTGGAACAGATCGGCGGCGCACTGGATGCCTCGCTGGCCCGCAGCGACGAGCAGCTGGCCTACTACGTGGCGCAGGCGCGCGAGGTGGTCGACCTCAGCCTGCTGTCGCAGAAGCAGGTGATGGAAGAACTGCAGCAGCTGGCCACGCGCCGCGGCAAGGCCGGTAGCGCATGAGCGACGAGCTGGAGGTCGATGGCGGCTCGCATGCCCCGATCTGGGCCGCCTTCGGCGACCTGATGTCGGTGCTGCTGGGCGCGTTCGTGCTGATACTGGTCGGTGTGGTCGCGGTGCAGCTGGAGCTGTCGCAGCGGCTGGACCAGGAAGTGAAGCAGCGCCAGGCCGAAGCCAAGCGCCTGCAGACGCTGGAACAGGCGCTGGCCGGCCCGCTGGCCGCCGGTCGCGTGACCCTGGTCGATGGACGCATCGGCATCAGCGGCAGCGTGCTGTTCGCGCTGAACTCCGACCAGCTGCAGCCGGAAGGCCAGGAGCTGCTGCGCAGCCTGGCCGCGCCGCTGGCCGCCTACCTGGGCAGCCGCGAGGAAATTCTGATGGTCAGCGGCTTCACCGATGACGCACCGGTGCGCGAAGGCAATCGGCGTTTCGCCGACAACTGGGAGCTGTCCGCGCAGCGCTCGCTGACCGTGACCCGCACCCTGATCGCCGATGGCGTACCGGCTGACGCCGTGTTCGCCGCCGCGTTCGGCAGCGAGCAGCCGGTCAGTTCCAATGCCAATGAGGAAGGCCGCGCACGCAACCGCCGCGTCGAGATCGCGCCGATTCCCAAGCCCAAGGCCCCGGATGCCAAGTAAGCTTTCAGCGCTCGAAGGCCTCCGCGCACTGGTGCGCGACCTCGATGCGGGGTCGCGCTCGCTGCCGCATTACCCGCAGGTGCCGATGCTGCAGCAGGTGCAGCGCGAGTGGTCGGAGCTGCGCAGCGAACTGCAGGTGCGCCGCTCACTGCGCACCGAGGCCCCGGCCGACGGCGGCCCGCTGAACTCGGCGGTGCTGGTGCAGCGCATGCTGGACACGATGCAGGCCACCAGTCCCGGCTACCTGCGCCACTTCATCGATTACGTGGACACCCTGTCCTGGTTGCAGGCGCTGCAGGACGGCGCCGCCAGCGGTGCAGATACCGCGAAGCCGAAGCGGACACGCAAGCCGCGCTGAACATTCACTGGTAGCGCCGGCCGCTGGCCGGCATCAAACCGGACCGACCACGGCCGAAGCGCGCGCAAGCGGCGCTGAACAGCGAATGGCCGTGCTGAACATTGACTGGTAGTGCCGGCTGCCGGCCGGCAGCTATGCATCTCCGCGCGGGTCATGGGGTTGCCGGCCAGCGGCCGGCACTACCACCGAGGGTGCTCTGTGCGCCGCAGCGCAACTGCGCTGCGCTTCGCCTTTGCTGTGGTAGTGCCGGCCGCTGGCCGGCATCACAACCAGACCGACCACGGCCGAAGCGCGCGCAAGCGGCGGTGAACAGCGAATGGCCGCGCTGAACATTCACTGGTAGTGCCGGCCGCTGGCCGGCAGCTATGCATCTCCGCGCAGGTCATGAGGTTGCCGGCCAGCGGCCGGCACTACCATCGAGGGTGCTCTGTGCGCCGGAACGCAATCTGCGCTGCGCTTCGGCTTTGCTGTGGTAGTGCCGGCCGCTGGCCGGCATCACGACCAGGCCGACCATGCATACGGATACTCGCCAATCTGCCCAGCAAGACCGGCGCGCACCGGATTCCCCAGGATGTACAGCGCTTGCTGCGCCAGCGACTCCTCCGCCCTCACTGCATGATCAAAGTAGCCAGACTGCCAGACCGTACATCGACGCCCCACCAGGCGATTCAGGGCGAGCGCGCTCGACGATTTCATCCGGCGCGCGATGTCGGGAAGGTGAGCTGCGCGCAGCTCGAACATCCAGTGGACGTGATCCGGCATGACGACCCATGCGTGTGACTGTACGAGCCCGCGCTGTTCGATGTAGCGGAGCTGGTCGATTACACATGCTGCGGCAGCTTTGCTTTCAAAGAGCCGGCGGCGCTGATGTGTCGTGGTTGTCAGAACGTAGGACTGGCCGATGATCGAGTGACGGCCCAGACGGAGGCGATGGCTGCTCATGCGCCATGCTGGGTCGATCATTGCGCGTCGGCTGTCGGGCCATGCCTCGATGGAGGTTGGGAGATGTCTGAAGTTGAATGAGGTTGCCGGCCAGCGGCCGGCACTACCGGGACTATGGATTGCCGGCCAGCGGCCGGCACTACCGGAGCTGTGGGTTGCCGGCCAGCGGCCGGCCCTACCATTGCCGGCAGGCGGCGGTCGGGGCTCAGCCGCGCAGGGTGGCGCCGCCGTCGACGTACAGGTCGCTCATCGCCACGTGCCCGGCCTGGTCGGAGAGCAGGAACATCACCGAGTGCGCGATGTCCTCGGGGGTGGCCAGCTTGCGCAGTGGAATGCCGGCCTTGTAGGTCTCCAGGTTACCGGCGATTACCCGCTCGGCACCGCGCTCGTCCTGCCACATGCCGGTCTGCATCGGGGTCAACGTGGACCCCGGGGCGACGATGTTGCAGCGGATGCCCAGCGGCGCCAGTTCCAACCCGAGGCAGCGGGTGAACATCGTGGCGGCGGCCTTGGACGCGGCATACGCCGCCATGCCATGCCGCGGCACACCGGCCGCATTCGAGCTGACGGTGACCATCGCGCCCTGCCCGCGCGGCGACATCACCCGCGCCAAGGCACGCCCGACATGGAACACGCCGTCGGTGTTCACCGCGAACACCCGGCGCCAGTCGTCATCGCCGGTCTCGGTCACGCCGCCCACATGCAGCACACCGGCCACGCTGGCCGCCAGCGTGATCGGCCCGATGTTGGATTCGACCTGATCCACCAAGGCGTCGACGGCCGCACTGTCGGTCACGTCAAGAGCAAACGCCTGCACACGTGCATCCGCGAACATGGGTGCCTCGCGATCAGTCGCCACTGCGATGCAACCGGCCTCGACCAACAGCCGTACCAGTGCCTCGCCGATGCCGCCGGCGGCACCGGTCACCAACGCCACGCGGCCTTCAAAACCGGTCAACTGCATGTTGCGATCTCCTGTTGCTCGTCCCATTGGCGCAACCGCGCCGACAACCACGGCGCCAGCTGCGCCACCGCATCGCGGCCGGTCAGCTCGGCGTGCAGGAACGGCAGTTCCAAGGCCTGCACCTTGCGCGCGTGGGTCCGCCACAACGCCGACTGCAGCTGTGGTCGCGCCTGGTGATCCCGGCCCGCGCGGACGTGCACCAGCGTGCCATCGAACGGTTGGTGGATGTGTTCGCGGATCAATCGATTGGTGCCGGTCACCGCGCGCACCACGCCGTCGAGCACCACATCCGGCAGGCTGCCGAGTGCACTGCCACCACGCCGCAGGAACGCCAGAATGCGTTCACGGCTGTCCAGTTCCGGATGCGCATCCGGGTCATGACCGGCAATCGCCAGCAGTGCCCGCAATGCAGCGATGGCATCGGGTTCCGGCTCGGTCCGCCAGCACTCGCTGGGATAGGCGTCCAGAAGCACCAGCTCGCCAACCTCGCGCCCGATCTCGTGGAGGCGCACCGCCATCGCCTGGGCGAGGATGCCACCCACCGACCAGCCCAGCAGATGCACCGGCCCCTTCGGCTGCAATGCGACCACGCGCTGTACGTAGTCGTTGGCCATCGCCTCGATGCTGCTTGGCAGCGGCAGCCGCGCGTCCAGGGCCGGCGACTGCAGGCCATACACCGGGCGTGCCGGCTGCAGTGCCCGGGCCAGGGTGCGGTAGTTCCAGGCGATCCCCCCGGCCGGGTGCAGCACGAACAGCGGCGTGGGCCCGGCAGCGTCGGTCGCGGCCAGCGCGATCACTGGCCCCAGTGCGTGATCGGCCAGCGCGGGCGGCTCGGCAATGCGAACTGCCAGCGCGGCCACGGTGGGCTGGGCAAACAAGGCACCCAGACCCAGATCGCAGCGCCAGCGCTGCTCGATCGCCAGCAGCAGGTGCACCGCCGACAGCGAGTCACCGCCGAGACTGAAGAAGTCCGCATCCACCGCCACCGGCGGCTCACGCCCAAGCGCCTGTGCGAACAGCAACGCCAGCTCCTGTTCCAACGGCGTGCGCGGCGACAAGCCGGCAACTTCAAGTTGCGGTGGCTTCGGCAACGCGTTGCGATCGAGCTTGCCGTTGGCGGTCACCGGCCAGTGGTCCACACCAACGAAGGCCGAGGGCACCATGTAGTCCGGCACACGCGTGGCGAGGTGGCTGCGCAGCGTCACGGCGTCGGCATGCGCCGCTGGAACATAGGCCACCAGACGCGCATCGCCGGGAGCATCCTGGCGCAGCAGCACTTCCACCCGCTCCATGCCAGGCAGCTCGCGCAGTGCCGCCTCGATCTCGCCCAGCTCGATGCGCAGGCCGCGCAGTTTCACCTGGTGGTCGCTGCGGCCCAGGTACTCGACCGCACCATCGCGCCGCCAGCGTGCCACGTCGCCGGTGCGGTAGATACGCTCGCCCGGCAGGAAAGGATCGGCAAGGAAGCGCTCGGTAGTCAGGTCATCGCGACCGAGATAGCCGCGTGCCAGTTGCACACCACCCAGGTACAGGTCGCCGGCCACGCCTATCGGCACCGGCTGCATCCGCGCGTCCAGCACGTACAGGCGGGTATTCCAGACCGGGAATCCGATCGGCACCGGCCGCGAGCGATCCTGCGCCGACGCCGGCCAGTAGCTGACATCCACTGCGGCCTCGGTCGGGCCATACAGGTTATGCAGCTCGGCGTGCACACGCGCGTGGAAGCGGTCGCGGGACGAAGCATCCAGCGCCTCGCCACTGGTGAACACCCGTCGCAGCTGCAGCCCTTCGGAGGCCGGTGCAGCGAGGAAGGCATCCAACATCGATGGCACGAAATGCGCCGTGGTGATGCCATGCTCGCGGATCAGCCGCGCCAGTTCAGTGGGATCGCGATGCCCGTCCGGCCCGGCGACGACCAGCGTGGCTCCGCACAGCAGCGGCAGGAAGAATTCCCAGACCGAGACATCGAAGGTGGCCGGGGTCTTCTGCAGCACGCGGTCGTCGGCACGGATGCTGTAGTGCTCGCGCATCCACAGCAGGCGGTTGACGATGGCACGATGTTCGATGACCACGCCCTTCGGCTCGCCGGTCGAACCGGAGGTATAGATCACATACGCCGCATCGCTGGGCGCCGGATCGGCCCATGGCGCGGCGAAGCTCAGCGCGGTCCACTGCTCCGGCGCGAGCACCGGTACGCCGGCCATGCGCGCCGAATCCTCGGCCGCAGCCAGTACGCACACAGGCTGTGCCGAGGCGAGAATACGCGCCAGCCGCTCATCGGGATGGGCAAGGTCCAGCGGAAGATAGGCCGCGCCTGCGCGCAGCACCGCGACCAGCGCGATCACCAGCTCCAGCGAGCGCGGCAATGCCACCGCCACCACGCTGCCCGGGCCGACATCCATCGCCCGCAGCTGCGCCGCCAGCGCGAAACTGCGCGCTTCCAGCGTTGCGTAATCCAAAGCAGCGTCGCCGAACACCAGCGCAGGCGCGTGTGGGTCCCGATCCATGCCCTGCTGCAGCAGCTCGACCAGGGTCGTCTCCGGCAGCGCGTGCGCGGTGGCATTGAATTCCTGCAGCACCTGCTGCGCCTCCTCGGGCGTCGCCAGGGGCACGGCTGCGATATCGTCAGCCTGCAGCGCCGCCGATACGAAATGCAGCAGCCGCGCCGCGTGCGCCTCGACATCCTCGCGACTGTACAGCGCGGGATTGGCCTCGATTTCCAGATCCAGCAGCGCCTGGCCATCGCCACGGAAGCCCAGCGTCAGGTCATCCACCGGCCCGGTGCACAGCACCTCCAGCGTCGCCTGCACGTCGGCCAGCGCCAGCGGCCTGTAGAACGGCTGCACGTTCACCAACGGACCGTGCAGGCGCTGCTGCGCGCCGACCAGGCCCAGGTCCCGGCGCAGCTGCTCACCGCGGTAACGGCCGTGCTTGCGACCCTGGCTGAGCTGCAGGCCCAGGCCGCGGGTGAAGGCCTCCACGCTGCCCTCGCCGGCCGCCACGCGCAGCGGCAACACATTCATCACCATCGCCGGCACCCGCGCCGACGCGTTGCCGAGCCGCCCCATGTAGGGCACGCCCAGCACCACTTCACCGGCCGCGCTCATCCGCCGCAGGTACTCGGCCGACAACGCGGCCAGCACATCCGGCCAGGGCTGCAGCCAACGCACCGATGCCTGCAGCAGCTGCTCACGGAAGGCCGCATCGAGCGGCTGCACCCAGCGCAGCGCGTCGTCACTGGCCGCGAGCGTGCCGGCCAGGCCCACGCCTGCCGGTGCGCCCTGCATGTGCTCGCGCCACCACTGCCCGGCCAGCGCGCGGCGCGGATCGGCACGATAAGCGGCATCATCGGCCAGCACGCCCGCCAGCCCCGGCAGTGGCTCACCCATGCGACCGGCGTACAACGCGCACACGCGATCGGTGAACAGCGCCATGCCATAGCCATCGGCGGCCAGATGATGCACCCGCAGGTACCAGACCCAGCGCTGCCCGCCCAGCTCAAGCAGCACCTGCTGGCTGATCCGGTCGCGGGCGGGGTCGACCGGGCTCAGCCGGTCGGCGTGCATCAGGCTGCGTGCCGCAGCGGCTGGATCAGCCTCGGCGGACACATCACGCACCGAAAGCAGCGGCACGTGTGCCGGGTCATGCCACTGCAGCGGCTGGCCATCGGCCCCTTCGGCAAAGCGCAGCGCAAATGCCTGGGCTTCGAACGCAGCCTGGTCTGCAGCTGTGACGAACGCGGCCACGTCCAGCGGGCCATCGATCCACACCGCGTGCGCGGTATTGAATGACGGATTGTCCGGCGCCAGCCGCTGTGCAAACCACAGTCCGGTCTGGGCCTCGGTCAATGCCAACGGCGTGGCCAGCGCAGCGGCGTTCATGCGTTCTGCGCGGCCTGCAGCGTCTGCACCACGTTCCACCACTGGCGCAGCGTGGTGTGCTCGGCCAACTGCGAGAACTCAATCGGCAGGCCGGTGTTGCCCCAGGCCAGGACCAGGCCGAGCATGCGCATCGAGTCCAGGTCCAGGTCGATCAGGTTGTCGTCGTCACCGATCTCGGCCGGCGTACATTCCAGAACGCGTGCCACGTCGGCACGCATCCGCTCCAGATCCAGCATCTCAGCGGTGGCAGCCATCACAGCACCTCCAGCAACTGGTCGGTGGTCATCGGCACCCCGCTGGTGCGCGCGATCCAGTGCAGCGCCTGATCGTGATCGGCGCGCGAGAAGTCCGCCACGGCATCGGCGGCAATGAAGGCCTCGATATCACGCTGGAACGCCTCGACCACGGTCGCCGTGCAGCCGATATGGGCGTACACGCCGGTCACCAGCAGCTGGTCGCGCCCGCGCACCCGCATCAGCGTCTCCAGGTTGCTGCGCTGGAACGCGCTGTAACGGTGCTTGACCAGCACGTGCTCGCCCGGCTGCGGTGCCAGCGCGTCGATGATCGGTTCATGGTCGGCGCTGCGGCGCATGCCCGGTCCCCACAGGTCGGCCTGCAGGCCACGGTCACGGCGATCCTGGTCGCCATGCTGGGCGGTGTAGAACACCGGAATACCGTGTGCGCGGCAATGCGCCAGGAGGCGTGCGATGTTGTCCACGGCCGGCCGCAGCGGTGCATTGCCGGCGTCGAATGCGGCCAGGAAGTAGCGCTGCATGTCGTGTACCAGCAGCGCGAGGCGATCGCGCTGCGGGCGCCACGGGCCGCGTGCCTGTGGCAGTTCGGCGGCAGTCGGCAAGGGGTAATCGGTGATACGGGGCAGCGCCATCAGCGCGTTCCTCCTGTCTGTTGCAGATGACGCGCACGCAACTGCGCGCGCAGTTCGCGGCGGCTGATCTTGCCGACCGCGGTGGTATCGAAACTGTCGACGAACACGACCTGGTCGGGAACCTTGAACGCCGCCAGGCCGCGCCCGCGCATCCAGGACTTCAGCGCCGGCGCCTTGAACGGTTCGCCCTGCGGAATCACGAAGGCACAGCTGCGCTCGCCCAGGTACTCGTCGGGAATGGAGACCACGGCCGCATCGAACACACCGGGGTGGGCCAGCAGGTGATCTTCGATCTCTTCGGCGGAGATCTTCTCGCCGGCACGGTTGATGTGATCACCGGCGCGGCCCTGCACCACCAGGTAGCCTCCGGGCAGCTGCTGCACACGGTCACCGGTACGATAGAAGCCGTCATCGGTGAACGAGCGCGCATTGGCCACCGCGTCGTTGTGGTAGCCGCGGATGGTGTACGGCCCACGGGTGAGCAGATGCCCTACCTCGCCTTCGGCCACCGGCTGGTCATGGTCATCGACCACGCGCACTTCATCATCCGGACTGATCGGCCGGCCCTGGCAGGCCACGATCAGTTCCTCCGGGTCATCCAGCCGCGTGTAGTTGACCAGGCCTTCGGCCATGCCGAACACCTGCTGCAGCGTGCAGCCAAGGCCATCGATCACCCGCCGTGCGGCTTCCGGCACCAGTTTGGCGCCGCCTACCTGCAGTACCTGCAGGCTGGACAGGTCATGCTTGCTGGTGGCGGTGGCCTGTGCCCACAGCAACGCCAGCGGCGGCACCAGCCCGCAGCAGGTCACCTGCTCGCGGGCGATCAGCGGGAAGGCCGCATCCGGACCGGGGCCGGGACTGAGCACCACGCGGGCGCCGGCATACAGTGCGCCGAAGAAGCCCGGCGAACTCATCGGGAAATTGTGCGCGGCCGGCAGCGCGACCAGATAGACGCTGTCGCGGTCGATGCCGCAGAGGTCATTGCTGGCGCGGAACGAGTAGATGTAGTCGTCGTGGGTGCGCGGAATCAGCTTGGACAGCCCGGTGCTGCCTCCGGAAATCTGCAGGAACGCCACCGACTGCGGGTCCGGATCGGACGGCAGCTGGCTGCGATCGCCGTGCAGTGCCTCCAGCGCGATGAATTCCGCCGCATCGCCGTCGATCACCACATGGCGAACCGCCGGCACTTCGGCCTGCAGCGCCCTTGCCAACCCGCGATGATCGAAGCCATCGCGCAGTGCGGTGGTGATGTAGGCACTGGCTTCCGCCTTGCTGGCGAAGTGGACCAGCTCGGTGATGCGGTGCGCCGGCAACGCATACACCGGCACCAGGCCGGCGCGGAACAGGCCGCAGACCGTGGTGATGAACCCGGCGGTATTGCCCAGCTGCACCAGCACCCGTTCGCCAGGCTGCAGGCCGAGCGCCAGCAGGCCCGCACCGATCCGGCCTGCCTCATGCCACAGCTGCGCATAGCTCAGGCGTACGTCGCCGGCGACCACCGCGATGTCATCGGCATAGCGTTCTGCACGCTCGCGCAGGAAACCCGGGAAGGTCTCGCCACGCCAGTGACCGGCTTCGCGATAGCGCGCCACCAGCGTGTCGGGCCACACCTGCTGCAGCGGCAGGCGGGAAGAGTCAGTGGAGGTACTCATGCGGCAGGCTCGATGGCGGGCGCGGATTCATGGACACCCAGCGCGTTCAACAGGGCAGCGAACTTCGCTGCGGTTTCGGCCACCTCGGCCTCGGGGTGTGACTCGGCGACGATGCCGGCACCGGCATACAGGCGCAGCTGCGTGCCCTGCAGGCGCGCGCAGCGGATCGCCACGTACCAGTCGCCGTCACCCTGCGCGTCCAACCAGCCCACGGCACCGGCGTAGAAGCCGCGCGGCACCGGTTCCAGCTCGCGGATGCGCTGCAGCGCCGCCAACCGTGGCGTACCGCAGACTGCCGGCGTGGGGTGCAGCTGCGCCAGCAGTTCGGCGGCAGACGTCTGCGGATCCTTCAGGGTGGCGTGGATGCGGGTGCCCAGGTGCCACATGCTGGCGGTGGCATGCAGCACCGGGCGCGGCTGCGCATCGATGTGGCTGCAGTACGGTGCCAGGCCCTCGACGATGGCTTCGACCACGTGGCGGTGCTCGTCGTGGTCCTTGGTCGAGGCCAGCAGCGCCTGCGCCGCACGCTCGTCCTCGGCGGCATCGGCGCTGCGCCGCGCGGAACCGGCCAGCGGATGCGACAACAGCTCGGCGCCGCGCTTGCGCAGCAGCAGTTCCGGCGTCGCCCCCACCAGCCAGGCCGGTGCCTGGCCGAGCTCCACCGGCAACGGCACCGCGTAGGTCGCCACCGACGGATCTGCGCCCAGGCGTGCCAGCAGCACGTCCGGAGACAGCGCCTGGCGGGTCCGTGCCAGCAGGCTGCGCGCCAGCACCACCTTCTGGAGGTTCAGTTCGGGCGCGCGCAGTACCTGCACCGCTGCGGCAACCGCTGACGCATAGTCCTGCGGCGCAGGCTCGGCGCGCAGGGCACCGTCCAGCGGCGGTGCGGCCTGCGGCTGCAGTGCCAGCGCCGGCAGCAGGCGCTCGGGCTGGAATAGCGCATCGTCCGCACGCGGTTCGAACGGCACTGCGCCAACCAGCAGGCCCGGACCGCCACGCTGCCGGGCAAAGAACGCCGAGACGCGTTCTGCCAATGTCGCCAGTGCACCGGCCGGCAGCGTGGCGCGGCAGCCGCGCGCGTGCACGTGCTGGCCGGCATGCTGCAGCAGGAACAGCGACGCGTCGTCGGTGCTGTCCAGTGGCGCCGGCGCGGCCTCCGGCCACGCGCCCTGCATCAGGGAATCGTTCATGGGTTCTCCTTCATCCGATGCGCTGCAGCCAGCGCGCACAGCAACAGCAGCAGCGCACCGACCAGCAGGTAAGGCAGGCTTGGCCCGCCGCGATACAACAGCGTGCCGAGCATCGGCCCGGCCACCATGCCCAGCCCCTGCGCAGCAGCGACGGTGCCGGCGGCGGCGCCCTGCTCGTGCGCCTCCACCGCATCGGCGGCCAGCGCCTGGAACGAGGGGAATACGAAGCCCATGCCAAACGCGGCCAGCGCATACGCCGCCGGCAACTGCCAGGCCTGCTGCACGCCTGCCACCGAGGCAAAGCCAATGCCGGAAATCAGGGCGCCAAGGACGATCCAGCGGCGTGGATGCACCTCCAGCTTCATCACCAGTGCCTGCGCCAGGATCAGGCCGACGCCAACCGCTGTGAGTGCAATGCCGGCCATGCGCGCGCCCGCAGCCGCATCCAGGCCCAGGCGATCAATCGCGAAGAAGCCGACCGTGACCTGCGCGATGGTCACCGAGACCATGGCGATGAACGCCGCCAGCTGCGGCAGGCGCAGGCGCGCGTCGAGGCGGCTCATCGGCGTGCGGCGCTGTGCGGACGCGCCCACCACCGGCGGCGTCGCTGGCAGCCGCCAAGCCAGCAATGCCAGTGCCAGCAACGGCAGCAACGCGGCCACGTACAGCGCCAGCGAAAGATTGGTATAGGCCAGCCAGCCGGCAGCGGCCGGACCCAGTACCATGCCCAGCGCGTTGGCACTGCCCAGCCGGGCGAGGAAACTGGCGCGCTGCCCGGTCGGTGCCTTGTCGGCAATCAGCGCAGCGGCTGTGGGCGGCACGGCCGCGTAGAACAGCCCGATCAAGCCGCGCGCGCCGACCAGCACCAGCACCGACACCAGTACCGGCGGCACCGCCTGCAGGGCGACGTCGATGAACACCGCCAGTGCGATGTAAACCGCCGTATAGGCACTCATCGCCAGGATCAGCACGCGCTTGCGCCCAATGCGGTCGCTGAGCTGGCCCCAGGGGCGCGCGGCCAGCATCCACAACACGCCGGCGGCGGTGACCGACAGGCCGGCATGCCACTCGGACAAACCGAGCATGCGGACCACCGGGCCGATCACGGCGACGAAGGACATCATCGCCATGGTGCCGATCAAGGCAGCCAACACCAGCGCCGGCAAGCCGGGAACGACGGGACGTGCGTGCATGGAACACCAGCCGTAACAGGAAAGGATGGGCGGGCGCACCCGCGCGCCCCACCCGGCACCGGCCCTGCTCAGGACCAGGCACCACCCTTAAATGATAACGGCTCGTATTTGCATTTGATACCCATTCTCTTGAATGGGCATGCAACAACGGGTTCAGCGCATTGCAAGCAGGCCGAGCAGGCCACGGCGCTTGAACCACCACTCCAGCGGCAGCGTCACCAGCGGCGGGATCGCCGCCAACAGGGCCAGGGCACTGGCCCACCACGGCCAGCGCAGGCGCACCGCCGCAAACAGGGTGACTGCCACATAGACCAGGAAGGCCACGCCGTGCAGCGGCCCGAACACCTTCACCAGCGCCACGTTGGCCATCGGGCCGTACTTCATCCACATGCCGATGAGCAGGCCGGCCCAGGTCACGGCCTCGATGAAAGCGACCGCGGCGAACAGACGTCCGGTCGGGTGCATGGGGGAATGTTGGGTCACGTGGGGCTCCGGCATGGGGGTATCAAATGCGAATGATACGCAGATGCGAACCCCATGTAGAGTCGAGCCGTGCTCGACCGCTGGAGCCCACCGAGGTGGACAGCTACCGGAGCGCGTGTGGCCGAACGTGCTCCCCGATCTCACGCAGCACCGCGTCCATCGGCCGCCCGTTGTCGACCAGGTTGAACATCACGTGCGCCACGCCCTGCGCATGCACGCGCAGCAGGTAGTCACGCAGGCCATCGCGGCCGACCTTCAGGCCCAGCGGCAGCGGCTCGGCTGGCGCCTGCGGATCGGCCTGCAGGTCCAGCAGCATCGACTGCACGAACGGCTTGGCTGGCCCACCACGCTGCACCAGCGCCTGCTGCCACAGGCCGATGCGTCCTTCCTGCGCGGCCTCCTCGCGGTGATAGGTGGCCCAGCCTTCGGCCTCGCGCGCGATCCACTGCAGGCTCTGCCGCGCGGTACCCACCACCAGCATCGGGATGCGGGTTGCCGGCGCCGGCAGCACGTCGAAGCCACCCGTCGCCTGCAGTACGGCGGTCCGCTCATCGGCCTCCAGTGACAGCGCCGCGCGCAACAAGGTCCAACGCGCACGGAAGGTCGCCGCCCTGCCCTCCAGATCCTCGCCGAATGCGGCGAACTCTTCCGGGCGGTCCCCCGAACCCAGGCCCAGCACGAACCGTCCGCCGCTGATCCGGTCCAGGCTCAAGGCCGACTTCGCCACCTGCAGCGGCTGCCGCAATGGCAGCACGATGGCCGCGCTGCCGACCACGATGCGTCCGGTCGCGGCAGCCAGCATGCCCAGCCACAGAAACGGGTCATCCAGCGCGCTTGCTGTCGCGTCCGGACCCTGCGGCACCATCAGTGGTACATCACGCGTCCACAATGCGGCAAAGCCCAGATCATCGGCCAGTCGCGCAATGCGCCGCGCCTCATGCGGATCGGCCAGTCCATGCGCGGCGACAGGCGTCATCAGGCCCAGGCTCAGGCCCTGTTGCGGAAACAAGGCAGCGTAAGCAGGATTGAAATCACTCATGCCGCCAGCTTAGCGTGCAGGCCTGCGGCAACGATGACGCGCCGCCCACTACCGGAAGAACACTGCATGCCGACGATCCGCCCTGCCCACGTCGATGACCTGCCCGCGATCAGTGCGGTGTGCCTGGCTGCGTTCACTGCGGCGGTCGCGCCTTCGCTCAGCGCGGCCGGCATCGCCACCTTCGGCAGTGTCGCCGCTGCCGAAGCGTTCGGCGCGCGCCTGCACGGTGACAACCACATCCTGGTGGCCGAGCAGGACGGTCGCGTCGTCGGCGTGATCGAACTGAAGGAGGGTCGGCACCTTGCGATGCTGTTCGTCGATCCCGCCTGCCAGGGCCAGGGCATCGGCCATGCTTTGTTCGAAGCGGTGCTTCCACAGGTGCGCGAGCCGGTCCTGACCGTGCGCGCCTCGCTCAATGCGGTACCGACCTACCTGCGCTATGGCTTTGCGCTGGACGGTGACGTCGGCGAGTTCAATGGGTTGGTGTATCAGCAGATGGTGCGGGCAGCGGCGTGAAGGCATCCGCCCGGCGTTGCCCGGCAATGCCCGGTGGGCGTCATGCCCTGCAGCACGCCCGTCATGAGCAAACTGAATCAGCGGGCTCGCCGGCGGTTCCTACAATGGCCTGTCACCCTGCCCTTCGAGATGCTGCCGATGCGCGTCGCGCTTTCCGTGTTGCTGCTGGCTTTGGCGCTGAGCGCCTGCACCCCGGCGCCGGTTTCCACCGCCAACTCCGCCGAGGCACCCGCGCCGGCGTCCGCCATCGCCTGGCGCCAGGGCGATGTGGACGATGCCTTCGCCGAAGCCGCCGACAGCGGCAAGCCGGTGCTGCTGTACTGGGGCGCGGTCTGGTGCCCACCGTGCAACCAGCTCAAGGCGGGCCTGTTCAAGGACCCGGCCTTCATCGCGCTGACCAGCAAATTCGTGCCGGTCTATCTGGATGGCGACGAGGAAGGAGCGCAGGCCTGGGGTGAGCGCTTCGGCGTACGCGGCTATCCGACCCTGATCGTGCTGGACCCACGGCGCAACGAAATCACCCGCGTGGCCGGCGGCAATGACGCCGCCGAACTGACCCGGGCACTGACCATCGCCGCAGGCCGCCGCAGTGCCGTCGCCGCCACCTTGGCCACCGCGTTGGCAACGCCGGACCGACTGGCCGCCGAAGACTGGCAGGTACTGGGCGACTACGGTTGGGAAGTGGACGCCAACCGCCTCGCCGGCGAGCGCAAGAGCCAGGACGTACTGCGCCAGTTGTCCAAGGCGGCACCGGATGAGGCCCTGCAGCGTCGCTTCGCTCTGCTTGCCTTGGCAACCGCCGAAAAGCCCGATGCCTCGCCCACCGAAGTACGCGAGCTGCTGCAGGCGGTGCTGGCGCAACCGGCGGAAGTGCGCCGCAACCGTGAGTTGCTGGGCTATGCAGGCGTGCAGCTGGTCAAGCAGGCCAGTGCCGGGCCGGCCACCAGCAACACGCTGGGACAGCAGCTGCTGGTCGCACTGGAGCGCGCAGACGCCGAGCGCGGTGATCGCGCCGACGACGCGTTGTCGCGTGCGCTGACCGAAGTATCGCTGGCCCGCCAGCAGCAGCCGAAGGGTGCACTGCCCGCGGCCCTGGTTGAGCGGGTCAAGCAGCGCGTGGCCGCTGCCGATGCCGCCGCCACCGATGCGCATGCGCGCCAGGCCACGATCAGCAGCGCGGTCCATGCGCTGCGCGAGGTTGGCGACGACGCAGGTGCCGAGGCGCTGTTGCTGGCCGAGCTGAAACGCAGCGAGCAGCCGTACTACTACATGCCCGAGCTGGCCGAACTGGCCGAGCAGCGCGGCGACACCGCCGGTGCGCTGGAGTGGTTGAAGCGTGCCTACGACGGTGCGCAGGGCCCGGCCACCCGCGTGCAATGGGGCGTGCTGTACGTGGAGGGCCTGCTGAAGCTGGCGCCGGACGACGCACCACGCATCGAGCAGGCCACCGCGTCGCTGATCGCCGAACTGGAAGCGCAGCCTTCGGGTTACCACCAGCGCACCCGCCAGCGTTTCGAGCGCCTGGCCGGGCAGTTGAAGGCGTGGAGCGGCAAGCACCAGGGTGCGGAGACGCTGGCGCGGCTGCAGCAGCGGATGCAGCAGGCGTGCGGCGAACAGGTTGATGGTGCGTGCAAGGACTGGTTGAGTTGATGATAACGCTGGCAGCGGGCACGTCAGCGCGCCGGTGAGGTTCGAAAAGCGGGTTCTGGTAGTGCCGGCCGCTGGCCGGCAACCCGACCTTCGCTGATTGCCGGCCAGCGGCCGGCACTACCATGCCGCTCTTGCTCCCTTTCACGCATTTCACCCCCCCGCCCCTTGACCTCAACCAATGTTGAGGTGCGATAACGATCTCCCCACGGCCAGCCCTCTGGCCTTCCCCACGGAGATTGCTTCGATGTCGTACTCGCTTCCCCCGCTCCCCTACGCCTACGACGCCCTTGAGCCGCATTTCGATGCGCGCACGATGGAAATCCACCACAGCAAGCACCACCAGACCTACGTCAACAACCTCAACGCCGCCATCGAGCAGGCCGGCATCGCCGAGCAGCCGGTCGAGGCGCTGATCGCCAACCTCGATGCCGTGCCCGAGGCCCAGCGTGGCGCGGTCCGCAACAACGGCGGTGGCCACGCCAACCACAGCCTGTTCTGGACCGTACTCAGCACCCACGGTGGTGCACCTGATGATGAGCTGGCCGCCGCCATCGACCGCGATCTTGGCGGCTTCGATGCCTTCAAGGACGCCTTCACCAAGGCGGCCCAGACCCGCTTCGGCAGCGGCTGGGCCTGGCTGACCAGCGATCGCGATGGCCGCCTGCAGGTGGAAAGCAGCGCCAACCAGGACAGCCCGTTGATGGGTGCAGCCGTGGGCCTGTCGGGCAACACCCCGATCCTCGCACTGGATGTCTGGGAACACGCCTACTACCTGCACTACCAGAACCGTCGCCCGGACTACATCGGTGCGTTCTTCAACATCATCAACTGGGCCGAGGTCGGCCGGCGCTACCGCCAGGCCAGGGCCTCATGAGCGGCGAGACACTGCCGTACGCCGGGCCGTGGGCGGGGGTCTTCCCCGCCCCGGCCCCGGTGCCGTCGGTCCAGATGCCGCCGCGCGCACTGCGGCGGCTGCTCGGCCACTTTCCTACCGGCGTGGCCATCGTCTGCGCACGCGATGCGCAGGGCAAGCCCATCGGCCTGACCATCAATTCGTTCGTGCCGGTGTCATTGCAGCCGCCCCTGGTGCTGTGGAACCTCGCATTGCACGCGCAGAGCCTGTCCACCTTCCAGCGCGCCACCCGCTTTGCGATCAGCGTGCTGGCGGCCGACCAGGAAGCGCTGGCCCGGCGCTTTGCCGATCCGCAGGTGCGCAACCGCTTCGACGGCCTGGCATTGCTGGATGACGACGAGGACGCCCCACCGCGCATCGCCGGTGCGGTCGCCCATCTCACCTGTACCCGCCACGCCCAGTGGCCGGTGGGCGATCACCTGCTGCTGGCCGGCCGCATCATCGAAGTGCACGAGAACGGCGGCGCGCCGCTGCTGTTCCATCGCGGCCGCTTCCAGCCCGGCCCGGCCGAGCTGCTGGTGGAGGTGCGCTGATGAACATCGAGGCTCTGGAATGCATGCTCGCCGCCGGCAAGGACGGCGCGCTGCTGCGCTTCGGCCTGGGCAAGGGCTGGCTGGATGCCGGCAATCCGGTGCGCGCGGCCACCCATCTGGGCCGTTGCGTGGTGCTTGATCCGCAGTACTCGGCGGCGTGGAAGCTGCTGGGCAAGGCCTGGCTGGCCAGTGGCCAGCCGCAGGCGGCGCGCGAAGCATGGCAACGCGGCCTGAGCGTGGCCGGCAGCAAGGGCGACCAGCAGGCACGCAAGGAAATGCAGGTGTTCCTGCGACGCCTGGACCGCGAGCAGGCGGACCTGGCGAAAGCGGGCTGAGTCGATCAGCCCGCGTTGGCCGATGCCGGTGCGGACATGATGTCCGACATCGGCAGGCGGCGCGGCTTGCTCGGGAACGCGTGGCGCAGGATGCGCCAGACCACCTGCCCGAACTGGCGCGGCAGCGAGCCGTTGTTGTAGTGCTGGCCGTAACGGCGGCAGATGTCCTTCACTTCCTTGGCGATGGCCGCATAGCGGTTGGCCGGCAGGTCCGGGTAGAAGTGGTGCTCGATCTGGTGGCTGAGGTTGCCCGACAGCACGTTGATCAGGAAGCCGCCACTGATGTTGGACGACCCGCGCAGCTGGCGCAGGTACCAGTGGCCGCGCGATTCATTGCGCAGGCATTCCTTCGGGAAGGTTTCCGATTCGGCGGTGAAGTGGCCGCAGAAGATGATCACGTAGGTCCAGATGTTGCGCAGGCCGTTGGCCACCATGTTGCCCAGCATCACGGTGAGGAAGAACGGGCCGGCCAGCAGCGGGAAGAACACGTAGTCCTTCAGCACCTGGCGGGCCATTTTCCGCGCCACCGGGCGGGTCTGCATCCACATCGCACGGCCGCTGATGCGGCCCTTCAGCCAACGGCCCAGGCGCAGGTCCTGCGCGGCCACGCCCCACTGGAACAGCAGCGCGAAGATCGGTGCGATGATCGGCTGCAGCAGGTAGAACGGCTTCCAGCGCTGTTCCGGGAAGATGCGCAGCAGGCCATAGCCGATGTCATCGTCCATGCCACGCACGTTGGTGTAGGTGTGGTGGCGGAAATTGTGGGTCTTGCGCCAGTTGTCGGCGGTGGCAACGATGTCCCACTCGTAGGTGTTGCCGTTGAGCTTGGGGTCGCCGGTCCAGTCGAACTGGCCGTGCATGACGTTGTGGCCCAGCTCCATGTTCTCCAGGATCTTCGACAGCGCCAGCAGCAGCGTGCCGGTGATCGCAGCCGGCCACAGCAGCGGCATCCAGAACAGTGGCGAGAACGCCGCAAGGAACAGCAGGCCACGGCCACCCACGCCGAACCAGCGCACGGCGGCAGCCACGCGGCGGATGTAGCGGGTATCGGAGGCGCCGAGGCTGCCGATCACACGGTCGCGGATCGCGTCCAGTTCCTCACCGAAGGCATGCATCTCGGCAGTACTCAGGGCACGGTCGGTAGCGCGGGTCATGGCAGGCGTCCTCAGAGATCCAAAGTCAGGTCGGTGGTCGGTGCGCTCACGCAGATCCGCACCGGCTGTGCCGATTCGGACTGCAGGTCGCCGGTGCGCAGATGGCGGGTGGCGCCACTGACGCGATCACAGGTGCAGGTATTGCAGATGCCCATGCGGCAACCATGCTTGGGCTTGATGCCATGGGCTTCGAGGCTTTCCAGCAGCGAGCGGCCACGCGGCACGCTCAGCTGGCGGCCACTGCGCGCAAGCGTCAGCGACACCTCGCCTTCGCTGCTGGCACCGCGCAGCGGCGCCGGCGGGGTGAAGGCTTCGGCCTGGAAGCCAGCCACCTGCTGCGCCAGGCGTTCACGCGCGGCGGCAACAAAGCCGTCCGGGCCGCAGGCCAGCACATGGCGCTGCGCCAGCGGCGTGTCATCGCCGGCCACCTGCAGATCATGGATATCGATTCGCGCGGCCGGCACCTCACCCTCGCGGGTGGTCAGCAGGTGCACGCGCAGGTTCGGATGCGCCGCGGCCAGCGCCTGCAGCTCATCACGGAACTGCAGATGGGCAGCGGTGCGCTCCCAGTAGAACAGGTCCACCGGCGCTGCCAGCGGGCGCTGGCAGGCGTCGCGCAACAGGCTGCGCATCGGCGTGATGCCACTGCCGGCAGCCAGCAGCAGCACCGGCGCCGCGGCCGGCATATGGAACTCGCCGAAGGCGGCATCGAGGCGAAACAGTTCGCCCGCCTGCGCATGGTTCACCAGGTGCTGGCTGACCCGGCCGCCATCGACCGCCTTGACGGTGATCGCCAGCTCGCGCCGACCCAGTGCGGTGGGGCTGTAGCTGCGCTGCCACAGGCGTCCTTCAATCTCGACGCCGAGGGTGACGTGCTGGCCAGCGCGCATGCCGGCCCAGTGCCGGTTGGTGCGCAGGACCAGGGTCGCCGCGCCCTCGCCGGCCGGCTCACGCCGGACCAGGCGGGCCACCGGCTCGCGCAGGGTCCACAGGGGATTGAGCTGGCCCGCCCAGAAATCGAACAGCGACGGCGAGACCCAGCGGTACGGAGAGAACAGGGACGGACGGACGACAGCGCTCATGAGCGAACTATACGGGCGCACATACACCTGTGTATACATGTGTATATTGAACCGGATTGGGTATGATTCAGCCTCGCCCCACCGGAACCCCCATGGCCGCCGCCACCGCCTTGTCGACGCCCGAAGATGCCAACAGCCCGGCCCGCCGTACGGTGAGCCGCGAGGATCTGCTGGCCGCCGCCCTGAAACTGATCGGGCCGCACCGCAGCCTGTCCACGCTCAGCCTGCGCGAAGTGGCACGTGAGGCCGGCATCGCGCCGAACAGCTTCTACCGTCAGTTCCGCGACATGGATGAACTGGCCGTGGCGCTGATCGACGCCGCCGGCCGCTCGCTGCGCACCATCATCGGCGAGGCCCGCCAGCGCGCCACCTCCACCGCCACCAGCGTGGTGCGCGTTTCCGTGGAGACCTTCATGGAGCAGCTGCGCGCCGACGACAAGCTGCTGCACGTGCTGCTGCGCGAAGGCGCGGTCGGCTCGGACGACTTCAAGCACGCGGTCGAACGCGAGCTGCACTACTTCGAAGAAGAGCTGCAGCACGACCTGGTACGCCTGGCCGCACTGGATGGCGCCGTACTGCATGCCCCGGAACTGGTGGCCAAGGCCATCACCCGGCTGGTGTTCGCGATGGGCGCCACCGCCATGGACCTGCCGCCGGAGAAGGATCCGGAACTGGTCGAGCAGATCTCCACGATGATCCGCATGATCATCGTCGGCGCCCGCACCCCCGCCGCGTTCCGCCGCGGCTGATCGAGGCCCCTGGGTCGGATCCCTTTCCAGAGGAAAGGGCTCTGACCCGCACACACCTGGACTCCAGCCTCCCACACGGCACTGCCGTGCCGGTGAACCGTGGGCGCCATCACAGAACTGTGTCGCGAATGCGCAGGTTGGAGATCCTGCACGCGCCATTCACTGAGATCTCATGCACGCTGAATTATTCAGACCGCGCACTCCATTCAGTTTGGTGAGTTATTGAACGGGGTTTGAATCCGGCAAGTACCGCTGCAGTCGTTTCAGATTAATTGCATGGCCCAGGCAAGACCCGATCCGCACAGTGCCGCCTCCGGTCCTGCGGATGCGGGTCCACCCCAGTAAGCTTCAAGGAGAAACACCCATGCGCATGATGCAGTTCACGCCGAAGTTTCCTTCCACTTTTGTCCGTTCGCGGTTGGCGCTTGCACTCGCCGGGCTGATTCTCGTGCCCTCCATGGAGGCCGCGGCCGTTGATCTGACCAACGGCGCATCCGCTACGGTCGTTCCGGGCCATGTCTGGGTCGGGGAGGACTTCACGCTCCGCGGCAATTCGCAGCTGACCGTCGATGGCACTCGCGTCGGCTCAGTAAATTCGCAAGTTTCGGCACTCACCCTCAGCAACGCATCCGCCGGCCAGGTCACGTTGACGGATTCCGTAGGCGACATCCGAGGCAGCACGCTGGTCGGCCTGAACACCGGTGCCGTACTGTCCAACCCGGCATCGACGCGCACAGTCATCGCCATTTCAAACAGCCGCGTCGAAAGTTCTTTCACGGCATCGCGCATTTCGGGTGGCGGAACCATCCGTGCCTCATCGACGGCCTTTGCTGGCAATGTGCACGGCGTCGAGATGCTGGCGGGCATTCTGGAACTGCGCAGCGGTTCTTCCGTCGTCGGCGCACAGGATGGCATCTACAGCCGACTCAACGCCGGCGGCCAACCCACCATGGGCCCGGATGGGTGGTACGTGCTTATCGATGGCTCCTCCGTGGAAGGAACCGCTGGCGCAGCGCTCAGCGCCCAAGCCGCGGGCTCAACTCCGCAGGTCAACCGCTTCATCGTGCAGAACGGCGCCACGCTGAAGGGTGGCAACGGCAACCTCCTGCAGGCCAATGCAGGTGCCCTGTTCGACTTTACCGGCCGAACTTCCACGCTGGCCGGGAACTTCACCATTGCCGATACCGCCAGCGGCACGCTGCGCTTCCTTGACGGCCTCGACCTCACCGGCCGCATCCTCGGCCCGGCCGACGTCATCGTCGACCAGGGCGGCCGCTGGATGCTGTCCGGTGACAGCAACGTCGGCAACCTCACCCTCGGCGCGGGCAGCGACATCCTGCTCGGGCCGGGTGAGTTCCGCCAGCTGACCGTCAACGGCAACTATGTCGGCCAGGGCGGCACGCTGCACTTCAATACGGTGATGGCCGGCGATGATGCGCCAACCTCCAAGGTGCACGTCACCGGCGATGCCAGCGGCAGCACCCGGATCGTGGTCAACAACATCAACGGCGCCGGTGCGCAGACCGTCAACGGCATTCCGCTGGTGCAGGTCGATGGCACCTCCACCGCAACCTTTGCCATGCAGGGCCGCGCCATCGGCGGCATGTACGAGTATTTCCTGCGCAAGGGCATGCCCGGCGCCGCCAACGGCAACTGGTACCTGACCTCGGCCTACACCGGCAATCCGTGCGATATCAATCCGTCGCTGCCGGAGTGCCAGGGCACTGGTCCGGTGGATCCGGTGGATCCGGTCGACCCTGTGGACCCGGTTGATCCCACCGATCCCACCGATCCGGTCCCCGTGCTGCGTCCGGAACCGGGCGCCTACCTGGCCAACCAGGCCGCGGCCGTGCAGATGTTCCAGTTGCGCCGCCATGACCGCGGCGAGCCCGGCTTCGACCGCGCCCGCATCGGCACCTGGGTGCGCGCCGGGCGTGACCAGCTGCAGGCGAACGTGGCCGGCCAGGTCGATGCCCGTACCCACATCAACACCCTGCAGCTGGGCAGCGACGTCTGGCGCTGGGGCGATGGACGCGGTCAGGTCGGCGTGATGCTCGGCACCGGCGAAGCGACCACGCAGGCGGTGTCGACGCTGAGCGGTTATGGCACCCGCGGCAAGGTCAAGGGCAAGTCGGCCGGTGTCTACCTGGGCTGGGTGCAGGATGCACAGAGCAGTGCCGGCCTGTATGTGGACGGCTGGCTGCAGGCGGCGCGCTTCGACAACGAGGTGCAGGGCGAAGGCATCGCCCGCGAGACCTACGATTCCAGGACCCGCAGTGCATCGCTGGAAGCCGGTTATGCCTGGGCCATCCGCAGCAGTGAGGCCAGCACGCTGTACCTGCAGCCGCAGGCGCAGCTGACCTGGACCGACTACGACGGCGACAGCCTGGTCGAAAACAATGGCACCACGGTCGAAGACGGTCGCGGCGGCGGCCTCAACAGCCGCCTCGGCCTGCGCCTGTTTGGCCAGAGCACGCTGCAGGGCAACCGCGTGCAGCCGTTCCTGGCGGCGAACTGGCTGCGCGGGCAGCGCGATGAGGCCATGCGCTTCAACAGCGAGTCGTTGAGCGCGAAGACGCCGGAGAACCGTTACGAAGTGCAGGCCGGTGCCCAGCTGCAGCTGGGCCAGCGTTGGAGCGCATGGGGTGACCTGCGTGTGCAACGTGGCGACAGCGGCTACCGCAACCATGGTGCCCAGGTGGGCCTGCGCGCCGCCTGGTAAGGCCAACGCCGCCCCGGGCCCAGGCCTGGGGCGGCGTTCCTGAACTCCTCTCGCACCCTGCCGGGCATGACATCCGGCAGGGTTCTGGCGCTAATTTGTAATGTTATAACACCGTCGTCCGCGATGTTCTGATCCCGCTTTCGGCTTCGTGATTGCATCGACTTATTTATATAGCCTTTGCTATCTCTATAACCCTCTGCTTTCATATGCGTCAGCCAGGTCGCCCTCGCCGCCTTTCCTCTCCCAAGGACGACGCCCTCATGCCCGTTGCCACACCCCTCTTCCATCGGCTGCCCCTGGCCGCCGCCATCGCCCTGACCCTGCCGCTGCCCGCACTGGCCGCCACACCGAAGCCGACCGAGCTGGATCGCGTGCAGGTGAAGGTCAGCACCGCCACCCGCAGCGAACGCCTGCTGTCCGATGTCCCGATCCGCACCGAAGTGCTGCGCAAGGAAGACATCGCGCTGCGCGCGGCCACCGACTTCTCGCGTGCCGCCGAGCTGATCAACGGCCTGCGCGTGGAAAGCAACTGCCAGAACTGCAACACCAGCGAAGTACAGCTGCTGGGCCTGCCCGGCGCCTACAACCAGCTGTTGTTCGATGGCATCCCGCTGCTGTCCACGCTGGGCAGCGTGTACGGCCTGGAACAGATCCCGGCCGGGTTCGTCGACCGCATCGAAGTGGTCAAGGGTGGTGGTTCGGCGCTGTATGGGCCGGGTGCGGTTGCCGGTGTGATCAACCTGATTCCGCCGCTGCCGGCGCGCAGCGGTGGCCATGTGCAGGCCGGCGTGGATGTATTGAAAGGCACGCCGCAGAAGAACGCCGACGTGCGACTGGACCTGGTGGCCAAGGAAGCAGACGCCGGCCTGTCAGTGATTGCCCAACGCAACTGGAACAGCGGCATCGACTACAACGGTGACGGCTACACCGAAATCACCCGCAAGAACCTCAAGGTCGGCGGGCTCCAGGCCTGGTATGCGCCCACGCCGGGCACGCGGCTGCGCCTGGACCTGCAGGTGACCGATGAAACCCGGCGTGGCGGCAACCGCCTGGACCAGCCGGAATACCTGGCCAACATCGCCGAATCGCTGGACACGAAATACCGCCGCGGCAGCGTGTCGTGGGACCAGGAAGTCAATGCCAACGTCGATTTCCGCCTCGCCTACGCCTTCGCCGACATTGACCGCGACAGCTTCTACGGCGGTCTGGGCGACGTAGTCACCGATCCGTCCGCGCCCGGCTATGACCCGTCGCAGCTGGACCCGAACGTGGCCGGCAGCGCGGCCTCGCGTTCGTGGCGCCAGTACGGCCGCACCCACAACCCGCTGCACTACATCGACAGCCAGTTGAACTGGCGGTTGGGTGCGCACGCGCTGGCCTTCGGCGTGCAGTACAAGCACGAGGCGCTGCGTGACGACAACCGCACCGGTGACGGGCAGCGTCTTGCGGTGCTGGAGGATGCGACCTTCCACAACCTGGGCGCCTTCATCCAGGACGAGTGGAGCCTGCGCGACAACGTCGACCTGGTGTTGGGTGCACGCGTGGACAAGAGCTCGGAGCTGGACAGCGCGGTGTTCTCGCCGCGCATCGCACTGGCCTGGCAGGCCACATCCAACCTGAAGTGGCGGGCGGGCATCGCCACCGGCTTCCGTGCTCCGGAGATCTTCGTCGAGGACGTGCATGTCGACACGCTGGGGGGCGAGCAGGTGCGCGTGCGCAATACCGACGGCCTGAAGGAAGAGCGCGCGTTGACCACCCTGTTCGGCTTCGACTGGCGCTCGGACCCGGCCAATCCGGTGTGGAGCTGGGATGCCACGGCCTCCTATGCACGCATCCGCGACACCTTCGCATTGGGTGAGATCCAGCGTGGCGATGACGGGCAATTGAGCCAGCTGCGCTACAACGCCTCCGGCTCAAACGTGCTGGGCGCGGAAACCAACCTCGGCTGGCAGCCGTCTCCGCAGTGGCGCCTGACCGCCGGTGCCTCGTGGTACCGCTCGCGCTTCCGCGAACCACAGCGCATCTTCGACGACACCGGCGATGGTGGCGACACCGTGATCGAAAGCCGCGACTACCTGAAGACCCCACGCTGGACCGGCCTGGCCCAGCTGAGCTGGATGCCGGCCAAACCGTGGGAGACCTTCGTCGCGCTGCGCCATACCGGGCCGATGTCGGTGCTGAACAACCGGCTGGGCGAGCTGCACCGTACGCGCTCGTTCCTGGTCACCGATCTCGGGGCACGCTGGCACCGGCATCTGGGCGCGCAGGCGCAGCAGGAAGTGTCGGTAGCCGCTGGCGTCAAGAACGTGTTCGATCAGCGCCAGAAGGATCTGGAAGTGGGCGCGCTGCGCGACAGCGACTATGTCTACGGGCCGCGTTTCGCGCGCTCGTGGTACGTCAACCTGCGCTATGCGTTCTGAGCTGCTGCGAACGTTGTCGCTGGTCAGCGCCCTGTTGCTGGGCGCACCCGCAATGGCCACGGACCTGCACGCGCAGGTTTCGGCCTCGCTGATGCGGCCGGAACAGCGCTCGCTGCGGCCGATGCAATGGACGCCGCCGCCGAAGCTGGTGGCGTTGTACTTCGGCGCCGACTGGTGCGCACCGTGCCATGCCTTTGTACCCACCTTGCGCAGCGTACGCGACGCGTTGCGCGAGGCCGGCGCCGATACCGAAGTGGTGTACGTCAGCCTGGATGAGAGCGAGGCCGCGCTGCGCCGCTACATGCACGCGCAGGACATGCCGTGGCCGGTGCTGGACCCGCGCCGCACCGCGCGCATGCCGGCACTGCAGGCGTTGGCTGGGCTGGCACCGCCGAATCTGGTACTGATCGATGCCGACGGCCAGGTGCTGGCCAATGGCTGGCAAGGCCGGCGCTATGAAGGCCTGCAGCCGGTGTTGAAGGAATGGACGAAACGGGCGTGCGCGCAGGAACAGGCACGCTGCCCGCCTGGATTGTAGGGTCGCGCGAAATGCCGCCGGGCATGGCCCGGCGCTACCGTTACGGCGCCCCGCCCTCGGCCTTGCGCACGAACGCTTCGAACAACGCCAGCGTCTGCTCGCTCACATGGTGCTCGATGCCCTCGGCATCGCGCCGCGCGGTATCCGCGTCCACGCCCAGCGCCAGCAGGAAACGCTCCACGGTCTGATGACGCTGGCGGCTGGCATGGGCCAGCGCCTCGCCTTCCGGGGTCAGGAACACGCCGCGGTACGGCCGCTGCACCACCCAGCCATCGCGGGCCAGACGCCGCAGCATCTTCGCCACGGTGGGCTGGGCCACGCCCAGGCGGGTGGCGATGTCGACCTGGCGGGCCTCGCCGCCGTCGGCCAGCAGGTCCGAGATCAGCTCGACATAGTCCTCCACCAGCTCCATCCGGTGCGCCTCGCGCACTTGCCGGAAGCTCTCGACCTGGCGCTCGGCCTCGATCAAGGGGGTGCTTTTCAGCGATGTCGAATCGTCGGTCTTGCCCACGCCTGCGCCTGTCCTTCCGGGGTGATCCGGTGTTGAACCTGAATTCTGGACCAGTAACGCGATAAAGACGATTGTTTCACATTGCTAATGACTATAGCAGGAGCTATATTCGGACCCATGAACACCCTGGCACCCCGCGACCCTTCGGCCTCCACTGCGGCCAGCCTGGGCGCGCTCAACGCCTCGGTGGCGGTGCCCGACAAGGGTCACTGGTGGTTCCGCCTGCTGGCCTTCCTCGGCCCGGGCTACATGATCTCGGTCGGCTACATGGACCCGGGCAACTGGGCCACCGACCTCGCCGGCGGTTCGCGCTTCGGCTACCTGCTGCTGTCGGTCATCCTCATCTCCAACCTGATGGCGGTGATCCTGCAGGCGCTTTCGGCGCGGCTCGGCATCGCCACCGGCATGGACCTGGCCCAGGCCTGCCGCGCGCGCTACCCGAAACCGGTGAACCTGGCGCTGTGGGCGCTGTGCGAGGCGGCGATCATCGCCTGCGACCTGGCCGAAGTGATCGGCACCGCGATCGCGCTGAAGCTGTTGTTCGACCTGCCGCTGCTGTGGGGCGCGGTGATCACTGCCCTGGACACACTGCTGGTGCTGCTGCTGATGAACCGCGGTTTCCGTGCGCTGGAAGCCTTCGTGATCGCACTGCTGATGGTGATCTTCGGCTGCTTCATGGTGCAGATCGCGCTGGCCGCACCGCCGGTGATGGACGTGCTGGGCGGCTTCATTCCGCGCGCACAGGTAGTGACCGATCCGCACGCGCTGTACATCGCGATCGCCATCATTGGTGCCACGGTGATGCCGCACAACCTGTACCTGCATTCGTCGATCGTGCAGACCCGTGCCTACCCGCGCACCGATGAGGGCCGTCGCAGCGCGCTGCGCTGGGCGGTGACCGACAGTACCCTTGCGCTGACCCTCGCATTGTTCATCAACGCCAGCATCCTGATCCTGGCGGCGGCGGTGTTCCATGCCAATGGCCGTTTCGACGTGGAAGACATCGAGCAGGCCCACCAGCTGCTGGCGCCGATGCTGGGCGTGGGGGCGGCGGCGACGTTGTTCGCGGTGGCCCTGCTGGCGTCGGGCCTGAATTCGACAGTGACCGCCACGCTGGCCGGCCAGATCGTAATGGAAGGTTTCCTGCACCTGCGCCTGCCGCCGTGGCTGCGGCGGCTGATCACGCGCGCACTGGCAATCATTCCGGTGGTGGTGGTGATCATGCTGTTCGGCGACCAGGGCGCGGTAAAGCTGCTGGTGCTGAGCCAGGTGGTGCTGTCGATGCAGCTGCCGTTCGCGATCATCCCACTGGTGCGGATCGTAACCGACAAGATGACGATGGGCGCCTTGGTCGCACCGCGCTGGCTGGGCGCGATCGCCTGGGTGATCGCGCTGGTGATCGTGGTATTGAACGTGAAGCTGCTGGTGGATACCTTCAGCGGCGGGTGATGCCAAACGCCGGGCTCGGTCCTGCCCCAAGTAGATCCACGCCATGCGTGGATGCCTTTACACGATGCGGGGCCAGAGCCCTTGCCTCTGGCAAGGGATCCGACCCCACCATCTCCACGCTACAGATGCAACGCGATCGCGGCCTCGATCTGCTGAGGCGACTGGAATCCGGCCAGGCGCGTACGTTCGTCACCGTCACGGAACAGCGACAGCGTCGGCGTCTGCCGCAGCCCCAGCTCCCTGAAGAACGCCTCACCCAGCACTTCCAGCTGCACGCGCAGCAGGGTCGTGCCCTGCCCCGCCACGCTGTTGGCCACCCGGTGCAACGACATCTCCAGCATCCGGCACCCCGGGCACTGGTCCTTGTGGAAATCCACCAGCACCCGCGGGTGCTCGGCCAGCAGCTGCCGGAACTGCTCAGGCGTGGTGGCGTCGATGATCTGCATCGGTGTTGCTCCAATAGTGGGCCAGGACCGCGTCGGTCCAGGCCTCGATGGCCCCCGCATGGCGTTTACCATGCGGCATCTGTTCGATTTCCAGCGGCGGATAGTCGCTGCGGAAGTAGCGGATCAGGCGGTGCACGGCGCCGCAGTAGTACTCCTGCCCCCACTGCGTTTCGCCGGTGCCGAACACCGCCAGCTGCCGCGGCCGCTCGCCGCGCTCGGCGATGCCGGCCACCCATGCCTTCATCTCCGACGGCGTGCGGCCGGCGTTGTCGGTCCAGCAGCCCAGCAGCACCAGGTCGGCCTCATCGGCCGCCAGCGGCGGCGCCTGGCGCAGGTCGTCAGCCTCCTGCCAGTGAACCGAATGGCCGGCAGCGCGGCAGCGCTCGGCAATCTGCCGGCCGAGCTCGCGGGTGTTGCCGCTCAACGAGGCGACCACCACCAGGATGCTCAGCGCGGCGCCGGACTCACAGGTCGTCGAAGCCGTTGTCGACGTTGGTCTTCTTGTAACTTGCATTGCGCATCTCGAAGAAGTCGGTCTTGGTTTCGGTGAAGTTGTCGGCGTAGGCCTTGATCCACGGCATCACGTTGTCGGTGGTATCGCTGTACAGGCGTTCGATGCCGAGCATGCCGGCCATCTTGTTGGCGCGGTACTTCACGTAGCGCACCATCTCGTCCACGTCGATGCCGTCGATACCATCCAGCACCTCCGACGACCACTGCGTCTCCAGCTCGATGGCATGCTCGAACGATTGGTGTACGTAGGCGGTCAGCTCATTGGTCTGCAGCTCCGGGTTCTCGCCGATGATGGCGCGGATCAGCTCGCTGATGAATTTGGTATGCGCCAGCTCGTCGCGGTTGATGAAGCTGATGATCTTGCCGGTGCCGTTCATGCGGTTCTGCCGCACCATGTTGTAGAAGTATGCGAACCCGGAATAGAAATTGATGCCCTCCAGGATCGAGGACTGGATCAATGACTTGAGCAAGGTCTCGGCGGTCTTCTCGCGCATGAAATCGTCATACGCCCCCATGATCGGCGCATTGCGCTTGATGATGGTCGGATGGGTGCGGGCGATCTCGAAGATGCGGTTCTGGTTCGGCAGGTCGGTGATCGAGGCCAGCACGTAGCTGTAGCTCTCGTTGTGGATCACTTCCTGCTGCCCGATGATCGCCGCATTGGCGTGCGCGGCCGGGTCGGTGATGTACTCCGCGACGTTGTAGATGAAGCGCGTCTGCGGTGAATCCAGCGTGGCGAGCAGGCCGATGATCGAGTCGTAGGCGTTCTTCTCGCGCGCGTTCAGCTCACCGTACTGGCGAGCGTCCAGCTTCATGTCGACCTCGTCGGGAATCCAGAAGTTGGTGGACAGCTCCTTGTAGGCCCGATAGAACGACGGGTACGGGATGTCGTTCCAGTTGAGGATGCCGCTGGTGCGGCCGTTGATGATGCCGGTGCTGCGGTTGGGATGGCGCGGTTCGAGGATCTTGATGCGGTCGAGGGGAGTTGCCATGGTTTTCTGCCTTCGTTCTCTTTCTATCGTGTTGCCGGCCAGCGGCCGGCACTACCGAAGATCACGGGGTTGCCGGCCAGCGGCCGGCACTACCGAAGATCACGGGGTTTCCGGCCAGCGGCCGGCACTACCGAAGATCGCGGGATTGCCGGCCAGCGGCCGGCACTACCGAAGATCACGGGGTTTCCGGCCAGCGGCCGGCACTACCATTGATCAGCTGGAGCACCACTCGCATTCGCTGATGTCGATGTCGTTGGAGCGCACGTAGTAGGTGGTCTTCAGGCCTTCGCGCCAGGCGCTCAGGTGCAGCTCCAGCAACGTGCTGGCGCGGATCGTGCTGGGCACGTACAGGTTGAAGCTGATCGACTGGTCGACATGGCGCTGGCGGCGCGCGTTCTGGCGCACGCTGGCGAACTGGTCGACCTTGTAGGCACCCTTCTCGTAGTACGGCCAGGTTTCCAGCGACAGGCCCGGCGCCGCCACCGGCCGCCGGAAGTCCTTCTTTTCCTCGTAGTAGAACGCGCTGTAGATCGGGTCGATGGAGGCGGTGGAACCGGCAATCTGCGCCGTGCTCATGTTCGGCGCCACCGCCAGCAGCCAGCCGTTGCGCAGGCCGTGCGTGGCCACTTCGTGGGCCAGGCTGTCCCACGCGGCGCCACTGTAGTCGCGGTCACGGAAGTAACGCCCGTTGTGCCAGTCACTACCCGCGAACATCGGGTAGCTGCCCTTCTCCTTCGCCAGCTGCGCGCTGGCCTGGATGGTCAGGAAATTGATGCGTTCGTAGAGCCGGTCGGCCAACGCCTCGGCATCCGGTGATTCCCATTGGATTGTCTGCTGCGCCAGCAGGTGGTGCCAACCGAACGTGCCCAGGCCGATGGCGCGATACTTGCGATTGGTGATCGTGGCCTGCGGCACCGGCAACGCATTGAGGTCGATCACGTTGTCGAGCATGCGCACCTGGATCGGGATCAGGCGCTCCAGTACATCGGTGGCCAGCAGGTCATCCGGTGCGCTGATCGCCCGGCCGAGGTTGATCGAGGACAGGTTGCAGACCACGAAATCGCCGGCACGGCGTGTGGTGACGATCTGGTCGCCGCTGACGATCTCCTGGATCATCCGCGTCGGGCTCATGTTCTGCAGGATCTCGGTGCACAGGTTGCTGGAATAGATCATGCCCGCGTGCTTGTTCGGGTTCCGGCGATTGACCTCGTCGCGGTAGAACAGGAACGGGTTGCCGGTCTCCAGCTGGCTGAGCATGATCCGCTTGAACAGATCGATGGCCTTCACCGTGCGGCGGCTGATGCGCTCGTCGGCCACCAGTTCGGCGTAGCGGTCGCGGAAGCTGCCCGCGCCGCGCTTCTCGTCGTAGAAGTCCTGCAGGTACCAGCCCTTTGCCTGCTTCACCTCGTGCGGGTCGAACAGGTACCAGTCGGCGCGGCGCTCCACCGCCTCCATGAACAGGTCCGGCACGCACACCGAGGTGAACACATCGTGCGCGCGCAGGCGCTGGTCGCCATTGTTGAGGCGCAGGTCCATGAACGCTTCGATGTCGCGGTGCCAGATGTCCAGGTACACCGCCACCGCGCCCTTGCGCTGGCCAAGCTGGTCGACCGACACCGCGGTGTTGTTGAGCTGCTTGATCCACGGCACCACGCCGCCAGAGGAATTGGCCACGCCACGGATCGGTGCGCCACTGCTGCGCACATAGCCCAGGTAGGCGCCAACGCCGCCGCCATGCTTTGACACACGGGCGATATCGGTGTTGGAGTCATAGATGCCCTGCAGGCTGTCGTCCACCGTGTCGATGAAGCAACTGGACAGTTGCCCACCCACCTTGCCGGCATTGGCCAACGTTGGTGTGGCGACCGTCATGTACAGGTTGGACAGCGCCCAATACGCCTCGCCGACCAGCTGCATGCGCCGCTCACGCGGTTTTTCTTCCTGCATGAGGTACAGCGCGATGGTCAGCCAACGCTCCTGCGGCAGCTCGTAGACCTCGCGGCTGCGATCGCTGGCCAGATAGCGCGTGGCCAGCAGGTACAGGCCGTTGTAGGCGAACAGTCGGTCGCGCTCCGGATCGATCATCTCGCCGGCCTGCTGCAATTCTTCCTTCGAGTAGCAGCGTAGGATGTCGTTGCTGTAGATGCCGCGGTCGGCCAGGCTTTCCTGCAGGCCCACATACGAGCCGTACTTCAGGCCGACGTCGTAGAAGCGGTTGCGGCTGGCGCGCTTGTACAGGCGGCGCAGGTAGATGCGCGCGGCAAACTGTTCCCACTCGGGTGCAACCAGGTCCACCCGCGACTCGGCCTCGCGGATCAGCAGATCGACCAGGTCATCGGCACTGATGCTCGGCTTGCGTTCGACCATCGACTGCACTACACGGCGGTAGTCGCTCACGTCCAGCTGCGGGAACTCGGCATGCACGGCGTCGATGCTGCGCTGCAGGCGTTCGGCCTCGAACGGCAGGCGGCGGTTGCCGGCCTCCTTGGTGATCCAGGTCGGCACGCGCTCGCCACCGGCGCGCAAGGCGTCGCCAGCGCCGGCCAGATCGGCCACGCGGAAGGTACTGTCGGTCATGGTGGTGAAACTCCAGGCGCGCGCGCGCGTTGGCGGTCGATGCCATGGCGGCCCTGAACGCGATACCGGCGCACGGGGCGAACGGGTGGATTGCCAGGGCACGGGAACGTAGGTCGTCGGCATCTGCCTGCGCCTGCGGCCGGTATCCGGGCCGTGGGGGCGACCTGCGTCCGCACGATGGCGGCCGCGTCGACACGGCAAGCCTCAGGGGCGGGCCGCGGGACGTTTGCTGCATGTCCGGCGGCGGCGGCTGACCGGGAGTGACGGCCACAACATAGTGGGGATATCCGAACTCGTCAACACAAGATGCGGTAATCAACACATGTCGCGACGATCAGTCGCAGGATGCCGTGTTGCACCTGCGGCGCCTTGTCGACAGCGCCTGCGTCCCCAGTTCGGTACAACATCAACTTTCCCCGGAACACCGCCCATGCGCGCTGCCCAGTACCCCTCCTTCGGCGATCCGGCCGACGTCCTTGCCATCGCCGACGCCGCCCTGCCCGAGCCCGGCCCCGGCGAGGTGCGCATCCGCACCGTGCTGGCCTCGATCCACAACCACGACCTGCTGACCGTGCGCGGCCTGTACGGCTACAAGCCGACCCTGCCGGCGATCGGTGGCAGTGAAGCACTGGGCGTGGTCGACGCACTCGGCGATGGCGTCGACGGCCTGCAGATCGGCCAGCGGGTGGCCGCTGCCTCGGTGCACGGCACCTGGGCCGAGGCCTTCATCGCCCCGGCACGCATGGTGATTCCGATGCCTGAGACGATCCCGGACGAAATGGCCGCGCAGCTGATTGCCATGCCGCTGAGCGCGCTGATGCTGCTGGAGTTCCTGCACGTCGAGCCGGGCCAGTGGATCGTGCAGAACACCGCCAACGGCGCGGTGGGCAAGTCGCTGGCGATGCTGGCTCGGGCGCGTGGCGTGCATGTGGCCAACCTGGTGCGCAATGCCGATGCAGTCGCGCAGCTGCAGGCGCTGGGCATCGATCATGTATTCGACACCTCGGTGGACGGCTGGAAGGATCGCGTGCGTGAAGCGACCGGCGAAGCACAGGCCGCGGCCGCGGTGGACTCCATCGGCGGCGACGCCAGCGGTGACCTGGTCGACCTGCTCGGCCACCACGGCACCCTGGTGTCGTTCGGTGTGATGAGCGGCGAACCGATGCGCATTCCCGCCGGCGGCCTGATCTACAAGGAAGCCACGGTGAAGGGTTTCTGGGGCAGCAAGGTCAGCCAGGCGATGGCGGTGGAGGACAAGCGCCGGCTGGTTGGCGAACTGCTGAAGCGTGCGGCGAGCGGCGAACTGACCCTGCCGGTGGAGCAGATCTTCGCACTGGACGACATCGCCCAGGCAGCGAAGGCTGGCGCCGGTTCGGGCCGTAACGGCAAGGTGCTGCTGCGGCCTTGATGCCTCAGCGGATGGCGCTGTCCCGGTAATGGCGCTGTCCCGGTAGAGTCGACTGTCAGTCGACTCTCGCGCGTAGCGCGGGGGGATAAGGCTTCTTTCCACAGGGAAAGGGCTGTGACCCTGCAGGGTGTGCGGACCAACGGTCCGCACCCACCAAAGATCGGTGCCGCACCCACCGAGTGGGTCTGCTCCAACGGAGGCACCGACTTTCGTTAAGAACCTGTGATGTATAACTGAATGCGCTTTCGTCATTGGAAGGCGCACGTGCCTGCGTGCGGTACTGACGGCTCCTCCCCCGTTCGGCGTTGTCGCTTCCATGTACCGCACCACCCTGAACCTGCTTGCCGGCGCGATCGCGCTGGGCCTCACCGCCGGCGCAGCCGGCGCCGCTGAATCCGCCGACACCGGCAAGGACAGCACCACCCTCGGCGCCGTGCTGGTGACCGGCTCCAACATCAAGCGCAGCGATACCGCCGGGCCGAACCCGGTGCAGATCGTCAGCCGCGAACAGATCGAGCAGACCGGCCGCTCCACCCTCACCGACGTGCTGCGCAACCTGTCGGCCAATGCCGGCAACAGCTTCGACGAACAGTACACCGGCAGCTTCGCCGCCGGCTCGGCCTCGATCGGCCTGCGTGGCCTGTCTCCGAAGAACACGCTGGTGCTGGTCAACGGCTACCGCGTCTCCAACTTCGGTTTCGCGCTCAACACCCAGGACACCTTCGTCGACCTCAACGCGCTGCCGATCAGCGCGGTCGAACGCATCGAAGTGCTGAAGGACGGCGCTTCGGCGGTGTACGGTTCCGATGCCATCGCCGGTGTCATCAACATCATCCTGCGCAAGAACTTCCAGGGCGTGGAAGTCGGCGGCGGCTTCGGTACCGCCACCCAGGGCGGCCTGAACGAGCGCAAGGCCAGCCTGCTGGCTGGCTTCGGTGACCTCGAACAGCAGGGCTGGAACGTGCTGTTCGGGCTGGACCTGCTCAAGCGTGATCGCCTCGACGCCGACCAGCGTGCCTACACCCGCAGCGGCGATTTCCGCGACAAGCCCGGCGGTCGCCTGGCCGGTTGGTCCACCGCCGGTGGCAACTGGCTGTCCAACCCGCGCGCACCGCAACCGTTCGCCAACTGCCCGGATGGCAGCCAGCTGCGCCCGTACAGCGATTTCGGCAGCACCCTGCCCGGCCAGGCCTGCGCCTTCAACGCCCAGCCGTTCAAGACCCTGCAGCCCGGCGCCGAGCGCCTGCAGGCGTCGTTGAGCGCGACCTACCGCTTCAACGACAGCGTCGAAGCCTTCGCCGATGTGCTGTACAGCCACAACAAGGCCGACCAGATCTTCAGCGCGCCGCTGACCGTCGGCCCCGGCCTGCGCGCGTACAACCCGGCCACCGGCACCCTGATCGACGTGCCGGCGGTGCTGCCGGTCGGCCACCCGAACAACCCGGGCAGCACGCCGCTGCCGTTCGAGTACACGTTCTTCGACCTCGGCCCGCGCCTGAAGGACAACACCCAGGTGTTCTACCGCGCCTTGGCCGGCGTGCGTGGCAGCGGCGAGCGATGGGACTGGGAAGTGGCGGCGCTGACCTCGCAGAGCGCGCAGCGCGAATACGTCGACAACTTCGTCAACCGCTACGCGTTCGGGCAGATCCTGCGCGATGGCAGCTACAACTTCCTCAACCCGTCCAGCACGCCGGGCGCGCTGGATGCACTGCGCCTGCAGACCAAGCGTCCGGGCTGGTACAAGCTGCATTCGTTGAACGTGAAGGCCTCGACCTCGCTGTGGGAGCTGCCGGCCGGCGCGGTCGGCTTCGCCTGGGGTGCCGAGTTCCGCAAGGAATCACTGGACGCGCGCACCAGTGCGCAGGTGCTGTCGGGCACCGAACTGCGCCCGGCCATCAACGTGGTCAACGGCGAGCGTCAGGTCAGCGCCGCCTACGCCGAACTGAGCGTGCCGCTGCACCGCACGCTGGAGCTGCAGGTGGCCGGTCGTGGCGATCACTATGACGACTTCGGCAACGCGTTCTCGCCGAAGGTGGCGCTGCGCTGGCAGCCGCTGGACAGCCTGCTGCTGCGTGGTTCGTTCTCGCGTGGCTTCCGTGCACCGTCGCTGCCGGAGATCGCGCCGGGCCAGACCGTCAGCTACGGCTCGGTGATCGATCCGCTGGATCCGTTGCAGCCCGGTGGCAGCCGTGGCGTGACCAACATCCGCACCGGCAATCCGGACCTGAAGGCCGAACGCTCGCGCAACTTCAACGTGGGCGCGGTGTGGTCGCCCGATGGCGATACCAACATCGGCCTGGACTGGTACCGCATCGAGCAGGACAACCTGGTCAAGCCGGACAGCGCGCAGTTCATCGTCGACAACCCGACGCTGTTCCCCGGCCGCGTGCAGCGTGATGCACAGGGGCGCATCCAGTTCATCACCAACCAGTATGCCAACCAGGGCGAGCTGACTACCTCGGGGCTGGACCTGGAAGCCAACCGCACCTTCCGCACCGAAGGCTGGGGCAACTTCACCGTGGCCGGCAGCTGGACCCATCTGCTCAGCTTCAAGCAGCCGCTGGTGGCCGGTCAGGCACCGTATGAAGGGGCCGGCAACAACCGCCACGGCGCACTGCCGCGCACCCGCGGCACTACGTCGCTGAACTGGGCAGTGGGCGACTGGAGCAGCACGCTGAGCCTGCAGTACGTGAGCGGCTATGACCAGCGCGTGGCGACAGCGACCAGCAACCCCGGCCTGCGTGATCGCATCAAGCCGTATCACCAGCTGGACCTGTACGTGGCGTACGAAGGGATTCCCAACACCACGCTGTCGCTGTCGGTGCTGAACCTGACCGACAAGGACCCGCCGTTCGACCCGGCCGGTGGCTCCAATGGTTTCGACATCAGCCAGTACAACCTGCGCGGGCAGTTCGTCTCGTTGGGGGCGCGCTACCGGTTCTGATGCGCCACCTGCAGAGCCGAGCATGGGCTCGGCTCTGCAGGGGTGTGCGGACCAACGGTCCGCACCCACCGCATCACCGGCTCAGGTGCAGGAACTGCAGGTGCCGTTCGTACTGGCTGATGATGTCGTTGATGATCTGCTTGCGGCTGTAGCCCACCAGGTCGTAGTCCTGGCTGCCTTCGAACAGATGCACTTCAGCGCGGTAGTAGCGCTGGTTGCGCAGCTGCTGGGCGGCGAACGACGGGGTCAGGTAGCCGCTCAGGATCACCCGGTACAGGAAGTCCTGCTGCTCGCCGTGGTTCACCGTCAGCTCCATGTCGCCGGCCTCGAAGCGGGTGGATACATCCCAGCCCTGCCCGCGCAGCTGTTCGGCCACCGCTTCCATCGCCGGCTTCACCGTATCGTCCATGAAGCGGTAGACCTGGTCGCGCACCGGGAAGTGCATGGCCTGGCTCAGGCGCTGACGCCAGCCCTGGTGATGGCGATCGTCGCCGATCAGCGGCGAGGGCCGGTACTGCAGCGCGCGCTTGCGGTGCGACTCGTCACTGAAGGCGCGGGTCAGCCCCCACATCATCAGCAGCAGGATCGCCGAGAACGGCAGCGAGGCCAGCACCACCGCCGATTTCAGCGCATCGATGCTCCCAGCCAGCAGCAGCCCGGCGGTCAGCACTGCGATCACCGTGCCCCAGAACACGCGAAGCCAACGCGGACCATCATCCTCCGGCGCGCCGCCGTGCGAGGACAGCGTGGACAACACCACCGCTCCCGAGTCGGCCGAGGTCACGAAGAAGATGAAGCTGACCAGCACCGTCACTGCGATCACTGTGCGGCTCCACGGGTAGCCATCCAGCAGTGCATACAGCACCGTCGGTGGATCATCCACCGCCAGTTGTGCCAGTTGCTGCTGGCCGTGGTGCAGCACCTGGTCCAGCGCGCTGTTGCCGAAGATCGACAGCCAGGCCAGGGTGAAGCCCAGCGGAATCAGCAGCACGCCGAACACGAATTCGCGGATGGTGCGGCCACGCGAGATGCGCGCGATGAACAGGCCGACGAACGGCGCCCAGCCGATCCACCAGGCCCAGTAGAACACCGTCCAGCCGCCCAGCCATTCCGGTCGGCCGCCATAGGCGTACACATCGAAACTCTTGCCGACCACGCTGCCGAGGTAGTCGCCCAGGTTCTGCATCAGCGTGCTGAGCAGGTACTGGGTGGGGCCGGCGCACAGCATGAACAGCACCAGCGCGATCGCCAGCAGCATGTTGATGTTGGCCATCCAGCGCACGCCCTTCTCCACGCCTGAAACGGCCACGGCCACCGCCGCGCCCATCATGCTGACCACCAGGATGATCTGCACCAGGTTGGAATGCGGGATGTTGAACAGGTGCGCAAGACCGGCATTCAGGTGCAGCACCCCGAAGCCCATGTCGGCACCAATGCCGAACACGGTGGCGACGATGCCCAGCGCGTCTACGGTGTAGCCGATCGGCCCGTTGATACGCTTGCCGATCAGCGGGTACAGCGCCGAGCGCAGGGCCAGCGGCAGGTTGTGGCGGTAGGCGAAGTAGGCCATCGCCATCGCCGCCAGCGCGAACACACCCCAGCCGTGCAGGCCCCAGTGCAGGAACAGCAGCTGCATGGCCTGGCGCGCGCCGGCCTCGCCCGCGGCCGGATCGCCCTGCGGCGGCTGCAGGTAGTGGGTCAGCGGTTCGGAAACGCAGAAGAAGAACAGGGTGATGCTGATGCCGGCAGCGAACAGCATGCCGGCCCAGGAAAGGTAGCTGAACTCCGGCTCGTCATGGTCGGCGCCGAGCTTGATGCCACCGTACTTGGACAGCGCCACGCCGACCACGAACACCAGGTAGAGGGTCATCGCCAGCAGGTAATACCAGCCGACATTGAGTGCGGCCCAGTCCTGTGCCTTCAGCAGAAGGCGGCCCGCACCAAGCGGGAACAGGCTGACGAACAGCGCGAACGCCACGACAACGATCGCCGCGAAGGCGAACACAGGCCGAAGGGTGCGCACCGGGGATTGTTGCGGCTCCAGTACATCCATGGGGCGGCGTTCTCCGGTAGATCAAAGGGTTAGCCGGTCGATTCTGGCTGAACCGCAGTGGACAGAGCATGAAGTTGCGGCCTGTGGTCACAGGCCCGGCCCGCCATTCCGTGTTATCACGCGCGCGCCGAAGCGTACCTGCGAGCGCAGCCGCGCGCGGACCGCGTGCATCGCGGCCACGCGCGTACTGTCCAATCACGACATCACATGCACCACATGCACCGCGCACAGCTTGTTGCCGTCCGGGTCGCGCAGGTAGGCCAGGAACAGCTGGCGCCCGGCCATGCTGCGGATGCCAGCCGGGTCTTCGATGGCCGTACCGCCATGGGCCACGCCAGCATCCTGCCAACCGCGCACGGCCTTGGCACTGTCGAGGGTGAAACCAATGGTGCCGCCGTTGGCATGGCATGCAGGCTGCCCATCGATGGGCGCGGTGACGCCGAACATCCGCCCATCCTTGAAGTACAGCAGCCGACCCTTTTCGTCGAACACACCCGGACGTGCCCCCATCGCGGCGAACAGGGCATCGTAGAAGCGGCGCGCGGCATCCATGTCGTTCGTTCCTACGGTGATGTGGCTGAACATGCGGGCACTCCTTGTGGAAAGCCGCAGTGTCGGCGAGCACGCCGGGCATCGCAAATCCGGCGATCTCTCCTGCTGCGGCATGCGCAGGATTTGTCGTGCGCCGCCCGATCACCCTAGAATGGGAATCATTCTCATTAATGACCCGTGCCGATGGCCGTGCCCGCCGCCTCCAGCACCGCGCTGGCGGGGTTCTACCGCGAACACCATGGCTGGCTGCTGGGCTGGCTGCGCCGCCGCACCCACAACGCCGACTGCGCCGCCGATCTGACCCAGGACACCTTCCTGCGCCTGCTCAGCCGGCGCGTCGATCCGTCCGAACTGCGCCTGCCGCGCGCCTATCTCAGCACCATCGCGCAAGCGCTGCTGGTCAATCACTGGCAGCGCGCGGACCTGGAGCGCGCCTATCTGACCGCGCTGGCCGCACAACCGGAGCCGGTGCATCCCTCTGCGGAGGAGCGCACGCAGGCGCTGCAGCTCCTGCATGCCATCGCTGACATGCTGTCCTGCCTGGCCGAGCGGCCACGGCGTGCCTTCCTGCTGGCCCGGCTGTCCGGACTGGGCTATGCGGAGATCGGCCGACAGCTGGGCGTGTCCGAGCGCATGGTCAAGAAGTACATGGCGCAGGCGATGCTGCATTGCCTGCGCCTGTCCGGCGACGCGGCGGCATGAGCGCGGCAGTGGCCGGCCCGGCGCTGGAGCAGGCGGCAGAGTGGTTCGCGCTGCGCCAACAGGGCTGGAGCGACGACGACCAGCAACACTGGCGTGCGTGGCTGCAGGCCGACGCCGGTCACGCCGACGCCTGGCGCCGGGTCGAGGCGGTCTGGCAGTCGTTCGCCCCGCTGTCGGCACCGGCGGCAGCAACGGCGCTCGATGCCGCCGGCCATCGCCGCCGCCGCGCGCTTCGCAGTCTCGGTGGCGCCCTCGGCATCGGTGCGGTCTCGCTTCTCGGCCTGCACGCGCTGCAGGCGCAGCGCCACCTGCAGACGCAACGCACCGCTGCCGGGCGCACCGGTCATTGGACGCTGGCCGATGGCAGCCAGTTGTGGCTCAACGCCGGCAGCGAAGTGACCGTCGACATCGGCAACGGCAACCGCGCCCTGCATCTGCTGCGCGGCGAACTGCTGCTGCAGACCGGCCACCACCCCGCATTCGTCGGCCTGCCCCTGAGCGTGCATGTACCCGGCGCGCGCCTGCAGCCGATCGGCACCCGCTTCGCGGTCGGCCGCGAAGCCCAGCACAGCCGGTTGGACGTGTTCGAAGGCGTGGTGCGGTGCCTGCCGATGTTCGGCGCGGCGCTGGATGTGCCTGCGGGAAGTGCGCTGCAGATCGGACCGATGGGGGGACTCACAACGGTCGCTGCCGATCCTCTGCGCGGCGACTGGCAGGACGGACGCCTGCAGGTGCAGGACACGCAACTGATCCGGGTGATCGACGAACTGGCCCGTCACCATCGGGGCTATCTGGGCTGTGATCCGGCACTGTCCGCATTGAATGTCACCGCGGTATTGCCGCGCCTGGACAGCCTGCAGGCCCTGAAACTGCTGGCGCGCGCCCTGCCGATCCGCATCGAGCAGCGCTGGCCATGGTGGACCGTTGTGCGTCCGCGTTGAAATCGCGGTTCCCTTTCTGCGCGCTCGGCGGGCACTACAAGGGAGCCCATTGCGGATGTCGCCGCCCCCATGAAACTACCCTGCCCTTCCCCTCGCCCGCTTGCCATCGCGCTGTGCCTGGCCCTGGCCACGCCGTGCCTGTTGCCGGCCGCCGCCCACGCACAGAATGCTGCCTCCGCCGTTCGCTGGCAGATCCCGGCCGGTCCGCTTGACCAGGCCTTGACCGCGTTCGGTCAGCAGTCCGGCCTGTCCATCGCTGCCGATGCGCGCCTGACCCGCGGCCGGCACAGCGGTGGCGTGCAGGCCTCGTTCAACACCGAGGCCGCGCTGGCACAGCTGCTCACCGGCACCGGCCTTTCGTTCCAGCGTGATGCCAGCGGCGTGGTGCTGCAGGCCGCCCCGGCCACCGACGCCGGCGTACGCCAGATCGGCACCCTGCGTGTGACCGGCCAGGCCAGCGAAGGCGCTTCGCCGTGGGGGCTGGCCGATGCCGACGCCGTCTACCGCGACAGCGGCTCGCGCGTGCATCTGGACCACCAACAGCTGGAACGCTTCCGCGGCCAGTCGATCGGCGATGTGCTGGCCGGCGCAGTCGGCGTGCACACCGGAGACGTACGCAATGGCGGCGCGCTGGACGTCAACATCCGTGGCCTGCAGGGCCAGAACCGGGTCCCGGTGATCATTGATGGCGGCCAGCAGGCCATCGACGTGTACCGCGGCTATGTTGGCGTGCAGCAGCGCAGCTATCTCGATCCCGATCTGATCAGTGCGGTCAGCATCGAGAAGGGGCCGAGCCTGGCCGCCAATGCCGCCAGCGCGATCGGTGGCGTGGTCTACATGGAAACGTTGAACGTCGATGACATCCTCGATGACGGCCAGGCCTGGGGACTGCGCGTGCGCGGCGGCGTGGCCGACAACAGCATCGACCGCACCCGCACCTTCAAGCAGATCGCGCGCGGCAGCGACAACCGCAACAGCCTGCGCGACCCGCGCGACTGGAACGGCAGCGTCGCCTTCGCCCAGCGCGGCGAAGACTGGCAGCTTGTCGCAGCCTACGCACGGCGCCGCCAGGGCAACTACTTCGCCGGCAGCAACGGCGCCCACCGCTACGACGACCAGCACCTGTCCAGCGGCGGTACCGGCATGTCCAGCCAGGCCGTTTCCAAGCTGTACCACCCGGGCGATGAAGTCCTGAACACGCACACCGACAACGAATCGGCGTTGCTGAAACTCACCTGGGCACCCAACCCCGACCAGCGCCTGGAGCTGAGCCACCGCTTCTTCAACTCCAGCTTCGGCGAAATCATGCCGTCCGCGATCGGCCGCGTGGGTGAGTCCAACGAATGGGTGACCTACGTGGACAAGGCCAACACCATGTTCCAGTTCGAGCCCGGGAAGATGCGGGTCAACGCCACTTCGCTGCGCCATCGCTACCGCCCCGAGGCGCACCCGTGGCTGGACCTGAGCAGCACGCTGTGGTTCACCACGGCCACCAGCCGCATGTTCAACAGCAATATCGCCAATACGCCGCTGTTCAAGGAAATGGCCTCCGACCAGATGCCCGACACGCTGGGCGAGACCTATGGCCCTGGGCTGCAGTCGGACGTGAAGACCCGGCGTTGGGGCGTGGACAGCAGCAATACCACGCGTTTCAGCAATGATCTGGGCGACTGGACGCTGCGCTATGGCGCGTCCTTCCAGCATGAAGACACCGCACCCAACTCGCCGGTGCTGCCGGTGGACTACAACAACAACCGTTACCTGCGATCGGGCACGCGCCGCGAGGCCAGCGTGGTGGCGTCGTTGCAATGGCAGCCGTGGGACTGGCTGTCGCTGACGGCCGGCGGCCGCTTCATCGACTACCGCACCCGCGACCGCAACCGCGTGGCCTTCGTCAGTGAATCGCGCGACCTGCGCTATACCTTCGCGCGCCTGAGCAAGGGCGGCCAGCTGCTGCCGGGCTGGTACAAGGAGTGGTACCCGGATGCACAGGGCAACTATACGTATGACTCGCTGCGCGCCACGCCCTATGGCGACAGCACGCTGGGCCAGACCTACGACTTCGACGGCTTCATCCGCGATCCGCGGGGTGCCAATGGCTTCTACACCAAGCAGATTCCCACCGCCTGGGGCTACAAGCCGGCGATCCGGCGCTCGGGCCACGGCTTCGCACCCTATGCCGAGGCGCGCTTCAACCTCGACGCAGACACGTTCTTCTACGTGAAGTACGCGCAGGGCTGGAAGATGCCCAGCCTGTTCGAATCGACGCTGGGCAACAGCACCTCGGCGCCGGTGGCCGACCTGAAGCCGGAAAAGAACCGCTCCTGGGATATCGGCTTCAGCCTGCTGAAGCAGGACCTGTGGCGCGACGGTGACCGGCTGGCGTTCAAGGTGGCCTGGTTCAAGAACGATATCGACAACGCCATCACCCGCCGCTTCGATTCCAGCAACTGGGCCTTCTACGTCGACAATGTCGACAACTACACGGTGTCGGGCTACGAGCTGCAGTCCGGTTATGACGCCGGCATTGCCTACCTGGACCTGTCGGCCAGCTATTACCAGCGCGCGCGCACCTGCGATGCGGCCACCGCCAAACGCCTGCGCGAAGACCCGTATGCGAAATGGAGCAAGCTGGACACCACGCCGGACTGCGTGGACGGCGGCTTCGGCACCTCGTTCGTCAACGCGCAGAACCCGCCGAAGTACTCGATCCACAGCACGCTGGGCGTCCGCCTGTTCGACAAGCGATTGGATACCGGCATCCGCCGCACCTACAACAGCGGCCCCACCCATGAACTGGACAAGCCCTGGAACACCACCGGCTCGACCGGCCTGCAGAACATCTACCTGCCGACCGCGATCTATGACTTCTATGCGCGCTGGCAGTTCACCCCGAAGGCCGAAGTTGAACTGGTGGTCAGCAACCTGCGCAACACCTACTACATGGACACGCTGGCGATGAGCCTGATGCCCGGCCCGGGCCGCACCACGCGGCTGAACTTCACCGCACGGTTCTAACTGCTAGAAACAGCTACGCCCCGGAGAGATCCTTCGGGGCGCTTGCCTGCGGCGGCTCACGCTCTGGCAGGTGCCAACCTGGGTTGGCACAGCGCTTCCGCACCGGTAGATGCCCGCCTTGGTTGGCACGGCGACGCGTTACTTCGCGGTACTCAGCAGCAGTACCGCGACGGTCACCAATGCGATGCCGACCCAACCGATCGGACGCAGGCGATTGCCGAACAGCAGGCGGCCGCAGGTGGCGGTACCGATCACGCCGATCGCCCCCCACATTGCATAGGCGGTGGCCAGGTCCATGTAGCGCACAGCCTGGCCCAGCAGGGCAAAGGCAATCCAGACCATGACGATCGCTCCAACGCCCCAGCGCCAGCGGCGGAAGCCCTCCGACTTGGCCACCATCATGTTGGCGGCGACGTCGATCAGCGCCGAACAGATCACGAAAAACAGGGCCAGGGTGTTCATCAGTGTGCCTCCCCGAGAGTGACGCAGACGATGCCGACCACCGCCAGCACCAGGCCGGCCAGCTGCTGCAGCGACAGGCTTTCACCGAAGACGGCGAGGCCGACCACGGTCAGCAGGGTCAGGCCCAGGCCTTCCCATACCGCGTAGGCCACGCCCACCGCGATGCGGCGCACCGACTGCGCCAGGAAGAAGTAGGACAGCGCCAGCGCGCCGGCCATGACCAGATAGCCGGTCCAGCCGCCATCGCGGGCGGCGTGGGCCATGAACGAGGTGCCGACCACTTCGGCGACGATCGCCACGGTCAGGCAGGCCCAGGCGACCAGCGCGCCACGGGCGGGAACAGTACGGGACATGTGAAGCTCCTTGCAGGGCGGGGACCACGCCGCCTCATCAATGGATCCACGCCGAGCGTGGAGGGTCCGGAACGCCCCGCAGACAGGGGCGACGGCGGCCAGTATCATCGCCTTTTACGGTGGAATCAAAATGGATTCCATCGACAGGAGCGATGTATCAATGCCCTACTCCCCCGAATCCCTGCAGGCCTTCGTGGAAGCTGCGGCGCTGGGCTCGTTCTCGGCTGCGGCGCGACGCCTGCGCAAGACCCAGTCGACAGTCAGTACCGCCATTGCCCACCTGGAAACCGACCTGGGCGTGAGTCTGTTCGATCGCAGCGGGCGCTACCCGCAGCTGACCGAGGCCGGGCGACAGGTACTTGGCCACGCGCAGGAGATCCTGGCCGCCGATGCGCGCCTCCAGCAGTTGAGCGTGCGCCTGGCTGCACCGGTCGAAGCGCGACTGACCGTGGTGTTCTCCGATGTCTACCAGCTTGATCCCGAACAGCGGATCCTGCAGCGCTTCTCCGAGGCCTTCCCGGAGATCGAACTGGAATGGCTGGATGCGGAGGGCGAGGACGTGCTGGAACTGGTGAGCAACGGACGCGCCGCGCTCGGTCTGCTGCCACGGCAGGAACACTATCCAGATGGCCTGATGGCCCGGCCGCTGGCCCACCACAGCGAACTGTCGGTGTACGTGGCGCGCGAGCATCCGCTGGCCAGTGCCGGGCGTCGCGCCGCCGCTCAGCTGGCGCGGCATCGGCAGGTGCGCCTGAGCGCGGAAGTCGATCAATCGCGCGTGGTCACCGGCCTGGCCTGGACCGCCACCGACTACCTGATGGTGATGGAGATGGCCGAGGACGGCATTGGCTGGGCCGAGCTGCCCCGCGCGCTGGTGCAACGCTACGACCGCGGGCAACTGGTGGAACTGACCCTACCCGGGTGGCCGCGGCGCATCCACAGCGACCTGCTGTGGCGCCGCGACACGCCTCCCGGACCGGCCGCACTGTGGTGGGCCGACGCGCTTGGATGAGGTAGTGCCGGCCGCTGGCCGGCAATTCCAGTGTCCCGTGGTTGCCGGCCAGCGGCCGGCACTACCGATCAACGATGGGCGAGCGCGTAGTCCAGCGCCGAGCACGCCGCCGCCGCCTGCGCGTCGTTGCACTGCTGTGGCGCCGCGACACGCCTCCCGGACCGGCCGCACTGTGGTGGGCCGACGCGCTTGGATGAGGTAGTGCCGGCCGCTGGCCGGCAATTCCAGTGTCCCGTGGTTGCCGGCCAGCGGCCGGCACTACCGATCAACGATGGGCGAGCGCGTAGTCCAGCGCCGAGCACACCGCCGCCACCTGCGCGTCGTTGCACTGCTGTGGCGCCGCGACACGCCGCCCGGACCGGCCGCACTGTGGTGGGCCGACGCGCTGGGATGAGGTAGTGCCGGCCACTGGCCGGCAATCCCAGTGTCCCGTGGTTGCCGGCCAGCGGCCGGCACTACCGATCAACCATGGGCGAGCGCGTAATCCAGCGCCCAGCACACTGCCGCCACCTGCGCGTCGTTGCACTGCTGTGGCGTTGCGACATGCCGCCGGGACCGGCCGCACTGTGGCGGGCCGACGCACTGGGATGAGGTAGTGCCGACCGCTGGCCGGCAATCCCAGTGTCCCGTGGTTGCCGACCAGCGGCCGGCACTACCGATCAATGATGGGCGAGCGCGTAATCCAGCGCCGAGCACACCGCCGCCACCTGCGCGTCGTTGCACTGCTGCGGGGTCGCCCGCGGGCTGTCCGGGTAGACCTCGGTGGTGGTGGTGTACTTGGCGCCGGTAATGCCGGCGCACAGGCCCAGCTTCACCAGCGGGTACTCGATCACGCCATGGGCCACCACCGGCGAACCGATGATCTCGCCCTTGTCGTCGGCCGGCGCGATGTGGGTGACCTTCTCCACCGCGGCGATGACCGCCTGCTGGAAGGCCGGTTGTGGGTTCTCGCTGTCGTCCACCAGGTAGAACCCATCGGGAATCAGGCCCGGCTCGAACGGCTTGCCGTCACGCGCGGCCAGCGCCGGGCGGAACTCGCTCTCGTCGCTGTCTGTGGTTTCGTGCAGGTCGATGTGCAGCACGAACTGGCCCTTGTACGGCGCGATCAGTTCGATGACGGCGGTCGATTCGCGGGCCGGGCCGTCGGCCCGGAAGTTGCGGTTCGGGTCGATCGCATCGAAGTTCCAGCGGTTGATGCGCTCGAAGCCCCACGGATTCACGCACGGCGTCACCAGCAGGTTGGCCTTGCCGACATAGTCGGCGGCGTGCTTTTCGAGGAACTCCAGCGCGCCCATCACGCCGCTGGTCTCATAGCCGTGCACGCCACCGGTGACCAGGGCAGCCGGCAGCGCCGGGTTCCAGTCGCGGCTGCGCAGGGCGAACAAGGTGTAGGTCTCGCCCGCGTAGTCGAGCTGGCCGTAGGCCACCTTGTCAAAGCGCGAAGCCAACGCCTCGATGCGCGGCAGCACCTCTTCGTCATAGCGACGCAGGCGCTGCTGGCGGCCACGCCACGCCTCCCGCTCCGCCGCTCCCCACGGCTGGCCAGGGGTTCCGACGGGGTAGAAAGCAGCTTGGGACATGGCGGATCTCAGCGGGTCAGGAAGCAATCGCCCACTCTACCACCGGGGCATCGGCATGAACCGGAGGCGCATTCCAATAGCGAATGGAATCAGCAATAATTCTCATTTACGACCTTCCACAACCCGCACCGATGCCCATCCACGCCCTGCAACCGGCCCGCCTGCCCCTGGCTGCCGCCCTCGCCCTGTGCCTGCTCCCGGCCACCCGTGCCTTCGCCCAGGACGGCGCCACCACGCTGGACAGCATCCAGGTTTCCGGCAGCTGGCTGGGCACCGGCCTGCATGACAGCGTCAAGAGCTTCGCCGGCGCGCGCACGGTGGTCGACCGCCAGCGCATCGAGGCCAGCGGCGCGGCCAGCATCGGCGATGCCATGCGCCGCATCCCCGGCGTGCAGGTCACCGACAACTCCGGCACGGCCGGCAGCTCGGTCTCGCTGAACATCGGCGTGCGCGGCCTGACCGGGCGCTACTCGCCACGCTCGACCGTACTGCTGGACGGCGTGCCGCTGGCGGTGGCGCCGTATGGCCAGCCACAGCTGTCGTTCGCACCGACCAGCCTGTCCAACATCGAATCGATCGACGTGGTGCGCGGCGGCGGCGCGGTGCGCTACGGCCCACAGAACGTGGGCGGCATCATCAACTTCAGCACCCGCGCCATTCCGACCGGCGCGGGCCTGCACGGCGAAGCGGGTGTGCGCTACAGCGCCTACGACCATGGCGGCGGTGACAGCACCCAGTACAACGCCTTCCTCGGCGGCACCGGCGGCAACGGTCTGGGCGCGGCGCTGCTCTACTCGGGCCAGGACGGGCGCGGCTGGCGCCAGGGCAGCGATGACCGCTTCAACGACCTCGCGCTGAAGTTCGCCTATGCCATCGACGAACAGCAGGAACTGCGCGCCAAACTGTCCTACTACGATGTGCGTTCGCTGACCCCGGGCGGCCTGACCCGCGCCCAGTACCAGGCCGATCCGTTCCAGAACACCCGCCCCACCGATTTCTGGAAGGGCCACCGCACCGGCATCGACCTGGGCTACACCAATACGCTGTCGGCCAACAGCGAGTTCGAGGTGCTGGCCTATTACAACGAAAGCAGCCGCGCCAGCTCGCTGATCAACGCCGCCAACACCCAGCTGACCGTGCAGCCGCGTGACTACCGCGTGCTCGGCATCGAGCCGCGCTACACCCAGCGCCTGCACTGGGGCGCCAGCGTGCACGACATCACCGCCGGCTACCGCTTCCTGCGCGAACGCGGCAACGACCGCAGCTACACCGTCACCCGCCGCACCGGCGTGGCCAGCGCCACCAACCGCTTCGACAACGCCACCGACGCCCACGCGTTCTACATCGACGACCGCATTGCGATCGGCCAGTGGCGGATCACCCCGGGCGTGCGCATGGAATGGATCGACATGGACCGCCGCCAGGCCGGTGGCACGACGACCTTCAGCAGCCGCAACGACAAGGCCCTGCCTTCGCTCAACATCGCCTACCTGCTGACCCCGCAGCTGACCGTGTTCGGCAACTACACCACCTCGTTCGGGCCGGTGCAGAACATCCAGCTGAATTCGCAGACCGCCAGCAATCCGCTGAACCCGGAAGTTGCAAAGACCACCGAACTCGGTGCGCGCTGGCAGGACGGTGCACTGCGCGCGGAAGTAACCGTGTTCAAGATGCGCTTCGACAACCAGATCCTGCAGGTGCCGGGGATCACTCCGCCGACTTTCCAGAACATCGGCGCCACCGATCACAAGGGTGTGGAGAGCGCACTGGAATACCGCTTCGCCGAGGACAGCGCGCTGGCCGGGCTGGAGCTGTACGCCAACTACACCTGGACCAAGGCGATCCAGCAGTCCGGCGACAACCGTGGCCTGGACGTGCCCTTCTACGCGCGCGACACCGACAGCGTCGGCGCCCGCTACGCACTGGCCGGCTGGACCTTCAATGTCTCCAGCACCCACCAGAGCGGCCAGTACGCCGACGCCGCCAACACCTGGGCCGAGAGCGCCGATGCGCGCGTGGGCCGCGTGCCGGGTGTTCGCCTGTGGAACGCGCAGGTGGCCTGGCAGGTGCCGGGACTGGGTGACAGCGAGATCGCACTGGGCGTGAACAACCTGGCCGACAAGCGCTGGTACACCCGCAACGTCGATGGCAACGCCGGCCGCATGGTGGCCGCGCCGCGTACCTTCTACGTGCAGGGCCGCTACCGCTTCTGAAGCGGTAATCGCCCGATGCAGTGACGGTGGCGATCACGGTGGCGGCGTATCATGCCGCCACCATGTCACCGTCTGCTTTGCCATCGCGCCTGCATCTGGCCTTCCAGGGCCTGCGCCTGCGACTGCGTGGCAGTGATCTGTGGTTCATCGCACTCGCGCTGCTGGTCGGCCTGATCGCCGGCTACCTGACCCTGCTGCAGTCGGGCATCGCGCGCTGGTTGCAGGGCACGCTGTATGGGCTGGACGAAGGTATGCGCCTGAGCTCCCTGCCCTCGCTGACCTGGACCGCGCTGCTGGTGCTGCCACTGGGCGGGCTGCTGGTCGGCCTGGTCAGCCTTGCGGCGACGCGGCTTAAACGCCCCCTGCTCGATGCGGTGGAAGCCAATGCCCTGCACGGCGGCCGCATGTCGATGCGCGACAACCTGATCGTGCTGACCCAGACCCTGCTGTCCAACGGCTGCGGCGCGTCGGTCGGGCTGGAGGCCTCGTATACGCAGATGGGCGCGGGCAGCGGCTCGCAGCTGGGCCGGGTGATGCGCCTGCGTCGCAACGACGTGCGCATCCTGGTCGGTGCCGGTGCCGCCGGTGCCATCGCCGCCGCCTTCGGTGCGCCCTTGGCTGGTGCGTTCTATGCCTTCGAGATCGTCATCGGCGCCTACACCCCGGCCGCACTGGCACCGGTGGCCGTCGCCGCGCTGGCCGGTGCGTTCGTGGCCGACCAGGCTGGCATCGAGGCCTACCTGCTGCCCGCTGCCTCTACCATCGACGTGCGCGCCGCCGACTACGCCATCTACGGCCTGCTCGGCTGCTGCTGCGCGATGGTCGGCATTGTCATCATGCGCCTGATCGCTTCGATCGAAGGCACGGTCAAGCGCAGTCCATTGCCGCTGTGGGGCCGCCCGGTGGTGGGCGGCCTGCTGCTGATCCCGCTGGCCCTGGCCAGCCCGCAGGTGCTCTCGTCCGGCCATGGCGCGCTGCACCTGGACCTGACTACCCACCTGCCGTTGATCTGGATCGGCGGCCTGCTGACCCTGAAGTGCCTGGCCTCCGGCATCTCTCTCGGGTTTGGTTTCCGTGGCGGCCTGTTCTTCGCCTCGCTGTTCATGGGCACCCTGGTCGGCGCCCTGTTCGCCGGCCTGCTGGCGATGGCCACCGGCGTGCCGGTGGTCGACGCCACGTCCGCCGCGCTGGCCGGCATGGCAGCGTTGGCCGCGGCGGTGGTCGGCGCGCCAATGACCATGGCCATGCTGGTGCTGGAAGGCACCCACGACTTCCTGCTGACCAGCGTGGTGATGAGTGCGGTGCTGGTGTCCAGCACGCTGGTGCGGCAGTGGTTCGGCTACTCGTTCTCGACCTGGCGCATGCACCTGCGGGGCGAGACCATCAAGAGCGCCCGCGACGTCGGCTGGGTGCAGAACCTCAACGCCGGCCGGCTGATGCGCAAGGGCGTGGCTACCGCGCCGGCCGATCTCGATGCCGCCGCGTTCCGCCAGCGCTTCCCGCTGGGCTCGGGCAGCCGGGTGATCCTGATCGACAGCGAAGGCCACTACGCCGGCATCGTGCAGATTCCGCGCGTCTACGGCGACGGCGTGAAGCCGGAAACCACGATTGGCGAGCTGGCCGAGAACCGTGGTGTGTCGCTGTCGCCGGCCGCGGACGTGGTCAGCGTGATGCAGCGCTTCGACCAGACCCAGGCCGACGAACTGGCCGTGGTCGCCGCCGACGGCCAGGTGCTGGGCGTGGTTTCCGAAGCCTTCGTACGCAAGCGCTACGCCGAGGAACTGGACAAGCGCCAGCGCGAACTGATGGGCGAGCGCGTCGAGGACACCGACTGATCCCGCAGAAAGGGGACGGAGGGGATTAGGTCGTTTCTGGCACCTGACTAACCACGCGTGGCGTGGACCGCTGGAAATCCACGCGTGGCGTGGCTCTACTGTCACCTCGACCGGGTAGACTCCGGCCATGCGCTTCATCGAGACCTTCCAGGCCGGTCCCTTCGCCGACACCGTGGTGAGCCTGCTGGCCGCCTTCGTGCTGGGCACGCTGATCGGCGCCGAGCGCCAGTACCGGCAACGCACCGCCGGCCTGCGCACCAACGTGCTGGTCGCCGTCGGCGCCGCCGCCTTCGTCGACCTGGGCATGCGCATCGCCGGCAGCGCCGAGGCGGTGCGGGTGATCTCCTACGTGGTCTCCGGCGTCGGCTTCCTAGGTGCCGGCGTGATCATGAAGGAAGGCATGAACGTTCGCGGCCTCAACACCGCCGCCACCCTGTGGTGCTCGGCGGCGGTGGGCAGCTGCACCGGCGCGGACATGCTGGCCGAAGGCGTGCTGCTGACCGTACTGATCATCGCCGGCAACACCCTGCTGCGGCCGCTGGTGAATGCGATCAACCGTATCCCGATCAACGAGGCCGCCACCGAAGCGACCTACGAAGTGCGCCTGAGCGTGGATGCCGAAGCCGTGCCGCGGGTGCGCGAGCGCCTCGTCGATGCGCTGGAGGCTGCGCAGTATCCGGTCGGCGACGTGCAGGTCGTCGAGCATGCCGATGCACCCACCGATGTGATCGCGGTGCTGGTCAGTACCGCCGTGAGTGCCGATGAGCTGGATGTGGTGCTGGCGCGGATGGAACACGTGCCGGGCGTGCTGCACGCCACCTGGGAAGTCAGCACCCGCGATTGATTCATCCACGCATGGCGTGGATCTACCGAGGTCGTGGTGAAGTAGATCCACGCCATGCGTGGATGCTTCTCTCACCCACCCGCCATGCGCTGCTGTGCGCGCAGCAGCTTGCGGAATGAACCGCACTGCCGCGCGTCCTGCGCTTCCGGGCAGGCCGCCGCGCGCTGCAGGTGCCGGCGCACCCGCTGCAACTGGGTGATCTGCCGCTGCAGCACATCGGCCTGTGCCAGCAGCGCCTCACGGTCCAGCGAGATGCACCCATCCTGCGGCGGCAGCGACAACCCGATCTGCTGCAGCGACAACCCGGCCGCCTGGCCAAGACCGATCAGCGCCAGCCGTTCCAGCACGCGCTCGTCGTACTGCCGGCGCAGGCCGCGACGGCCCAATGCCTGCAGCAGCCCAAGCTGTTCGTAGTAGCGCAGGGTCGAGGCCGGCACGCCACTGCGCTTGACCACCTCGCCGATATCCAGTTCACGCACGGGCTTGACCTCAAGTGACCTTCAAGCGCCAACCTATGGGCGACTTCCCCGCAAGGCAAGACCATGACCAGTACATCCCCCGTTGATCAGAACGCGCTGTGGAACGGCCCCGGTGGTCAGACCTGGGTTGCGCAGCAGGCCATCCTCGACGGCCTGCTCCAACCCCTGGCCGACCTGCTGGTCGACGAACTGACCGACACCGTCACGCAACTGCTGGATGTAGGCTGCGGGACCGGTGCCAGCCTGCTGGCCTCAGCCGCCGCACGCCCGTCGGCGCACTGCACCGGCCTGGACATCTCCGCGCCGATGCTGGCGCTGGCCCGTCAACGCGCCGAGGCGGCAGGACTGGACGCAGACTTCATCGTCGCCGACGCACAGCAGCATCCGTTGCCCACCGCGCACTTCGACTGGATCCAATCTCGGTTGGGCGTGATGTTCTTCGAAGATACCGAGGCCGCCTTCGCCAACCTGCACCGTGCCGCGCGACCGGGTGCCGGCCTGCGTTTCATCGCCTGGCGCAGCGCAGCGGAGAACCCGTTCATGACAACGGCCGAACGCGCCATTGGCGATGAACTCGATCTACCCCCACGCGCGCCCGGCGCACCGGGTCAGTTCGCCTTTGCCGATGGCGAGCGTGTGCAGCACCTGCTGCAGGCCGCCGGCTGGAAGGACGTGGAGGTTGTTGCGGTAGACCTGCCCTGCTCGCTCACCCGCGAAGACCTGCCGACCTATGTCGGCCAGCTGGGCCCGTTGGGCCTGGCGCTGCGCAATCTGCCCGAAGACCGGGCCACCTCGCTCCGGAACAAGGCGGTAGCGGCATTCACCCCGTTCATCGAGGGCGACCGCGTACGCGTGGATGCCGCCTGCTGGCTGGTCCGCGCCCGCGCCTAGGAAAAGGGGACGGAGGGGATTAAGTCGTTCTTGCCCCGAGTGTGCCGGAAACGACTTAATCCCCTCCGTCCCCTTTTTCCCTACAGCGCCTCGCCGGCGTCGGCCAGGCGCGATTCGATCAGCGCATACCACTGCTGCAGCACGTCGATCAGCATGTCCAGCTCGGCGTCGGTACGCTGTGCGCGGCCACTGCGCAGGCAGGCCTGGGCTTCCTGCAGCTGGGCCAGGAACCCGGCCACGGTATCGGCCTGCAGGATCAGCCCCGGCAGGCGCCGCCCGGGAATGCGTACCACGGCATGGTTGCCGAGCTGGCCGTACACGCTGAGTGTGGTTTCCGTCTTCATGGAAAGAGGCAGGAATTGAGCGTTCATCGCGTGCACCATGGAAAACCTGAGCCGCCGGCAGGCGTGGTCAACGGGGGAGACGTAACCACGTCCTGCCGACGGTCAGGGGGGACTCGGGATACCGGGGCATTGCCCCGGTGCGGGACTCTCAGCGCGGTTGGGCGATCCCAGCGATCTGCACGCGACGGTTCGGCGCCAGGCAGGCGATCAGCTCGCGCCGATTGCGCTGCTCGCACTGCACGATCGGCTCGGCTGCGCCCCGCCCTTCGGCGCTGATGCTGGCCGCAGGCACCCCGCCCTGCACCAGCGCGCTGCGTACGGCCTCGGCACGTCGCTGCGACAGGGTCTGGTTGTAGCTGGCACTGCCGATACGGTCGGTGTACCCGGTCACCCGGATCGACTGCACCTGCGCGGCCTCGCGCACCTGCGCCAGGATGCCCTGCACCGCCTGCTGGCCTTCGGCGCTGAGTACCGCGCTGTCGAATCCGAACAGGGCGTCGGCCGACAGCCGCAGGGGTTGCTCCGGCAGCGGTGCCGGTGCAGGCGGCGCCGGTGGCCGTGGCGGTTCGATCACCGCCGCGCACGATTCCGGCTTCCAGTAGCCCCCCTGGGCGATGCCCTTGCTGTCGAAGCGCACCTGGAACTGGCAGGTGAAATACTCCGCGCCCTGCGCGGTGCGGAAGTTGAACAGGTAGTTCCACTCGCGCACGCCCCACATGCCTTCGTTGAAGTGCGGCGTGCCCAGCAAGCTATACAGCTGCCGCTTGCTCATGCCCGGCGCGAATCTGCGCAGGTCGGCGACGTCGGGATAGATGCCCTCCTTCAACGAAGCCTTCGACGCCTCCGGGAACTGCACGGCGGTGGTGTCGGCAGGACGGTCGGCGGCCGGCGCATGGCTGCGGCAGGCGGCCAGCAGGCCCATCCCCAGGACCAGGCCCAGCACTGCGGCCATCTGGCCGGTGCGGGCGATGCGATGCTGTTTCATGTCATTCCCCCCTTTGGACGTTTCCGCGATGCCGGGCCGCGCGTGCGGCCCGGCCGCGGGGATCACCACTGGATGCCGGCACCGACGGCCACACCGGCCTCGCCACGGCTGTTGGTGGAGCCGCTGAACTTGTAGATCCAGCGACCACCTTCAGAGACACCGGAGATACCGATCGCCACGCCCGACTCGCCGTTGTAGCTGCCAGCGGCGACCGAGGCCATGCTGCGGCCCGCTTCGCTGGGCTGCGGCAGCGCTGCGGTGGCCATCGCCGACGCGATACCGGCCGAGGCGCGGTTGTCGGTCTTGCGCAGGTCGCGCTCGAAGCCGCCCATGCGCTCGTCGGTGTACGCCTTCGACCAATCCAGGGTCTGCGCCATGCCCGACTTCAGCTGGTCCACGTTGACCGCGTCGGTACCGGCGGTGCCGGCGGCGACGTTGCGCACCGTGGTCGGGCCGCTGTTGGTGCTGCCCAGGGTGACGCTGTTGTAGTTGGTCGCACCGTTCACCGTGGTGTCGTAGCGGATCGTGCCCTGCTGCGAGGCCTGCAGCTGGCGTACGTTGACCGCATCGGTGGCCTGCGAACCGTCGGCCACGTTGACCACCTGGCGTTCGGCACCAGCGGCACCCACCGAGACCGTGTTGGCCCGGTTCGCCACCGAACCCGCACCCAGCGCCACCGAGTTGTCGGCCTGCGCCTGCGAACCATTGCCCAGCGCGGTCGAGTTGGCGCCGGCTGCGGTTGAGCCTGCACCACCGGCGGCCGAGTTGGCACCGCTGGCGGACGGGTCGGCCAGGTTGTTGGTGTTGTTGGCGCGGAAGCTGCCGGCCACGTTGGTGATGTTCTGGATCTTCTGGTCGGTGTACTTCTTCGATTCGTCGATGGCGTAGTTCACGCCGTTCTTCAGCTGGCCGACGTTGGTTGCGTCGTACGTATCGGAACCGTCGGCGACATGGGTGATCTTGCGCTCGCTGCCAGTACTGCCGACCGAGACCTCACCGGCCGAGTTGCTGGCACCGGTCTGGCCGTAGGCACCGGTGTAGCCGCTCTGCGCACCGACGCTGGCCACCGAACCTGCACCCAGTGCCACACTGTTGCCGGCACTGGCGCTGGCGCCGTTGCCGACCGCCACGCTGTTGGCACCGGCCGCACTGGCCTGCGGGCCGACCGCCACCGCCTCCGCCCCGGCCGCCGTTGCGGCCGCTGCAGTCGAGTTCACCGCCAGGTAGGCACTGCCACCGCCGCCGTTGGTGATGCGCTGGTTGAGGACCTTCAGCGAGCCGTCCACCGCAGTGAAGGCGGCGGTGACATTGTTGTAGTCGCCGCTGGTGAAAGTGCCATCGGTGGCGATGCTGGAGATGCTGAACTTCGGCGCGGTCCACACGTTGGTGGTGCCGTTGTACGAGGTGGTGCCACCGAAGTAGTTGGCAATGGTGCCGTTCGTGCTGAACAGCTGGTCGCCGGTGATGGCATCGCTGCTGCCAGCCAGGATGCTGCCGGCGGCGACGTTGGTGATCTTCACCGCGCCGGTGCCGGTCAGCGTCACGCTGTTGAGCACGTTGCCGCTGGCGTCGACGTCGTACTTCACGGCCAGCTTGTCGATCTCGCCGGTCTGGTCGGCAACGTTGGCCAGCGAATTGCTGACCGCGTCGAACGCGGTACCGACGTCGTTGTAGTTGCCCTTGGTAATCGTGCCGTTGGCGGCCACGTTGTTGATCGAATAGGTCGGTGCGGTCAGTACGCCGCTGGCGTTGACCGCCGCGCCACCACCGAGGTGGGTGGCAACGGCCTGGTTGGCCGCAAACAGCTGGGCACCGTTGATGGCCTCGCTGCTGGTGGCACTGACCTGGCCCGGGCCCAGGTTGCGCAGCGTGGTGGCGGTGCCGCTCTGGCCCAGCGTGGCACTGGCGTAGTTGACGCTGCCGTCGCCGTTGAGGTCGTAGCGCAGGGCGCCCTGCTCCGACGCCTGCAGCTGGCCCAGGTTGACCGCATCGGTCGCGGCGGTACCGGCGGCCATGTTGGTGACCTGGCGTTCGGCACCGGCCGCACCGATGGACACGCTGTTGGCACGGTCGGCCAGGCTGCCGGCACCCACCGCGATACTGTTGGCGGCGGTGGCGCGGGCGTTGGTACCGACCGCGATCGAGTCGGCGCCGGTGGCCAGCGCCTCGGTACCGGTCGAGTTCACCCGCAGGTACTTGGTGCCACCGTTGCGGATATCGGTGATCTGCGTGTTGAGATTGACCAGCGAGCCGTCGACCGCTGCGAAAGCATCGGTGGCGTTCTCATACAGGCCCTTGGCGATGGCGCCGCCGGTGGAGATGGTGCTGATCTCGAACAGCGGTGCAGTGAACGCGCCGCTGGCCGGATCGAAGGCCGCGCGGCCGCCGAAGAAGCTGGCGATGGCAGCATTGGTCGCCGCCAGCTGGCCGCCATTGACCGCTTCCAGACTGCCAGCAGTGACTGCGCCGCCGGCCAGGTTGCCGATGGTGGTGGTGCCGGTGCCCGCCCCGAGCGTGACACGGCGATAGTTCGGATTGCCGCCAGCATCCAGGTCGTAGGTGACGGCGGCATCGGCCACGCCGTTGATCAGGCTGATCGCGCCCTTCAGCTGGGCTACGTTGACCGCATCGGTGTTGACGCTACCGGCAGCCACGTTGGTGATCTGGCGCTCGCCACCACCGGCGGTGCCCACCGACACTTCGCCCGCCGAAACCTGCGGAGCAGTCAGGCCGTAAGCACTGTAGCTGGCCTGCGCGCCGCGCAGTGCGGCCGAGCGGTAGCCCAGTGCGACCGAGTTGGCCTGGTTGGAGGTGGCTTCAGCACCGAGCAGGGTCTGCCCGTTTGCGGTACCGACGGCACTGTCGCCGACGATCACCGAATGGCCCATGCGCGCAGCGTAGTCGGCGGTCGGCACACCGGTCGGATTGCTCGGGTCGTTGACCCCATCACCCGGGAAGGCGACGTTGGCATCGACCTTCGGCAATTCGTGCCGTGCATTGGCACCGATCACCACTTCCTTCGAACCGTTGGCGAAGGCGCCATCGCCCATCAGCACCTGGTAGTCCTGCGCGGCGTTCACGGCCCAGCACGAGATGTCAGCCAGGGCGACGTCCAGGCACTTGGCGGCCCACGCCGGCGAGTCCTTCGGCAGCAGCAGGCCCAGCAGGCCGCCCGGATTGCCGTTGTTGATGTTGTAGATGTAGCTGTCGGAGGTGACGCCACCGATCAGGGTCAGGTGCGAGCTGCCACCGGTAGCGGCACCGCCCAGCCCGTTGAGGGTGCTGCCGACGGGCGACAGGTTGACCACCGGCAGGCCCAGCACATTGACCGTCGAGTAGGTCTGCATCACGTTGGCATTGCTGAGCTTGAGGTTGCCGTTGCTCAGGTAGCCGTCGCCACCGAACAGGCTGGTGGTGGTCGGGCCGATCAGCTGCCCGACATTGCCGACCAGGCCGCCGGTGCCGATGATCAGGCCCGCGTTCGGATCGGCCGGAGCCGGCGCCTTCGGGCTGGTGGGCGGGATCGCCGAGGGCTTGGTCAGGCCGAGGCCGCCGAGCGTGCCGCCGACCAGGCCGCCGACCGCGCTGCCCAGATTGCCGAGGGTGCCATTGAGGTTGCCGTTGAGCAGGTTGCCCACGGCACTGCCGACGTTGCCGAGCGTGTTGCCCAGCAGGCCACCCAGGCCAGTGCCGGAGCCGGTGGCGCCATTGAGCAGACCGCCGACGGAACCGACGGTGTTGTTGAGCGTGCCGCCGACCGCAGTGCCGACGCTGCCAACCGTGCCGCCGACTGCGCCACCCACGCTGCCGACGGTGCCATTGAGGGCACCACCGACCGTACCACCGACGCTGCCTACGGCGCCGTTCAGTGCGCCGCCCACGGCACCGCCGACACTGCCTACGGTGCCATTCAGTGCGCCACCCACGGCGCCTACAGTGTTGTTGAGCGTTCCGCCCACGGCGCCGCTCACGCTGCCGACCGTGCCATTGAGGGCGCCGCCGACCGCACCACCGACGGTGCCTACGGTGCCGTTCAGTGCGCCACCCACGGCGCCCACGGTGTTGTTGAGCGTGCCGCCAACGGCACCGCCGACGCTGCCGACCGTGTCATTGAGGGCTCCGCCGACCGCACCACCGACGGTGCCCACGGCGCCGTTCAGTGCGCCGCCCACGGCGCCTACGGTGTTGTTTAACGTGCCGCCTACGGCGCCGCCCACGCTGCCGACCGTGCCATTGAGGGCGCCGCCGACCGCACCACCGACGGTACCTAGGGTGCCGTTCAGTGCGCCGCCGACGGCGCCCACGGTGTTGTTTAGCGTGCCGCCTACGGCACCGCCGACGCTGCCGACCGTGCCATTGAGGGCGCCGCCGACCGCACCACCGACGCTGCCTACGGTGCCGTTCAGTGCGCCACCCACGACGCCTACAGTGTTGTTGAGCGTGCCGCCTACGGCGCCGCCCACGCTGCCGACCGTGCCATTGAGGGCTCCACCGACCGCACCACCGACGCTGCCTACGGTGCCATTCAGTGCGCCACCCACGGCGCCCACGGTGTTGCTGAGCGTGCCGCCTACGGCGCCGCCCACGCTGCCGACCGTGCCATTGAGGGCACCACCGACCGCGCTGCCGACCGTACCGACGGTGCCGTTGAGCGCACCACCGACTGCATTGCCTGCGGCGCCGACCGCACTACCCACCAGCCCACCGACACCCAGTGCGCTGTTCTGCGCCGCAACCGTTGCCTGGCCGGCCAGTTTCAGATTGCGATCGGCAACCACTTCCTGGCCATTCGGCGCCTGCACGCGCACCTTGCCGGCAGCACCAGCATCGAATGCTGCGGTGATCGCGCGATCGTGGGTTTCTCCCGGCAGTTCCTCCTTGGCGGGCAGCGTGATCGCCGCCGTCGCCTTTACCTGGCCCTGGGCGTCGACCTGGTGGCCTGCCACCTTCAGCTTCGAATCCAGCGCCCCATCCACAGAAGCCTTCAGACCCCGCAGTGCGCCCGTCGGCGCGCCGCTGATGCCGGCGGCCGCCTTTGCACCGGTATCGATTGATGCCACCTGCGCGCCGCCAAGACCGATGTTGGCATTCGCTCGGACATCACCGGCAAGCCTTGGCACGGCGACCTGCTTCGGCGCCGTGTTCGCGGCCAGCTTGACCTGCACGGAGGCCGGCAGCACGTCACGCACCACCGGCAGCGACGCGGTGCTCAACTGCAGGCCGACGCGCGCATCCGCGCTGATCGCCGGGCTGCTCTGGGCCTGGCTTGCGGCAGCCGCGAGGGCTACCTCGGCATCGACCTTGACTGGCATCGGCTGGGTGTACTTGGCTGCAAGAGCCTGCAGATCACGCAGCGACTGATTGGATTCGGATGCTCCCGCGTGGCCACTGGCCAGCACACACAGCAGGGCCAGGGCGAGCGTGGTGGGCATCAGCAGGAGGGCGCGCGGATCCCGCACGGCGCTGCCGCCGCTGTCGCCGGTGGCCAGTTCCGAGGCCACAACCAGAGCATTGAGCTGGCGGTTCCATACACGCCGGTAGATGCGATTCATGAGCACTTCCCCCGTAGGCGAACAACTTGAATGTCAGTGGACTTGCCGTTAGGCAGGTGACTGACATTTCAGCGTTTGCAACGGTGGCTGCGCACTTCATTCCGGCACGGCAATCGCGCATTCCGGCAAATCCACGGCCGGAATCGGCAGCGGGCTATGCAGAAGCGGCAACGATATCGGCAAGCGCATGGGCAATTCCGGCAGAAACCACCCCGAAACCCTTGCGGCGCTTGATTCAGGCCGGCTGGCCGATCTGCGCGGGAGCGCGCATCAGCGTATCGCGCGGCAGCTCGCCGAAAACCTTGCGGTAGTTGTCGGCAAAGCGGGAGAGGTCCCATAGGCCACAGCTGAGGGCGATCGCCTTCACCGAACGGCGGCTGGAATCGGCCATGGACAGGCTGCGGCAGGCAGCGCACAGGCGCAGCATCGACAGATAACGGTTGGGCGAAGTTCCGAACAGATCCTCGAAGGCATAGCGCAGGCCGCGTTCGCTGACACCCGCTGCGTCGCATATCTCGTTCATGTAGATATTGCGGCGCAGGTTGAGCCGCATGAAGTTCTCCGCCCGCTGCGCGATCAGATAATGCGTGCGCCGGGCGCGGCTGCAGCCGGGGCGATCGGCGGCGCCTGCACCGAGCAGGGCCTGCACGTGCTCGTGCAGCAATCGTTCGGTTTCCTGCGGCTGCAGGCCAGCGCCCTGGCCGAGCTGAAGATGCAGCTGCTGATAATGATGGGCGAGTGGCGCTGAATCGTTCGCCAGATTGAACAGTGAAAGCGCCTGACCCGCGGGCGGTGTGCTGCGCAGGCTCAGTTCGGTCAACTTGCGTTGCACCCGTGCGACCGGCACCAGCATCAGGGTCATGTGCGTACCGGGGCTGAGCGTAAACTCGCTGATGCCTTCGGGCATCACCGTCAGCGCCATCCCCGGTGCAAGCGGCACCCCGTGGCACCAGCTCAGTGTTTCATCGGTGGCGTGCAGATACCCCAGCATCGCCCAGTCGGGTGGCAGCATGAAGCGGCCGCGGCAGTGGAAACCGCAACTGATGCTGCAGAACAGGGCTTCCTCATGCACGCGCGAAGCGAAGGCCGCCCGCGGCCCGTTGCCATCGAGCAGCAGCAGTTCGACATCGCACACGCGAAGTACGCCGCCCAGCGTCGCCAGATCGATCGATCGCAGGCCGCTGTCGTCGCTGTCTTCTACCCCACCATCGACCATGACAGTGTCGTCCCCCCGTTGATCCGCAACTCGCTGCGGCCCCCACTGCCTGACAGGGCCACACCATTCCTCCAGGAACCTTCGCCATTGCCGGGATGGCCGCGGCCGGTGCCGCGCGACCAACCCGGTTGAAAGCAGCAACGTGAGAGCGAGTATGCCCGATAATCATCGAAGGTAAACCCGAACTCCGTATTGAAGAAAATAGATACAGAGATGAAGAAAATGTCGTCGCCAGTGGCACGGTATTCGCATGCACCATTTGCGCCATCACAATATCTGCACGTCGATGAATCGTTTTGCCAGCGAACGGATATGCGTCACAGAAACAACCTGAAAGTTTGAGGGCTGCCGCGTTTCTGCCGAATTTGCATATAGGTTCCAGTTGCAGCCAACCGCCATTCAGGCAAAGTCGATGACACGGTGATCCGGTCGCTTCAAAACGACCACACCTGGGGGAGCGTATGACCACGACCGTATCGCAGAACAGTTCGACCGCCGGCGCATCGCCGCGTGGTTGCGACGTTGCGGCCGGCATTTCCCCCGGGGCAGATCACCAGGAATGAGCACGGCGGGTCATTCCCGTCATGCCACCCCGCCAGGATGTGCGGGGCCCACGGACGATCCCGGCGGAGCCGGGCCACCGCCCAACAGGTGTCCTGCATCTGCAGACAACAAGTAGAGGGAGACAAGGCCATGAACGCATCCATCCGCAAGTTCCTGAAGGAAGAAGATGGCGTCACCGCGCTCGAGTACGGGCTGCTGGCCGCCGTCATCGCCGGCATCCTGATCGCGGTCGGCAACAAGGAGATCAAGGGGTTCTTCGAGACGCTGTTCAAGAACCTCTCCGAACTCGCCACCAAGGCCTCCGGGTCGGCACCCGCGACCGGCGGCTGAGCCTGCGTGCATCGCACATCCCTGCAGCGGTGCTGGGATGTGCCCGGTGGCAACTGCAGGCTGTCCAATGACGGACGACGGAGTGTGCGATGACGTTGCTGGGACTATTGGCCATCGGCGTGTGCCTGCGGATCGCGATCAGCGATCTGTATGCCCGCCGGGTGCCCAATGCCTGGCTGTTGTCTGCGTCCATCATTGCCATCGCATTGATCATCGCGGGGCAGTTCAGCACGCCGCGCCAGCCGTGGCCTGCCCACGCGGCGGGCGCGGCGCTCGGCCTGGTCGCCCTGCTGCCGTTCTATGCCATCCGCTGGATGGGCGCCGGTGACGTCAAGTTCTTCGCGGTACTGGGGCTGATGCTGGGCTGGAAAGCCCTGCTGCCGATCTGGATGGTGGCCAGTCTCGCGGCCGGCCTGCACGCGGCAGTGATCATTGTCGGCCGCCGCCTGGGCGTGATGCTGCCCACGGGCCTTCAGATGCAGGTCAACCGCGCCAGCAGCCAATGGCAATCGCACCCCGCCCTGCGCGACATGCAGGCCGCGCGCCAGGGACGACATGGCATTCCCTACGCAGCCTACCTGGCCATCACCGGCATCGGCTGGGTCCTGGCAAGCGTCTATGGAGGTGTGGCATGAACATCCGCAATCCACGGCGTCAACGCGGTGCAGCCAGCATCGAATTTGCCCTGATGCTCATGCTGGGCCTGCTGCCACTGCTGCTGTTCACGTTCTCCGGCGTGATGATCATGGCCGCGCAACAGACATTGGCGACGGCCTCGGCCGAGGGCGCTCGCGCTTCGTTGCGCTATGGCAGCGCCAATGAACGGCGTACCGCAGCCTGCGTAGCAGCCCGCAGTTCGATGCAGTGGCTGTTGAAATTCTCTGGACAGGGTGTCGACTGCAGCAATGGCGGCAGCAACGCAATCGTTGTCTCCGCGCAGGCACCCTGCGCCGGCCTGGCCACTGCCCAGTGCATGACGGTGACCGTCAGCTACGACTACGCCAGCCACCCCTTCCTGCCGGGCACCGCCACGCTATACAAGTGGGTGATGCAGGCCCCCATCCGTAGTGTCGCGGTCGCCCAGCTCGACCTCGGCAGCGGCAACTGACCATCGGCACAGGAGACGGTTCCATGCTCAAGTTGACCCGCATCGCTGCCGTCGCCCTGATCGGGCTGGCCGTGCTGCTGGCGGTGATCGCCTTGATGATCGGGCGCAAGCAGGCCGCGCCGGCCACGGTTGCCCCGGTCGCGCAGAGCGAAGCCCAGGCGATCACCGTGGTAGAGGCGGTGGCCCGACTGCCGGCCGGCGAACCGATCTCTGCCAATGGAGTGCGCCTTGCGCAGCGGACCACGGCGGTAGCCGGTGCTGCCACCAGCATCTCGGCCGTGGTCGGCAAGGTACCGGTGCAGGACATCGCCGAGGGCACCGCCATCAGCAGCGGCGCCCTGGCACAGGGATTCTCGCTGCAGCTGCGTCCGGGCGAACGCGCGCTGGCCGTCCCGGTGGACGAACTGGTCGGCGCCGGAAACCGCATCCTGCCGGGTGATTTCGTCGATGTCTTCCTCAACCTGCGCAATGCCCAGCCCAACGCCAGCGGTCCGGCAGAGGCCGCGCAGACCCGCCTGCTGCTGTCCCGGCTGCGCGTACTCAGCTACGGTCAACAGGACATCGCTCCGGTCACCGGCGATGCCGTCGCCGGCAACGAAGGCGATACCCGCAACGATCCCCGCGCCGCCGACATCACCGGCAATGGCAGCAATCATGGCTCGGGCAACGAGGCCACTCAGCCGGCACGCAGTGCGGTGCTGGCAGTGCCGGTGGCCGATGCCAACCGGCTGCTGCTGGGTGCGCAGCAGGGAAAGCTGTTCCTTGCCCTGCGCAACCCTGCCGATACGGGGCAACCCGACCTTGCACTGTTCCCACAGGCGCGTGGCGTGATCGATCCCGTGCGTGGCCTCGATGCCGAACAGCAGCTCGCACTGCAGCGGCCGGAGAACCACGCCTTCGCCGGCATCGATGGTGATGCCCTGGCCGGCCGCGGCAACAGCGCAGCCCGCAGCAACCCGCAGCCGCCGGTGCATGCGCCGGCGGCTCGACGCAGCGCACCGCGTGCGTCGGGCATCGAGATCATCCGTGGCGACAGCTCCGCCCCCCGCGGTTCCCTTTGACCTGCATCGAGCGCATCCATGACCGAACGCCGCCGCCCACGCCCCTCCCCCCGCCAGTGCTGGCTGGCCCTGCTGCTGGTGCTGCTGGCTCCGGCAACAAGCGTGGCCGCAGACGATCTCGTGTTGCAGGCGCGTGAGCAGCGCCCGTGGACGCTTCCGGCCGACCTGGAACGGGTCGCCATCGCCGACCCAGGCGTCGCCGATATCGTGATGCTGCGTGGGCAGCGGCAGGCCCTGCTGGTCGGGAAAGCGCCGGGTACGACGACCCTCCTGCTGTGGCACCGCAAGCAGGCCGAGCCGCAACGCCTGCAGGTGCGGGTGCAGAGTGCCGTGCAGGGCGCGGCAGACGCAGGCTCCAACGGGCTGGTGTTCACCCAGCAGGACAACCAGGGCCTGCTGCAGGGAAGCACCGATAGCGTGCTCTCGCACATGCAGGAACAGAAGACCGCGGCCATGGCGCTGGGCAAGGACGGGCTGCTTGCCGACGCGTCGACGGTCAGCAGCGGCGGCGTGGTGCAGGTCGAGGTCAAGGTGGTCGAATTCAACAAGACCGCGTTGAAGCAGATCGGTATCAGCTTCCAGAACCGCAATGGCAGCTTCGCCTACGGCTTCGCCCGCCCGGGCGGCCAGCTACCGGGCAACACCGGCATCCTGCCGGGCATGAAGGAAGGCAACTCCGGCAATGAGGCCGAGTCGCCCATCTCTTCGGCGTTCCGGCTGGTGTTCGGCTCGACCAAGGGCCTGTGGAACGCCGATGTCGACCTGTTGCAGAGCAACGGCATGGCGCGCGTGCTGGCCGAACCTACCCTGGTCGCACTATCCGGCCAGAGCGCCAGCTTCCTGGCTGGCGGCGAACTGCCGATCCTGGAACCGCAGGGCCTGGGCACCACCACCATCACCTATAAACCGTTCGGCATCGGCCTGACGGTGACACCAACGGTGCTGGCCCCCAACCGCATCGCGCTGAAGGTCGCACCGGAAGCCAGTGATCTGGACTACAGCAACGCCATTGCCCTCAATGGCGTGCAGATTCCCTCGATCACCACGCGCCGTGCCGACACCACGGTCGAACTGGGCGATGGCGAGAGCTTCGTGATCGGCGGCCTGGTCAGCTCCAATGTCGTCTCCAACGTCGGCAAGATCCCGCTGTTGGGCGACCTGCCGATCATCGGCTCGTTCTTCCGCAACTTCGACTACAAGCGCCAGGACAAGGAGCTGGTGATCATCGTCACGCCGCGGCTGGTGCAGCCGCTGGCGCGCAACACCGAGCTGCCGTTGCCTGGCGAACGCGAGGCCAAGCCGCACATGCCCGAATGGGGCGCCTGGCTGCTGGGTCCCATCAGCCAGGACCCGGTACCCGGCTTCTCACGCTGATTCCATGATGCCTGCGATACCACGCCCATGCCCTACGCCACTGCCCAGCCGCTGCATCCGCAAGGACCGCCGATGAATCTGGTCCTGTACGGAATGGATCGCGAACTGCTGCCCCGGCTGGCGGCCAAACTGCCGCCGACCACTACCCTGCACTGGCAGGACAGCAGCACGCCGACCTCCGCTCTGGACCTGCAACGCGGGCCGCAGAGCCTTGTGCTGCTGGATTTCCGCCCTGAACATGCCGCCGCCTCCAGCGTGCTGGCGCAGCAACTGCAACAGACCGAACCGGATCTTGCATTGGTTGCCGTCGGTGCCACCAGTACCGGCCAGGTGGAAGGCATCGTCATTGCATTGCGGGCGGGCCTGCGCGACGTGCTGGACCTGGACAGCGACAACGTCGGCATCGAGGCCGCGCTGCGCCGCGCCCTGTCGCCGCGACCGGCTGCCGCCGCGCAGCACGCGCACAAGGCGCGCCTGATCGTGCTGCTGGGCGTGCGCGCCGGAGTGGGCACCAGTACGCTGGCCGCGCATCTTTCGGTGCTGGCACAGCAGACCCGTGCGCTGGCGCAGGGCGAGGCGCTGCAGCAGGACGGCCTGCTGATGGAGCTGGCCCAGCCTTCGGGTGACCTCGCGCTGTACCTCAACCTGGACAGCCGCTTCCATTACGAAGACGCGCTGCGCAACGCCAGCCGCATCGACGCCACCCTCGCCCGCACTGCGATGGCTCGCCATGACACCGGCCTGGTGCTGCTGGACCGCGCCAGCGGCAGCGATGCGGTGCCGCCATCCGATCCGGCTGCGCTGCTGCAGCGCCTGCGCCACGTATTCGCCAGCGTGCTGTGCGATGCCGGTGGCTGCCCGCTGCGGCAGCTACCGCCGCTGTTGCTGGACCAGGCCGACGAGATCTGGCTGGTCACGGACGCCTCGATCGCCACGCTGGTATCGCTCGACCAGGCCTTGAAGCACCTGGCCGGCCAGCGCGAACGGGAGAAGCGCCTGCAGCTGGTGATCAACCGCCACGACGACAGCAGCGGCATGAGTCCCGACCAGATCGCACGCCGATTCGAAGTGCCACTGCTGGCCACGCTGCCTGAACGCCCGCGCGTGCGCCTGGCGGCCAGCCAGGGACATCTGCTGCTGCAGGACGCACCGCGCGACCCCTACCTGCGTGCCCTCGCCCCGCTTGTGTCGCGCCTGGATCCGGCTGCCTGCCCGGTCCAGGCCCATGGCCTGCGGGAAAGACTCTCCCTTGCCCTGGGTGGATCGCAATGGAAGACAAGGTAACCCCGTTCCCACATGCCGCCACCCGCCCGGTGCTGCCCGACGGCGCCCCGGCCCACCTGCCGTTCGCGCAGACCGAGCAGTACCAGAAGGTGCTGTCGGCCGCCCATGAGCACCTGCTCAACAGCATCGAGGACGAGCGCATCGACATCGATTCCTGGGCCCCTGACACCATCGCCCGCTGGGTGCAGGTGCAGACGGTGGGCTTCATCCAGGAATGGCGCATCCCGATCAACGAGGAGGAGATGCAGGTGGTGGCCGAAGGCCTGGTCAAGGAGCTGACCGGCTTCGGCCCGCTCGACGACCTGCTGCACGACCCGACGATCGAGGACATCCTGATCAATGGGTTCAAGGATGTGCATGTCTCGCAGGGAGGACAGCTCAAGCGCGCCACCCAGCGTTTCACCGACGACACCCACCTGCTGCGCATCCTTCGCCGCATCCTCGCGCCGCTGGGCCGCCGACTGGACGACTCCAACCCGATGGTCGATGCGCGCCTGCCCAACGGTGGCCGCCTCAACGCGATCATCTCGCCGCTGGCAGTGGATGGGCCGATGGTCTCCATCCGCAAGTTCCGCAAGGATCCGTTCACCCCGGACGAGCTGCTGGCCAAGGGCACCTTCGATGCGCCGATGCAGGCGCTGTTGAAGGCCATGGTGCTGGGCCGCTGCAACATTCTGGTGTCCGGCGGCACCAGTTCCGGCAAGACTTCACTGCTGAACGCACTGGCCAGCTACGTGCCGCCGAACGAACGCGTGATCACCGTCGAGGACACCGCCGAACTGTCACTCAACCACCCGCACGTGGTCCGCCTGGAAAGCCGCATCGGTGGCGCCGAAGGCCATGGCGCGGTGAGCATCCGCGACCTGGTCCGCAACAGCCTGCGCATGCGCCCGGACCGTATCGTGGTCGGCGAGGTGCGCGGCGCCGAGGTACTGGAAATGCTGCAGGCGATGAACACCGGCCATGACGGCTCGATGGCGACCATCCATGCCAACTCTCCGCGCGACTGCCTGTACCGCATCGAGATGCTGGCCGGGTTCGCCGGGTTCCAGGGCAGCGAGGACAGCCTGCGCCGGCAGATCGCCAGCGCCATCGACTTCATCGTGCAGATCTCGCGGCTGGGCAGCGGCCGGCGCGTGCTGGTCTCGATCACGGAAATCACCGGTGTCAGTGACAACCTGATCACGACCCAGGAAATGTTCCGTCACGAACTGCAGATCGATGGCAACGGCAAGGAAATCGATCGCTGGATCGGACTGGGCTTCCACCCGCATTCGCACAAGCTGGAGCCGTTCCGGCAGCAGTTGCGCGAATCGTTGTACGGAGATTTCTGAGCATGGGCACGGGCCTGCTGCTGGGTGTACTGAGCATCATCTCGGTGCTGCTGGCGCTTGCGGTATGGCTGTGGGGCACCGCCAGCAACCGGGAGCAACGCCAGGCTTCGCTGCAGCACGCCGAGCAGCAGCTGGCTCGCGGAGGCGCCAGTGGCGGAGCCCCGGCCGGGGCATCCGTAGCCGCCGCCAACCACCCGGCGCGACCGGCAAGTGCCGGGCGCCGGGTGTTGCCGCTGGACGGCCTGCTGCAACGTGCGGGCCTGCAGACGGGTTGGAAGCTGCCCATCATGGTGCTGGTGCCGGGACTGGTGCTTTCGGTCGTGGCCATGCTCAGGCTCGGTACGGCGTGGATGTTCCCCCTGACCCTGCTGCTGTACCTGCTGGCCTGCTGGCTGTGGGTCATGCGCCGCACCACGAAACTGCGTGCACAGCTGCTGCACCAGCTGCCCGACTTCCTCGACAACCTGGTGCGGCTGACCGCGCTCGGCAACAGCCTGCAGGCTGCCTTCCAGGTGGCATCGATGCAGACCAGCGCGCCGCTGCGCGGACTGCTGGACACCACCGTGCGCTACGCGCGCAGCGGCATGGACCTGGACCGTGCCCTGAGCCTGGCGGCACAGCCCTACCGGATGGATGTGCTCAAGGTGCTGTCCGTCGTGATTGGTGTCAGCGTACGCATCGGCGGACGCTCCGATCAGATCCTGCAGCGCATGGGCGATTTCATGCGCGACCTGGAGCAGGCCCAGCAGGAGCTGGCCGCGACCACGTCGGAAACCCGCATGTCAGCCTGGGTGCTCGGCCTGCTGCCACCGGCCAGCGCGGTGCTGATGGCCATATCGAGCCCCGAATTTTTCCAGCCGGTGCTGCACGATCCGCTGGGTCACAAGATCCTGTTGATCGCGCTGGGGCTGGAGCTGTTTGGCGCTTTCCTGCTCTACCGCCTGGCCAAGTCGCTATGACCACCCGGATCCGCCACGGAGGTGCCCGATGAGCGCCAGCACCTGGTTTGCCCTGTCGCTGCTGGTTCTGGCCGCCGGTGTTGCCCTGCTGGGCATCGCCGGATGGGTACGCAGCCATCGCGAACAGCGCACTTCGGCCACCTTGAAGACCGCACTGCAACCGCGGGATGAGGCGCGCGACACGGAGGCCGCGCGCCGTGATTCGCTGGGTTGGCTGGAACGCTTCGGGCGCGCGCTCAGTGGCGGCCGCCTGGAATCTGCATTGCTGGCCAATGAAGACCGGCTGCTGCTGGACCTGGCGGGCTGGAACACACGTCGTGGCACCGCCATCTATCTCGGCCTGCGCCTGCTGCTGGGCGTGCTGGTGCTGGTGCTGGCCCTGGCGTTCAGCAGCGCCCAGGGCCTGGCCAGGATGATGGTTGTGATCGGTGCGCTCGCGGCAGGCCTGCTGCTGCCGAAGTTCATCCTCTCTTCGTGGGTGAAGCGGCGCCGGCGCGCCGTCGACAACGAGCTGCCCCTGCTGATCGACCTGCTGCGCCTGCTGCAGGGCGTGGGCTTCAGCATGGACCAGAGCCTGCAGACGCTGGGCGACAAGCTGCGCGACGCGTTGCCGGTGCTTGGCGGCGAGTTGCAGGAGGCCAACGTCGCGTACACCCATGGCCGCACGCGCGCGCAGTCCCTGCGCCGGCTGAGCGAGGTCTACGCGGATGATGACCTGACCAGCCTGATGCAGTTGATCCTGCAGGTGCACGCGCACGGCGGCGCAGTGCAGGAACCACTGCGGCAGTTCAGCATCCGGTTGCGCGAACAGCGCCGCAACGCCCTGAAGGAAAAGGTTGGCAAACTCTCGGTGAAGATGACCGTGGTGATGATGCTTACCCTGCTGCCAGCGCTGATGCTGGTTCTTGCCGGACCGGCGCTGGTCGCGCTGGCCACCACCATGTCCAAGATGGGATCGCCCTGATGCCTGCCCTGCGCACCTCCTGCCTGTTGCTCGCCCTTGCCGCCGTCGCCAGTGGTTGTGCGTCGACAACGCCGAAGTACCTGCGCGCGCCCAGCCTGGCCGCGCCCGAACCGGCGCCGCAGGACAGCCGCAATGCCTACCTGGAACTGATCGGGCGCATGCAGCAGCAGGGTGCCTGGTATGCCTCGCTGGCCCACGTCGATGCCTTCCGCCAGCGCTATGGCGACCCGCCGGCGTTGCGCCTGCTGCAGGCCGACGCCCTGCGCGAGACCGGCCAGGCCGACGCTGCCATCGCCCTGTACCGCGAGCTCTCCAGTGGCCCGCAGGCCGCTGCCGCCGCACACGGCCTGGGCCTGATCGCCGCGCGCCGTGACGACGATGGCGGCAGCGAGGAGGCACTGGCCCGGGCCACGCAGCTGCAGCCATTGAACACCGATTACCTGGGCGATCTCGGCTATGCACGTCTGCGTGCAGGTCAGTTCGAACAGGCGCGTGAACCGTTGGCCAAGGCGCTGGAGCTGTCTCCAGGCAATGCCAAGGCCACCGCCAACCTCGCCCTGTGGGCGGTGCTGCGTGGCGACACCGCCACTGCAGAGCGCCTCGCCGGACAGGCCAACCTCAACGAGGACACCCGCCGCAGCATCCAGCAACAGGCCGCGCAGATCCGTGCTCGCCTGCAGCAGCGCCAGGCCGCCGCGGCAGCTGCCGCAGTCGTGCCGGCCCCTGCGCGTGCTACCGCAAGCGCTGCCGCCAGCAACCGGCCCGGCGCCGCGCGACTGGCGGCGGAACCACACCGCGACAGCCGCGATGAACGCGATCCGCAGCGCCTGCCGCCCTCGATGCTGGAACGCTTCAGCACCTCCGATCAGCCGAACGGAAACACTCCATGAGCGCCATGCCCCTGACCCGACACCTGTTGCCTGCACTGGCCTGCCTGCTGTTGACCGGCGGCGCGCAGGCGCAGCAGCAACCCCTGACCGGGCAGATGCTTGGCGGCAGCACGCCCGCTGCGCCGGCTTCGCAGCCGCTGCAGTCCGAGTCACTGGCCACCGTGGACCTGGCGACCCCGCCGGCACCGGTGCCGCAGGCGGCGCCTGCAGCGGTCGCCACCACCGACGGCAACGCTGCAGCCGCGCGACCCGTCCGCAGCCAGATCGGCGACACCACGCGCGACCTGTTCCGCCTGCAGGCATCAGGGCAGCAGGCCGGGCAACGCCTGCCGATCCTCGGCGACCAGGCTACGTTGAGCTACGCCCGCTACATGAAGAGCTTCGAACACGAGATCCCGGACTTCTTTGAAACCGATGTCGCCAAGTCCAAGGGATCATCCTCATCGGGACGCTGAGGTAGGCCATGAAACGCCCACGCCAGTTCAGTTTCGGCCGCCCACGCGGCGGCATGTCGGTCACCATGATGCTGGTCATGCTGGCGCTGCTCGCCATGCTGGGCCTGGTAGAGATCGGCTATCTGTTCTGGGCCAAGCGTGACGCACAGAAAGTCGCGGACCTCGCTGCACTGGCCGGTGCACAGCGGCTGGAGCTGTGCACGTCTGACAACAGCGACAACAGTGCAGCGCGGCAGAGCGCGGTCACCCAGAACAGGTTTGCAGGCACCGTGCAGATCCGCTGCGGCAACTGGAGCGCCACACGCAGCACGTCGAACCGCTTCGTCACCACCGTCGATGCCAGCAACCCGCGCAATGCCGTGCAGGTAGTCGCGCAGCGCAGCGTGCTGCCGTTCTTCGGCCAGAACACCGGCCTGCCCACCGTCAGCGTGGAGGCCGTAGCCCGCCGTTCGGAGCCCACTGCAGTATTCGCGGTCGGTTCGCAGCTGCTGCGCACCAATGGCGACTCGGTACTGTTGTCGACCCTGCGCCTGGTCGGCCTGGATGTGACCAATGCCACCGTGCTGTCCTATGACGGCCTCGCCCAGGCCAACATCACGCCGTCGGGTCTGCTCAAGGCGCTGAACATCCCGGTCAGCGCCAACCTCAGCGTGGCTGACTTCAACCGGCTGCTGTCGGTCAACAAAGTCTCGCTGGCACAGCTGGTCGATGCCACCGCCACCGTGGTCGGCCGCGACAGCACCGTGGGCGTACAGCTGCGTGCACTGTCCGATCTGGTCGCCACCCAGCTGGACATCAACAAGCTCAACATCGTGCTGGGCAGCCAGTCCGGTGGCGGCGGTCTGTTCGCCGAAGTGGTCTCGCCCGATGGCACGGTCGGCAGCGCGCTGGAAACGAAGGTCAACGTGCTCAACCTGATCAGTACCGCCATCTCCATCGCCAACGACGGCAATGGCGTTGCGGTGAAGGGACTGGACCTGCTGGGCATCAACATCCAGGCCGGCGTGGTGGAACCGCCCTCGATCGCCATCGGTGGTATCGGCACACGCGCGTACAACGCGCAGGTGCGGCTGATGGTGGACGTGGACAGCAACAACCTGTTCGCGGTGGGCCCGTTGCTGAACCTGCTCGGCACGCGCCTGCACCTGCCACTGCATGTCGATGTCGCCAACGCGATGGGCACGCTGACCGGTATCCAGTGCGGCGCCAGTCCACCCAAGGCCACCATCCAGGTCGATTCGTCGGTGCTGCGCGCCTGCGTCGGTAATGTCGACCCGGCGCAACGCTTTTCCAGGAGCAATGTCTGCGACGCCACCCTGAAGAACGAGCAGTTGCTGAGACTACTCGGACAACCCTTGATCAATGACAGGATCACCCTGCCCGCCCTGACCAGCTCGCAGAACCTGACCCTTGCCGCCGGCGAGACCGCTTCGACCCGGATCAATCCACTTGCAGTGGGCAACGCGGTGTCGGACCTGGTCAATGAACTGCTGCGCGTGTTGTCGGGCATGCTCAGCTCACCCAAGCAGGGCATGAGCGCCAACGACACCGCCAAGGCACTGGCCGACCGCTACCTGCAGGCCACCTTCCCGCCGAACACCCGCTATGAGGTGGACAAGTTGATTCCACTGCTGCGCGATGGAGACGCAAGCCGGCAACTGGCCCCGCTCAACAGCTGGACCGTACCCGGAGGCCTGCCCTACGCCTGCGGCCTGCTGAACCTGGCCACCTGCCACAAGGACGGTCCGGTCTGGGACGCGTTCAAGGTGACCGTCACCGGCCAGGGACTGGGCGTGCTCGATGGGCTGTTGGGATCGCTGGTGGGCGGCCTGCTGATCAACCGCTGCGACAGCCTGCTGGGCAACCTGATCGACTACAACGGGTGTGTACGCAACAACCTGGCCTCGTACATCCAGACCGCGCCGGCCGGCTTCCTCGATGGTACCGGTGGAACCGGCGTCACCAATCCGGATGGCAGCGTGAGCTGCAGCGGCCTGCTGTGCACGCTGCTCAAGCCGATCCTGACCGCCCTGCGGCCGGTGCTCAACAGCGTCGGCACCCTGTTGACCAACCTGCTGGCGAGCGTGCTGGGCCTGGAACTCGGCCGCACCGACGTCAACGTGCAGTCCATCCAGTGCAGCGTGGCGCAGCTGGTCTACTGACCCGTGACGGGCGCCCTTGGCGGTGCCCGCGCCCATGCTAGACTCCCGGCGGGGAACCACCTTCATCTCAACCCACACTCATCCGTGGATGGTCTAGACATGCGAGAAACTTCAGGGGGCGCGGTCTTCGCCCGGCACGCGCGCGGCGCGGCACTGCTGGCCGTGGCCATGATGCTGGTGGCACCGGCGGCCATGGCTGCCCGTGGCGACCGCGAAGCAGCCGCAGAGCCGGCCGCACGCAGCGCGCCGGTGGTGCGCAACACCGTTGACGAGCTCAAGCAGCTGATGGATTCGCGCCAGCTGACCGAGCTGCGCACGACCTACAACGGCAACTATGGCGCCAGCCTGCTGTTCAACGCCAACACCCTGACCTACTACGTCGCCCTGTTCCAGGAGAAGAACTTCTGGCGGGTGATCAAGACCGATGCGGTCGACAACGCCGAGCGCGTCTACCGCACCTTTGCCCAGCAATCGGAACAGCTGGCGCAGGTCTACATCGATACGACCCGCCTGGAAGCCGGCAAGCGCTACACCGAGCGCCTGGTGGCCTACAACGAGGAGCGCCTGCGCACCCTGCAGCAGGAAATGGAACAGCAGCAGGCGCAGTCGGCCCAGGTCAGCGCCGCCCTGCAGCAGGCGCAGCAGCAGGCAGTCAGCCTCAGCACCGACGTGCAGAGCACCAACAGCCAGCTGGATGCCCTGCAGCGCCGCATCCAGATCCTGCAGGCCGAACAGGGCAACCCGGAGCTGAGCCTGCCCAAGCCGGAAGGCGTGCCCTCGCCGGCACCGGCTGCCGCCAGCGACGGGCGCTGAAGGCCAGCGCACAGTAGTCCCGCACGACGGCGCCCTTGGGCGCCGTTGTCGTTTCCATCATTACCGGATTCAGCGGCACGCGTCGTACACCGCGTCATCGAGCTGCCGACGCTGTACGAAGTCCAGGCGCTTGACCTTGGCCAGCACCTCCCCGCGGCGCTGTCGTGCGCGCTCACAGGCCCTGGGGTCCGTGCTGATGGGTATCAGCGCGGCCTGCGGCCACCCCGAGCGCACGGTGCGCGGTCGCGCCGGCACCGCGCTGCCCGCGCCGGCCGGCTTTGGCACCGGTCCGCGTGACAGCGACTGCTCCTCGGGCACCTCCCAGCGCCATTCCGCATGCCCCTGGCAGGGTGTCTGCTGATAGACCGGATGTGGCCCGTCCACGCATTTGTAGACGTTGGTCTGCGCATGAACCGCCGTGGCCAGCATCAGGCACAACAGTGGGCTGCATCGCATTCTCGGCATCGCGGGCTCCTCGACCAGGCTGCCGCCATCGTCTGCGCGGTGGCCGCTTCATGCCAGAGCGATACGCGTCACAGTCCGGGCAATCCAGCACAGCCGTGCAAGCCGTCCGAAGTGCACTGCGATGTACTGCCGAGGGCCCCGGCACCGCTGCCAGTGCCTTCCCTCCCTTCCGCCAAGGAACCCGCAATGAGCAATTACGTCACCGTCGCCGACGGCGCCCGCATTTTCTACAAGGACTGGGGCACCGGCCAGCCGGTCGTGTTCGCCCACGGCTGGCCGCTGTCGTCCGATGCCTGGGACCCGCAGATGCTGTTCATGGGCCAGAACGGCTTCCGCGTGATCGCCCACGACCGTCGCAGCCACGGCCGTTCGAGCCAGACCTGGGATGGCAACAACATGGACACCTACGCCGATGACCTGGCCGCGGTGATCGAGGCGCTGGACCTGAAGGACGCGATCCTGGTCGGCCATTCCACCGGCGGCGGCGAAGTGGCCCACTACATCGGCCGCCACGGCAGCAAGCGCGTGTCAAAAGTGGTGCTGGTCGGCGCCGTGCCGCCGCTGATGCTGAAAACCGACGCCAATCCGGCCGGCACCCCGCTGGAAGTATTCGACGGCATCCGCAAGGGCACGGGCGGTGACCGCTCGCAGTTCTTCAAGGACCTGACCACACCGTTCTTCGGTGCCAACCGCGATGGCAATACCGTTACCCAGGGCATGCGTGATTCGTTCTGGCTGCAGGGCATGCTCGGCGGCGTCAAGGGCCAGTACGACTGCGTGCACGAATTCTCGGAAGTGGACTACACCGAGGACCTGAAGAAGATCGACGTGCCGGCGCTGGTGGTGCACGGCGATGACGACCAGATCGTCCCGTTCGATGCCTCGGCGAAGCTGTCCTCGCAGATCATCAAGGATGCCGAGCTGAAGGTGTACGCCGGTGCGCCGCATGGCCTGACCGTCACCCACGCCGACCAGTTCAACGCCGACCTGCTCGCGTTCGCGCGCAGCTGATGTACCGCGGCGGCGCCGCACCGGTGCCGCCGCCCCTTCGGTAGTGCCGACCGCTGGCCGGCAACCCGATCATCCATCGTGATCACGCACAGCCGGCCAGCGGCCGGCTCTACCACCGGCGGGTCAACCGCCTCTGCTTCGGTAGTGCCGGCCGCTGGCCGGCAACCCGATCAACATCGTGATCACGCACAGCCGGCCAGCGGCCGGCTCTACCACCGGCGGGTCAACCGCCTCTGCTTCGGTAGTGCCGGCCGATGGCCGGCAACCCGATCATCCATCGTGATCACGCACAGCCGGCCAGCGGCCGGCTCTACCACCGGCGGGTCAACCGCCTCTGCTTCGGTAGTGCCGGCCGCTGGCCGGCAACCCGATCACCATCGTGATCACGCGCAGCCGGCCAGCGGCCGGCTCTACCACCGGCGGGTCAACCGCCTCTGCTTCGGTAGTGCCGGCCGCTGGCCGGCAACCCCATC